>NZ_JBXWSP010000004.1:0-803828 GCF_059613485.1 Ruegeria sp. CRTD044 | reverse complement strand
CCGGCGTAGCTCAGCGGTAGAGCAGTTGACTGTTAATCAATTGGTCGTAGGTTCGATCCCTACCGCCGGAGCCAAAACCCCCTCTGAAGACACTTTCAAATTACATAGTTTGGCGCGCATTTCTCGGTATTTGGGCAATCCGAAAATCGACTAAAAAATGTCGCATCTTCCTCTGGACGCCGCCGGACCGGGTTGCTATACGGCGCGCACCGTTCCGGCGTAGCTCAGCGGTAGAGCAGTTGACTGTTAATCAATTGGTCGTAGGTTCGATCCCTACCGCCGGAGCCAAAAATCCCAAGAAATCAAGCGTTAACCTGCCAAGGCATCCTTGAACTCATCACGCAGTTTGCGTTTCAAAACCTTGCCCGTGGCGTTCAACGGCAGTGCCTCGACGAAGACCACTTTGTCCGGCACCTGCCACTTGGCGATCTTGCCGTCAAAAAACCCCAGCAGCTCGGCCTCGGACGGGTCTTCGCCCTCGGCCTTGACGGCCACTAGCAGCGGGCGTTCGTCCCATTTGGGATGTGGCACGCCGATCACGGCTGCGGTGCTCAATCTCGGGTGCGCTACGGCGATGTTTTCAAGCTCGACCGAGCTGATCCATTCACCGCCCGACTTGATGATGTCCTTGGAGCGGTCGCGGATGGTCATATAGCCATCGGGATCCAGCGTGGCCACGTCGCCGGTGGCGAACCAGCCATCCTGCAGAAGCTCTTGATCCTGCAACTGGAAATAGCTGTCCAACACCCAGTGTCCGCGCACCATCAGGTCGCCCTGCGTGACCCCGTCATGCGGCAGGTCGTTGCCGTCGTCATCGACGATCTTCAGCTCGACCCCAAAAGGCGGACGACCCTGATTCTCGCGCAGTTTGTGCTGTTCCTCGATCGGCAGCTTGCGATGCTTGGCCAGCGGAATGTTGGCGGTGCCCAGCGGGCTCATTTCGCTCATCCCCCAAGCATGCACGGTGTCGACGCCGTATTTTTCCCGGAAGGTCTCGATCATCGAGGGCGGGCACGCCGCACCGCCGATCACCGTACGTTCGAGGCTTTCCAGCTTGGTGCCGCATTTGGCGGCGTGGGCCAGCAGTCCCTGCCAGATCGTGGGAACCCCCATCGCCAGCGTCACGCCATAGGTGTCGATCAGGTTCACCAGCGCCTCGCCATGCAGGTCCGGTCCGGGCAGCACCATCTGCGCACCGGACATGGCACAGCCATAGGGTGATCCCCAGGCGTTGACATGGAACATGGGCACCACCGGCATCACCACATCCATCGCCGAATACCCGATGACGTCGCGGGTGTTCGAGGCAAAGCTGTGCAGAACGGTCGAACGGTGCGAATACAGAACCCCCTTGGGGTGACCGGTCGTGCCCGAGGTATAGCACAGGCTCGAGGCCGTGTTTTCATCGAAGACGGGCCATTCGAAATCGGCGTCGCCGGTCTCGATCAACTCGTCATAGAATTCCAGGCCCGGGATCTGCTGCAGAGCGTCCTCGTTGCGCGGTCCCATCAGGACAAAATGCTTCACCTCGATCAGTTGATCGCGGATCGCGGCAACCAGCGGGAGGAAGGTGGCGTCGAAGAACAGCACCCGGTCCTGCGCGTGGTTGATGATGTAAACCAGCTGTTCGGGGAACAGGCGCGGGTTGATCGTGTGGCAGACGAATCCTGCGCCCGAGGCCGCATAGTAGATCTCAAGATGCCGGCGGTTGTTCCAGGCCAGGGTGCCGATCCGATCCTGCGGCTGCAGGCCCAGCTTGGTCAGCGCCGACCCCATGCGCCGGGCGTTGGCGCCGATCTCGCCCCAGTTCGTCCGAGTGACGGTTCCGTCGGTTTCGACCGACACGATCTCGGTCTGACCATGATAGCGCGCAGCATGATCGATCAGTGACGAAATCAACAACGGTTGCGTCATCATCTGTCCCAGCATGGACATCCTCCCATTCATCGCGCCGCCTTGATGCGGCGTCTGTTGCGGCCCAGCGGCACGGCGACATGGCCGGCCCCGGGGCTTCTCCTCGGGGCCGATCCTGCCAATCATTTAATTGTCTGACAATAAAAGAATGCGACCTGCCGCAGCGGCAGGTCGTCAGATTTGCAGGGCTTCAGCTCCGGTGCCGCAGCGCATAGGCCACGAGTGCGGCGGTCGAGCCGTCCTTGCCCTCGGTGCCCGCATCGCCATCGACGATCGGCCCCAGCGAGGTGGCCAGCTCCTTGCCCAGCTCCACCCCCCACTGGTCGAACGAGTTGATGCCCAACAGCACGCCTTCGACGAACACCCGGTGCTCATAGAGCGCGATGATCTGCCCCAGAACGAAGGGCGTCAGCTGCGGATAGATCAGCGTGGTCGAGGGCCGGTTGCCCGGGAACACGCGATGCCGGGCCTGACGCTCCAACTCGTCGCCCTGCAGGCCCTTCTCGGCCATGCGCGCCCGCGCTTCCTCCAACGACCGGCCGCGCATCAACGCCTCGGACTGGGCCAGGCAGTTTGCCAGCAGCAGACGGTGGTGATGGGCCAGCTCGGGCTCGTGCCCTTCGGCGGCCACCATGAATTCGCAAGGGATCACGTCGGTGCCCTGATGGATCAGCTGGTAAAACGCGTGCTGCCCGTTGGTGCCGGGTTCACCCCAGACCACGGGCCCCGAAGGCACGCTCAGCGCCGAGCCGTCCATAGCCACCGATTTGCCGTTCGATTCCATCTCGAGCTGCTGGAAATAGGCCGGCAACCGCAGCAGCCGTTGATCATAGGGCAGCACCGCGCGGCTGGCATGGCCCAGCACCTGACGGTGCCAGATGCCCACCAGCGCCAGCATCACCGGCATGTTCTCGGCCCAGTCCGCGGCGCGGAAATGCACGTCCATCGCCTGCCCGCCGCGCAGGAACGCGTCAAAGGCGTTCGAGCCCACCGCGATCATCACCGGAAGCCCAACCGGACCCCAGACCGAATAGCGCCCGCCGACCCAATCGGCAAAGCCGAACACGCGGTCAGACGGGATGCCGAAGTCCGCCGTCTTGTCCACAGCGCTGGACACGGCCGCAAACTGCCGCGCCGGGTCGCCCCCGCCGTCCAGCATCCAGGCCCGCGCCGTCCGCGCGTTGGTCATGGTTTCGATGGTGGTAAAGGTCTTGGACGCCACGATCACCAGCGTCCGCGTCGGGTCCAGCTCTCGCAGTGTGTCGGCGATATGCGCGCCATCCACGTTCGAGACATAGTGCAGGCGCGGCCCGTCGTGATAGGGCGCCAGCGCCAGCGTCGCCATCACCGGCCCAAGGTCCGAACCGCCGATGCCGATATTCACCACGTCGGTAAAGCTGCCCCCGGCCCCCTGGGCCGTTCCGCCCCGGACCTCTTCGGCGAACACGCGCATGCGCTGCAGGGTGTCCAAAACGTCGGGCATCACGTCCTGGCCATCAACCTCGACCGGGCCGCCATCCAGATTGCGCAGCGCCGTGTGCAGCACCGCGCGGCCCTCGGTCTCGTTGATCTTGTCACCCCGGAACATCGCGTCGCGCCGCCCGGCCAGACCGGCCTGATCGCACAGGTCGATCAGCGCCGAGCGGATATCCGCGTCAATCAGGGTTTTCGAATAGTCGAACAGCAAATCGCCGGTCGAGGCCGAGAAGCTCTGCGCCCGGCCGGGATCTTGCGCGAACAGATCGAGGATTCGGGTGTCCGCGCCTTTGGCCGCTAGAGTTCTGAGAGTGTCCAGTTGCATGAGATCAATCCGCCCAGTGTACCGTCATTCCATCCAAGACTGCCGCAATTGGCGCCTCCTCGGGCGGCAGGCTCATGGCACGCTCAAGCGCTGCGCGCTTTTTTTCACCATAGATGACCAGGTGTTTGGAAAGGGCGCCATCCAGAACCGGACCCGTCAGGGTGATGCGCGTCTCGGGCTGCGTCTGCGGGCGAGCAACGGCCAACGCCGGTGCATTGCTGGCCAATGCCTGCGCCAGCCCCTCCATCCCCGGAAACAACGAGGCCGTATGCATGTCGTCGCCCATTCCAAGAACCAGCACCGCCAACGGGCGCAGCGGCTCGATCAGAGCTTCGATTTGGGGCAGAACCTCTTCGGGCGTCTTGCCGGGAATATAGAGCGGGACATAGTCCGCCGCCGCCGCTCGATTGGTCAGAAGTCGGTCGCGGATCAGGCGTTCGTTCGACCGGTCACTGTCTGCCGGGACGCAGCGCTCGTCGGTGGGCAGCACACGGACACGCTCCCATTCAAGGTCCGCGGCGCACAGGCTGTCGAAGATCGGTCCGGGCGTGGTGCCGCCGGGAACCGCAAAAGCCACGACATCGTTGTGCAGCAGCGCGGCCTCCAACTCTCCGGCCAGAACGTTGGCAACATCAATGGCCAGCATGTCCCTGTCGGCATATTCCTGAATCTTCATGGCTTGATCCCTTGCCAATGGCGACCGTCGCGTTTCATCAGCAGTTCGGCGTCGCCGGGACCGGTACTGCCGCTGTCATAGGGTTTTGGCACGTCGCCGCGCGCCTGCCACCCCGCAATGATCGGGTCGGTCCAGGCCCAAGCGGCCTCGACCTCGTCTCCGCGCATGAACAGGGTTTGGTTGCCCCGGATCACGTCCATCACCAAACGCTCATAAGCATCCGGCGCTTCCTGGTTTCCGGGCCCGAGCGCTTCGGCAAAGCTCATATCCAACGGGACGTCGATCAGGCGCATGCCGCCTTGCCCCGGCTCTTTGATCGTGACCTTCAGCGTGATGCCTTCGTTCGGTTGCAGGCGAATCGACAGCGTGTTTGCATGCCGCCCGGCCTCGGCCCCGAAGATCGAGTGCGGGGCGTCCTTGAAAATCACGTTGATGACCGAGGACCTTGCCACCAGCCGCTTGCCGGTGCGCAGGTAAAACGGAGTCCCCGCCCACCGCCAATTGCTGACATGCGCCCGCAGCGCCACATAGCTTTCGGTGGTCGAGCGCGGATTGCCCACCGCTTCGCGGTAGCCCGGCCCGTCGGGACCACCCGAATACTGCCCACGCACGATGTGGTGCGGCTGCACCGGGTCCAGCGCGCGGATTACCTTGAGCTTTTCATCGCGCACGGCGTCCGAATCGAACTTGGCGGGCGGTTCCATCGCGATCAGGCACAACAGCTGCATCAGATGGTTTTGCACCATGTCGCGCATGGCCCCCGCGCGCTCGTAATACTCTTCGCGACCATCCACGCCGACGGTCTCGGCGACGGTGATCTGGATATGGTCGACATACTGGCTGTTCCACAGCGGCTCGAACAGCATGTTGCCGAACCGGACGGCCATCAGGTTCTGGACGGTTTCCTTGCCCAGGTAATGATCGATCCGGTAGATTTGGTTTTCGCTAAAATATGAGGCCAGCGTGGCATTCAACGCCCGCGCGCTGTCCAGGTCGTGACCGAACGGCTTTTCGACGACGATCCTCGTCTGCTCGTTTGCCAGGCCGTGCTGGCGGATTTTCTCCGCCAACGGGGCGAACAATCCGGGTCCGACCGAGAAATAAAAGGCGCGGATCCGCGAATCCGTCAACTGCCCCGAAAGTTTTTCCCACCCATCATCAGAACTGGCGTCCAAGCGCAGATACTGCAGCCGGTTCAGGAACCCATCAAGATTGCCCGGATCCGCCGCTTGAGGAGGTGCGTGCTGGGCCAGTGACTCGGCCACGATCGCGCGATAGCCCGGCTGGTCATGCGCGGATCTTGCTGCGGCAATTATCCGAACATCGTCATTCCACTGTCCCGCGCAATAACGGCGAAACAAGGCAGGCAAAATCTTGCGCTGCGCCAGATCCCCGGTGCCACCAAAAATGACCAGATCAAATGGGTCGACGGGTATAACGCGAGAAACCATAAGCCGTCCTTAACGCGCCATCGCCGGCATGTCCAATGTTAGCGCAATCACATCGTGGACTTTCTCTGGTTTTCCAATCTGTACCAATCGTGTGCGCCGCGCCGAACCGCGACCGAAACGCACAAGATTATTCAACCGCTCAGCGCGTCCGCCGTCAACGGAGTGCCAAGATCAGGTTGTGTTTTGAAATTATGAGAGTGAGTAACCTGCGCCGAAACGCAGGTCGGCATTCATTCGATGATCCATCGGCCGGATCAAGGCGCATTGGCCTTGAGCGCGACCTGGCCGATACACTAGTTCAGCCGGTATTCTCCGACGACATTTCGCCATTCTCCGGGCGCGATCATCTTGCGGTGGGTAAAGCGCACCGAATGCAGCGGCCCCTCGATTTCGCGCTGCCAGAACTCGATGAAATTGAACAGCTTGGGATGATCCGGCGCCAAGTCGTAATCCTGCCAGATGAACGTGTTCAGAACATGGATGTAATCCGGCATGCGATAGAAGATTTCAGCCGTTGTCAGGCCATACCCCTTCAGCATCAATTCGGTTTCGTTTTTCTCCATTCAGACCTCCAGATTTCCTCAAAGGTCCCTTCAGGGTAACATGATTCCTTTTCAATCCGTATTAAAACAATGTGTTACCCGAAAAACACCGCGGTTTCTGGCCACTTCCGGGTTGCTTGCTTGCACCCTATGTGCCGGGTCTGATAAGATGCATCCACAAGATATAGACCCAGCACAATAAACGGGCAGTTTACGTGAGCGATACGCCAGAAATCCCCGAAAACATGGATGAAACCCCGCCCGAGCGCCCGGTTTACGACGGCCCGACGGTATCCATCGAATCCGAGATGCGCACGTCCTATCTGGACTATGCCATGTCGGTCATCGTGTCCCGTGCGATCCCCGATCTGCGCGACGGCTTGAAACCGGTGCATCGGCGCATCCTCTATGCGATGCACGAGACCGGGAACACCCATGACAAAGCTTACCGCAAATCGGCCCGTCCCGTGGGCGACGTGATGGGTAAATACCACCCGCACGGTGACAGCGCCATCTATGACGCGCTGGTGCGGATGGCGCAGGATTTCTCGATGTCGCTGCCGCTGCTGGATGGTCAGGGCAACTTCGGCTCGATGGACGGCGACAACCCGGCGGCCATGCGCTACACCGAGGTCCGCATGGACAAGCCCGCCGCCGCCCTGCTGGCCGATATCGAGAAAGAGACGGTCGATTTCCAGGACAACTACGACGGCAAGGACAAGGAACCCACCGTCCTGCCCGCGCGGTTCCCGAACATGCTGGTCAACGGCGCCGGCGGTATCGCGGTGGGCATGGCCACCAACATCCCGCCGCACAACCTGGGCGAAGTGGTCGACGCGACGCTGGCGCTGATCGACGATCCGGACCTGACCAGCGAACAGCTGATCGAATACATCCCCGGCCCCGATTTCCCAACGGGCGGCGTGATGCTAGGCCGGTCCGGCGCGCGCAAGGCGTATCTGGAGGGCCGCGGCAGCGTCATCATCCGCGCCAAGACCCGCGTCGAGGAGTTGCGCAAGGACCGCTATGCCATCATCGTGGATGAAATCCCCTATCAGGTGAACAAAGCCTCGATGATCGAGAAGATCGCCGAAGCCGTGCGTGAAAAGCGCATCGAAGGCGTCAGCCATGTTCAGGACGAATCCGACCGCAACGGCGTCCGGGTGGTGGTCGAGCTGAAGCGCGACGCAACACCCGAGGTGGTGCTGAACCAGCTGTACCGGTTCACGCCGATGCAGACCTCGTTCGGCTGCAACATGCTGGCGCTGAACGGCGGCCGCCCCGAGCAGCTGACCCTGCGCCGGTTCCTGACCAGCTTCATCGACTTCCGCGAAGATGTTGTTGCCCGCCGCACCGCATACGACCTGCGCAAGGCGCGGGAACGCAGCCATATCCTGTGCGGTCTGGCCGTGGCGGTCTCGAACGTGGACGAGGTCGTTGCCACGATCCGGTCCTCGGCCGACGCGGCCGAGGCGCGCGAAAAGCTGATGACCCGCCGCTGGCCCGCAGCCGAGATCGAGAGCTATCTGCGGCTGATCGACGATCCGCTGTCCAAGATGAACGACGACGGCACCTACAACCTGACCGAGGTTCAGGCCCGCGCCATCCTTGATCTGCGCTTGCAACGCCTGACCCAGATTGGTGTCAAAGAGGTGACGGACGAGCTGGAAGACCTGGCCGCCAAGATCAAGGAATACCTAGACATTCTGTCCTCGCGCGAGCGGATCATGAGCATCATCGCCGACGAACTTCGCGAGGTTCGAGAGCAGTTCGCAGTGCCGCGCCGCACGGAAATCGTCGATTGGTCCGGCGATATGGAAGACGAAGATCTGATCGAACGCGAGGACATGGTCGTGACCGTGACCTCGGGCGGCTACATCAAGCGTACGCCGCTGGCCGACTTCCGCGCGCAGAAGCGCGGCGGCAAGGGCCTGTCAGGGATGCAGACCAAGGAAGAGGACGTTGTCACCAATCTGTTCGTGGCGAACACGCATACGCAACTGCTGTTCTTCACCACCGATGGGATGGTCTACAAGCTCAAGACATGGCGCCTGCCCCAGTCGGGTCGCACCGGAAAGGGCAAGGCCATCGTCAACATCCTGCCGATTCCCACCGGCGTTTCGATTGCGGCGATCATGCCAGTCGATGTGCCGGACGAGGAATGGGAAAACCTGCAGATCGTCTTCGCCACCAGCGCCGGCGACGTGCGCCGGAACGCGCTGAGCGATTTCACCAACGTCAAGCGCAACGGCAAGATCGCGATGGATCTACCCGAGGGTGTGGAACTGGTCAACGCGCGCATCTGTTCCGAGGATGACGACGTGATGCTGGTCACCAACTCCGGCCGGGCGATCCGCTTCCCGACCACTGCCGTGCGCGTGTTCAAGGGCCGCAAGTCGACCGGTGTGCGCGGCATCAAGTTGACGAATGGCGATCGGGTCGTCTCGATGTCCGTCATTCGCCACTTCGAGGCCACGGCAGACGAGCGCGCCGCCTACCTGAAGATGCGCCGTCTGATGGCAGGCGTCACCGAAGAGACCGAAACCGACGAAGACGAAGGCAACGCAGACAGCATCCTGCCTCAGGAGCGTTATGCCGAGATGTCTGCGGCGGAAAACCTGATCCTGACCATAACGGCCGGCGGGTCGGGCAAGCTCAGCTCGTCGCATGACTACCCAGTGCGCGGCCGCGGTGGAATGGGCGTGATGGCGATGGACAAGGCGATGCGGGGTGGCCCACTGGTGGCCTCGTTCCCCGTCGAAATCGACGATCAGATCATGCTGGCCACGTCCAAGGGGCAGTCGATCCGGGTTCCGGTCGACGGTATCTCGTTCCGGTCCCGCAGCGCGGGCGGGGTCAAGGTGTTCAACACCGGCAAAGGCGAGGAAGTCGTCAGCGTCGCCTGGATCGCAGACCAGGGTGACGAGGAAGACGATAGCGAAACGTAAGGATGGCCGCCGCAGATCGGCGGCTCTCACCTCAACGACGACGGAGCGGCTTTGCAACAGCAGCCGCTCCTTTTCGTTTCGGCGAATGTCGAAGCGTTCTTTCTGGGGTCAAGCCGGGTTTTGCGTTAGGCTCATCCAATGAGACCCGAACCCAGACTGGACATCATCGGCGCCGCCCTCGCCGACCCAACCCGTGCACGCATCCTGTGCGAACTGATGGACGGTCGGGCGTTCACCAACAAGGAGTTGTCCTGCGCTGCCAACATAACGCCACCAACTGCGACGGCCCATCTCAAGCAGTTGGAGCAGGCCGGACTGACCACTTCGACGCGCAGCGGTAGGCATGTCTATCACCGGATCGCAAACGAACAGGTCGCATCGGCTTTGGAAAAGCTGTCGACGCTAACTCCCAGCGATCATGTCCGGCGGGCCGCGAAACCGGAATCGGGCGTCCTGTTGGCCCGTTGCTGCTATAACCATCTTGCCGGGCGTCTCGGTGTGTGGATCACGGACAACCTGCTGGATACGGGTGTTCTGCAGCTGGCACATGGGGCACTGGCGCCGGGTCCGCGATATCACGCGTTTCTGACCGATCTCGACCTGGACCCACCGCGGGTCAGCGCTCACCGGCCGGTCGCCAAATTCTGTCTGGACTGGACGGAACGCCGAAATCACATCTCAGGTCCCTTGGGAATCGCGATTCTGGAAAAAGCTCTGAAAGACAAATGGTTGGCGCGCCAAAGGTCCAGTCGCGCCCTTACCATCACGCCGGACGGCAAGATCGCACTGACTCGCCATTTCGGCCTTTCGGACTCCGCGCTTGATTGCCTCGGGTCGTCAGTTCGGTCGATGGCGAAGCGATAAGTCACACTTGAGGTGCAAACCCGGTCATTCTGAAGTTGCTTGGTTAGGAGACTGGAATGACCCAAAAACCACAGGACACCGAACGATATCTGACAGACGAAGGTTGGCGCCTGATCGTTCAGGTTCCCGAGGACCGTGCGCAGGCGGTGGTTGATGCTGTTCTGGCGGAAGCCAACCTTGTTTATGGCGATTATGATCGCGTCACCTTCCGGTCGACGCCCGGAACTCAGAGCTTTCGGTCACTCGGGACCGGACGCAATGCCGTCACCTGCGACACGGTCGATGTTCCCTGTGTCGAAGTCTCGTTCTTTCTGGATGTATCGAACGGCGCGCGTTCGGCCGTGCTGCGCGCAATCTACGCGGCCCATCCCTATGAAGAACCAGTGATCTTTCTGCACCCGTGTTTTCGAACGCTGCACATCCGCGGGCATGACGAAGACAACCCGAACCGGTTCTGGAATCGGCCTCCGGAAGACTGGGTCCCTGATGCACACCGCGGCTAGATGACCCCTATCATACCCATAGCGGTCGTCTTTCCAGGTCAAAGACCGTAGAGCGTGCCGAATTTGTCTTCGAGATAAGCCAACAACGGCTCGGGCCCGGGCTCCATGCCGCTGGCGCGGCGGATGACATCGCGTGGGGCATACAGACCGCCATGCTGCTGAACATGCTCGCGCAGCCATCCGGTTGCAGCGGCGGTATCGCCCTGTGCCAGTTGATCATCCAGGCTTGGAACTGCCGCCCGCAGAGCCTGATACAGACAGCCTGCGTACACATTGCCCAGCGAATAGGTCGGGAAGTAGCCAAACAGGCCAACCGACCAGTGCACGTCCTGTAGACACCCGTTCGACGGCTTGTCGACCGCATAGCCGAAATCGGCATGGAAGCGGTCGTTCCACGCGGCCTCGAGGTCCTGCACCTGCAGATCGCCCGACATAAGTGCGCGTTCCAAATCGAACCGCAGCATGACGTGCAGATTGTACTGAACCTCGTCCGCTTCGGTGCGGATGTATCCGTTGTGCACCCGGTTGACGGCGGCATAGAAGGTATCTTCATCCGCGATGCCGAAATCACCGAAGGTGTCCGTCATCTGCCGGAACAGCCAGCCCGTGAAGGCGCGCGAGCGGCCCAGCTGATTTTCATAGATGCGGCTCTGACTTTCATGGACACCCATCGAAACGCCCTCACCCAGCGGAGTCAGAGCGTAAGCCGGATTTATGCCCTGCTCATAGCAGGCGTGCCCGACCTCATGGATGGTCGAATAGAAACAGTTGAACGGGTCGGTTTCGCTGGTGCGGGTAGTGATCCGCACGTCATCGCCGCTGCCCGAACTGAACGGGTGCACCGCCTTGTCCACCCGACCGCGGTTCAGGTCGTAGCCAAAGGTCCCGGCCAGCTTTTGCGTCAGCTTCATCTGCGCCACTTCGTCGAACGTGCCGGTCACCCCCGCCGGGGACGGCCGGTCCAGCACAGCCGCGCGCAGCGCAACCAGGCGTGGGCGCATGGCGTCGAAGATCGCACCGATCTGGGCAGCGGTCGTGTAGGGTTCGTAATCCTCGACCAGCGCGTCATAGACATCGCCGCCTTGCGCCAGAGCCGCCCCTTCCTCACGCCGCAGAGCCACGACTTCCTCCAGAACCGGAAGAAACGCGGCAACATCCTCGTCGGCGCGGGCCTGTGCCCACTTGCCCTGCGCGGCCGAGGTCACGCGGGCGATAGCCGTGGCCAGATCAGCGGGCACCTTGACCGTGCGCTTGTAAGTGCGGCGGATTTCGCGCAGCTGCGCCTGGCCCACCTCGGTGTCGGCATGGGCATTCTCCAGCCACGCGGCCACGCGCGGATCCGAACGGCGCGCATGCAGGACGGCTTCGATCGCGGCCATCTCCTCGGCGCGCTGGTTGGCGGCCCCGCGCGGCATGACAGTCTCCTGGTCCCAGCCCAGACGCCCGGCGATCTGTGCCAGTGCCGAGGTTTCCCGCTGAAAGGCCATCAGGTCGTTGAATGCAGTCATTGGGTCAAGCTCCGCGCAGCGAGGTTGCGATGGGATAAGCGGTCAGGAACCGGGCGCGCAGGATCAGGGTCCAGACGACCACGGCCATGAACTGGTGGAAGATGGCGATCTGCCAGGGCGCGCCATAGACCACAGTGAGGATGCCCACGACCACCTGCAGCGACAGCGCCGCGAACATGGCGTTGAAAGCGAACCGGGTCTGCGGGTGGGCACTGCTGCTGCCGCGCCGCCAGACGAAGATGCCGAAGGCGAAAAGTATATAGCCCACGCAGCGGTGGATGAACTGCACCAACCCCGGGCTTTCAAAGAAGTTGCGCCACATCGGTTCAAGCGCGGTGGCGTCCGGCGGTAGCACCTGCCCGCCAATCAGCGGCCAGTCGGTATAGGACCGACCGGCGTCGATGCCCGCCACCAATGCGCCGATCAGAATCTGCAGAAAGGCAAAGTGCAGCAGCCCGGTCGACAGCGAGAACAGCCGCGCCTCTTTCGCGCGGCGAGCCTGCATCAGGTCGCGTTCCTCGCGCCCCAGCATGAAGATGTACCAGGCCAGAAAGCCGAGGATCACGAACGCGAGGCCAAGATGGGTGGCCAGACGATAACTGGCAACCGCGGTCATCCCCTCGCCCTGCGTCACGCCCGAAGCCACCATCCACCAACCGACGGCGCCCTGAACGCCGCCCAGCAGTCCGGGGATCGCAAGGCGCCCGGTCCAGCCTGCGGGGATCTTGCGCAGCACCAGAAAGCCAAAGAAGCCAAGCGCCCAGACAAGACCGATCACCCGGCCCAGCTGCCGGTGGCCCCATTCCCACCAGTAGATGGTCTTGAAGTCATCCACCTCCATCCACTGGTTCATGATCCGCCACTGGTCGATCTGTTTGTACTTGTCGAACTCGGCCTGCCAGTCCGCCTCGGACATCGGCGGGATCGCCCCGGTGACCGGTCGCCATTCGGTGATCGACAGGCCGCTGTCGGTCAGGCGGGTCAACCCGCCCACCGCGATCATCACGACGACAAGCGCGAACAGGATCATCAGCCAGACACGGATGGCCTTGCGTGCGCCACCCCGGCCACGGTCGATCATGCCGGGCTGGACCGTTTCCTGCTTTTGTTCACCCGAGACTTCTTCGAAGATGCTGCGCTTGCCGCTCATGCCGTCCTCATGTCCTTGATTTTCCCGCAAGCTAGGGCCAGTGCCCGGGAAGGTCCAGCCTCAGCCCTTGTCCTTCCAGCGGACCATCTGACGCATGATCCCGTGCAGCATCTGCACATCCGCCCGCGTCATGCGCATGCGCGACCACAGGTTGCGCAGGTTCACCTTCATCCCTTCGGCCTTTTCCGGCGGGTAGAAGAACCCGGCCTCGTCCAGCCGCTGCTCGTAATGCTCGACCAGTTTTTCGACCTCGATGCCCGTGGCCCAGTCGCCTTTGCCCAGATCGGTGGCCTCGTGCACCACGTCGCCGGTCTGGCGCATCCACTCATAGGCGGTCAGCAACACGCACTGCCCTAGGTTCAGCGAGGCATATTCGGGGTTCACCGGCACCGAGATGATCGCATTGGCCTTGGCGATGTCTTCATTCTCCAACCCGGCCCGCTCAGGCCCGAACAGCACGGCCACCTTTTCGCCCGCCGCCACCTTTTGGGCTGCGATCTGCATGGCGCGCTCGGGGCTGTAGACGGGTTTGGTCAGGCCGCGCTGACGGGCGGTGGTGGCAAAGACGTATGTGCGGTCGCCCAACGCGCCGGCCAGATCGTCGAACAGCTGCGCCTCATCCAGCAGCCGCCCGGCACCGCTCGACATGGCCACAGCCTTGGGGTTGGGCCAGCCGTCGCGCGGGGCGACGATGCGCATCCGGTCCAGACCGAAATTCCACATCGCCCGCGCCGCGGCACCGATGTTTTCGCCCATCTGTGGGCGGACAAGCACGAATGATGGCTGGGGTCTGTCGCTGGGCATTCTGATCTCCGAAAGTTGCGCCTGCCATACTGCCGCCGCTGGCACAGGGCAAGCCCGGCCGCCCTGCCCGATTGCAAATCGCGCGGTCAGCGGGCAATAAAGTTTGCTTCGCCGCCGCAATCGGCTAAACCGCGCCAAAGACCAACCGCGAAGGATCCGCCAATGGACACCCCCGAGCAGCCTCAGATCTATCTGATCACCCCGCCGACCATCGACCCGGCCACCTTCCCTGACCGGCTGGCCCGCGTTCTGGACGGGACCGAGATCGCCTGCATCCGGCTGGCGCTGGCCGGCAGTGACGAGGACGCCATCGCCCGCGCGGCCGACGCCTGCCGCGAGGTGGCCCATGCGCGCGACGTGGCGCTGGTGATCTCGAACCATGTCCTGCTGGCGCAACGGCTGGGGCTGGACGGGGTGCATCTGGACGATGCAGCCCGCTCGGTCCGGGCCGCGCGCAAAGAGCTGGGCGCGGATGCCATCGTCGGCAGCTTCTGCGGGACCTCGCGCCATGACGGGATGACCGCGGGCGAAGCCGGCGCTGACTATGTGGCCTTCGGACCCGTGGGGGACGTCTCGTTGGGCAAAGGGAGCCGTGCCGAGCATGATCTGTTCCAATGGTGGTCCGAGATGATCGAGGTTCCGGTTGTCGCCGAAGGCGGCCTGACACCGGAACTGGTTGCCGAACTGGCTGAATGCACCGACTTCTTCGGTATCGGAGACGAGATCTGGACGGCAGAGGACCCGCTAAGCGCGCTGAACACGCTGATCGCGCCGGTGAAAACCGGCGGTTAGGACATAACCGCCCAGTATAGCCCCAAGCCCGCCAACAACAGCGAAGCCACCGTGGAAATACGGCCGCGCAGTCTGGGCGAATCCGGCAAGAGCACGGTCAGGGTGGTCAGGATCAGGATCGCGACACCGCTCAGCGCCAACAGGATGCCAGCGGCAAAACCCAGCACCGCCGGCGCGACATGGTGCGGCGGCACACCCAAGCGCGACGATGTTTCTGACAGGGTCAGGCCAAGGACCGCACCGGTCGCCAAAAGGAACAGCACTCGCCAGAGCCCCAACCGGTCGGTGACGAGGTTCCCAAGCGCCAACAAGGCGATGGCCGCCGGCACGACCGGCCACGGCAGGAACGGCCTCGCACTCAACACGTCGAACATCCCAAGCGGCAGCGTCACCAGAACGGCCAGCCCAAGCGCGGCAAGCTGAACAAGGACCGGGCGCAGCTTCAGTGACAAGAAAACCAGAGCCGAGGCCAGCGCCAGAAGCTGTGCCCCCGCTCCCGCAACATGCAACAGCCCGGCCCGGAAAAAAGCCTCGGCCGCTTGCTGGGCACCCAGCCCGGCCCCGCCTGCCAAGGGAATGCGAGGACTGACCTCGCCGCCGCTCAGAAACCCGGTATAGGGCGCCTCGACCCCTTGCTGGCGCAGAACCACGGGGCCGATCCCTTCGGGCCAGGTCAGGCGCAGGCTGCTTGCATCAGGCGGCAGAGGACCGGCCAACAGCACTCGGGAAATCCGCGGCACGTCAGGATTGCCGACCACCGGAATACTTGCGCCTTCATAGGACAACGCAACCGGCCCGTTCACGTCGATCTGCAAGGATTGCTTCCAATTCGTCACAAAATCGTGGACGTGTTCCTCAAGCTCGGAAGAGACCAGACGGCGCAACTGCGCGTATTGCGCGCTCCCGCCGTCGCCGCCCTTCGCGACCTCTTGCGGATCGACCCCGGACAGAACGGCCTCGGCGTTCAGAGCGATTTCGACCAGAAGCCGACCGTCCCGAACCTGAAAGTCAACGATTGTTCGTCCGCTCTGTTGCGCCCATGCTGGCATTGCCAAAAAAATACATGCCAGCAATGGCGCAATGATCCAGGCGCGAAACCGCAGGAAGGTCAGCAAACGGATATTGAGACCCATCCGAAAATATCCAAAAGAACCAAAAAACACTGTGTCCGAGTGTTTCGTCCTTCCAAACAATTGGCAAGCCAAATCGCCGACGTGGACCCAGCCCGCGCAGCTTCCGGCTTGCGCGCGCCCTGCGCCTGCGGCATGACGAGGAAATGACTCAGAACAGCGACATCCTGTGTATCGGATCCGTCCTGTGGGACGTGATCGGACGATCCGCCAGCCACATGCGGCAAGGGTCGGACGTGCCCGGCCGCATCACGCGCCTGCCCGGTGGCGTGGCGATGAACATCGCCATGACGCTTGTGCGCTTTGGCATGACCCCGACCCTGCTGACCGCAATCGGCAGCGACCCCGAAGGCGACGAGCTGGTTCATGCCTGCAAGCGGCTGGGCATGGACACGACACATGTCTACCGCTCGCAGGACCTGCCCACCGACCGTTACATGGCGGTCGAAGGCGCAAACGGCCTGATTGCTGCCATCGCCGATGCCCATTCGCTCGAGGCCGCCGGCGCCAAGATCCTGCGCCCGCTGATCCATGGCCCGCTGGGGTATGAAAACACCCCGTTCGAAGGGCAGATCGCGCTGGACGGCAACCTGACGCTGGACCTTCTGGAAGAAATCGCCGTCAGCCCGGCCTTCGCCCGTGCCGACCTGCGCGTGGCCCCGGCCTCGCCCGGCAAGGCCGAACGGCTGTCGCCCTTCCTCAAGCACGGCCGGGCCACGCTGTACGTGAACCTCGAAGAAGCCGGGCTGCTGTGCCAGCGCGAGTTCGCCGATTCCGAATCCGCCGCCCGTGCGCTGCTGGAGCGGGGCGCGCTGCGCGCGCTGGTGACCGACGGGGGCAACTCGGCCACCGTGGCCAGTGCCCAGGCGGTGATCACCCAGAAACCCCCGTCGGTTCTGGTCACGCGCGTGACCGGTGCGGGCGACACGTTCATGGCGGCCCATATCGCCGCCGAAGCCAATGGCGCCAGCATTGACGAGGCGCTGACCCGCGCCTTGCATGCCGCCGCAACCTATGTATCCGGAGAGACCCCCCTGTGATCGACATCCAGTATTCCGCCGAAGTCCGCGCGGCCAAGGACGACGGAACCCCCATCGTTGCCTTGGAAAGCACCATCATCACCCACGGCATGCCCTACCCGCAGAACATCGAGGTGGCGGCCCAGGTCGAGCAGGACATCCGCGACGCGGGCGCCGTTCCGGCCACGATCGCGGTGATAGACGGTCGGCTGCACGTAGGGCTGGAACCCGATCAGCTGAAGGATCTGGGACAGGCGCAGGGCGTGGCCAAGATTTCGCGCGCGGATATGGCAGCCTGCATCGCTTCGGGCGGGACCGGGGCCACCACCGTTGCCGCCACGATGATCGCCGCCCATTTCGCGGGGATCCAGGTCTTTGCCACCGGCGGCATCGGCGGGGTGCATCGCGGCGCGGAAACCAGCTTTGACATCTCGGCCGACCTGCACGAACTGGCGCAGACGCCGGTCACGGTCGTGGCTGCCGGGGCCAAGGCCATCCTCGATCTGGCCAAAACGCTCGAAGTGCTTGAGACACTGGGCGTGCCGGTCATCGCCCATGGGCAGGATGAATTCCCAGCCTTCTGGTCGGCCAAGTCGCCCTTTGCCGCGCCCCTGCGGATGGACACAGCCGAGCAGATCGCCAAGGCCCATGCGACGCGCCGCGCTCTGGGTCTGCCGGGCGGGCAGCTGGTGGCCAACCCGATCCCGCTGGCCGATCAGATCCCGTCCGAGGAACTTGACCCGATCATCGCCTCGGCCCAGCAGGACGCCGAAGCGCATCGCATTACCGGCAAGGCCGTCACGCCCTATCTTCTGCAGCGCATCTACGAGCGGACCGAGGGCCGATCCCTGATCGCCAACATCGCCCTGGTGCGCAACAATGCGCGCCTTGCGGCTGGCATAGCCAAGGCATTGAAGGCTCAGGCTGACTAAGCGTCAAACGGACCTATTGTACCAAGGCGCCGGACTGATTAACTAGTCCGGCAAACCGCTCGGAACCGCGATGAACACACCGTTTGATGAAGAACCCCACCGCCGCCCCGGCCTGCTGTCGCGGCTACGCGCGTCGTTTCTGACGGGTATCGTCGTCATCGCACCGGTCTGGCTGACGCTGTGGCTGATCCTGTCGGTAGTCGGCTGGATCGACAGCGCGGTCCTGCCCCTGATCCCGCACCAGTTCCGGCCCGAACAATATGTGGGTATCAACCTGCGCGGCGTGGGCGTCCTGTTCTTCCTGATCTTCACGGTTCTGGTCGGCTGGATCGCCAAAGGTATCCTGGGCCGGTCACTGATCCATTTTGCCGAAAGCCTGGTCAACCGGATGCCCGTCGTCCGGTCGATCTATTCCGGGATCAAGCAGATCTCGGAAACCGTCTTTGCCCAGACCGAGCGGTCGTTCGAGAAGGCCTGCCTGGTGCAGTATCCTCGCCGCGGCATCTGGGCCATCGGCTTTGTCTCGACCGAGGCCAAAGGCGAGATCAACAAACGCGCCGAAACCGGCGGCGGTCTGCTGAGCGTGTTCATCCCAACCACGCCGAACCCGACTTCGGGTTTTCTGCTGTTCTTCCCCGAGGAAGACGTAATCCTGCTGGACATGTCGATCGAGGATGCCGCCAAGCTAGTGATCTCGGCCGGGCTGGTCTATCCGAACCAGAAAGACCCAACCCAGCCGCCCGAGTGATCAGCCGAACATCGCGGGCAAATCAACGGTGCTGCGCACTCCCAGATCGGGCTTGTGATCGGCCAGAAACCGGTCGGCCGCGGCCCGTCCGGCCTGTTTCAGGCTGTGCAGAACCACCGGGTTGGGCACCGTCTTGGTCGCCACCGACAGGCTGTTCATCAGGGCGTCATCGGCAATCATGTGCACGAAGACCCGGCTCATCTCGCCCGCCTGCAGTTTGCCATCGGCCAGCAGGCGCTGCACGAAGTTGATCGCCCGCAACTCGCGCAGAAGGGACGAATTGAAGCTGATCTCGTTGATCCGATTCTGAATCTGCTGCGGGGTCTTGGGAACCTCGTCGCGCTCCAGCGGATTGATGTTCACGATCACCACATCTTCGGGCAGGCCCGCGTTGAACAGCGGAAACAGCGCCGGGTTGCCGGTATAGCCGCCATCCCAATAGGCTTCGGTCCGGTCGGTTTCGGGCTCGTGGATTTCAACCGCCTGAAACAGGTTCGGCAGGCAGGCCGAGGCGAGGATCGCGTCAGTCGTCACCTCATCGCCCGTGAACACCCGGATCTTGCCGCTGCGCACGCAGGTGGCGCAGACGAACAGGCGCGGCCCCTGATCGGCGCAGACCTCGCCAAAATCAAACGCCTCGACCACCGGGGCCAGCGGATTGCGGTAGAACGGCCCATAGGCATAGGGCGACACCATCCGCGACCAGGTATCGGCTACCGAGAACGGCAAGGAATACTCCATCGCCTGCGCGATCTGGGCGGGTTCCATCCCGGCCAGCCAGTTGGCGATGCGCATGTCGCCCACCGCGCCCATCCTCTCCCACAGGGCGTTCAGCGTCTCGCGCGCGCCATCACGACCGGCATGGACCATGCCGGCCTTGAACGCAGCCCCGTTCAGCGCCCCGGCCGAGGTCCCGGTGATCGCCGCAACTTCGATGTCTTCTTCGTCCAGCAGACGGTCCAGCACGCCCCAGGTAAAGGCGCCA
Organism: Ruegeria sp. CRTD044; assembly: GCF_059613485.1. Classification (NCBI taxonomy): domain Bacteria; kingdom Pseudomonadati; phylum Pseudomonadota; class Alphaproteobacteria; order Rhodobacterales; family Roseobacteraceae; genus Ruegeria; species Ruegeria sp. CRTD044. The sequence goes on along the minus strand of NZ_JBXWSP010000004.1, from coordinate 784,061 downwards.
TGCGCGCCGCCGCCCTGCAGGGCAAGATTGATGCGCTTTACCATGTCCGCCGGCCCTGGTGCGTGCCGCGGATCACAGCGCGGTCCAGCCGCCGTCGACCGAGATCGTGGTGCCGGTGATCTGGGCCGCCGCGTCCGAGCACAGGAACACAGTGGTTCCACCCAGTTGTTCGACGGTCGCGAACTCTTTCGAGGGTTGCCGTTCGAGCATGACGTTCTTGATCACGTCCTCGCGGCTCATGTTGTATTCCTTCATCGTGTCCGGGATCTGCGCCTCGACCAGCGGCGTCAACACATAGCCCGGACAGATGGCGTTGCATGTGATCGGCTCCTGCGCGGTTTCCAGCGCAACGGTCTTAGTCATGCCGACGACCCCGTGCTTGGCCGCCACATAGGCCGCCTTGTACGGCGACGCCGTCAGCCCATGCGCCGAGGCGATGTTGACGATCCGCCCCCACCCGGCCTTGCGCATCATCGGCAGCGCCGCCGCCATAGTGTGGAAGGCCGAGTTCATGTTGATGGCGATGATCGCGTCCCATTTTTCGACCGGAAACTGGTCGATCGGTGCCACGTGCTGAATGCCTGCGTTGTTGACCAGGATATCGCAGGCTCCGGCCTGTTCGATCAACGCCCGGCATTCCTCGCCCTTGGACATGTCGGCCTTGATGTAGCGCGCGTTGGTTCCGGTTTCCTTGCCGATCTCGGCCGCAAGCGCGTGATCTTCATCGCGGTCGGTGAACGAGTTCAGAACCACATCGGCCCCCGCCTTGGCCAATTCGCGCGCAATGCCCAACCCGATGCCCGAGTTCGATCCGGTGATGATTGCTGTTTTTCCCGACAGGTTCATTTGGGGTCTCCCACAGACTCATGATTTGGAGACACAGTGCCATGCTGCACCTGCAAAATAAACGGGGAAAGACCCGGTTGCGGATACGGTCGATTTATAGGCTGGAATCCCGGAGCTCGAGGCAGAAAAAAACGCCCGCACGAAGCGGGCGTTAAGTTATTGAGGCAGGTTTCATACAGGCAAGAAACCTATCGAGCAGTGGAACCTTTATAAGCAATTCCGCGCCGTCATCCAAGCTAAAAGTTTGATAATAAGAAAAATCATCGGTACGGTGAATCCCAACAAAATAAGGCCAGAGCAGGATTGTTTCCAAAATGAGCCCCGATATTCTCCGTCCCATCCGCCCGCTGATCGCGGGAATCGCTGCCTCGGTTGTCGCCACGTTAGCGCAAGCAGAATCGACCCATGGCATAGCTATGTATGGAGACCCGGCCCTACCACCGGATTTTGTGTCGCTGCCTTACGCCAACCCCGACGCGCCCAAGGGCGGCAAGGTCGTGTTCGGCAACACCGGCGGCTATAACAGTCTCAACCCGTTTGTGCAAAAAGGCACCGCCCCGTGGCAGCTAAGATTTTGGACGCACGAGGGGTTGATGGGCCGTTCCTGGGACGAACCTTTCACTCTTTACGGGCTTTTGGCCGAATCAATCGACACCGCGCCGGACCGATCCTGGGTCGAATTCACCCTGCGCGAGAATGCCCGATTCTCTGACGGATCGCCGGTCACGGTTGACGATGTGATCTGGTCCTACGAGACCCTCGGAACGCAGGGGCATCTGCGCTATCGCGGTCTGTGGTCCAAGATCGACAGCATTCAGCAGACCGGACCACGCTCGGTCCGGATCATCTTCAACGAGCCAGACCGCGAGCTCGCCCTGATCGCTGGCCTGCGGCCGATCCTCAAGAAGGCCCAATGGGAGGGAAAGGATTTCGCCGAGGCAGCGCTGCAAGATGTCCCGATCGGCACCGGCCCCTATGTCATCGATGACTACGAGGCCGGGCGTTTCGTGAACCTCAAACGCAATCCGGATTATTGGGGCAACGATGTGCCGTTCCGCCGGGGCACCATGAATTTCGACGAGATGCGGTTGGAGTTCTACGGCGACCAGACGGTGCTGTTCGAGGCCTTCAAGGCCGGCGCGCTGTCGGCCGTCCGCGAGTTCAACGCCGACAAATGGGCCACGCAATACGATTTCCCGGCCGTTCAGCGCGGCGATGTCATCAAAACCGAGATCCCGCACAAAAAGCCCTCGGGCATGACAGGTCTGGTCATGAACACGCGCAAAGCGCCTTTTGACGATTGGCGCGTGCGCGAGGCACTGACCCTTGCGTTCAACTTTGAATTCATCAACGGCACGATCACAGGCGGGGCTCAGCCTCGGATCACCTCGTATTTCTCGGGGTCTGAACTGGCGATGCAGCCCGGCCCGGCAACCGGTCGGGTGGCTGAGATGCTGCAGCCCTACGCGGCTGATCTGCCGCCGGGAACTCTGGAAGGGTATGTTCTGCCCGAGGGCGACGACTCGGTTCGCAACCGAAAGGACATCCGCAAGGCCGCTGATCTGCTGGAGCAAGCCGGATGGACAATCCAGGACGGCGTGCTGAAGAACGCAGCGGGAGAGCCGCTCAAGATAACCCTCGTCATCAGTCAGGGAAGCTTGAATGTGGTTCAGAACGTGGATGCGATCGCCGAGATGTATGCCCGCGCGCTGGAACGGCTGGGGATCGAGCTGACCGTCGATAAGGTGGATGACGCACAATACACCCAGCGGGTGTCCGAGCTGGATTTCGACATGACCCCGTTCCGCCGCGCGCTGTCGCTGTCGCCGGGCAACGAGCAACGCCTCTACTGGGGCAGCGAAGGCGCGGATGCTCCGGGGACACGCAACCTGATGGGGGTCACCTCTCCGGCAGTGGATGGGCTGATCGATGCGATGCTGGCCTCGGAAAGCCGTGAGGATTTCGTGGCCGCCACCCGCGCGCTGGATAGGGTCTTGACCGCCGGACGGTATGTCATTCCGATCTGGAGCTTTGACGTTGGCCGCATCGCCCATGTGAAGGAAATGAAGCATCCTCAGATCCTGCCAATCTATGGTGACGGACCGCAGTTCATGCCCGACGTCTGGTGGTACGAGGAGTAGCAGGCAACCGGCAGGGGCTTGTGCCCCTGCCCATTTCAAGAGATGCACTTCACGGATCGGACGCCGCGCGGGCGTCGGCAATTTTCGGCACATGTGACCAAACACCAAAGGGCGATCGAACCATCCCGCTGCCCGCTATTTCTAGAGCACCTGACTACTTGTTGCGGGTGGAGCGCTTGTCACCACGACATCTCGCAATCCAAGTGACGATCGACGCAACGGACACCCGCACCGAAAAAAGATTTCTTAGATAGATCAAAGCCCTGTATTCCACGCAGTCCAGAGTGCGAGAATTTGAACGATCGCCAAAACCGACAGGGAGTGGGAAAACGAGCCGAGCACGGCGTGAAAAACCGCTTTGATTTTCCAGCGCCCTGACCTGCGACATTTTGTCATGTCTTCGCGCGGGCTGCGCGCTCCGTACGCTGGTCTGGGGAAGAGCAGTCCTGAAACCCGAACCACGGAAGGCTCGCAGATGTTGAACTGGACTGATTTGACACAAGACTGGAGCGCGTCCTACGCACGTGCCAAGCGCCGTTTTCCGAACCTGCGCGATCAGGATATGGCGCGCGTGAGGACGGACAGGAAACGCTTTGAGGCCTATCTGGCCGAGCGGCACCACCTGACGGTGAACGAGGCCCATGAAGAGGTCGAGGATTTCCTTTACACCGAAGGCCTGAACCGCGAGCTAGCCCGGCGTTAGGCCAGCGACGTGACCCACAGGATGGTCGCGTCCTCATCGCTTACCGAGATCACGTTGTGCCCCATGCTGCCGTCGTAGTAGGCGCTGTCGCCCCGACGCATCTCAACCGGTTCATAAAATTCGGTGTACAGGCGGATCACGCCGGTCAGCACATACAGGAATTCTTCGCCATCGTGACGCACCCAGCCGTCGAACTCGTCCATTGACCGGGCGCGCACACGGGCCCGATAGGGCAGCATCTGCTTCTTGGTCAGCGTTTCGGCCAGCAACTCGTGCTCGTAGGTCGTGGTGGCGTGCGCGGTGCCTTCACCCATCCTGGTCACTGCCATGCGACCGATCACTTGATCCCGCTCGGGCGGGGTGAACAGTTGCGGTACAGAGATTTCGAGCCCGATCGCCAGCTTCTTGAGCGCATCATAGGTCGGCGACATTTGGCCATTCTCGATCTTGCTAAGCGTGGACCGGGCCAACCCGGCCTGGTTCGCCGCCTGCTCGAGGGTCCATTTCCGTGCCTTGCGCAGTTCACGCACGCGGGCACCCAGATCCACCGGCTCCAGCTCGGTGCGGGAACCGTTGTCGCGGGCGATGCGTACGATGGATTTGTGGTCTTTGCTCGTCATGCGTCATTCTATAGGGCCAGCGCCGCGCGCTTGCAACGCGAGACAAAGGGCAATAGCCAAGGCGCATGTTGTCGATCTTCGATCAGGGGCCGCCGCCGCCCTGCCCTACGCCATTCAACCTGGCCGCCCACGCGCTGCGCCGCGCCGATGCCACGCCCGACAAGGTGGCACTGTCCGTGCTGCGCGCCGACGGCTCGGACGACTGGACCTTTGCGCAGCTGAAATCCGCGGTTCTGAACACCGGAACCGGACTGCTGCGTGCGGGCCTTGTGCGCGGAGACATCGTGCTAATGCGCCTGGGCAATACGGTCGATTTTCCCATCGGCTATCTGGGCGCAATCGCAGTCGGGCTGGTCCCGGTGCCGACATCCTCGCAACTGACCGAGCCGGAAACGGAACGGATGATCCGGGATCTGTCCCCAGCCGCCATTCTGCGCGATCCGTCCGTGGCCTGTGCCGCGCATCCCCAGCAGATCGGCCTGACCGACCTTGCCGCCATGCGCGACCTGCCGCCCGCGTCGTTCGACATGGGCGATCCGGAACGCATGGCCTATATCGTCTACACCTCAGGCACCTCGGGCAAGCCACGCGCCGTGGCCCATGCGCATCGCGCGATCTGGGCGCGGCAGATGATGGTCGATGGCTGGTACGGCCTGCGCGAGGGCGACCGCCTGTGCCACGCGGGCGCGTTCAACTGGACCTACACGCTGGGCACCGGCCTGATGGACCCGTGGACCATCGGTGCCACCGCGCTGATCCCCGAACCCGGAACCGACCCGGCAGCCCTGCCCGGGTTGCTGCGCCGCCACCGCGCCTCGATCTTTGCGGCCGCCCCCGGTGTCTACCGCAAGATGCTGAATGCGGCGGACACGCTGTCCTTGCCCGATCTGCGCCACGGCCTGAGCGCCGGTGAGAAACTGTCGCGCGCCTTGCACGAACGCTGGGTTCAGGCCACAGGGACCGAGCTGTACGAGGCCTATGGAATGTCGGAATGTTCGACCTTCATCTCATCCAGCCCATCCCACCCCGCGCGCGGAGACTCTCTGGGCCAGCCGCAACCGGGGCGCCGCGTGGCGATCCTGGGGCCTGACGGGCCGGTTCCGCAGGGGCAGGAAGGCACCATCGCCATTCACCGCTCGGACCCGGGGCTGATGCTGACCTATCTCAACGCCCCGGACGAGGCCCGCGCGCGCATGCAGGGCGACTGGTTCCTGACCGGCGATCAGGGGGCGATGGCCGTGGATGGGCAGATCACCTATCTGGGACGCGACGACGACATGATGAACGCCGGCGGCTACCGGGTGTCCCCGGTCGAGGTCGAATCCGTCCTGTCGCGCTTTCCTGGAGTCGCTCAGGTGGGCGCGGCCGCGGTCGAGGTCAAACCGGACACCTTCGTGATCGCTGCCTTTTATTCCGGCCCGGAAAAACTGGACGAAACCGCCCTGCGCGCTTATGTCGAGGCCAACATGGCGCGCTACAAGCAACCCCGCGCCTTCATCCATCTTCCCGAACTGCCCACCGGGGGCAACGGAAAACTCTTGCGCCGCGCATTGCCGGCCTATTTCAAGGCACCCGAAGAATGACCCAGACCGTCAAGCTTGATATCCTGTCAGACCCGATCTGCCCGTGGTGCTATATCGGAAAGACCAACCTGGACAAGGCGCTGGCCTCGGTCCCGGATCATCCGTTCGTGATCGAATGGCATCCGTTCCAGCTGAACCCCGACATGCCCGAAGGCGGCATGGACCGGCGCGAATACCTGGAACGCAAATTCGGTGGCAAGGAGGGTGCGGTTCGCGCCTATGCGCCGGTGGTGGAGCATGCCGAAAAGGCCGGCCTGAACATCGATTTCGAGGCCATGAAACGCACCCCGAACACGCTGGACGCCCATCGCCTGATCCATTGGGCCGGGATCGAGGGCAAGCAGAACGAGGTGGTGGATGCGCTGTTCACTGCGTATTTCGTGCAGGGCCGCGACATCGGCGACCACGAGGTGCTGGCCGACATCGCCGACAGCGTGGGCATGGACGCCGCAGTTGTTCTGAAGCTGCTGAAATCCGACGCCGACCGGGACGACATTCGTCAGCGGGATACGCACTCGCGTGAAATGGGCGTAAACTCGGTCCCCACCTTCATCGTCGCCAACCAGCACGCGGTCCCTGGGGCGCAACCACCGGAATTGTGGGCGCAAGTGATCGGCGAAATAATGTCTCAGCTTGAGCCCTCCTCTGCAGAATAGCACAGAGTTCTGTGCGCGATTGCACCTAGCCCACCTTGCCCTGTCGTGTTAGCGCGTTGGAGCAAGGAGTCCCCGCATGGCTGACCGTATTTCCAAGGCCGAATTCATCGCGCTGATCGCGATGATGTTTGCCACCATCGCATTTTCGATTGATTCAATGCTGCCTGCCCTGCCCGAGATCGGCGCGCAGCTCAGCCCTGATGACGTGAACCGGGCGCAGTTGATCCTGACCAGCTTTGTTCTGGGAATGGGAATCGGCACGTTCTTCACCGGCCCGATCTCGGATGCGGTCGGACGCAGGCCGGTGATCTTTGCCGGAGCAGCCGTCTATATTCTGGCATCGGCCGTGGCCTGGGCCAGTTCGTCGCTCGAGTTGGTTCTGGCCGCCCGGGTGGTTCAGGGGCTGGGGGCCGCCGGGCCCCGCGTGGTCGCCATGGCGATCATCCGCGATCTGTTCTCGGGCCGGGAAATGGCGCGGATCGTGTCCATCGCGATGATGATCTTCACCCTGGTGCCCGCCATCGCGCCCATGGCCGGAGCCGCCGTGATTGCCTTCGCCGGTTGGCGCGGTGTGTTCATGTCGTTCATCCTGTTCGCGCTGGTGATCATTGTCTGGATGGGGTTCCGACTGCCGGAGTCGCTTGCGCCGGAAAACCGCCGCCCGTTCCGCCTGCCGCTGATGGTCGGTGCGGTGAAAGAGATGTTTGCCCACCCCACTGTGCGCCTGTCGATCTTTGTCCAGACCCTGTGCATGGGCATGCTGTTCACCATGCTGACCATGGTGCAGCCGATCTATGATGTGATCCACGACCGCGCCGACAGCTTCCCCTTCTGGTTCGGATTCGTGGCGCTGATGTCCGGCTCGGCCAGCTTGCTGAACGCGGCCGTCGTGGTGCGCGTGGGGATGCGCCGAATGGTGACCTGGGCGCTGGCCGGACAAATCCTGATCACCTCGTTGGTGATTGCCCTCAACATGTCGAACCTGTCGCCGCAGGCCTCGTTTGCGCTGTTCGTGTTCTGGCAAACCACGGTCTTTTTCATGGCCGGCGTTACCATGGGTAACCTGAACGCCATCGCGATGGAGCCGATGGGCCATATCGCCGGCATGGCGGCCTCGGTCATCGGGTCGATCTCGACCGTGCTGGCCGCCGCGGTCGCCGCGCCGGTGGGGCTGCTGTTCGACGGCACGCTGGGGCCGTTGACCATCGGCATCCTGACCATGTGCGTGCTGGCCTTCGGGCTGATGGTCCACATGGGCCGGATCGAAGACCGTGTTCCCGCCTGACCTGTGCAGCGCACCTGAACTGCGCTAGGCTCGCCCCAGTCAGGGAGAGTTCGGCATGAGCGACTATTTCGATCTGGGCACGCATAGCTGCCCCGTCACCACGTCCTCGGATCAGGCGCAGCTGTGGTTCGACCGGGGCCTTGTCTGGACCTACGGCTACAACCATGAAGAGGCGGTCGTGTGTTTCCAGCGCGCGCTGGAGCATGACCCCGACTGCGCCATGGCCCATTGGGGCGTGGCCTATGCCGCCGGGCCCAACTACAACCTGCCCTGGGATCTGCTGGACGACCGCGGTAAGGCCAAGGCCCTGAACTGCGCCTATGACGCAACCCAATGCGCACAGGCCCTGCTGGATCGCTGCACGCCGGTCGAACGCGAGCTGATCCGCGCCCTGCCTGCCCGCTATCCCCAGCGTGACCCGGCGCCCGACATGCACCGCTGGGACCACGACTTCGCCGACGCCATGCGCGCCGCCTTCGCGGCCCAGCCCGATCATCTGGACCTGCGCACCATCTATGTGGAGTCGCTGCTGAACCTGACCCCTTGGCAGATGTGGGACCTGAGGACAGGCCAGCCCGCCGAGGGCGCCGCCACGCTTGAGGCGCAGGAGGCCTTGGAATGGGCCATGGCCAACGATCCGGCGGCGATGTCGCATCCGGGCCTGCTGCACCTCTATGTGCATCTGATGGAGATGTCGCCCACGCCGGAAAAGGCGCTGAAGGCCGGTGATGTGCTGCGCACGCTGGTGCCGGATGCCGGGCATCTGGTGCACATGCCCACCCATATCGACGTGTTGTGCGGCCACTACCAGAACGTCGTGCACTGGAACGAACAGGCGGTCACCGCCGATCTGAAATACTACCGGCGCGAAGGCGCCTTCAACATCTATACCGGCTATCGCCAGCACAATTACCACTTCGTCATCTATGGCGCGCTGTTCTTGGGCCACTTGGAGCCCGCCCTGCGCGCGAACAAGGGCCTGTGGGACACCACGCCCGAGGAAATGCTGCGCATCGAAAGCCCGCCCATGGCGGATTACTTCGAAAGCTACATGGCCATGGGGCCGCATATCCTGATCCGCTTTGGCCGATGGGAAGAAGCCAAGGCCCTACCCCTGCCCCCGGATCCCGACCTGTATCTGACGGTGACGGCCACCACGCACTACGCCCGCGCCATCGCCCATGCCGCCACCGGCGACGTGGCCGAGGCCGAAGCTGAAGAGCAGTTGTTCCTGGTCGCCAAGGACCGCGTGCCGGAAACCCGTCTGCTGCACAACAACCGCGTGATCGACCTGCTGGAGATCGCGCGCGAAATGCTGCGGGGCGAGATCGAGTATCGCAAAGGCAATTTCGACACAGCCTTCGACCATCTCCGGCGCTCGGTCGAACTGGACGACAATCTGCCCTATGACGAGCCTTGGGGCTGGATGCAGCCCACCCGCCACGCGCAGGGGGCGTTGCTGTTCGAACAGGGCCACGTGGCCGAAGCCGAAGCCGTCTATCGCGAGGATCTGGGTCTGGGCGGCACCCTCAGCCGTGCCTCGATCCATCCCGACAATGTCTGGAGCCTCAAGGGCTTGCACGATTGCCTCAAGGCGCGCGGCGCGGTAGAGGAATTGCAGCTGATCCGACAACGACTGGACCTGGCCCTGGCGCGGGCCGACCGCAGCGTCGGCGCCTCGTGCTTCTGCGCCCAGGCCGCGATGAGAGCCGCTGAATGAAACTGTTGAACGCTGCGCTGATCGCGCTGTTCTGCGGGCCCGCCTGGGCCGACCGCCAGACCTTTCCGCCTGTGGACGAGGCCAGCCAGGACCCGACGCTGGAAGCCTTTCGCGCGGACCTGCGCGCCAAAGTCGCCGCCCGCGACCTCGAGGGCGTCATGGCCGCCACCTGCCCCGAGATCTATACCAGCCACGGTGATCCGGACGGCTCCGAGAAGTTCCGCGCCAACCTGACGATCGATCCCGAGACCCTGCCCGAGGCCGACCGCCGCCACGCCGCCACCATCCGCGAGGACTACTGGCGCGACCTCGAGACCACGCTGGCCCAGCCCGGTTACTTCGACGAGGATGGCGAATTCTGGATGCCGTATCAGTGGCGGCTTACCCTGCCGGCGAAGCTGGACCCGTTCACCGCCTATTTCGTGACCGGTCAGGATGTCACCCTGCGCCAGGCCCCAAACCGCGGCGCGCCCATTCTGGACCTGATCAGCCATGAAGTGGTGATCGTGCCGGACTATTTAGAAGAGGCCGAGTATCAGGGCGTCATCCTGACCGACGGAACGCGCGGCTATGTCTATTCCGACTTCCTATGGTCGATGGTCGGCTATCGCGCGGCCTTCGTGACATCGGACAGCGGCGACTGGCAGCTGTGTACCTTCGTGGCCGGGGACTAGGCCGCGCCCTCAGGCGCTGGCCTTCTTCTTTTTCTCGGCGGCCACCTTCTCGGCCAGATCGCGGGCAATGGCAAAGGCGCCCTTGATCTTGTCGCTGTCCTTCTTCCAGTCGCGCCGCACCACGATCTTGTTGTCCTTGACCTTGGCCAGCCCGCGCTGGTTCTGGATGAACTCGACCAGACCTTGCGGCGAGGCGAACTTGTCATTGTGGAACTGGATCGTCGCCCCCTTCGGTCCGCCGTCCAGCTTGGCGATGCCGGCGCGTTTGCACATGGCCTTGATCCGCACGACCAAGAGCAGCGTGTTCACCTCTTTCGGCAGCGGGCCGAACCGGTCGATCAACTCGGCGGCAAAGCCCTCAAGCTCGACCTTGGTCGACAGCGACGACAGGCGGCGGTAGAGGCCCAGCCGCACGTCCAGATCGGGCACATAGTCTTCGGGAATCAGCACCGGAACGCCCAGGTTGATCTGCGGCGCCCACTGGTCGTCGGCCTCGCTCAGCCCCTCCATCTCACCGGCCTTGATCTTGGCGATCGCCTCTTCCAGCATCGACTGGTAGAGTTCATAGCCCACGTCGCGCATCTGGCCCGACTGCTCCTCGCCCAGCAGGTTGCCCGCGCCGCGAATGTCCAGGTCCTGGCTGGCCAGCGTGAACCCGGCCCCCAGCGTATCGAGCGAGCCCAGAACCCGCAGCCGCTTTTCGGCGGCCGGCGTCAACCGCGCGCGCGGCTTGGTGGTCAGATAGGCGTAGGCGCGGGTCTTGGACCGCCCCACCCGGCCCCGGATCTGATAGAGCTGCGCCAGCCCGAACATGTCGGCCCGGTGAACGACCATCGTGTTCGCGGTGGGAATGTCCAAACCGCTTTCCACGATCGTGGTGGCCAGCAGGATGTCATACTTGCCGTCATAGAAGGCGTTCATCCGGTCGTCCAACTCGCCCGCGGCCATCTGGCCATGGGCCACCACATAGCTCAGTTCCGGCAGCTGATCTTTCAGGAATTCCTCAATCTCGGGCAGGTCCGAGATGCGCGGCACCACATAGAAACTCTGCCCGCCGCGATAGTGCTCGCGCAGCAGCGCCTCGCGGATGGTGACGGCGTCGAACTCGCTGACATAGGTGCGGATCGCCAAACGATCGACGGGCGGCGTGCCGATGATCGACAGGTCGCGCACGCCAGTCAGGCTCAGTTGCAGCGTGCGCGGGATCGGGGTGGCGGTCAGCGTCAGCACATGCACGTCGGAGCGCAGTTGCTTCAGCCGCTCTTTGTGGGCCACGCCGAAATGCTGCTCTTCGTCGATGATCAACAGCCCGAGGTTCTGGAACCGGATGCCCTTGGCCAACAGAGCATGGGTGCCGATCACGATGTCTACCGTGCCCTTTGCCAGCCCTTCGCGGGTCTGCTGCGCCTCTTTGGCCGAGACAAAACGCGACAATTGCCGGACTTCCAGCGGGAAGCCCCGGAACCGGTCCTTGAAGCTGGCGGCGTGCTGGCGCGCCAGCAGCGTTGTGGGCGCAATCACCGCCACCTGCAGGCCGGACATGGCCGCAACAAAGGCCGCGCGCATGGCGACCTCGGTCTTGCCAAACCCCACGTCGCCGCAGATCAGGCGATCCATCGGCGTGCCCGAGTGCAGGTCCTCCATTACGTCGGCGATGGCGCTCAGCTGGTCCTCGGTTTCCTGGTAAGGGAAGCGGGCACTGAACTCCTCCCACGCGTGGGGCGGCGGGTCCATGATCGGGGCCTTGCGCAAAGCGCGTTCGGCGGCGATGCGGATCAGCCGGTCGGCCATCTCGCGGATGCGTTCCTTGAGCTTGGCCTTCTTCGCCTGCCACGCGCCGCCACCCAGCTTGTCGAGCAAGCCTTCCTCGTGCCCGTATTTCGACAGCAGTTCGATGTTTTCGACCGGAAGGTACAGCTTGGCACCTTCGGCATATTCCAGCAGCAGGCATTCATGCGCGGCGCCAAGGGCGGTCACGACCTCCATGCCCATATAGCGGCCGATGCCGTGATCGACATGCACGACAAGATCACCGGGGCTGAGCGACTGGGTCTCGGTCAGGAAATTCTCGGCCTTGCGGCGTTTCTTGGGCTGGCGGATCAGCCGGTCGCCCAGCACGTCCTGTTCCGAAATCACCGTCATGTCGGGCGTCTCGAAGCCGTGCTCCAACGCCCAGACCGCCAGGTGCAGGCCGCGTTTGCCGATGCGTGAGCCGTCGGTCACAGGAATTGCCTCGGCCAGCCCCTCATCCTCGATCAACCCGGTCAGGCGTTCGCGCGCGCCCTCGGAATACGAGGCGACCAGCACCGGCCCCTTCTCCAGCTTGTTTTTGATGTGGCTGGCCAGCGCGCCGAACAGGCTGATGCTTTCCTGCTGACGCTCGGGGGCAAAGTTGCGCCCGATCCGCCCGCCCGCATCGATCACCCCCGGCCCGCTGGCCTGCGGCAGGGGGCTGAACTGCAGCACCCGACGCTGCGCCACTGCCTGGGTCCATGCCTCGTCGTCCAGATACAGCAGGCTCGGCGGCGTGGGCTTATAGACCGAATCCATGCGCGAGCGGTTCTCGAGCGCCAGGCGCCGGGTTTCATATTGATCGGCGATGCTGTCCCACCGCGCCAGACGCGCGGGCGTCACCTGATCGTCCAGCGTGATCGAAGCCCCCGGAAGGTAGTCGAACAACGTTTCCAGCTTTTCATGGAACAGGGGCAGCCAGTGTTCCATGCCCTGATGCTTGCGCCCGGCGCTGACCGCCTCGTACAGCGGATCATCCGTGCCGGCCGCACCGAATTCGATGCGATAGTTCTGACGGAACCGGGTGATGGCGGCCTCGTCCAGTATCACTTCGGAAACCGGGGCCAGTTCGACCAGGTCAAGCTTTTCGGTGGTGCGCTGTGTGGCTGGATCGAACCGGCGCGCGCCGTCCAGCACGTCACCAAAAAGGTCCAGCCGCACCGGCCCTGCCTCGCCCGGCGGGAAGATGTCGATGATCCCGCCGCGCACGGCATAGTCGCCAGGTTCCATCACCGTGGGACTTTGGCTGAACCCCATGCGCACCAGAAAATCACGCAGCGCGGCCTCGTCGATGCGCTGACCGACCCGTGCGGTGAACGCGGCCTGCCGCAGCACGTCGCGCGCCGGCACGCGCTGGGTGGCCGCGTTCAGCGTGGTCAGCAGAACAAAGCGCTCGGGCATCTGATGCACCAGCGCCGCCAGTGTCGCCACCCGCGCCGCAGCGATGTCGGGGTTGGGCGACACCCGGTCATAAGGCAGGCAATCCCAACCGGGGAACAGGATCACCGGCATGTCGGGCGCAAAGAAACGCAGCGCGGCACGCATCGCCTCGGCACGTTTGTCGTCGCGCGCCACATGCAGAACCGGCCCGCCCGAGCGGGCGACTTCGTTCAACACCAGCTGCGCGTCAAACCCCTCGGGGGCGCCGCCGACTGTCACGTGGTTCGGAGCCTTCATCACGCCGCCTTTCCGATTTTGCTATCCCAGAACGCCTATCGAAAGGTTCTGATACATGCCCCACATCGAAGTGACCAGTATCGCAAACATACCGATGACCTGCGTCGCCAGCCGGCACCGATGCAGCGCCTTGGACACAGCTTCAATCGACAACTCCTGCCGCCGCAGGTTCCGGGCCACCCGCAGGCTGTTTGCGCCGACAAGAACCATCGGGAACAACAGCAGGAATACGGCCTGGGCGAACTCGACCTGATAGTAAAACCCCAGCGTCGCCAGACCCGCAAACAGGAAACAGCACAGCGCCAAGATCACGACCCCCGAAACGTCAGCAATGTAGAGGATGCGATTGGTGTTGATCCGTACGATGTCTAGAAGGTCGATCTCGGCCTGCCCACCGACGCGGCGGGCGCGCACGACCAGATCATACGGAACCCCCATCACCCAATGGCTGGCTGTCGACCACAGCACCGCAAGCGCGATCCAATACCACAGATTCGAAAAGCTGCGCATATCGATGAGTTCGAAAATCGAGGAGTACCAGTCCAAACTCGGTCCTTTAATTCAAAATTCTCAGGCGGTTCTATCGCAACGGCGCGGCTATTGGTACCCTTGAGACCTGCGCAAATTCATGCCACCCAATGCGCGAATGTTCAAGGAGAACGCGCCATGAAACCGACAATCGCCCCCTACCCCCACGGCCGCTTTCGTCGCGCCCGCCAGTCCGAGGCGATCCGGGGTCTGGTGCGCGAGAACACACTGACCGTTGATGACCTGATCTGGCCTGTCTTCGTGCGCGACGGCGAGGGCATCGAAGAGCCCGTGCCCTCGATGCCCGGCGTGGTGCGCCGCTCGGTCGATCTGATCGCCAAGGCCGCAACCGAGGCGCAGGCGATGGGCATCCCGGCGATCTGCCTGTTTCCTTACACCGATCCCAGCCTCAAGACGCAGGATTGCGCCGAGGCGTGGAACCCCGACAACCTTTCGAACCGCGCCATCCGCGCGATCAAGCAGGCCGCGCCCGAAATCGCGGTGATGACCGACGTCGCGCTGGACCCCTACAACATCAACGGCCATGACGGATACGTGGTGGACGGCAAGATCGTGAATGACGAAACGGTCGAGGCGCTGGTTAAGATGACGCTGGCTCAGGCCGAGGCCGGAGCCGACATCATCGGCCCGTCCGACATGATGGACGGCCGGATCGGCGCGATGCGCCAGGCACTCGAGGCCGCCGGCCATCACGACGTCATGATCCTCAGCTATGCCGCGAAATATGCCAGCGCCTTCTACGGACCCTTTCGCGACGCGGTGGGGGCATCAGGCGCGCTGACCGGTGACAAGAAGACGTATCAGATGGACCCGGCCAACTCGAACGAGGCGTTGCGCCTGATCCAGCGTGACCTGACCGAGGGGGCCGACATGGTGATGATCAAGCCCGGTATGCCCTATCTGGACATCTGCCGGCGGGTCAAGGACACGTTCGGCGCACCCACCTATGCCTATCAGGTGTCGGGTGAATACGCGATGATCCAGGCCGCCGCGCAGAACGGATGGATCGACGGCGAAAAGGTGATGCTGGAAAGCCTGCTGGCCTTCAAACGTGCGGGCTGTGACGGCATCCTGACCTATTTCGCGCCGCAGGTCGCCCGGCTGTTGCAAGGCTAATCCTGCAGGACTCCGCGATTTTTCGCCGATCGGCCGGCCTTGGCCTGCCGGTTTTCCCGTGACACCCGAGGCGGCTCGGCGTATTCTTGCACACAAGACCGGGACCACCCGGCTTTTCAGGCACATAGACAGAGAAAAACAAACATGAGCAGTTCCAACACACCACGACTGAGCCGTCGCGGCTTTGCCTTTGGCATGGCCGGACTGACCCTGACCGCCGCCTGCGGCAACGGCGTCGGAAACTCGAACGCGGCAACGATCGATGCCCGCGTCGATGCCACGCTGACCGAGATGTATACCCGCTACCCGAACACCCAGGAAATCGCCAACAAGGCCAACGGGATGCTGGTCATGCCGCTGATCACCGAGGCGGGCTTCGTCTTTGGCGGTGGCTACGGAAAAGGCGCATTGCGCATCAATGGCGCCACGGTCGACTACTACTCGGCTGTCAAAGGCACTGCGGGGCTGCAGATTGGCGCCCAGCAATACGCCCATGTCCTATTCTTCATGACCGAGGACGCCCTGAACGATTTCCGCCGCTCAAGCGGATGGACCGCCGGCGCGGACATTGGATATGTCGTCAGCGACCAGGCGGACCAGTTGTCGACCGACCTGACCACCCTGCGCAAACCCGTGCTGGCGGCGGTCTTCGGTCAGGCTGGGCTGCAATTGGGCGCGACGGTCGAAGGCATCAAATACACGCGCATTATTCCCTGACCCCCTGCCCCCCCTCAAGAAAACTCCGTCACTGGCCAATGCCGTGGCGGAGTTTTTCGTTTCAGGCGCAGATTCCGCGGCGCGGCCTCTTTCGGTCGCCAGAGCCATGAATTAACCTTCGCCTGATCTGCAAATTCAAATGGTGCGCTGCTGATGGGTGTCGTCTTTCGCTGGTTGATGCGTATCGCCTCGGGTCTGGTCCTGCTGACCCTCGCGGCGATCGGTCTGGTGTATTTCCTGGCCAGCCAGTCGCTGCCTGACTACGACCAAACGCTGCAGGTCAAAGGCCTGAATGCACCGGTCGAGATCGTGCGCGACACTGCCAACGTGCCTCACATCCTGGGGCAGACCGACCCTGACGTGTTCTTCGGTCTGGGTTATGCACATGCCCAGGACCGGTTGTGGCAGATGACGGTCATGCGCCGGACCGTGCAGGGACGCCTGTCCGAGGTTTTTGGCCAGCGGACCGTGCATATCGACAAGCTCATGCGTCGGCTGGATCTATACGGGCTGGCGCATCAGTCCTTCGAGGTTCAGGACGATTACACAAAGGCCGCTCTTCGCGCCTATGCCGCCGGTGTCAATGCGCGGCTGGACGAAATCAACGAAAACGCCCTGGGCCGCGGCGCGCCCGAAATGTTTTTGTTCAACGCACCGGTTGCTCCCTGGCAACCGGGTGACAGCATAGCCATGATCAAGCTGATGGCGGTTCAGCTATCCGGGCATTTGCAGGACGAAGTGCTGCGGGCGCGCACCTCGTTGATGCTGAACGATCCGCAGCGGCTGTCAGATATTCTGCCGGACGTGCCTGGCGCGGGCATTGCAGCGCTGCCCGAATATGCGGCGCTGTTTCCCAACCTGCCCCGCTATGCCGCCAATTCGGAACCCGCGGCCTCATGGCTGAACCCGGTCCCGCAGCGCGGGTTGGCGGGTGCCTCGAATGCATGGTCTGCGGCTCCTTCGCGCTCGGCCACCGGTGGAACCCTGTTGGCCAACGATCCGCATCTGGGCCTGACTGCGCCGGGGATCTGGTATCTGGCAAGGCTTGAACTGGCCAAGGGCGGCGTGATCGGCGCCACCATCCCCGGCATTCCGGCGGTTATGTCCGGCCGTAGTGACCGGCTGGGATGGGGCCTGACCTCGTCCTATCTGGACGATCAGGACGTGCATATCGAAAGAGTGAATCCCGACAACCCCGAGGAATATCTGACGCCCGAAGGCTTCAAATCCTTCAAGTCGCGCCCTTCAATCATCGAGATCAAGGACGCCCCCCCAATCACCCTGACCCTGCGCTGGACCGAGAACGGCCCCGTCCTGCCAGGCACCCATTTCAACCTGGAAACCATCACACCGCCGGGGCATGTCGCCTCGCTGTCCTGGACGGCGCTCAGTCCGCGCGACACCTCGATCAGCGCGTCGATGGCGCTGATGAACGCGGATACCGTACGTGAAGCGATTGAAGCCGCCGAGCTGTTCATCGCGCCGTCGCAAAACCTTTCGGTGGTCGACAAGACGACCGTCGGCATGAAACTCATCGGCGCAATGCCCAGCCGCGACCTCAACAACCAAAGCCGTGGGCGCATCCCGACCCCGGGCTGGATCGCTGCCAACCGTTGGCAGGGCCGTCTGCCCTATTCCGACAACCCCGAATTCGTGGCTCCGGCCGGTGGCGTTCTGGGCAACACCAACAACAAGATCATAGACCGGCCCTTCCCCCTGCATGTGTCCTATGAATGGGGCGATACTCAGCGCGTCCACCGCTGGGAATTCCTGATGCAATCGCGCGAGGTGCACACCCGCGACAGCTTCATCGAAGCGCAACTGGACACGGTCAGCTTCACCGCACGGTCACTGCTGCCGTTGATCGGGGCCGACTTGTGGTTCACCGGCGAGGCCGCGCCCGAAGGCACCCCCGAACGCCAGCGCCAGATCGCCTTGACCCTGCTGGCCGAATGGAACGGCGAGATGAGCGAGCACCTGCCCGAGCCGCTGATCTATGCGGCCTGGGTCCGCGCGCTGCAAAAACGACTGATCGCCGATGACCTCGGGCCGCTGGCCAAGGAATTCAAGCATGTCGAGCCCTTGTTCATTGAACGCGTTTTTCGCGACATCGACGGGGCCTCAGCCTGGTGCGACGTCCGGCAGAGCGCACCGGTGGAAAGCTGCACCGACATGGCCCGGCTGGCCCTTGACGATGCACTGGTCTGGATTTCCGAGCGCTATGGCAGCCAACTGGAATCCCTGCGTTGGGGCGATGCCCACCAGGCCACCCATGATCACCCGGTGCTGGGCGAGGTTCCGGTGCTGCGCTATTTTGTTAACATCCGCCAATCGACCAGCGGCGGCGACAACACCCTACAGCGCGGACGCACCTCGGGCGAAGGGCCGGACCCGTTCCAGAACGTGCACGGCGCGGGCTATCGTGGGGTTTATGACTTTGCCGACCCCGACAGCTCGGTCTTCATCACGGCCACCGGGCAATCGGGCCACTTCCTGTCGCGCTACTATGACGATCAGGCGCAACTGTGGCGCCGGGGTGAGTACATTCCCATGTCGCTGGATCTAGATCTGGCGCGCGCCGCCGCCGTCGGGACCACCCGCCTGATGCCGCAATAGGCGGGGTTTCGGCGGACCCCCGCCCCTTTTTTGTCGCCCCGTGGACGTGGCCCCGTGGCTTGGCCTACCATTCCGGAGCGCCCGGACCGCAGCGCGAGGGGGAAGATCATGGCCAGTTTGCGCGATACCCTGAACAATCTAGCCCGCGACTATGCCATCGCCTGGAGCTCGGGTGACGCCAATGCCGTGGCCGACTTCTTTACGTCGGACGGGCAGATCACGATCAATCGCGGCGAGCCCATCGTCGGGCGGGCGGCCATCGCGGAAATGGCGCGCGGGTTTCATACCGACTTTCCCGATCTTGAAGTGCGCTGCGATATGCTGCGGTGGGCCGGTCCCCACGCCATTTTCGTCTGGACCCTGGAAGGGCACCATGCACAGACCGGCAATGCGGTGATCACGCGCGGCTGGGAGGAGTGGGAGCTGGACGCGGAGTACAAGATCCGGTCGTCGTTGTGCTGGTTCGATGCCGACGACCATCAGCGCCAGATCGACGGGGCCTGATCATCAGAGGCCCGCGAACTGATTGGCCTGCTTGTCGGTCCACAGAACGGTGATCTCGAACCCGTCCTCGGTCTGTTTTTCATCGCGCACCACGTCCTGCCGGAACAGCCAGGCGCGTTTGTCGCCGTCGGCAAAGCCCAGCTTCAAAACCTCTTCCCGGCGCACACCCTGCAGGATCGTGGCGATCTCGGTCAGCAGCGGGTCGATCCCCTCGCCGGTCACGGCCGATATCGGGAACACCGCCGGATCGCGCTCGGCCCGGGCCTGCACGGCATCGCGGTCCTCATCGGACAGCAGATCGATCTTGTTCCAGACTTCAAGCTGAGGGCGGGTATTGTCCACACCCAGCGAGGCCATGATCGTGCGCACATCCTCAGCCTGCTCTTCGGTCTCGGCATGGCTGATGTCGCGCACATGCACGATCAGGTCGGCGGCCAGAACCTCCTCGAGCGTGGCGCGGAAGGCCGCGACCAGTTCGGTCGGCAGGTTCGAGATGAAACCCACCGTGTCTGACAGGATCACCTCGGGTCCGTCGGGCAGTTCGATCCGGCGCATGGTCGGGTCCAGCGTGGCAAACAGCATGTCCTTGGCCATGACTTCAGCCCCGGTCAGGCGATTGAACAGCGTGGATTTTCCCGCGTTTGTGTAGCCCACCAGCGCCACGATCGGATAGGGCACCTTGGCCCGCGCGGCCCGGTGGAGCGTCCGTGTCTTCACGACCTTCTGCAGCTGACGACGCAGCCGCACCAGTTGATCGTCGATCGCACGCCGGTCGGCCTCGATCTGGGTTTCCCCCGGTCCGCCGACAAAGCCCAGCCCACCGCGCTGACGTTCCAGGTGGGTCCAGGCTCGCACCAGCCGCGTCCGCTGATAGCTCAGCGCGGCCATCTCGACCTGCAGCACACCCTCGCGCGTGCGGGCGCGGTCCGAGAAGATTTCCAGAATCAGCCCCGTCCGGTCGAGGATCTTGACCTTCCACGCCTTTTCCAGGTTGCGCTGCTGAACCGGGGTGACCGGCCCGTCGATCAGAACCAGTTCGATCTCGTTTTCAGCAAAACGCGCGCCTAGCTCCTCGATCTTGCCGCTGCCGAACAGCAGGCCAGGCTGCGCCCGCGGCAAGCGCACGATTTCCGACCCGATCACATCCAGATCGGGCAAGGCGGCAGCCAGTGCCACCGCCTCTTCCAACGCCGGAACGGGGTCGCGGCGCTGGTCATCTGACTTGATATCGGGATGCAGCACCCAACCCCGGGTGCGCCTCCGGTCATGTTCCATCAAGAGGCGTCTTCGCCCTCATACAGGTTGATCGGCTGCGACGGCATGATGGTCGAGATCGCGTGCTTGTAGACAAGCTGCGACTGTCCGTCGCGGCGCAACAATACGCAGAAATTGTCGAACCAGGTGATGACACCCTGCAATTTCACACCGTTGATCAGGAAAATTGTAACGGGAACCTTTGCTTTCCGTACATTGTTCAGGAAGGCATCCTGAAGATTCTGTCTGTCCGAAGCCATATTTTGTTATCTCGCCGTTGTTCTTGCTTACGCGCTGCGGACCAACGCGCTCCCTCCGCGCGAGTATGGAGTGACGCGCAGAGATATTCCAGATGAAAAATCAGGCAGTAACGTGAAGGCTCGAATTGGCGGTTCAATCCCGCCACAGGGCCGGAGTGATCAACGCGATGATCGCCAGAGTCTCTAGCCGGCCGATCACCATGCCGGCGCACATGGTCAGCTTGGCTCCGGCCGACAGATCGATCAGACGGATCGGCAGATCGGTGGCCAGTTCGATCAACGGACCGGTCGTGCTCAGCACCGCGACGCTCAGCACCATGGCGCGTTCAAACCCAACCCCCTCGGCAGCGAGAACGACATCAAGCAACGCAAGCGTCAGCGCGAACATCATCAGAAAGACCCACGCGATAAAGGCACCCTGGCTTTGGATGCGGCGGTTGCCACCGCCCGCCCCGCTGACCGATGACGGGTGGATCAGCCTGTCCAGTTCACGCGCGCCATTCAGGTAAAGCGCATAGACCCGCAACAGCTTGACCCCGCCGGCGGTGGTGGCGACCCCGCCCCCGATAAGCGCAAGCCCCATCAACACTAGCCCCGGTGTTCCCAGACCGGACAACTGTTGCGCGTCGTTCCAATAAGCGCTTTCGAACCCGGCCGTCGTCAGGAACGACATTACCGTGAACAACATGCCCCAGATGACGTTCAGCGTTTGCAGGCCGGTCACTTGCCCGCCGATCTCGGCAACCCCGGCCAGCACTCGGAAAACCAACAGTGCCGCCACGCCGACGACGATCATCAGGCCGATCCGGAATTCCGGATCGTGGTCCAGCCGGGAATAGCCGGTTGTCGCGGTGTCCTTTGAGAACGTCAGGCGGGACAAGGCAAAGAACAGGAACAGAAACAGGATGGCCTCGCCGGTGATCCCGGCGGTGGACCCTTCCAACCCGCCCACTGGCGATATGCCGGACGTGGCCATCACCGACATAGCGTGGCAGATGGCCGTCAGGCCCTTTTCTCCGGCGATCACCAGCAAGACCCAGATTACCGCTGTGAGGCTGGCATAAACCGGGGTCAATGTCGCCGTCACACGGAGCAGTCGCCCCCGCGGGTCGACCTTTTCGCTCTGGGCTACGCCGGAAACCGGGCGGCCCGGCTGTCCGCGCGCGGTAATCTCGAACCCGCCCAACGACAGAGGCGCCAGGATCGCAGCCGCCGAGATCCACATCAGCAGCCCACCCATCCAGCCGACGAGTGCCCGCCACAGGTGAACCGGCGCCGACAGGCGCTCGGGGTCGGGAAACAGGTCCGCTCCGGTGGTGGTGATGGCGCTGACCATGTCAAAATAGGCGTTCAGAAAGGTCGTGTTCCCCAACGCGTCATGGACCGGAACGGCCAGAAACAGCGGCAATACCGTCAGCGAGCCCAGCAGGACCGCCAACTGCCCCAAGGTTCCGCGCCGCGGCTGCCGGCTGGCCGTCGCCAGGCCAACGATCGTGACCAGGAACAGCCCCACCAAACCCGAATAGAAGAACGACCGCGACGTGGGGTGGTCATCCAAGGCAAGGGCGTAGATTGCCGGGATCCACATGGCCAGGGACACAACCGCCGTGATCAACAGAAACAGCGGCAGCCGCCGAATAACACTGATTTTGGGTGCGCGGGCGACAGCCATCAGAAAAAGTCGATCGAAACCTGCATCAGGCGTTCGACCTCGGGTACATCATTGGCCATTGCGAAAATCGCAACCACGTCCTTTTCGTCAATCCGCAGACTGCCAGTGGGCCGCAGGACCTCGTCGCCCTTGCGAACCGCGCCGACCAGGACGCCTTCGGGAAAGTCGATGTCGCGCAGTTTCTGCCCCGCCATTGGCGAGGTCGACAGCACTTCGGCCTCGATCACTTCGGCCTCGGCATCGCCGATCGAATAGACCTGTCGTACCCGGCCATGCCGGATATGGCGAAGGATCGAACTGACGGTCGTGGCCCGCGGGTTGATATAGGCGTCAATCCCCAATGGCCCCATCAAGGCCACCATGCTGGGGTCGTTGATCAGCGCAATCGCCAGCGGACAACCTTCGGCCTTGGCCCGTACCGCAGCCAGCATGTTGGTCCGATCGTCATCGGTGACGGCGAGCATTGCGTCCGCGCGCTCGATCCCCGCTTCGCTCAACAGCGCGGAATCCAGACCGTCGCCGTTCAGAACGATCGTACGCTCCAGCGACTCGGCGGCCAGTTCCGCACAGCGCCGGTCACGTTCGATAACCTTTGCACGGATGCGTCCCTCGCGTTCTTCCAGCGTCCGGGCAACTTCGAGGCCGACGTTCCCGCCGCCCACGATAACCACGCGATCCTGCTTTTTCTGTGATTTACCAAAGACTTCCATCGTACGATCAACGTCTTGGACGCTGGTAAAGACATAGCATTCGTCACCGACGAACAATTGGTCCTCGGATTCCGGCGCGAAAAGTGTTCCGTCGCGGCGAATACCCACCACGATGGCGCTGAGCGTTGAAAACAGGTCTGTCAGTTGGCGCAAGGGCGTGTTGACGATCGGGCAATCCTCGGCGATCCGAATACCCAAAAGCTGCGCCTTGCCATCCATGAACAGTTCCGTGTCAAAAGCCGCAGGCGCCGACAGGCGGCGCATGGCTGCTGCGGCCACTTCACGTTCGGGGCTGATCACCACGTCGATCGGAAGATGGTCGCGGCGGTACAGGTCGCGATGGATCGCTTCGAGGTAGGATTTCGACCGCAACCGCGCGATCTTGCGCTGGATCGAGAACACCGAGTGCGCCATCTGGCAGGTGACCATGTTCACCTCGTCCGAATGGGTCGCGGCGATGATCATGTCGGCGTCACGGGCTCCGGCCCGCTCGAGCACGTCGGGATAGCTGGCGAAGCCGGCGATGCCCTGAACGTCCAGAGTCTCGGTCGCCCGGCGTACCAGGTCAGGGTTGTTGTCCACAACGGTGACGTCATTCAATTCGCCCGAAAGGTGCCGAGCAATCTGCCAGCCCACCTGGCCGGCGCCACAAATGATGACCTTCATGCCTTTGGCCTTTCTGCCTGAGCGTTTTGAATGACAGATGCCCACAGAGCGGTCAATCGAATTGTCATGACGGCCTGTGTGATGCAAGATAAGCGAATGAAAACAGTGCTTCGATTGCTTGTTCCCCTTGCCCTGCTGGCCGGATGCGGTCCGTTGTCGATGTATTATCGCGAAGGCGAAAGCGTCTCGCGGATGCAGGCCGAAACGACCGAATGCCAAGTGCAGGCACTGAAGGACGCGCCGGTTGCAAACCAGGTGCGCCAAAGCCCGCCCACCTATTGGCCGGGCCGCACCTATTGCGACGGGCGCGGGCGATGCTACCGCACCGGAGGTTGGTGGGAGCCGGGCCGCGTCTACACCGTGGATGTAAATCAGGGACTGCGAAACACGGTCGAAGCGCAGTGCATGGCTAAAAAGGGATACCGCCCCATCAGCCTGCCGCCCTGTAAACAATCGGTCAAATCGGGCGTTCCGCCGACCCGAACAACCGTCCTGCCGCCATTGGGCACGGCGTCTTGTTTCGTCAAATTCGACGACGGGTCATTCCAGATCATCACCCCGGGGTTGCCGGGCTAACCGACTGAACTCAACCCAGATCGCCGGGTGACGGTCGCCGGCGGAGTGACAGGAACAGATGTGCTGCGATGGCGGCTGCATAGAATACAAGTACGGCCACGAACATCGAGCCTTCTCCGGCACGCCAAAGGATTGCAAGCAGAACAGGTGTGCCCAGCAGGTTGCCCGCATTTCCCATCTGCGCCATCGCCCCATAGCTCAGCGCCTGATCTCGGGCTGAGCCATTCAGTTGCGGAACCGCCGCGAAACTGCCGCCCTGCACGAGGCCCAACACCGCAAACAGCGCAATGCCGACAACGGGCAGAGGCGCTCCGAAAAACAGCAGGGCCAAGGCAACCATCCCGGCCGCAAAACCAAGATTTACAACCGTGACTGCAGACAGGAACGTCAAGAGCACGGGCACCGCGACCCACGACAGCACGATACCTGCCAGCGGCATCAGACTGGCTACAAGAACCGACTGATCCTCGGGCATACGGCCGGGCAGGATCGCCAGCAACGACACGAAGGTCAGAGTGTAGAAGAACCATCCGATCGCCGGTGCTGCCATGCGGGGCGAGCGGTAGGTTTCAAGATGCGTCTGCAGGATGGATCCCAGCCCCCACCCCCGAAGTTTTGTCGCGATGGGCGGAACCTTTGGCGGAAACAGGGCGACCAGTCCTGCAATCAGCGCCATCAGGAAACCGTGGCCCATGAAGTAATCCGCCAATCCAAAACGCTGGATCATCGGCAGGCCGAACCAAGCGTTCAGCGCAAAAGCAACTCCAAAGAAAGAACTCCACAACACCATGGCGGCATTGCGCGCGGCTCCGCGTGTGATCTGCGCGATCAGCGTCGGAGCGGCAACCACGATCGCCAGATGCGAAACGCCCTCGATGATCCGGCTGCCCAGCATCACGTGAAAGCCGGGTATGGTGGACTGGAACACCGATACAACGCCGCCCAGCAGCAAACCGAACACCAGCAGGCGGACCGGTCCGAACTGCGCGGTAATGGCGCCTGACATGGCCCCCAGCACGGCGCCCATCAAACTGATGATCGACAACAACCAGCCGATCGCATCCCCATAGCCTGGATACAATGCACCGACCGCGTCAAAGGCGACGGCGATCTTGGCGAACTGCGTGGCCGCGCCCAGTCCGGCCAGCCACAACAGGATCACCTGCAGGAATATGCGAAAAGATTGAGTCACACCCGCGTTCTACCCTCGCCCCCAGGCAAGGTGAACGCATATATTATGCGGCGCGTACGCGCGTGCCGCTGACCAGGCGCACTGGGGTTCCATCGGCCAGATACAGCCGCTCCCATACGATTTGGCCTGCGCTGATGGTGATCTGGTCGTGCACAACCTGGGAAGTGATGAAAGCCTTGGGATTTGGCGCCTGCAGGTCCCACCAACCCTCGTCCGTCAACTCCATTTCGGCCTGGCGGATCTCGTCGGTGGCAAACTGCCACAGCGACACCCCCAACAACGAGTGCTGGCTGGCTGACCAATCCCGTGCGCGGCTGGGTGAATAGGCCAGACAAACATGGCTCGCCTCGTCCACCAGATGCAGACAGGCATGCGAACTGCCGACAAGCCGCTTCAGTGCTGCATCGTCGGCGCGGTGATCCGAAAGCGCCGCGAAAACCGCGGCCTGTTGTTCAGGGCTTGGGGTCTGGACCCCGTTTTCCCAGCGCGACACCGTGGCCTGATCGACCCGCATCACATGTGCGAGCGCCGCCTGCTTCATCCCGGTGGCCCGCCGAAGCCGTTTGAGACGACGACCAAAGGCGGGAAATCCCCGCTGGATCACCGATAGCGTCATGGCCGGGCACCTCCCGTTGTCCTGCCGGTTTGGCCGGCCCCTACTCCGCCGGTTCAGGCTCGTCCAGTTGCGCCACCCGCGCGCCTGACTTGTTCGACGTCACCACACCCAGCGACTTCAGCTTGCGGTGCAAGGCGCTGCGCTCCATTCCAACGAAACTGGCCGTGCGGCTGATATTGCCGCCAAAGCGATTGATCTGGGTCAGCAGATACTCACGCTCGAACGCTTCGCGCGCCTCGCGCAGTGGCAGCGTTGCCAGAGCGCCCGACAGCACGACCCGGCCGGAATCGTCGGCCTTTTCCTCTTCATTCGGCAATTCCCGCGCTTCGATCGGTCCGGTGCCATCACCAAGGATCAAAACCCGCTCGACCAGGTTCTTCAACTGGCGCACGTTGCCGGGCCAACTCATGGTCTGCAGCAGGGCCACGGCCTCTTCCGACAACTCGCGCACAGGGAGGCCCTGGGTTTCGTTGCACATCTCGATGAAATGCTTGGCCAGGACAGGAATATCCTCGCGCCGTTCTTCCAAAGACGGCACCGCGATCGGGACGACGTTGAGGCGGTGATACAGCTCTTCGCGGAACCGGTCCGCGGCAATCTCGGATTCAAGGTCGCGGTTGGTCGAAGAGATCACACGCAGATCGACACGGACGTTGTCCGAGCCACCCACCCGCTGAAACTGCTGATCGACGAGGACGCGCAGGATCTTGGACTGCGTGCCCAACGGCATGTCGGCAACCTCGTCGAAATAGACCACACCGCCATGGGCCTGTTCGAGCAGACCGGACTCAACGCCACGCTCGGCGGATTCACGGCCGAACAGCACTTCTTCCATGCGTTCGGGCTCGACCCCTGCGCAGTTGACCGTGACAAAGGGCGCGTTCGCCCGGTTCGAGTGCGCATGAATGTAGCGCGCGGCGATTTCCTTGCCCGATCCAGCAGGACCACGCAGCATCACCCGACCGTTGGATTTGGTCACCTTGTCCAACTGGCTCAGCATCGCGCGGAACGCAGCCGACTTGCCGATCATGTCGGAATTGCTGACTTCCTTGCGCTTGAGCGAGGCATTCTCGCGACGAAGGCGCGACGTTTCCATCGCGCGGCGGATCACCACCATCAACTGGTCGATATTGAAGGGCTTTTCGATGAAATCATATGCCCCCTGCTTGATCGCCGCGACGGCGATTTCGATATTTCCGTGCCCCGATATGATCACCACCGGAACATCCGGATTGTCGCGTTTGACCGCCTTCAGAATGTCGATCCCATCCATGCGGCTGTCCTTGAGCCAGATGTCCAGGATCAGCAGCCCGGGTGGTTCTGCGTTGATCGCGGCCATGCACTCGTCCGAGTTGCCGGCCAGCCGGGTGGAATATCCTTCGTCCTCCAGAATGTCGGACACCAGTTCGCGAATATCGCGCTCGTCATCTACGATCAGAATGTCACTCATCTTTGGCCTGCTTTCAGTGTTTTGGTTTTAATTGCCTGCTTTTGCGGCGCTGCGACCGGGGCCGTGTTGGCCTTCGGCAACCGGATCACGGCCATTGCGCCAAAATGGTCCTGTCCGTCGAACACGGGCGCATCCTCAAGGGTCAGCGAACCGCCGTGTTCTTCAATGATTTTCTTGACGATGGGCAGGCCCAGGCCAGTCCCTTCGTCGCGCGTGGTCACATATGGCTCGAACAGCCGCGCCCGGTCTTCGGGCAGCCCGATGCCGTTGTCCGCGATGGTAATCAGTGTTCCGTCGTCATCCGTGGACAGGCGCACCTTTATCTGCGGGCCGAGGTTGTCGGGCGCACCCTTCTTTTTCAGGGTTTCGATGGCTTCGCCGGCGTTCTTGATCAGATTTGTGAGCGCCTGGTTCAACATCGTCGCGTCCACATCGGCCAATACTGGCTGGTCCGGGATCTCCGCGTCGATCTGAACGTCTGGCTGACCGGCCTGCTGCAGCAGAACCGCCTCGCGCACCAGGCCCGCGATGTCTTCCTCGTGCCGGTCGGGCTCGGGCATGCGGGCAAACTTCGAGAATTCGTCCACGATCCGGCGCAGATCGTTGGTCTGGCGAACGATCACGTCGGTCATGGATTCAAGGCTGGCGCTGTCCTCTTCATCCAGTTTCCGCGCGAACTTCCGCCGGATGCGTTCGGCGCTCAGCTGAATGGGGGTCAGCGGGTTCTTGATCTCATGCGCGATGCGGCGGGCCACATCACCCCAGGCCGCCATACGCTGGGCGCTGACCAGATCGGTCACGTCGTCAAAGGCGACCACGTAACCTTCCAGCCTGCCGTCCTCGCCGCGTCGGGTTGCCATCCGGACCAGCAAGTTTTCCAACTGCCCCTTACGGGTGACCTTGATTTCGTCCTGAATTGCTTCCTGGTTGCCTTCTTTCAGCGCTTCGAACAAAGGCAGGAACTCGGGTACTGCAATGCCGATTGCCAGTTGTTGCTCATGGCCTTTCCAGTCCAGCAACCGCTCGGCCGAGCGGTTGACGAATGTCACCTGACCATCCGGATCCACCCCGACAACGCCAGAAGTCACCGAGCTGAGCACCGAGTCGAACAGCCGGCGGCGACTTTCGATCTGGCGGGTGTTTTCCAGCAGCGTACCCCGCTGCGCCTTCAATTGCCGGGTCATCTGGTTGAAGTACCGCCCCAGCATGGCGATTTCGTCGTCGCTGGCCTCCTCAATGACCTGCACGTCCAGATCACCGGCCCCGACCCGCTGCGCGGCGGTGGTCAGACGACCAACCGGGCGCGAGAGCCGCTCGGCGAACCACATACCCAGCGAAACGGCCGCCAAGATGAGGATTACCGCGAACCCCAGATACAGCAGCCCGAACTCGAACAGTACCCTGCCCCGTTCGTTTTCCAACTGTTGATAGAACTGCGCGGTTTCCTTGGTGTCGTCCAAAAGGGTCAACAACTGGCCATCTACGGCGCGGCTGACATACAGGTATCGGTCCAGATAGGCGCGCAGCGGCACCAGAGCGCGAAATTCGTTGTTGGGCCAGTCCGCGATGATCAACAGACCCTCGTCTCGGGCCTGCTCCAACTGCTCGGGTTTCGGCGGTTCGTAGTTGAACAAATAAGATCTGTCTCCGCGGGCCCGGATTTCACCACTGCCGTCAATCACGTAGGCTTCGCGCAGTCCGCGCTGAATCTGTGCCTGCCCCTGGGCCAGCACCTCGCGCAGCTCGGCGTCCGAGATGTAGAAGTCCAGCTTGCGTGCATTGTCAAGAAACCGCGCAAGAACCGTGGCATCCTGCGTCAGACCCTGTTCGTGCTCTTGTTCATAGGCCTCGGCGGCCGTCAGCGAAGATCCGACCACCTGCCTGACCCTGTCCGAGAACCATCCCTCAAGCCCAATATTCACGGTCAGACCGGCAAAAATCGCAACCGTCACCGTGGGCACCAGCGCCAACAGCGTGAACGCACCGATCAGCCTCAGGTGTAGGCGAGAGCCCGCCGATTTGGCTCGGCGCGCCGCAATAAGATTGCCCAACTGCCCCAGAACCAGGGCCGCCACGACCAGAATGTAGACAAGGTCAGCCAGCAGAATCAGCCGAAGCGTGGGGGCATTCGCACCCAGGTCAAACGGCCCGATTACAAGGTAGGTCGCAAGTGTCAGGACCGGCCCCAACACAACCAGCCCCAAGGTGCCGAAATTGCGCAGTTTCCGGGACTTACGCCACCGATTCAGGGATAATGCCGGCCGTTTCTGTGCCCGGGATACCACCGTCTGCCCTCATCCTGATGTGCCGCTTTCGCGGCGTACCGCCATATGTCGTGGTCTTTTCCGGGACTGTGCCCGGATGCCACGGTTTGTGTGGCGAGATTACATCAGTTTGCGTCGACGTGTCACCTGAATATCGAGATCAGTGATTTTTTTGCGCAGCGTATTCCGGTTGATCCCCAGCAAATCGGCACATTTTGCCTGATTTCCTCCGGTCGCATCCAGAGCGATTTCGATCAACGGTGCCTCAACCTCGCGCAGAATGCGCTGGTACAGCCCCGGTGGCGGCAGCATGTTTCCATGAAGGTCGAAGTAACGCCGCAGATGCCGCGCAACCGACGACGACAGCTTCTCTCGTTCGCTCCCGCTCAGCAGTGGTTCGGCCTCGGGCTGACTGCCCAAGACGGTCTCGACCTCGGACTTGGTGATTTCGTCGGATCGGCTGGTCAGGCTCAGCCGGCGGATCGCGTTTTCCAGTTGCCGCACGTTGCCAGGCCACGAATACCGGCGCACAAGTTCGATCGCGTCAGGGCCCAACCGCCGCTTTGTGCCGTTTTCGCGTTCTTCACGGGCCAGAAAATGCTCGGCCAGCAACAGGATGTCGTCGACCCGCTCGCGCAGGGCTGGCACGTGGATGGTGGCACCGCAGAGGCGGTAGTAAAGGTCCTGCCGCACCCGCCCGCTTTCCATCGCCTCGGTCAGGTCCGACTGGCTGGTCGCCATGAAGCGCGGAACGTGGTCGCCGGGCGTATCCATCATCCGCACGATCCGGGCCTGGATTTCATCGTCCAGGTCTGCAATCTCGTCGATCAGCAAGGTACCGCCGCGCACTCGGGCCATGACCCGGGCCGGACCCTCCAGGTCGCGCAGGTCCGCTGAAGTAGCCGTGACAAAGGGCAGTGTCCGCCGGTCTGAGAAATCGTGAATTGCCCGCGCAATCAGAGACTTGCCCGTTCCACTTTCACCGGAAATCATGACCGAGAGATCGGTGTTCATGACCCGGGCAACCAACCTGTACAGGGCTTGCATCACCGGGGTCCGGCCGACCAATGGCAGCTCGTCAGGGCGGTCTTGGGATGTGTCCGCGGGTTCGATCTGAACCCGTTGCTTGCGGTCCAGAGCGCGGGCAGTACGCTTCATAAGATCCGGCAGGTCGAACGGCTTGGGCAGATAATCATAGGCATCCGCCTCGGCCGCCTGGATCGCCGTCATGATCGTGTTCTGGGCCGAGATCACGATCACCGGCAGGCCCGGCCGGTCCTGCGCGATCTTGGGCAGCATTTCCAGCCCGTTGCCATCGGGCATGACCACATCCGAGATCACCACGTCGCCCTTGCCCTCGCCGACCCAACGCATCAGCGTCGTCAGGGACGAGGTCGCATGCACCTTGCAGCCCGCCCGCGTCAGGGCCTGGGTCAGAACCGTCCGGATCGTTCTGTCATCATCTGCAACCAGTACCGTGCCATCCATCTGGTGTTCTCCTTTATTATTCTTTGCCCTGCCCTGCCTCGCGCGGCGCGCGGCGCAGCGACAGCCGGAAGACTGTCCGCCCCGGCACCGACTCGGCCGTGATCCAACCGTCGTGGTCGGACACGATCTTGCTGACCAACGCCAGGCCAAGGCCGGTGCCGTTCTCCTTGCCGGATACGAACGGGTCGAAAATGTCGCCGCGGATGTCCTCGGGCAGGCCCGGGCCATCGTCGATGATCTCGATCTGCAGCGGCAGCGAGTGGCCCGAACCATCACTGCGCCGCAGACGGAAGGAATGTTCGAAATAGGTGTGCAGGCGGATCGTTCCGCCCTCGGGGCCGGCGGCCTCGGACGCGTTCTTGAGCAGATTCAAGACCACCTGTAACAGCTGATCCGGGTCACCATAGGCCAGTGGCAGCGACGGGTCGTAATCCTCGATGATGGTCATGTCCGCGCCAAAGCCCAGCAGCGCCGAGCGGCGCGCGCGGTCCAAAACATCGTGGATGTTGACCGGCTTGAACTCGGGCCGCGAGAGGTTTCCGAACTGCTCGACCTGCTCGAGCAGCTTCACGATCCGGCGACTTTCGGCCACGATAAGATCTGTAAGCTCAAGGTCTTGCGGGCCGATATTCATGCTCAGCAACTGCGCGGCACCGGTGATCCCGGCCAGCGGGTTCTTGATTTCATGGGCCAGCATCTCGGCCATGCCGATCGCCGACTGCGCCGCCGATTTGACCGTGTTGCCGCGGGTCATGCGGCTGGCCAGTTCGCGCGGCGAGACGATCATGATCATCGACCCTGGATGCCCCAGCAGGGGCGCTATCTGCAGCGCGCATTGCAGCGGCGCGCGATTGCCCGAGCCCACGTCCACGTCATTAACGAACAGCGGCGTTCCCTGCTCGCGGGCGCGCGTGAACGCCTCTTCCAACGGCGCGTCCACGGCGATCTGGTCCCAGACCGGATGCCCGACCACCGATTTGCGTGAGGCGTTCAGGAACCCCTCACCCGAGGAATTGACGTCGGCGATGCGATCCTCGGGGTCGATGATGAAAGCCGGAACCGGCAGCGATGCCCAGATGACCTGATCCGAAATCATGCCGCCACCTCGGCATTTTCCGTCAACGCGTCGCCGATCAGCCGCAGAACCTCGACCGGATCGCGCGAGGTCAGGACAGCGCGGCGCAGCGACACAGGCGTTCTGGCCTCGTCTAGGTACCAGCCCAGATGCTTGCGCGCGACACGCAGCCCCAGATCGGTGCCATAGAACCCCAGCATCGCTTCATAATGCGCCCGCACCATGTCGGCCAGATCGTCGCCCTCGGGAACCTCTGGCGCCGGCGTCCCCCACAACTCGTGCGCGATCTGCGCCAGCAGCCAAGGTTTGCCCTGCGCGCCACGGCCCACCATGACGCCATCCGCGCCCGACTGTTCCAGCGCTGCCTGCGCACGCCCAAGGCTGGTGATGTCGCCATTGGCCACGACCGGAATGCTGACGGCATCCTTGACCGCGCGGATCGCGGCCCAATCGGCCTCGCCCTTGTAGAACTGACAGCGCGTGCGCCCGTGGATCGTCACCATCTGAACACCGGCCTCCTGCGCCCGCCGCGCCACGTCCGGCGCGTTCAGCAGCGTGTCGTCCCACCCCAGCCGGGTCTTGAGCGTCACCGGAACGTCCACCGCGCCCACGACCGCCTCGATCAGGGTGAGGGCATGGTCGGGTGTCTTCAGCAGGGCCGAGCCGGAATAGCCGTTCGTCACCTTCTTGGCCGGGCAGCCCATGTTGATGTCGATCACCCGCGCGCCCCGGTCGGCGACCTGCCGCGCGGCCTCGGCCATCCAATAGGCGTCGCGCCCAGCCAGCTGTACGGCGGTGTTTTCCACATCCGCTGACAGTTCGGCCCGTTCGCGCACGCCGGGCTTGGCCTGCACCATTTCCTGGCTGGCAACCATCTCGCTGACCACCATCCCGGCGCCGAACCGCATGACGAGGTCGCGAAACGGCCGGTCGGTGATTCCGGCCATCGGCGCCAGCAGAACCGGCGGGGTCAAAGTTTTCTCGGCAATTCGCAGCGTCAACGTGCCTAATCCTTGAGCAATTGCGGTTTTCATATCGAATCCGGGGCATATGAACAACAAATCCGCGACCAACAAGCCCGCAAAATCATCATGTGCCTAATTTTTAATCGACTTACCGCGAGTGATTGCCTCTGCTTTCACCGCCGCCTAAACACGGAAGCCAAACGAAGGTCGGAAATTCAGACATGACAACCGCCGCAATCATCGTCGCCGCCGGGCGCGGCCTGCGCGCCGGAGGGGGCCAGCCCAAGCAGTGGCGCCCCTTGGCTGGGCGGCGCGTGGCTGACTGGACGATCGAACGGATCAAGGCGCAGGTGCCACTGGTCGTGCTGGTCCTGTCCCCCGATGACCCCGAGGCTTGGGCGGAATTCGCCGACAGCGGCCTGATTCTTGCGCCCGGCGGCGCAGACCGGGCCGAATCCGTGCGCAACGGGCTGCAGGCGCTGGCCGATCGCGGCGTCAGCAAGGTTCTGATCCATGACGTAGCTCGGCCCTGTGTCAGCGCGCGGGTCATTGGTGACGTGCTGGCGGCCCTCGACACCCACGCCGCCGCGGCGCCGGGGCTGCCGGTCACCGATGCGCTGTGGACCGGGGCCGACAGCCAAGTGACCGGCACCCGAGATCGCGCGGGCCTATTTGCCGCGCAGACGCCGCAGGGGTTCCGCTATGACGCGATCGTGTCCGCGCATGCGGCGCATCCCGGCGGGGCCGCCGATGATGTCGAGGTTGCCCGCGCCGCCGGGATCGACGTGGCCATCGTTCCGGGCGACGCGGACAATCTGAAAATCACACGGCCCGAGGATTTTGCCCGGGCCGAACGCATATTGAGGTCAGACATGGATGTAAGGCTGGGCAACGGATATGATGTGCACCGGTTCGGGCCGGGCGATCACGTGATCCTGTGCGGCGTCGAGGTCCCGCATGAGCGGGGGCTGCAGGGCCATTCCGACGCGGATGTGGGCATGCACGCCGTCACCGACGCGATCTATGGCGCGCTGGCGCAGGGCGATATCGGCCAGCACTTCCCCCCTTCCGACCCGCAATGGAAAGGCGCCGCCAGCGAGATCTTTCTGCACCATGCGGTGGATCTGGCCGCGCGCATGGGCTTTCGCATCTCGAACGTCGACTGCACGCTGGTCTGCGAATACCCCAAGATCGGCCCGCACGCTGCGGCGATGCGGCAGAAAATGAGCGAAATCATGGGGCTGGACGCCGACCGCGTGTCGATCAAGGCCACCACGTCCGAGCGTCTGGGCTTTACCGGGCGCAAGGAAGGCATCGGCGCTATCGCGACCGCCTGTCTGGTGAAACCATGACCCTGGCGCGCCTGATCGGAACCGTGGGCGGGGTCGGTTACCTGCGCCCTGCCCCCGGCACCTGGGGCTCGCTGGCCGCACTGCCTTTGGCCTTGGCGCTGCACCTGCTGGGTGGCTTCCCGCTGCTGGCCGTCGCAACCGTCGCCGTCTTTGTGGCCGGCACCTGGGCCACAGGTGTCATGACCGCCGGGCAGGACGATCACGACCCTTCGGAGATCGTCGTCGACGAGGTCGCGGGCCAGTTCATCGCCATCTGGGCCGTGTCCTATCCAGCCTGGGCGCATGACATCGCGATCACCGCCCTGTGGCCGGGCTGGATCGCCGCGTTTTTGCTGTTCCGCTTGTTCGACATCACCAAACCCGGCCCCGTCGGCTGGGCCGACCGGCGCGGCGACCCCTTGGGCGTGATGCTGGACGACGTGATCGCGGGCGCGTTCGCGGCCGTGGGCGTTCTGATCCTGGCCGGGATCGCACATGGAGTACTGGGCCTATGACCATCGCCGAACTGCTCGACCGCGCCAAGGCGCTGAACGTCATGATCGCCACCGCCGAAAGCTGCACGGGCGGCATGGTTGCCGCCGCGATGACTGACATTCCCGGCAGTTCCGCCGTAGTTGACCGAGGCTTCGTCACCTATTCCAACGCCGCCAAGCAGGACATGCTGGGCGTGCGTGCCGAGACCCTGGCGGCCCATGGGGCCGTCTCTGAAGAGGTCGCCCGCGAAATGGCCGAGGGTGCGCTGGCGCATTCTCAGGCGCAGCTTGCGGTCTCGATCACCGGCATCGCGGGGCCCGGCGGGTCCGAGTTCAAGCCCGAGGGCCGGGTCTGTTTCGGCCTCGCCGTCACAGACCGCCCCACCCTGACCGAAACCGTCGAGTTCGGCGCCGCAGGCCGCGCCAATGTCCGACGCGCGGCGCGGGATCATGCGCTTAAGCTGCTGGAAAACGGGCTTTCCGAACTCGCCTAATTTTTCGGCATCTGCCCGGATACGGCGCACTTTTAGTCACCACTTGGAGAAAGGACGCCAAAACAGGCACCTTTTTCACACCATGCCTCTTTTTTCCTCGGCCGCCGTTCGGTTGAACCCACGGCACGTCACTCACACCGCGCCCCTTGGCGCAGCTACAGGAAAGAGGAGAACGGCCCAATGAACGGAGCCGATACCGCCTGGATCATCGTCGCGACGGCGCTGGTCTTGTTCATGACCTTGCCGGGCCTCGCCCTGTTTTATGGCGGGCTGGTGCGCGCCCGCAACGTGCTGAGCGTTTTCATGCACTGTTTCGCGATCGCCTGCTTGATGAGCATCCTGTGGCTGGTCGCCGGGTATTCGATCGCCTTCGGTGACGGCGGTTCGGGCCTGTGGGGCGGGCTGGGCAAGGCGTTTCTGAACGGCGTCGATGCCGACAGCCTGTCAGGCACCCTGCCCGAGGTGCTGTTCTTTGCCTTCCAGATGACCTTTGCCATCATCACCCCGGCTCTGATCGTCGGCGCCTATGTGGAGCGCGTGGGCTTTGGCTTCGTGCTGGTCTTCTCGGGCCTTTGGATGCTGCTGTGCTATGCGCCGGTGGTTCATTGGATCTGGGGCGGCGGCATCCTGACCGATGGCGGCATTCTGGGCGAGGTTGGCGTGCGCGATTTCGCCGGTGGCATCGTGGTGCACGAAACCGCAGGTCTGGCCGCTCTGATCATCGCGTGGGTCCTGGGGCCGCGCAGGAACCGCACCACCCCGCCGCACAACCCCGGATACGTCATGATCGGGGCCGCGATGCTGTGGGTCGGCTGGTTCGGCTTCAACGGCGGCTCGCAGCTGGCCGCGGATGGCGGCGCGGCCATGGCGCTGACGGTCACCCATATCTCGGCCGCCACCGCATCGCTCAGCTGGGCGCTGTGGGAGCGGATCAAATACGGAAAGGCCTCGCTGGTCGGTCTGGTCACCGGAACCATCGCGGGTCTGGCCTCGATCACGCCGGCCTCGGGCTATGTCGATCCGGTTCAGGCGCTGATCATCGGCGCGGTCGCCGGGGTGCTGTGCCAAGAGGCGGTGAACGTGGTCCGCAATGTGCTGAACATCGACGATACGCTGGACGTGTTCGCCGTGCACGGTGTGGGCGGCATTTTCGGCACCATCATGATCGCCGTCTTCGGCCTAGGCGCCTGGACCGCGCAGTTGGGCGGGCTGGTGATCGTGGGTGTCTTTACGTCAGTTGTCACATTTGTGCTGATCAAGGTGGTTGCGCTTGTCACCCCGCTTCGCGTAGACGCCGAGACCGAGACGAACGGGCTCGACCTGTCGGTCCACGGCGAACGGGCCTATGACATGAGCAGCTAAGCCCACCTTGGCTGTCTCGACTGCCCATCCGGGCATCAAGCGGACCTCTTGCGAGGTCCGCTTTTCTTTTGGGCCAACCCCTCTCGACATCGGGCCGGTCGGCAGGCTATCAGCCCGCAACGTCATTTCAGCACCGAGGTCCCGCCATGATCCCCAGTTCCTTTCCCGACAGCACGGAAATCGCCCGCCTGACCGCGCGGATGCTGCTGGAGATCAAGGCGGTGCATTTCAACGCGCGCGAGCCGTTCACGCTGGCCAGCGGTCTACCCAGCCCCACCTATATCGACTGCCGCAAGCTGATCTCGTACCCGCGCATCCGGTCGACCCTGATGGATTTCCTGACGGTCACCGTCATGCGGAATGCCGGGTTCGAGGCCTTCGACAACATCGCCGGCGGTGAAACCGCGGGCATTCCCTTTGCCGCAATGGTAGCCGAGCGCATGGCCCTGCCGATGACCTATGTGCGCAAGAAGCCCAAGGGCTATGGCCGCAACGCCCGGATCGAAGGGGCCATGACCGAGGGCCAGCGCGTGCTGCTGGTCGAGGACCTGACCACCGATGGCGGCTCGAAACTGTCCTTTGTGGACGCGATCCGCGAAACGGGCGCCACCTGTGGGCATACGGCGGTGATCTTCTACTATGGCATCTTCCCCGAAACCGAGAAGACGCTCGGCGATCATGGCGTGCAGTTGCACCACCTGTGCACCTGGTGGGACGTTCTGGCCGAGGCCAAGGCGCAGGGCACGTTTGACGCAGAAACGCTGGACGGGGTCGAAGCCTTCCTGAACGACCCGCGCGCCTGGCAGGAGGCCAACAAGAGCTGACTATCTGGCCATTGTTGACGGTCGGGAAACACTGGCCGTCAGCCTTTCTGCCTATCCACAAGATGTTGACGAATGACCGGCCCCTGCGGCAAGATGCAGGAGCGGAAGATATGCACAGCATATCCCCAGAAAACATACAATTTGCCCCGACTCACGGGGCCGAGATATGACCTTTGTCCCATGGGGACAGCGAGAGCAGCAATGAACGAGATCAGCAGTATCGAGCAGGCAGCGGCGCAGATTCAGAACGCCGCGACCATGCCGCATTCCATCGAGGCCGAACAGCAGCTTCTGGGTGCGATCCTGACCAACAACGACCTGTATGACCGGGTCGCGTCGATCATCGGGCCCGAGCATTTCTATGACCCGGTCCATGCCCGTATCTATGAGGTCGCCGCCGCGCGCATCGCCAAGAACGCGCTGGCATCGCCGGTGACTCTGAAATCCTTCATGGCCGAGGACGAGGGTTTGAAGGAACTCGGCGGCCCGGCCTATCTGGTCAAGCTGGCCGGGGCCTCGATCAGCGCCTTCGCCGTGCATGACTATGCCCAGATGATCTATGATCTGGCGATCCGGCGCGAATTGATCCGGCTTGGCCGCGACATCTCGGACAAGGCCGCGCGGGTCGAAGTGGCCAGCGAACCCAAGGAACAGATCGTCGAGGCCGAACAGAAGCTCTACAAGCTGTCCGAACAGGGCCAGACCGAACAGGGGTTCAAATCCTTCCTCAAGGCTGTGACCGAGGCGGTGAATGTCACCAACGAGGCCTATCAGCGCGGCGGCGGCATGGCCGGGATTTCGACCGGGCTGGTCGACCTGGACAAACAGCTGGGCGGGTTGCACCCGTCGGACCTGATCATCCTTGCCGGGCGTCCGTCGATGGGTAAGACCTCGCTGGCGACCAACATCGCGTTCAACGTGGCCAAAGCCTATAAGCGGGGTCAGCGCGCCGATGGCACCGAGGGTGCGGTGGACGGCGGCGTCGTCGGTTTCTTCTCGCTGGAAATGAGCGCTGAGCAGCTGGCCGGACGGGTTCTGGCCGAGGCGTCCGAGATCTCCAGCCACAAGATCCGCCAAGGCGACATGACCGAGGACGAGTTCCGCCGTTTCGTCGATGCGGCCAAGGCGCTGGAAGCCTGTCCGCTTTACATCGACGACACGCCGGCCCTGCCGATCTCTCAGTTGGCGGCCCGGGCGCGGCGGCTCAAGCGGACGCATGGGCTGGACCTGCTGGTCATCGACTATCTGCAGCTGTGCCGTGGCATGTCCGACAACCGCGTGAACGAGATCGCCGAGATCTCGATGGGCATGAAGGCTATCGCGAAAGAGCTGAATATTCCCGTAATCGCCCTGTCGCAGTTGTCCCGTCAGGTCGAGAACCGCGACGACAAGCGTCCGCAGCTGTCCGACCTACGCGAATCCGGCTCGATCGAGCAGGACGCCGACGTGGTGATGTTCGTGTTCCGCGAAGAATACTACAAAGAGCGCGAAAAGCCCGGCGATCACGAGTTGGAGAAGATGGAAGAGTGGAAGCAGGCGATGGAGCGTCTGCACGGCAAGGCCGAGGTCATCGTCGGCAAGCAGCGCCACGGCCCCATCGGCACGGTCGAGCTGTCCTTCGAGGCGCAGTTCACCCGCTTTGGCAACCTTGTAAAACCCTGGCAACAGGGTGGCCAGATCGAGGGTTACTAAGCCCATCGGGCCCGAATCCATGTGCCGCGGCCCAATGCGCCGGATGAACGATCTGGATCAGCCAACGGGTTTGGCCCGGATAGGCGGACAATGCTGGCGCGCTGTCTTACCCGCGTTCAAGCCCGTCCGGACCTGCGCATCCCGGCTACAAGCCGCCCATGGCAAGGACTTTACGCGCGTTTGCAGCGCATTCCCCCTTGACCTCGTGCGGCGCAATGTCATGAACGGGTCATGAGTACCGCACGTTTGACGATCAACCTTCATGCGCTGGCCAGTAACTGGCGGGCGCTGGACGCAAAAACCGATGTCGAGACCGGCGCCGTGGTCAAAGCCGACGCCTATGGTCTGGGCGCCGGACCTGTTGCCAACACGCTGGCCGAAGAAGGCGTCCGCAAGTTCTTCGTCGCCGTTGCCGAGGAGGGTGCCGCCGTCCGTCAAGCGATTGGCCCCGGCCCGCTGATCTGCGTCTTTTCAGGCCATATGGAGGGCGACGCCGACCTGTTGCGCGATCACGACCTTGTGCCGCTGATCAACTCGCCCGAGCAATTCCAACGCCACCTGCAGGCGCTGCCGGTCCATCCGTTCGGGATACAGTTGGACAGTGGCATGAACCGCCTCGGGCTGGAGCCTTCCGACTGGGCCGCCCTGCGGAGCCGGGCCGAGGCGCTGAACCCTGTCGTGGTCATGTCGCACCTGGCCTGTTCGGACGAACCGGACCATCCCATGAACCGGCAACAGCTGAAAACCTTCCGCGAGATGACCGATGGCGTGTCGGCTCCGCGTTCGTTGGCGGCCACCGGTGGCCTGCTGCTGGGGCCCGAATTCCACTTTGATTTCTGTCGCCCCGGCATCGGCCTGTATGGCGGCTTGCCTTTTGCGGGCGCCAAACCTGTGGTCACCGTCGATCTGCCGGTGATACAGGTGCGAGACCTGGCAGTCGGAGAAACCGTCGGCTACGGCAACACGTGGAAGGCCCGACGCCCCTCGCGTATCGCAACCGTGGCAGCGGGCTATGCCGATGGGCTGCACCGTGCCATCGGTGGCGGTATCGACACGTTTGCCGGCGACCTGCCCTGCCCCGTCGTCGGACGCATCTCGATGGATCTGATCACCGTCGACGTGACAGACCTGCCGCACACACCCGAACGTCTGCGCATTCTGAACGGCCATCAGACGGTGGACGACCTGGCCGAGGCCGCGGGCACCATCGGGTACGAGATCCTGACCTCACTCGGCAACCGCTATTCGCGGGGTTATGTCGAATGAATCCACTCGCATGGCTTGGCGAACTGGGCCGCGCGGTCCTGAACCTGCTGGCGGCGTTCGGCCGCGTGGCGCTGTTTGCGTTGGATGCTCTGTCACACATCTTTCGACCGCCGTTCTACCCGCGTGAGCTGGGCATGGCCCTGCTGAACATCGGCTGGCTGTCGCTGCCGGTCGTAGGCCTGACGACCATTTTCACCGGCGGCGCGCTGGCGCTGCAGATCTACGCCGGCGGCGCGCGTTTCAACGCCGAGGCCGTGGTGCCCCAGATCGTGGCGATCGGCATGGTCCGCGAATTGGGCCCTGTCATGGTCGGCCTGATGATTGCCGCGCGCGTCACCTCGTCGATCGCCGCCGAGATCGCCACAATGAAGGTGACCGAGCAGATCGACGCCCTGGTCACCCTGTCGACCCACCCGATGAAATACCTGGCGGCCCCGCGCGTTCTGGCCGCATTGATCACCGTGCCTGTTCTGGTTGCCGTGGGCGACATTATCGGCACCGCAGGCGGCTATGCGGTGGCGACGCAGAACCTCGGTTTCAACCCGGCAGCCTATCTGAAAAACACGGTCGATTTCCTCGAACCGCTCGACATCCTGTCCTCGCTGGTCAAAGGGGCGGCGTTCGGGATGATCGCGGCGATCATGGGCTGCTATTTCGGCATGCATTCGGGACGCGGCGCGCAAGGCGTGGGCCGCGCAACCAAGGGCTCGGTCGAGGCCGCCGCTGTGCTGATACTTGCCGCCAACTTCGTTCTCACGGGGGTGTTCTTCTCGCTATGATCCGGATGGAGAACGTACACAAGGCCTTCGGCGACAACCAAGTGCTCAGGGGCATGAACCTCGAGATTGCCAAAGGCACGTCCATGGTGATCATCGGTGGTTCGGGCACCGGAAAATCCGTGGCGCTGAAATGCATCCTTGGTCTGATCAAACCCGACAGCGGCAAGATTTTCGTCGATGGGCAGGACGCCCAGACCGGTGACCGAGACGCCTTTCTAGCCAGGTTCGGTATGCTGTTCCAAGGGGCGGCCCTGTTTGACTCGCTGCCTGTCTGGCAGAACGTGGCCTTCCGCCTGCTGCGCGGCTCACTGAAACGACCGACGGACGAGGCACGTGAAATCGCGATCGAGAAACTGCGCCGCGTGGGCCTGCGCGCCAAGGTGGCAGATCTCTACCCGTCCGAACTGTCGGGCGGGATGCAGAAACGCGTGGGTCTGGCCCGCGCCATCGCCGCCGAGCCCGAGATCATCTTTTTCGACGAACCCACCACCGGCCTGGACCCGATTATGTCGGGCGTCATCAACGACCTGATCCGCGAGATCGTGACCGAAATGGGCGCCACCGCGATGACCATCACCCACGACATGAGCTCGGTCCGTGCGATTGCCGACAATGTGGCGATGCTGCATGACGGGGTGATCCAGTGGACCGGCCCGGTCAGCCAGATGGATTCCTCGGGTGATCCTTTCGTCGAGCAGTTCATCAGTGGGAGTGCGGAAGGGCCGATTGAGGCGGTGCGGTAGGTCTATTCTACATCCATCCACAGTTTCGCTTTTTCTGAAACATCACCGGGCAACACCTCAGCCCGGCGTGTTTCCAAGTTCAGCAAAACACATTTAAACACAGCGATGAAAGCCGTTTCACCGTCCGCTACTTTTCTAAGCGTGTGGCGGAAAGTCATGGATTTCTTTCCAATTTCCAGAATTTCGCTCTCCATTTGGATCGCTTCGCCTGAACCAAGTTCCTGCCGGAAGTCGCTGTTGATATTCACCACTGCGAAGGAAAGCCGCCTACCGCTCCGCATATCGTCTGCCGTCAAGCCCATTTCGGCCTGCATGGCGAAAACGGAATCTGAACATGCTGCAAAATACCTGGATACATTCATGTGCCCAAGGAAATCGCAATCGGAAGGATCAACCACCGACTTGAACGCCAAATAGGCGGGCATAGAAATTATCTCCTTGCCGAATGACTTTACATGACTTCACTTGTACACGTTATCACATCATTCAGTCGAAGAAAGCGTCGTCCATAAACCCTACGATTTAAGCATAATGACCCTCCGCCTCGCCACCCTCTCGCTGCTGATCCTCTACCCCATCGCGTGGTTCGCCCCGTTGATGCGCGCGGGCCTGCTGCCGATCTTCGGCCTCAGCGAGATCAGCGTCATCACCGGGCTCCAGTCCTTGTGGAAATCCGACATCTTCCTCGCGCTGGTCGTCACCGTCTTTGCCCTGTTTGCGCCGTACATCAAAACCATCGGAACCGCGCTGGTCCAATGGGACCTGCTGGACCCGCGTGTCCAACCCGCGCTTAACATCATGGGCAAGCTGGCCATGGCCGATATCTTCCTCATCGCGCTCTACATCACTTTGGCAAAGGGCATCTCATACGCAACGATCGAAACAGCGTGGGGCCTGTACCTGTTCACCGGCTGCATCCTTGCCTCGATCGCGCTGGGATACGTTACCGAAGTGAAACTTGGTTCACGAAACCTCCGGACCTGATTGATTGAAAACGCATTTCTGGCTATGATGGCCAGTATTCGAGCAGCCAAGTCATTTTTGTTTCAGGGTCCGACGCGGACCGTCTTGCACGTTTGATGGATACTCCGCCCGGGCCCGGTTTTGCCGGTTTCAAAAGGAGTAGGACTGCCATGG
The DNA here is from genome assembly GCF_059613485.1 of Ruegeria sp. CRTD044. Taxonomy (NCBI): domain Bacteria; kingdom Pseudomonadati; phylum Pseudomonadota; class Alphaproteobacteria; order Rhodobacterales; family Roseobacteraceae; genus Ruegeria; species Ruegeria sp. CRTD044. The sequence continues at coordinate 740,553 of NZ_JBXWSP010000004.1, read as the reverse complement.
CCGCCCTCCATTCGATTTCAATTCATTTCCAGAACGTATTCCTGCGACTGACTTTTTTCCTGATCTGTGCCGCTGCCCTTTTTGCCGTATCCGCCACCATGCTTGCCGCCGTGAATGTCTGGCCTTGGCTGACGATGCAGGCTGGATTGGGCGGGCAGGACATCCCGAACGCAGGCATTTACATCCAGATCGGTCTGACCGCTCTGGTTCTGATGCTCGCCTTCTACCTGCCCTCCAGCGCGCGCATGATGGCGTTGGAAAACGCACATCGGAAGTTCTCGCTGCAAATGCAGGACGTGGTCGATGCCTACCAGATCGCCCATGCGGCCGACCGCAGCGGCGTGTTCGCGCTGGCCTCGGAGTTTGACGCGGTCAAGGAGCGCATGGCCTTCCTGCGCGATCACCCCGACTTGCAATCGCTGGAGCCCGAGATCCTTGAACTGGCCGCGCAGATGAGCCAGGTCAGCCACGAACTGGCCGAAACCTACGGCGCGGCCAAAGTTGCCCGAGCGCGGGCGTTCCTGCAACAGCGGCAGGAAGAGGTCGAACTGTTCCAGCAACGGATCGAAGACGCCCAGACCATACAGCATGAATTGCGCCAGTGGACCCGCGACATCGAGATCGAGGAGTCCATCGCCAAGGCGCAATTGGCCCGCCTGCGCGAGGAATTGTTCGAGCTTTTGCCCGAGCTGTCAGCCCAGTTGCAGACACCTCCGGACGACAGCGACCCGACCGCGTCGAGCGTCATCGCCATGCCCCCTCCCCGCGCCGCCGAATAGCCACTCACTCACCAGATGCGGCAGCATCTGCCGCGAAGGATGGCCCGCCCGGGCCTGACGCCGCGGCCCGTCAGTCCGGATTGAACACCGGAAGGGCTTGAAGAACCGCGCAAGCTCGGGCACGAATTGCGCTATGGCAAAGACGACGACTTTCAACTGCTCGGCCTGTGGCGCCTCGCATTCCCGCTGGTCCGGCCGCTGCGACGGCTGTGGCGAGTGGAACACCATAGTTCAAGAGGCCCCATTGTCGGCAGGCCCGGCCAAGAAATCGCTGGGCGGCAAACGCGGCCAGGCCGTTACCCTGACCGACCTGTCTACAGAAGAGGCCCCGCCGCCCCGCACAGTCTGCGGTGTCGAGGAACTGGACCGTGTCTTGGGCGGCGGGCTGGTCCCGGCCTCGGCCCTGCTGGTGGGCGGCGATCCGGGCATCGGCAAATCCACCCTGCTGTTGCAGGCCGCCGCGCGCTTTGCCCGGTCGGGGCTGAAAACCATCTATGTCTCGGGCGAGGAAGCCAGCGCCCAGGTCCGCATGCGCGCGCGTCGTCTGGGGCTTGAAGACGCGCCGGTGCAACTGGCGGCCGAGACCAACCTGCGCAACATTCTCACCACGCTCGAGGCCGAGAAACCCGGTCTTGCCATCATCGACTCGATCCAGACCATGTGGGCGGACAATGTCGACAGCGCACCGGGATCAGTCAGTCAGGTCCGCGCCGCCGCGCACGAACTGACCAGCTTTGCCAAGCGCCACGGCGTGTCCATCATCATGGTCGGCCACGTCACCAAGGAAGGCCAGATCGCCGGCCCCCGCGTGGTCGAACACATGGTCGATACCGTCCTCTATTTCGAGGGCGAGCGCGGCCACCAGTTCCGCATCCTGCGCGCGGTCAAGAACCGCTTTGGCCCCGCCGACGAGATCGGCGTGTTCGAGATGACCGGTAAAGGTCTGGCGCAGGTCACCAACCCCTCGGCCCTGTTCCTTTCGGAACGCGGCAAACCCAGCCCCGGCTCGGCCGTTTTCGCAGGCATCGAGGGCACGCGGCCCGTGCTGGTCGAACTGCAGGCGCTGGTCGCCCCCTCGCCCCATTCACAGCCCCGCCGCACGGTCGTCGGCTGGGACAGCGGGCGGCTGGCGATGATCCTCGCCGTGCTCGAAGCGCGCTGCGGCATCCCCTTTGCAGGGCTTGACGTCTATCTGAACGTGGCCGGAGGCCTGAAGATCAGCGAACCCGCAGCCGACCTTGCCGTGGCCGCCGCTCTGCTGAGCGCGCGCGAGGACACCGCCCTGCCCGCCGACACCGTGGTTTTCGGAGAAATCTCGCTATCCGGGGCACTTAGACCAGCGCCGCAGACCGAAAACAGGTTGAAAGAAGCGCAAAAACTTGGTTTCACAGCAGCAATTGCTCCGGCAGGCGGCAAAACCGGTACTGTGGCAGGTCTGACACTCACCCGACCCTCTGATTTGGTTGGGTTTGTTGGCGAAACCTTCGGAGCAGGTTAAAGTCGCGCCTCGAGGGGCAGAAAAAGAACAGGCGAGGGCCATGGAAGGTTTTACAATAATTGACGGGCTCGTTGCCCTGATCATCGTGCTGTCGGGGATTCTGGCCTATTCGCGCGGCTTCATGCGCGAGGTCATGGCCATTGCAGGTTGGGTCGCCGCCGCAGTTCTGGCCTTCATCTTTGCTCCGCAAGCCGTGCCGCTGGTCAAGGAAATCCCTGTGGTCGGAGACTTCTTGCGTGACAGCTGCGAATTGTCAGTGATTACGGGCTTTGCCGCAGTGTTCGCCATTGCGCTCATCGTGGTCAGCATCTTCACTCCGTTGTTCTCGTCCTTGGTACAGCGCTCGGCACTGGGTGGGCTGGATCAGGCGCTGGGTTTCTTCTTCGGCATTGCCCGCGGCATTCTGCTGGTTGCCATCGCCTTCTTTGTCTACGACACCGTGATGACCGGCCAGTCCTTCACGATCGTCGACGAAAGCCGCTCGGCCAAGGTGTTTGAGCAGTTCAGCGACAGGATCGAAGAGCAGAACCCCGAAGCCGCCCTGGGTTGGGTGACCACCCAGTACGAAGAGCTTGTTGCATCCTGCACCGCGGATTCGCAGGGCCAGTAACAGCTACCAGCCAAGCAAAACGAACCAGCCCGGCTGCCAGCCGGGCTTTTCTTTTGTCAGAGGGTCAGACGAACCCCTCGCCCCCACAAACCGAACAGCGGTTGGTTTTCAGGCCAAAGCATCCGTCACACCGGCTGAACTGCGGCTTGCCCAAGTGGTCTCGGCCCTTCAGGACTTCGCCCTTGCCGTTGCATATCTGGCAAGGTGCACGTCCCATTCCGCGGCATCGATGGCACCGGCGTTTGACGTGCTCGTCCTTTTTCTGGCTCGGTCGTCCCTGCCACATACTTGTTTTGCCCTCGATCAAATGCTGCCGGCATCATTCCACGCAGCGCGTTCAAAACACGGGAAACACTCATGTTCGCGGCCCCATCAAACCAGAAACCCGGCCTGCGGCAAAACGAATTATGATCCTTTGGTGACATGGGGGGCATTAGGCATTATGTGAGGGCCAACTCGCCATGGAATCGGAGCTGCCTGTCTTGCATAGCCCGCAGATGCCCCCCGCCCACCCGTTCGATGATGACAAGCTCCGCGAGGAATGCGGGATTTTCGGGGTCGTCGGCGTCAAGGATGCCGCCAATTTCGTTGCTCTTGGTCTGCATGCCCTGCAGCACCGCGGGCAGGAAGCGGGCGGGATCGTCACCCATGATCCCGAACTCGGTTTCAACTCGGCCCGTCGATTTGGCTATGTGCGCGACAATTTCACCTCGTCCGACGTGATGGAAAGCCTGCCCGGACCGATCGGGATCGGCCATGTGCGCTATTCCACGGCCGGGTCCAAGGGCCAAACCGCCATCCGTGACGTCCAGCCGTTTTTTGGCGAGTTTTCGATGGGCGGGGCCGCGATTGCGCACAATGGCAACATCACGAACGCCAATGCCCTGCGGCGCGAGCTGATCGAGCGCGGCTCGATCTTCCAAAGTTCGTCCGACAGCGAATGCATCATCCACCTGATGGCCCGCTCGTTGCAGCGCAACATCCCCGAACGGATGGAAGACGCGCTGCGCCGGGTCGAGGGCGCCTTCTCGGTGGTCGCCATGACCCGCACCAAGCTTATCGGCGTACGCGATCCGCTGGGCGTGCGCCCGCTGGTATTGGGCAAAATCGGCGATGGCTGGTGTCTTGCTTCGGAAACATGTGCCCTGGACATCATCGGTGCTGAATTCCTGCGCGAGATCGAGCCCGGCGAAATGGTTGTGATCAATGCTCAGAACGGCGTTGAAAGCCACTTCCCGTTCCGCCGGCAACCCAGCAAATTCTGTATCTTCGAGCATGTCTACTTCTCGCGCCCAGACTCGATTCTGGGTGGACGCTCGGTCTATGAGACACGCGAAGCCATCGGACGCGAGCTGGCCAAGGAAAGCCCCGTCGAGGCAGATCTGGTCTGCCCCGTGCCCGACAGCGGCACGCCCGCGGCCATTGGGTACTCGCTGGAGTCGGGCATCCCCTATGCGATGGGGATCATCCGCAATCAATACATGGGCCGCACCTTCATCGAACCCACCGAACAGATCCGCAACATGGGCGTGCGGCTCAAGCTCAACGTGAACCGCGCCCTGATCGAGGGCAAGCGGGTGATTCTGGTTGACGACTCGGTGGTGCGCGGTACGACCAGCCGCAAGATCAAGGAAATGATCTTGGATGCCGGAGCGAAAGAGGTGCATTTCCGCATCGCCTCGCCGCCCACGGCCTGGCCTTGTTTCTACGGCGTGGACACGCCACAGCGCGAAAAGCTGCTGGCCGCCACCATGACCGAGGAAGAAATGACCAAGCATCTGGCGGTCGACAGCCTCAAGTTCATCTCGCTGGACGGGCTGTACCGGGCGGTCGGCGAATCGCAGGGCCGCAGCAAGGACTGCCCGCAATACTGCGATGCATGCTTCTCGGGCGAGTATCCCGTCACTCCGGCGGACATGGTTGAACAAGGGTTCAAGATGCAACCGGCGGCCGAATAAGGCCGGAATTCAGAGACTTCTCCAAGGGGCCGCAGGGCCCCTTTTTTCATGGTGCGGATCAGCGTGGCGAAACATGGCCGAAACCTGTTGCACCGGCTTTTCCTTCCCTTTTGGCTCTGCTAGCCAACCGGCTGCTCACTCACGCAATCACACGGAGGCCGGGCCACCGGGCCGGCCAGTTTACATGGCAAATCCCAGAGTCGACAGCGCGGCCACCCAAAAGGGCGCGCTCAGCAAGAATGGTACGACCGTCCTGGGCGTCTTTGGCCCGCAGAACGACATGCGCGCCCTGATGCGCTCATCGTCTGGACGGGTGAAAGAGGTCAAGACAGGCAGCCGCTTTGGTTCGGGCACGATCGTAGCCATCGACAAAGACGGCATCATGCTGCGACAAAGCGGCCGGACCCAGCGCATCGCCATCCCCGGAAGTTGATCCGGGCTTGACGGGCTGCGCACTTGGGTTCAAACCCCGCGCATGACCGATCAGACCAAAATCGCACTTGTCACCGGCGCGTCGCGCGGCCTGGGTGCCGCCCTGGCCGAGGCCCTGGCGCCCGAGTATCACATCGTCGCCGTTGCCCGCACCACCGGCGGGCTGGAAGACCTGGATGACCGCATCAAGGCCAAAGGGGGCGCGGCCACCCTGGCGCCGATGGACATCGCCGACCCCAATGCCATGGCCACGCTGTGCCGGGGCATCCATGACCGCTGGGGCAAGCTGGACCTGTGGCTGCATACGGCTATCCACACCGCACCGCTGACGCCCGCGAATTTCATCGACCCCAAGGATTGGCAGAAATCCGTGGACGTAAACGCCTCGGCAACTTCGGTGCTGATCCCCTATGTCGCGCCCTTGCTGGGTGAGGCTGGACAGGCCGTGTTCTTTGACGACCCCCGCGCGGGCGAGAAGTTCTGCGCCACCTATGGTGCAACCAAGGCCGCGCAGATCGCCATGGCGCGCAGCTGGGCCGCCGAAACCGTGCGCACCGGGCCGAAGGTTTATGTGTTGCAGCCCGAGCCCATGGCCACAGCCCTGCGCGCGCGTTTCTTTCCGGGCGAGGACCGGTCGAAGCTGGCCAGCCCCTCAGACGAGGCCGCGCGCCTGCTGTCCATGCTGGGCTGAAGCCTTTCGGCCAGATCCTTTGGCAGATGCAGCGGCGCCCAATACGGGCGCCGTTTTCATTCGATATGGACGCCCTGCCGGCCCGCCAGATCGACAAAGAACTGCCAGGCCACCCGGCCCGAACGCGCGCCGCGCGTGGCCTGCCATTCGATCGCCTCGGCCCGCAGCACGTCGGCATCGACGCTGACGCCATAGGCTGTGCAATACCGGTCGATCATCGCAAGGTATTCGTCCTGATCGCAGGGGTGGAACCCCAGCCACAGGCCGAACCGGTCGGACAGCGAAACCTTTTCCTCGACCGCCTCGGACGGGTTGATCGCGCTCGAGCGTTCGTTCTCGATCATGTCGCGCGGCATCAAGTGGCGGCGGTTCGACGTGGCATAGAACACCACGTTTTCGGGCCGGCCCTCGATCCCGCCGTCCAACACGGCCTTGAGCGACTTGTAGTGCTGGTCGTCATGGCTGAACGACAGGTCGTCGCAGAACAGGATGAACCGGTAAGGTGCGGCGCGCAGGTGGTTCAGCAACCGCGCGACCGAGCCCATGTCCTCACGCTGAAGCTCGACCAGCTTCAGGTCGGGAAACTCGGGCTGAAGGGTGCCGTGCACCGCCTTGACGAGGCTGGACTTGCCCATGCCGCGGGCGCCCCACAAAAGCGCGTTGTTGGCCTTGTACCCGGCCGCGAAGCGGCGCGTGTTGTCCAGCAGCGTATCGCGCGACCGGTTGATGCCCACCAGCAGATCCAGATCGACGCGGTTGACATGATGCACCGGCTCCAGCCGGTCGGGCGCGACATGCCAGACAAAGGCCGGCGCCGCTGAGAAATCAGGCGCGGCCAGCGGCGCCGGGGCCATGCGTTCCAACGCATCGGCGATGCGGTTCAGGGCTTGGTCGTCCATGGGTCCTCCGAAGTCTTGCGGTCGATTTCAACCATGTTCACGGGCCGCCAACAAGACCCGCATGAAGAAAGGGCGCACCCGTCAAGGCACGCCCTTCCCCGTTTACTTGTCGGGTTTATTTGCCGTCTTCTGCGTCAAACTCGTTCATCATCGCATCATCGGCGGCTTCTTCATCGTCGTAATAGCCCTCCTCGCGCAGCTGTTCTTCACGCTTTCTCTCGACCCGGGCCACCAGGAAGATCGAAATCTCGTACAGGCCATAGACCACAACGAACAGGATGATCTGGGTTATCACGTCCGGCGGGGTCACGATGGCGGCCAGAACCAGAATGCCCACCACGGCATATTTGCGCACCGCGCCCAAACCTTCGGCGCTGACCAGCCCGGCCTTGCCCATCAGGGTCAACAGAACCGGCAGCTGGAAACACAGGCCAAAGGCCACGATGAACTTGATCGTCAGGTTCAGATATTCCTGCGCCGATCCCTGGAACACCACGCTCAGCGGCGCAGTGGCACCATCCGCCAAGGCCTCGCCCTCGGCCCCGAATTGCTGGAACCCAAGGAAGAAGTCATAGGCCAGCGGCGTGACCACGTAAAAGGCAAAGCTCGCGCCCAGCAGGAACATGAAGGGCGAGGCCACGAGGAACGGCAGGAAGGCGTTCTTCTCGGACCGGTAGAGCCCCGGCGCCACGAACCGCCACATCTGCATACCGATATACGGAAAGGCCAGAATGAACCCACCCAAGAGCGAGACCTTGATCGCCACGAAGAAGCCTTCCTGCGGCGAAATGAAGATCAGGTCGCAGTCCTGCCCGCGCTCGGACAGAACATCGCACAGGGGTTGGGTCAGAAAGTTGAAGATTGGCGTGGCAACCGTGAAACAGATGATCATACCGATCAAAAAGGCCACGACGCTGTGGATCAACCGCGTGCGCAGCTCGGTCAGATGCTCGATCAGGGGGGCCGAGGTATCTTCGATCTCGTCGGTCTTGCTCATGTCTTGCCTTCGGTTTTCAGCGCGGCTTCGGCCTCTTCGGCCTTGGCCAAGGCCTCGGCGGCTTCTTTCGCTTTGCGCTCGGCGGCGGCACGGGCGGTTGAGGCCTGGATCTTCTTGGCCTGCTCGGCCCGCTCAGCGGCCAGTTTGCCGGTTTCGCTGTCGGGGTCGAACTTGGTCGGGTCCATGCTCTTGGCCATGTCCTGGGCCGCCTGCTTGACGCCGTCCATCGCACTGCCCACCGGGTTGGTGGCCGCGTCCAGACCTTTCTTGATGTCGTTCACACCCGCCTGGTCGGCCGCTTCGTTCATGGCGCTTGAGAACTCGCGCGCCATACCGCGGGCCTTGCCGACGAACCGTCCGACATTGCGGAACAGAACCGGCAGGTCCTTGGGCCCCACGACGATCAGGGCAACGATGCCGATGACCAGAAGCTCGGTCCAGCCCAGATCAAACATGGGCGATTAGACCTTGTCTTTGTCGGACTCGGGCGTGACATCCTTGGCCAGCTCGGACGCGTCCTGTTCGATCTCCTCGCCGCCTTCCTTGACGCCTTTCTTGAATGCGGTGATGCCCTTGCCCACTTCACCCATCAACGAGCTGATCTTGCCGCGGCCAAACAGCACCAGCACCACGACGGCGATCAGCAGCAGGCCGGGAAGGCCGATATTGTTGAGCATGTCTCTTCTCCTTCTACGTCGGCGCGTTGCGCCGGGAATGTGATCTGGAAGCCTGTCTACGCCCACCGGGCCGTCGAAAAAAGTGACGCAAGTCAAATCCGCGTTCAAATCCGCGCGCTCAGGTGGTTTTTTGCGGGCTGGCAATTTACAACTGACAGGTTTATGTCAGTTGTGAGCGGCTAGGAACAGGGCATCGAAACCTGGTCAACGGAGACTCACATGACCCATGTTGCTGAAATCGTCACCTTCACCCTCGCTGATGGCACCACGCCGGAGGAGTTCGTCAGGCTCAGCCAGACGACCGAGGCCTTCGTGCGGGCGGCACCCGGCTTTGCCCACCGACAGCTGAGCCAGGGCGAGGATGGCCGCTGGACCGATTATGTCATCTGGACCGACATGACGGCCGCGCAGGACGCCGCCGCGCAGTTCCCGCAGCAGGACTTTGCCGCCGGTCTGATGGCGGCCATCGACCCCGCCAGCATCCAGATGCGCCACGAGAAAGTGCTATGGAACATGACCGCCTGATCGCGGTCCGGACGGCGTGACATGCGCCGCACTGACCGCCTGTTCGACATCATCCAGATCCTGCGCGACGGCAAACTGCACCGCGCGCAGGACATCGCGGACCGGCTCGAGGTTTCGGTCCGCACCATCTATCGCGACATGGATACGCTGGTGGCGTCGGGCGTCCCGGTCGAGGGCGAACGCGGCGTGGGTTACATGGTGCGCGAGCAGATCACCCTGCCCCCGCTGAACCTCACCCCGGGCGAGCTTGAGGCCCTGAACCTCGGGATGGCGATCGTGGCCGAGGCCGCCGACCCCGACCTGAAGGCCGCCGCCGACTCGCTGGCCGCCAAGATCGACGCGGTGCTGCCCACCCAGGTGGTGGCCGAGGCCGATGAGTGGAAATTCGCCGTCTATCCATTTGCCGATGCCGCTCGCGGGCTGGCGCATATGGCGCCGATCCGGGCGGCCATCAAATCGCGCCAGAAACTGCGGCTGACCTACCGGCGCATCGATGGAACCCTGACCGAACGCACGATCCGCCCCCTGCACATGGAATACTGGGGACGGGTCTGGACCCTGACCGCTTGGTGCGAGCTGCGCGACGCCTTCCGCGTGTTCCGCATCGACCTGATCGAAAGCGTCACGCCCCTGCCCGAGATCTTTGCCGACGAGCCCGGAAAGCGGCTGGCCGACTACGACCCGACCGCCTGATCCCGTTTTTCACCCAAGGCTACTTGGAACCGCACTCTGAGCCTCAGCGCAGATAGGTTTCGGGGTCGACGGATTCGAACCCTTTGCGCACTTCGAAATGCACATAGGCGTTCTCACCACCGCGCAGCTTGGCAATGCTTTGGCCGCGGCTGACCCGGTCGCCTTTCTTGACCGAGATGTTCTCGACATTCGCGTAGACCGTCAGCAAATCGTTGGTGTGCTTGACGACGATGATCGGGATCTGATCCGCATCCGCCGTAATGGCCGCCACGGTACCGGCTTCGGCCGCCTTGACCGATGCACCGGGCGATCCGGCGATGTCGATCCCTTCGTTCTTGCCCTTGGCATACGGGCGAATGATCTTGCCGGTTACCGGCAGAGCCAAGGCTGACGAGCTGGAATTCGTCGGGGCCTCGGCCGTCACGTCCGGAGCGGGCGTCAACGGCGCAACTTTTTCGTCCGGCAGCGGCTGCGTTGCACTGGGCGGCGTCGGGGTGGGCGATCCCTGCCCCGGTTCGGTGGTCGCCGTGGGCGCTGCGGCGGCAGCTTGGCGCGGTGCAGCCTGATTTTTGACGGGGATCAGCAGAAACTGTCCTTCGCGCACGGCGAAGTCCGAACCCAAACCGTTCCATTCAGCCAGCGCATCGACCGGAACCTGATACAGGCGCGAAATGGTATAAGCCGTCTCACCCCGCTTGACCTTGTGCCGGATCGGCTCGTCCGTCGAGGTGACGGGCGCCGGTTTGGCCGGCTCAAGGTTCGTGACCCGCACGCCGCCCGTGTCCGGCGCCTGATCAATCGCGGTCGTGGCGATCGAGGCGATATCGACATTCCCCGCTCCGGCGCCGACGGACCGTGGCAAGGCCAGCACTTCGCCCTCGCGCAGCTGGTCGGTGGGCTTGAGACCGTTGAACCGGGCCAGCTCTGCCTCGGGCAGACCGACCCGCGCAGCCACGGCGGCGACGTTGTCACCCCGTTGCGCGACGGCAACCTGATATGTCGGATAGGTGATCACGCCACGGCTGTCCGGCGCTGGCCGGTTCGTGGTGGCTGATTGTGCGGCCGGAGTGGTCGAAAAACCGCCGACCTGACCGCGCAGGTCGTAATCCAGCGGGCCTTCGCATCCGGCAAGCACCAGCGCGGCAACCATCGCCGTTGTTCCACGACCCAAGACTGACTTGGAAACTGCTCTCATATCACTGTCCTCAACACCTGCCCCTGTTTGCCGGGGTTCTGGCGCCCAAATCCTAAACCTACGTTACGCCTCATCCTTTCCAAGCCCTTCCAGCAAGGGCACGAACCGAACAGGCAACAGTTCGTCATACTCCAGCCCGGTCTCGGTTCTGGTGACCCGTATCAGGGTCTGAACCGCATCCGACTGCCCAACGGGCAAAACCATGATACCGCCGATTTTGAGCTGCGCCAAGAGCGGGCCCGGCGGGTCCTCGGCAGCGGCTGTGACGATGATGCGGTCAAAAGGAGCCTGTTCGGGCAACCCGAAAGATCCATCCGACAGCATCGCCGTGATATTCGTCAGACCCAACTCGCGAAACAGCTCACCGGTTTCGCGTACCAGACGCTTGTGGCGTTCAACGGTGTAGACCCGCCGCGCCAGCTTAGACAGCACTGCAGCCTGATACCCCGAACCCGTCCCCACCTCGAGCACCTTGTCGCGCGGCGTGACCTGCAGGGCTTGGGTCATCAGACCCACGACAGAGGGCTGGCTGATCGTCTGGCCGCATGCAATCGGCAGCGGCGTGTCCTCGTAGGCACGCTCGGCGAACAGGCCGCGCACGAACTTGCCGCGGTCGATCTGCTCCATCGCGTCCAGAACACGCGCATCCGTGACCCCGCGAGACCGCAGGGCGAACAGGAACTGCATCTTTGTTTCGGGGTCCAGTCCGGTCATTCGATCGTCTTCAATGCCTCCAGCGCATCATCGGCGGTCAGGTCGGCCCGCATCGGCGTGACCGAAATATAGCCGTCCAGGTTCGCCGCCGCATCCGTTCCCGGAGCCGTCGGGTTGTGCTGATAGCCCCCCTTGATCCACAGGAAACGGCGACCCGAGGGCGAGCTGTGCGGTTCCACCCCAAAATGCGTGTCTCGTCGGAATCCCTGACGCACGACGCGTGTGCCAAGAACTTCATCGGCAGGCACCGGAGGGAAATTTACGTTGTAAAACAGGCGGTAGTCTTCCTGTGCGGGCGGATCGGCCTCAAGAATGCGTCGTACCAGATCCGCACCGAACCGCGTGGCGGCCTCGAACGGGTCGTCCAGCCCAAGATTGCGCGGACCAAAATACTGCGACAAGGCGATCGCCGGAATGCCCTGAAGCGCCGCCTCCATCGCCCCGCCGATCGTGCCCGAATACAAAGTGTTCTCGGCCGAATTGTTGCCCCGGTTCACACCAGAAAGAACCAGATCAGGCCGCGCGACCTTCATCACGTCATGCAGCCCGGCCAGAACGCAGTCGGCCGGCGACCCTTCGGCCGCGAAACGACGCTCGCCCAGTTTGGCGACCATCATGGGATGGGTATAGCTGATACAATGCCCGACCCCCGACTGTTCGAAAGCCGGAGCCACGATCCAGACCTCACCATCCGGGCCGGCCACATCCGCAGCAATCGCCTCGAGCGCGATCAGGCCCGGGGCGTTGATCCCGTCGTCATTTGTCAGAAGTATGCGCATTGCCTGCCTGTGCCCCCGCGTTTCGCCCTTGATAGACGGCCCCAAAGGATGCGGCAAGCGATGCCCCGGCGCATTCTGCGGCATTCGCGCACCACTCGCCGGGAAATCGACCTGCTGCAGCGTCTAGGCCGGAAAAACGAAGCAGCGATCCCGCCGGATGGTCAACCACATCACCCGGCCCGGATTGGGCACGAACACGTTCGGGACGGTCGCCTTGAGGATCGAGCCGTCATAGTCCATCCGAAACTCGATCAGGCTTTCGTTGCCCAGAAAGCGAGCGCGCTCGACCACGCCGCGGGCCGCAACGCCATCGGTCGCCGTCGGCAGCGGTCCCTTGCCATTGCGATCAAAGTCCAGCCGCACATGCTGAGGGCGGAAAACGATTTCGACGTCAGTGCCATCGGGGACACCCGGCGCCAGGAATTGACCAAATGGCGTTTGCGCCAATGCTCCATTCACCTGGGACTGCAACACATTGACATCACTAAAAAATGCCACGGCAGCCTTGTCCACGGGTCGGGTGTAGACATTGTAGGGCGCACCCTGCTGGACGATCTTGCCGCGGCGCATCAGTGCGATCTCGTCAGCCATACGCATCGCCTCTTCGGGCTCGTGCGTGACCAGCAGCACGGCGGCGTCCTCTTCCTTGAGGATGGCCAGGGTCTCGTCGCGGATGCCGTCGCGCAGACGATTGTCGAGGCCCGAGAACGGCTCGTCCATCAGCATAATCCGCGGACGCGGAGCCAGCGCGCGGGCCAGCGCGACCCGCTGCTGCTCACCCCCTGACAGCTGGTGCGGAAACCCGTCGATATGGCGGATCAGGTCGACCTTTCTCAGCAACTCTTCGACACGTTCCCGCTTTTGCTCCTTGGCCCCCTTCAGTCCAAAAGCTACGTTGTCAGCCACGCTGAGGTGCGGAAACAAAGCGAAATCCTGGAACATCAGTCCGATCTCGCGACGTTCCGGCGGGACTCGGAACACCGTATCACAGACCAGCTTGCCATCGACGTAGATTTCGCCCGAGTCCTGCATTTCGACGCCGGCAATCATCCGCAACGTAGTGGATTTGCCGCAGCCCGACGGGCCCAGCAGACAGGTCACCTGGCCCGCCTGAACGGTCAGCGAGACATCATCCACCACCGTGCGCCCGCCGAACCGGCAGACCAGATTGCGGATTTCCAATCGCGGAGGAGCTGTGTTGATTGCCACCGACGGACCCCAATTGCCTTTTCCCGATCAATTTCATCGGGCTTGCGCCGGGATAACAACCCCGCCCATCGGGCGCAAGAGAGGCGCTAGGCCAGCAGCTCGAACGGCACACCCGCGCGGACCTTGCCGTTGACCTGAATCTCAAGCCGATGCGGCCCCGGCACCAACCGAAACGTCGTAGCGTCGCCCTTGAGCTTGTGCCGCTTGCTCAGCCGCAGGCAGCCATCTGACAGATTGGCCTGCTTGAGCTTGTGAACCTTGGGTGAGATTTTCCCTCCAGGCCTCTGAAAGTGCACGATATAGTCTATCAAGACCGGTTGATCATCGGGGCCTGAAACCGAGACGGTGAACTCCAGAACCCCGCCGATGCGGGCGTCGCCATTCACCGCAACATCCACCTCCAGCGGTGCGTCGGGATCATAGCCCAGCAGCGCCATTGCCCCGCCATGGCCGGACTTGACCAGCCCGCGCAGCGCATGTGCGGTGATCCACCGCATCTCGTCAGTGTCTTGCGCGCCCGAGGCATGCCACGCCTGCAGCCGGTTCAGCGCCAGGTCAGGGTCTTTCTTGGTGATGTCGTTGAGATGGTTCGCCACCGACCGCGTGACATAGCGCGTCGGGTCCGAGTGCAACCGATCCAGCAGCGGCAGCGGGTCCGACAGGTCCAGCCCGACCGCCTTCCCCCAGGGCAGCCGCGGGCGCGTGCCTTCGGAGACCAGCCGCCGGACGTGATAGCTGGAATGCCCGCACCAGTCCTGCATCCGGTCCAGCACCAGATCGGGATGGCTGTTCAGAAAGGGCCGGATCGCCCATTCCATTGAAAATCGCTGAGTGATCTCTGCAAGGACATCCAGCGCCAGGTCGGGGTGGTCCGCGCCGACCTGCGCCACCCAGTCACCCAGCGGAGCAAAGATGAAGTCACCAAAATCATCATCGCTCAGGGACGGGTCCAGAGGCGGCGGCAAGGCGCGCAGGATCACCGGTGCCACGTCGGGCAGCGCGCCGGGTAAGGCCGTCTGCAAACAATCGGCAATCCACGCGATCCGCTGCATCAGCTCCAGCTCCGGCAGGCGCGACATGACCCGCGCCTCGAACGCCTCTCCGTCAAATCCGGCGTCGGCCTGCGTGAACAGGCCGGCCAGGTAACGGGTCTTTTCCGCGTTGAACAGCTGATCCTTCAGCGAAAACCCCTGCGCCACAGTCACATCGTCAGGTTGGTTGCGCCACCATCCAGCAGGATGTTCTGCCCTACGATGAACCCGGCATGTTGCGAGCACAGAAACGCGCAGGTCGCGCCGAATTCCTGCCGCGTGCCATAGCGCCGCGCCGGGATCGTGGCCGCGCGCTCGGCCCGTGCCTCGTCCAGCGAGATGCCCTTCTGCGCCGAAACCCCGGCATCCAGCGAGTCCGCCCGGTCGGTGGCATGAATGCCGGGCAACAGGTTGTTGATGGTCACGCCGTAGGGCGCAACCTGCCGCGCGGTTCCGGCCACATAGCCGGTCAGCCCGGTGCGCGCCGCGTTTGACAGGCCCAGTACCGCGATGGGCGCCCGCACCGATTGCGAGGTGATGTTCACCACCCGGCCCCAACCCTTGTCCATCATTGACGGCAACAGCGCCTTCATGAAGGCGATCGGCGTCAGCATGTTGGCATCCAGCGCCTTGATGAAATCCTCGCGATCCCAGTCGGACCACAGGCCCGGCGGCGGGCCACCGGCGTTTGTCACAAGGATATCAACGCCCTGCGCGGCCTCGATCACCTGCGCCTGGCCTTCGGGCGTGGTCACGTCGCAGGCGACTGTCTGCACCTCGACGCCGTAATCGGCGCGCAACCGGTCGGCCTGCGCCGCCAGCGCGTCAGGCCCACGTGCGTTCATCACCAGATCAACGCCCTCGGCGGCCAGCGCCTCGGCGCAGCCCAGCCCCAAGCCCTTGCTGCTGGCACAGACCAGCGCGCGTTTTCCTTGTAGTCCCAGATCCATGTGATCCCCCCTGTCAGTTGCTACCCGCATGTCTAGCACCGGCCAGACAGGGAAGACCAGATTGGCGTCGGCAAATCAGTAGAAGAACTCTTCCCGCACGATCTTGCCGTTGACCACGTGATAGACTCCGACCTCGCGCATGTCGAAAGCTTCACCGCTTTCCTTCACCTTGCCCTGCACTTCAAAAATCACGGCAAAGCTGTTCTCACCATGCAGGAACGGGTCGCTGACTGACGCGCCCGAGACCTCGTGTGAGCTTTCCCACCAATCATGTTTGCCGCGGATGCCCTCGATGCCGTGGGTCTCGCGGCCCATGCCCTGCATGTCCATCGCTTCGACGGAAACGGCATCGGCTGCATACAACTTGTCCAGATTCTCCTTGGCGCGGTTTTCGCGGCAACCCGCCACCAGTTCCTGGGCGATTTCTTTCAAATTCATTGATCCACTCCATTATTTGTTCACTATATGTTCTTATTGACATATCCACCCGATTCGAACCACCCCCTTTGTCTTGCCTCGGCAGGATTCCCCGCCTATACGCGCCTTCATGCTTGATACTGCCTCGAACCAGCCCACCCTGCCGCCCGAGATCGCACGGCGCCGCACGTTTGCCATCATCTCGCACCCGGATGCGGGCAAGACGACCCTGACCGAAAAGTTCCTTCTGTATGGGGGTGCTATCCAGATGGCCGGACAGGTTCGGGCCAAGGGCGAGGCACGGCGTACGCGGTCGGACTTTATGCAGATGGAAAAGGACCGGGGCATTTCGGTCTCGGCCTCGGCCATGTCGTTTGACTATGGCCCCTACCGGTTCAACCTGGTGGACACGCCCGGCCACTCGGACTTTTCAGAAGACACCTATCGCACGCTGACGGCCGTTGACGCCGCGGTCATGGTGATCGACGGGGCCAAGGGCGTTGAAAGCCAGACGCAGAAGCTGTTCGAGGTCTGCCGCCTGCGCGACCTGCCAATCCTGACCTTCTGTAACAAGATGGACCGTGAGAGTCGCGATACGTTCGAGATCATCGACGAGATCCAGGAAATGCTGGCGATCGACGTGACCCCGGCCAGCTGGCCCATCGGCGTGGGGCGCGATTTCATCGGCTGCTACGACATGCTGCGCGACCGGCTGGAACTGATGGACCGCGCCGACCGCAACAAGGTGGCCGAAAGCATCGAGATCAACGGGCTGGACGACCCCAAGTTGGCCGAGCATGTGCCCGCGCATCTGCTGGACAAGCTGCTGGAAGAGGTCGAGATGGCGCGCGAACTGCTGCCCGTGCTGGACCCGCAGGCAGTGCTTGAAGGCCATATGACCCCGATCTGGTTCGGCTCGGCCATCAACTCCTTCGGCGTCAAGGAACTGATGGAGGGGATCGGCCAATATGGCCCGCAACCGCAGGTGCAATCGGCCGAACCGCGCCAGATTTCGCCAGACGAGAAAAAGGTGGCGGGCTTTGTCTTCAAGGTGCAGGCCAACATGGACCCCAAGCACCGCGACCGGGTGGCCTTTGTCCGCATGGCCAGCGGCCACTTCAAGCGCGGCATGAAGCTGACCCATGTGCGCAGCAAGAAGCCCATGGCGATCACGAACCCGGTGCTGTTCCTTGCGTCCGACCGGGAACTGGCCGACGAGGCCTGGGCCGGCGATATCATCGGCATCCCCAACCACGGGCAGCTGCGCATCGGCGACACCCTGACCGAGGGAGAGGCGATCCGCGTGACCGGCATCCCGTCCTTCGCGCCCGAACTGCTGCAGGGCGTGCGCGCGGGCGACCCGATGAAGGCCAAGCATCTGGAAAAGGCGCTGATGCAGTTTGCCGAGGAAGGTGCCGCCAAAGTGTTCAAACCCTCAATCGGCTCGGGTTTTATCGTCGGCGTGGTGGGTGCGCTGCAGTTCGAAGTGCTGGCCAGCCGGATCGAGTTGGAATACGGCCTGCCTGTGCGGTTCGAGGCCTCGCAATTCACCAGTGCGCGCTGGGTTTCGGGCGACAAGGCCGAGGTCGAGAAGTTCGTCAATGCGAACAAGCAGCACATTGCCCACGATCACGACGGCGACATCGTCTATCTGACCCGCCTGCAATGGGACATCGACCGCGTGGTGCGCGACTATCCCAAACTGACGCTTACCGCGACCAAGGAAATGATGACGTGATGCTGACCCTGCCCCCCGTCAAAGCATCAGAGGCCGTCATCGCATGACCGCAGCGGGGCCGAGCTGGGGCATCGTCTCGACGGTGCGTGGATCGGCCCGCGACATTCTGAGTTTTGCGGCCTACCACCTGGATCTGGGCGCGGATCACCTCTACCTCTACCTTGATGAGCCCAACCGGCGGGCTTTTCGCCCCCTGCGCCGCCACCCCAAGGTGACCGTCCGCATCTGCGACGATGCGTTCTGGGCGGCGCGCAAACGGGACAAGCCCGAGCGCCACCAGGTCCGCCAGACCGTTCATGCGACCTATACCTATCGCCACACCGATCTCGATTGGCTGGCGCATATAGATGTGGACGAGTTCCTGTGGCCCACGGCCCCTATCGCGGACTTGCTGGGCGAAGTGCCCGAAACGGTACACGCAGTTCGGATTCGTCCGATCGAGGCCCTGGCCTGCGGCGACGATCTCTACAAGGCGTTCATCCCCCAGGGCCCCGAACGAGAAGCGCTTGTCGAGACGATCTATCCAAACTACGGCGCCTTCGTTCTGGGCGGCTTTCTGAGCCACGTACAGGGCAAGCTGTTCGTGCGTACGGGGATGGAGAACCTCAATTATCGCATCCACAACCTGTTTCAGAACAAGGTCATCTTGCCCTGCAGGACCGAAATGCCGCAGATCGACCTGTGCCACCGCCATGCCCCGAATTGGGAGCATTGGTGGTCACACTATCGGTTTCGGCTGGAGCGCGGCTCGTACCAGCCCGGCATGGCTCCGAACGTACATCGCGATCGGGGTGGGCTGAACATGAACGAACTGCTCAGTTGGATCGAGGCCGAAGTAGGCGAGAAAGGTCTGCGCAAGTTCTTTGACGAACTCAGCGCCACCGACCCGCAGGTCCGCGCGCGCCTGCAGGAACGGGGTCTGATCAAGCACCGACCGCTTGATCTTGAGGAAAAGCTGCAGAAACACTTTCCCGGAAGCTTCTGAATTGTTGCACGAAATCGCCAGTGACGCGATGTAGCGGTACAGATGAAACTGTCTTCATTTGACCCTGCCACACCTTTTTGTTATGTCCGCATCCAAGCCGAAACGCGCATGGTGCGCATGGCCATCCGGGCCCGGCATTTTTCATACGCGCGGGCCAGGTCAGTGTCCGCATGAACCGGACATACATGACGAAATTCACCGATCTGAATCTGAACCCCAAGGTCCTCAAAGCTATTGAGGAAGCCGGCTACGAAACCCCGACCCCGATCCAGGAAGGCGCCATCCCGCCAGCCTTGGAGGGACGTGACGTTCTGGGCATCGCCCAGACCGGAACCGGCAAGACGGCCAGTTTCGTCTTGCCCATGATCACCCTGTTGGCGCGCGGTCGTGCGCGGGCGCGGATGCCGCGTTCGCTGGTGCTGTGCCCGACGCGGGAACTGGCGGCGCAGGTGGCCGAAAACTTCGACACCTATACCAAGCATCTAAAGCTGACCAAGGCGCTGCTGATCGGCGGCGTCAGCTTCAAGGAACAGGATGCCCTGATCGACCGCGGCGTGGACGTGCTGATCGCCACGCCTGGCCGGCTACTGGACCATTTCGAACGTGGCAAGCTGTTGCTGACCGGCGTGCAGATCATGGTCGTGGACGAGGCTGACCGGATGCTGGACATGGGGTTCATTCCCGATATCGAACGCATCTTCTCGCTGACGCCCTTTACCCGGCAGACGCTGTTTTTCTCGGCCACCATGGCGCCCGAAATCGAGCGGATCACCGACACGTTCCTGTCGGCCCCGGCCCGGATCGAAGTGGCCCGTCAGGCCACCGCGTCCGAGACCATCGAACAGGGTGTCGTAATGGTCAAAGGCGGCCGCCGTGACCGTGAGGGCAGCACCAAGCGCAAGGTCCTGCGCGCACTGATCGATGCCGAAGGTGACAAATGCACCAACGCCATCGTCTTCTGCAACCGCAAGACCGACGTGGATATCACCGCGAAATCGCTGAAGAAATACGGCTATGACGCGGCCGCGATCCACGGCGATCTGGACCAGTCCGTGCGCACCAGGACCCTTGAGGGCTTCCGCGAAGGAACGCTGCGTTTCCTGGTGGCGTCCGATGTCGCCGCGCGGGGACTGGACGTTCCGTCGGTCAGCCATGTGTTCAACTTCGATGTGCCCAGCCACCCCGAGGATTACGTGCACCGCATCGGCCGTACCGGCCGAGCCGGGCGCGAAGGCAAGGCCATCACTCTGTGCACGGCCCGCGATGAAAAGGCGCTGGACGCGATCCAGAAGCTGATCCAAAAGGAAATCCCACGTCTGGACAACCCGGTTCAGGCCGAACCGGCCGGGGACGAGGACAAGAAGCCCGAGAAGAGATCGCGCGCGTCGACCCGCAAGGGCGAGGGCAAATCCGAGGCCAAGGACAAGCCCGCCAAGGACGCTACGCCCAGGGAAACAGCCCCCAAGGACAAGCCGGCACGAGAAAAGGGCCAACGCGGCAAAAGCCGTGGACGCCGCGACGATGGCGGACCAGCCGTCGTCGGCATGGGCGATCACCTGCCCAGCTTTATCGCTCTCAGCTTTGACGAACGCCGCGCGGGCTGACCCGCCTGCATGGCAAAAAGATCAGAAGGCGCACGGACCTCCGCGCGCCTTTTTGCATCTCAGATCGCGGCGACCAGGATCAGGATCGAGAGACCCAGCAGGACCATCCCCATAACCTCGCGCCGCGTCACCGTCTCGCGGAAGACCAGGACCGAGGCCATGAGGCTGAAAATCAGCTCCACCTGCCCCAGCGCCTTGACGTAGGCCGCGTTCTGCAGGCTGAAGGCCCAGAACCAGCAGAACGACCCGCCCAGGCTGGTCAGCCCGACGAAGATGCCGGTGCGCCGCGTGTCCCATACCGCGCGCAGCTCGGCCCGGTCGCGCCAAACCAGCCACAGCGCCATCGACAGGAACTGGATCGAGACTACAACTGCCAGCGTCACCAGCGCCCGAAACCAGGCCTCGCCATCGCCCAGTTGCAGCGATGCGCCGCGATAACTGACCGCGGAAAAGGCAAACAAGACGCCCGATCCCAACCCCAGTTGCGACGCGCGGTTGGTCAGGTGACGCCACCACGCCCCACTGCCGCCCGGCGTTTTCGACAACAGCAGAACCGCCAGAAGCCCCAGCAGGATGGCCCCGAAGGCACCGGCCGAAACCCGGTCGCCCAGCACGACGAAACCGACGATTGCGGTTTGGATCACCTCGGTTTTCTTGAACGTGATGCCAACGGCAAAGTTGCGCTGTTTGAACAGCGCCACGACGCAGATCGTGGCGAGGATCTGGGACACCCCACCGATGGCGGCATAGAGCCAGTACAGAGGCGGCAGCGCAGGCAGCGGCAGACCGCTGAGACGCATCGCCACCACCAGACCCAGCAGAACCAGAGGCATCGAATAGGCAAAGCGCGCAAAGGTCGCGCCGGTCGCCGACAGCTTCACGCTGCTCAGCGATTTCTGCAGCATGAAGCGCACCGTCTGAAAGGTGGCGGCGGCCAAGGTTACGGGAATCCACAAACTCATGGCTTCCCTTCTGTCGTCAAATCAGGGTTTTGGCCAGAGCGGATGTTCTACAGGATCCTTGGCACGCCAGAAATGCTGCCGGAAAACATGCCCGTACGAGCGATAGACATAGGCCTCATTGCAGGCCAGATAGCGCCCTTTCCCACGGCGATAGAGCGCAGGCAGCCGATACCATGGCGCCGCCGGGTTCATGTGATGAACGACGTGCAGGTTGTTGTTCAGAAACAGAAAGGCAAGCGGTCCGCGGTCTTCGACGATCACCGTGCGGGCGCGCGATTTCTCGTGCGCGCGGTGTTCCAAAAAGGTGCGGATCTTGACCAGCGCCAGTCCCAGATAAGCCGAAAGGACAAAGGCCCAGACCGGCATCGCTGATTGCGCCACGATCCACAGAACCGTCGCCACGCCCGGCAGATGCAGGGCCCAGGCCAGCCAGATGTCGCGATCCCCGCGCACCGCGCCGCGCCAGTCGTCGCGCATAAAGGCCAACTGGCCGATGATCGGGCCCAGCACCATGCGCCCCAACAGCGTGTTGTTCGCCTGATAGACCCACCGCTGCCACTGCGGCAGCCTGACCCAGACCGCCGGGTCCAGATAGTTGGTTTCCGGATCGTCATAGGGGTCGGTCAGGTTGGCATCCTGATGGTGCGCCAGATGCAGATCGCGGAAACGGTTGTAGGGGATGAATAGGGTCAGCGGCAGCGCCATCAGCGCCTCGTTCAGCCACTTTGCGCGGAACGGGTGGCCGTGCAGCGCCTCATGCGTCAGCGAAGAATGCAGCGCCGCGACGACGCCCATCATCGGCACCGCCAGCCAGAGCGACCACGCCGCCACGCCGAAGATCGCGATCAGCCAAAGGGCATAGCAGGCAAAGATCAGGGCAAAGGTCGGCCATTCGGGGGACTTGGGAGTGGTCGCCTCAGCCATGCCGCCCCCAAGAAATACCGACCCAGATGCGCTCGTAAATCACGTAGAGCGTCAGGCCAATCGCCGTGTTCACCACCGCCAATGCGCCGCCAATAGCGGCCGAACCGGTAGCGAACAGCCCCACCACGGTCATGACCGCAAGGCCCATCGCATTCCAAATGATTGCCTTCACGACAGATCTTCGCCGCGTTTCCATTCCGGTCCCCAGTTTTTTTGCTTTTCACACAAGCGTTACCTGCCAGTGGCCCTGTCGAGAATTCCGAATATGATTAACAAATCTCAGCGACCGTGATATTTATCATCACATGCAGGAAAAATTCGACAAACGAGATCGCGCCGCGCAGTTCCGCCTGCGCCTGGCCCGCGCCATGGACCAGCGGAAGATGAGCCAAAGCGCGCTGGCGCGCACCATCGGGGTCGATCGCTCGACCGTTTCCCAATTGCTGACCGATACGGGCGCGCGCCTGCCCAACGCCCATGTGGTGGGCAGTTGCGCCTCGGCTCTGGGGGTGTCGGCGGATTGGCTGCTCAGCCTCTCGAACCGACCCGAGAGCGCGGCCGAGCTGCTGGCCAGTTCTCTGACCATGACCGAGGCACCCCGCGCGCTGGTCGACGAACGCATCTTTGAGTGGCATCAGGAGGCCGCGGGCTACAAAATCCGCTATGTTCCGGCCACCCTGCCCGACATGCTGAAAACCCGCGCCGTGCTGGAATGGGAATACGCGCCGCATCTGGGCCGAACCGCCGACCAGGCCATCGGTGCATCAGAAGACCGCCTGACCTGGATGCGCGGGGCCCAGTCCGACTATGAAATCGCCATGCCGCTGTATGAGATTCACAGCTTTGTTTATGGCACCGGCTATTATGATGGGCTGCCCCTGCAGGTGCGGCTGGACCAGATCGATCATATGCTGGAGCTGTGCGAACAGCTGTATCCGCGCATGCGCATCTATCTTTTCGATGCCAAGCGGCTCTATTCCGTGCCGGTCACCATCTTCGGTCCGCTGCTCTGCGTGTTCTATGCCGGCAGCCACTACATGGCCTTCCGCGACCGGGACCGGATCGAGATTTTTACGCGCCATTTCGATACCTTGGTCCGCGAAGCTGATCTGACTGCCCGGCATTTCCCGACCCACCTGCGCCAACTGCGCGCGGCCATAGCGGCAGGGTGACACAAGCCAACAGGTGCAATTTCCCACCCGATCCCCTATATTGAGGTGCGCGAAAATCCGAACGATCCGACCAAAAGGAGGATATCAGGAATGGACGCTCTCAAAACCGCTCAATACGCGCGCGCCCTCTACTCGGCGCATGGCGACAAGGCCGAGGCCGAAGCCGCCCAGAAAGCCCGCGAATTCGAAGCCGCCGGAAACGTGGAAGAGGCACAGAACTGGCAGGCCGTTCGCGCCTCGATCCGCCAGATGCGCGGCCCCAACCAGGGCTAGAGCTTGGGGTCGGGGTTCACGGTGTGCCCATCGACGGCGATGACCTGCCCCGACACCAGCCGTGCCGCATCCGAGGCCAAGAACACCGCCATGGCGGCAATGTCATGCGCTTCGACGAAGCGGCCCATCGAAGTACCCGCCGCATAGCCCCGATAGACCTGATCGCGGGTCATGCCCTTGGCGGTCGCTTCGCGCTGCAGTACGCCCTCCATCCGCGGGCCTTCCACCGCGCCGGGGCAGATGACGTTGCAGCGCACGCCGTGCGGCCCCAGCTCCATCGCCAAGGTCTTGCCCAGCCCGATCACCGCCCATTTCGCCGCCGCATAAGGCGCGCGGTTGGGATAGCCGTACTGCCCGGCGGTCGAGGATGTGATCAGCACCGCGCCGCGCCCCTGCCGTTTGAGCATCGGTGCTGCGTATTTCGCGCACAGAAACGCCCCATCCAGATTGACAGAAATACATTTTTGCCAATCGCTTAGCGCAACATCTTCGACCAATGCGGTCGGCCCCGCGATACCCGCATTCGCGCACAGAACGTCCAGACCGCCCCACTGCGCCGCGATCTTGCCGAACAGCGCTGCGACGGCGGCCTCATCCGACACATCGACCTGCGATCGCCCCCAGTGATCCGGGCAGGCCTGAAGCGCAGCCGCGTCCACATCGGCCACCCAAACCTGCGCGCCCGCGGCGTCGAACGCCTCGGCCATCGCGCGCCCCACGCCCGAGGCACCGGCGGTGATCAGAACCCGCCCTGTCATGCCGGTTTGCGGATCGCCGCCCCCGCGCCCTCGGGATAGGGCAACCCGGCTTGAGCTTCGGCGATGCGGGCCATCGCGGCCTCGATCCGCGGCGACGGCGCACAGGGTCGACGGGTTTCCAGGCTGACATGCAGCAGAAAGCTCTCGCCCGTGGCCAGCAATTTGTCGCCCTCGTACATGCTGTGGAACAGGTGCAGCTTCTTGCCCTGCCCCAACAGCATCTGCGTGCGCACCTCGATTTTCGCCCCGGCATGGGCCTCGTCCAGATACCGGATGTGGTTTTCAGCGGTGAAATAGCTTCCGCCTGAAGCGATGTAGTCGGCATCGCAGCCGATGATCTCCATGAAGCGGTCGGTCGCTGCGGCAAAGGCCTCGAGATACCGCGCCTCGTTCATGTGGCCGTTGTAGTCGGTCCAGTCCAGCGGCACCGCGCGGGCCAGTGTCAGGATCGGCTGGCTCAGATCCGCCTGATCCAGCGTCGGCAGGGCACCCGGCTTCAGCAGCGCGTCATGCTGGTTCAGCACTGCCCCCGCACCCCAGTCGCGCGCCTTCAAGGCCCGCATCATGCCCACCAGATTGTTGTCACGAATCCGCTCCAGCTCGCGGATCGAGTGCATCCCCGATTGCGCGTCCGACTGGTCGGCGATCATGTCGACCAGCGCGTCGGTGAACTCGGGCACATCCATCAACTTGGTCCAAGGCCATTTCAGCGCCGGGCCGAACTGGGCCATGAAATGCCGCATCCCGGCCTCGCCCCCGGCCACGCGATAGGTCTCGAACAGGCCCATCTGCGCCCAGCGGATGCCAAAGCCCATGCGGATTGCCTCGTCCACCTCCTCGGTCGTGGCCACGCCGTCTTTGACCAGCCACAGCGCCTCGCGCCAGACGGCCTCGAGGAACCGGTCGGCGATATGCGCGTCGATCTCCTTACGGACCTGCAGCGGGAAGAATCCGACCGAGCGCAACACGTTCTTGGCCTGCTCGAGCAGTTCGGGCGGGTTGGCGGCCGAGGGCACCAGTTCGACCAGCGGCAGCAGATAGACCGGGTTGAACGGGTGCGTCACCACGATCTGTTCGGGCCGCAGCGCGCCTTCCTGCAGCTCGGACGGTTTGAACCCGCTGGTCGAGGACCCGATGATCGCCCCGGGATCACAGGCCTCCTGCAGCCCCTGGTAAACCTTCAGCTTCAGATCCAGACGCTCGGGCACGCTCTCCTGTATCCACGTTGCCCCCTGCACCGCGTCGGCCATGTCGGCATGAAAGCTCAGCGCGCCTTCGGGCGGCAGCGGCACATCGCTCAGCCCGGGCAACGACCGCCGGGCGTTGTCCATGACCTCGCCGATCTTGCGCTCGGCCTCGGGGTCCGGATCAAACACCCGTACATCCCAGCCATTCAGCAGAAACCGCGCGGCCCATCCGCCGCCGATCACGCCACCACCGATGATCGCTGCCGTTTTCATCTTCTCTCCTTCGCCCCGAACGTCCAGGCCGCACCGGGGGCCATCGTTGTTCGACAGAAATTCCGAGGGTCGCCCCGCCCGTCAGGTCGCCACAGGCGCCCGTTTGACCAATCCCAACTTCTCGCGCACCTCAGCCGGGCCGATCACCCGCGCGCCCATGTTCTCGATGATAGTGCCTGCGCGCTCGACCAGTTGCCAGTTTTCGGCCAGCACCCCCTTGTCCAGCCACAGGTTGTCCTCGAGCCCCACGCGCACGTTGCCGCCGGCCAGAACCGAAGCCGCCACATAGGCCATCTGATGCCGCCCCAGCGAGAACGCGCTGAAGGTCCAGTCGTCGGGCACGTTGTTCACCATCGCCATGAAGGTGTTCAGATCATCCGGCGCGCCCCACGGCACGCCCATGCACAGCTGCACCAGCGCATTCGGGGCCAGAACGCCCTCTTTCACCAGTTGCTTGGCGAACCACAGATGACCGGTGTCAAAGGCCTCGATCTCGGGCTTCACGCCCAGATCCGTCATCATCTGCCCCATCGCCCGCAAGGCGCCGGGCGTGTTGGTCATGACATAGTCGGCCTCGGCAAAGTTCATGGTGCCGCAATCCAGCGTGCAGATCTCGGGCAGACACTCAGCCACATGGGCCACGCGTTCTGAAGCACCGATCATGTCGGTCCCCTCGGCCACGGGAAACGGGGCTTCAACCCCGCCGAACACGATGTCGCCACCCATGCCGGCGGTCAGGTTCAGAACCACGTCCACCTCGGCGTCGCGGATGCGGTCGGTCACCTCGCGATACAGGTCCAGACGGCGGCTGGGCGCGCCGGTTTCGGGGTCGCGCACATGGCAATGCACCACCGCCGCCCCGGCCTTGGCCGCAGCAATGGCGCTGTCGGCGATCTGCTTGGGAGAACGCGGTACATGTGGGCTGCGATCCTGCGTCCCGCCCGAGCCGGTCACAGCGCAGGTGATGAAGACTTCGCGGTTCATTTCCAAAGGCATGGTGTTATCCCCAGGTTATACCCGGCTTCGCCATGGGTTTTCCCCAGGCTTCTCCCCGGATTCCGATTTGCGTCTGGCCCCGACTCTGGCGCAGCCTTGGCCAGACAACTTGCCAGAATGCGAATCAGACTTGATGAAATCCGCAAAAAATATCCTCCAGCCCGAGCACCGCGCGCTGAAAACCGCCGTTCTGGTGCTGGACGAGTGCAACACGCTCAGCTTTGCCTCGGCGGTGGACCCGATGCGCGCCGCCAACCGGCTGGCCGACCGCCCGGCCTTCGACTGGGACTACGTGACCGCAACACCCGAGCCGGCGATGCTGACCAGCGCGTTGCAGGTGCCGGGCATCCCGCTGGCGCGTCTCGACCACTGTGACCTGATGATCGTGATCGCGGGGTTCAATCTGGTGCGCCACGCCACCCCGAGCCTGCTGGCCGGTCTGCGTCGCATCGCCAATAGCGGCGCCACGATGGCGGGCATCGACGGAGGGCCCTGGCTGCTGGCCGAAGCGGGGCTGCTTGACGGTCACGCCGCCACCACCCATTGGGAAGATCTCGAGACCTTCGCCACCCGTTTCCCCGAAGTCGACGTGCGCCCCGACCGGTTCACCGTGTCCGGCAACCGCCTGACCTCGGGCGGTGCGATCCCCGCGGTCGAGATGATGCTGCACATCATCGCGGCACGCCACGGCGCCGGGTTCGCGGCCCGTGTCTCAGGCCTGTTCCTCTACGAAGGCGCCCCCGAACCCGGCAGACCGCAGAGCCGCACTGGCGTGCCGCACCGCCACAGCGCTCTGACCGCCCGCGCCAACGCGATCATGCAGTCCGCGCTGGACGACCCGCTACCCCTGGCCGAGATCGCAAAGGCCCTGGGAACCAGCCCGCGCACCCTGCAGCAGCAATTCCGTCTGCGGCTGAACACCACGCCGCAGGACCACTACCTGCAACTGCGCCTGGCCGAGGCCCGCCGTCTGGTTACCGACACCGACATGCCGCTGATGGATGTGGCACTGGCCACGGGGTTCACGTCCCAATCCAGCTTTGCGCGCGCTTTCCGTACGGCGCATGGACTATCCGCCCGCGACCTCAGGCAGGACCGCACCCAGCCCACCCATCACTGACGGGCGAACTTCCTCTGGTCATAGATTTGGGGGGGAGTTGGCTACGGCGACGGGGGCAGCGCCCCCATCCCTCAATACGGCATCGGATGCGCGCGATGGGCCGCGTTGATCTCGGCCATAACCTCATCAGACAGCACGACATCCCGCCCCTCCAGGATCCGTTCCAGCTGCGCCTGCGTGGTCGCGCCGAAGATGACCGAGGTCATGAACGGCCGCGCCTGGCACCAGGCGAGCGCCATGTGCACCGGGTCCAGCCCGTGTTTCGCGGCAATCGCCAGATAGGCCGCGACCGCGCCGAACACCCGATCGCCCTTGCGCCCGCCCATCTGCGGCACGATCGACATGCGCGATCCCTCGGGCACCGCCCCGCCCTGATACTTGCCGGTCAGAAATCCGGCGGCCAGCGGCGAGAAAGCCAGAAGACCCACATCCTCATAGGCGCTCAGCTCGGCCATGTCGGTGTCATACAGGCGGCACAGCAGGGAATACTCGTTCTGGATCGACGCCACCCGTGGTGCCCCCATCTCGTCGGACAGGCGCAGCCACTGGGCGGTGCCCCAGGCGCTTTCGTTCGACAGGCCGAAGGCGCGAATATTGCCCTTGTCCACCTGCGCCTGCAGCGCCTCGAGGCATTCGCGCATGTTGTCCAGAACCGCCTGCCTGTCGCCGCCCGACGGGTCGTAGTCCCAATTCTGCCGGAACATGTAACTGCCGCGGTTGGGCCAGTGGAATTGGTACAGGTCGATGTAGTCGGTCTGCAGGCGCCGCAACGATCCCTCGATTGCCCCGGGGATCGTGCTGGCCGAGATCGGTGCTCCGTCCCGCGCATGGGTAAAGCCGGCGCCCGAATGCTTGGTCGCCAGAACATAGCTGCCGCGGCGGGCCGGATGTGCCGCATTCCAGTTGCCGATGATCTGCTCGGTCTTGCCCACGGTCTCCTTGGTGATCGGGTTGACCGGATACATCTCGGCGGCATCGAGGAAATTGATCCCGGCCGCCAGCGCCGTGTCGATCTGACGATGCGCATCCGCCTCAGGGGTCTGCGTGCCGAATGTCATGGTTCCGAGGCACAGGTCCGAGACTTGGATGCCCGTGCGGCCCAACGGTTTCATTTTCATCAATCAATCTCCTGTCGCGCGGATCGCCACGCCTGCAATCTGATTTCGGTCCCGAGTCAGCCGGATTCGGCCTTTTTCTCCCAACGGCCGGATTCCTCCGACCAATACTGCGCGGCGCAACCCGCCGCGGTGAGCGTCTTCCATTGACCACGCGCATGATCCACCGCGGTTGGGTCGTTGCCATCGAACAGGATGCAAACCCGCTCTGAGGCGGTCACCTCATCCGGCGTCACCTCGGCCCCGTCTACCGCCATCAGGCAAGACGGGTTGTTGGCAGCGTCCGGCTCGGTAGTCAGCAGGATCGGCTGAACCGCGTCATGCGGCCCACCTGCCTGCCCATGCGGCAGAAAGGCGTCCTCGGGGCCCAGCCAAAGCCTTTCGTCCAGCCAGTCCAGCCGCGCAGGGTCAGTGCCTCGCACCGCAATCCGCCACCCGGCCTGCCGTGCCTTGTCCAGCAACACCGGCAAGGTCTGCTCAAGTGGATGGCGGGTCAGGTGGTAGAAGTAGACGGCGCCCATCGACCTACTCGAAATTGTCCTGCACGAAACGGCTGAGCGCACGGACGCCCCAACCCGTGGCGCCCTTGGGCGCATAGGACGTCTCCGCCGCAACCGAGGCCACGCCCGCGATGTCCAGATGGATCCAGGGTGTTTCTTCCTTGACGAAACGCTGCAGAAACTGCGCTGCGGTGATCGAACCGGCCGGCCGGCCGCCCACGTTCTTCATGTCCGCGATGCGCGACTTCAGCAGATCGTCATAAGCTTGCCCCAGCGGCATACGCCACGCGCCTTCATCCTCGGCCCGGGCCGCCTTTAGGAACGCGTCGCAGAAGGTGTCGTTGTTGGAAAACACGCCTGCGTTTTCATGCCCCAGTCCGATGATGATCGCGCCGGTCAAGGTGGCCAGATCGATCATGCCGACCGGATTGAACCGCTCCTGCGCGTACCACATGACGTCACACAGCACCAAACGTCCCTCGGCATCGGTGTTGATGATCTCGACCGTATCGCCCTTCATCGACTTGACGACGTCGCCCGGCCGCGTGGCACTGCCCGAGGGCATGTTCTCGACGAGCCCGACCAGGCCCACGACATTGGCCTTGGCCTTACGCTTGGCCAATGCGCGCATGGTGCCCGCAACGACGCCTGCGCCGCCCATGTCCATGGTCATCTCTTCCATGCCCGCGGCCGGTTTGATCGAGATACCGCCAGTATCGAAAACGACCCCCTTGCCGACCAGAGCCAGCGGCGCGTCATCGGCATCGCCGCCATTCCACTGCATCACGACGACTTTCGAGGGGCTGTCCGAGCCTTGCCCGACGCTCAGCAGGGTCCGCATGCCCAACTCTGCCAGTTTGTCTTCGTCCAGCACCTCGACCTTCAGGCCCAACTCCTCCATCTCTTTCAAACGGTTGGCAAATTCGGTCGTCGTCAGGATGTTGGCCGGTTCGTTCGTCAGGTCGCGGGTCATGCGCACACCATCAGCAACCGCATAGAGCGGTGCGAAGGCGGCCTCGGCGTCTTCGGGCTTGGCGTGGCAGATGGTCACCGTGCCGTCTGCGTCATCGTCCTTGGTTTTGTGTGCGTCGAAATCATAGCTGCGCAAAGCAATGCCCAGGGCCAGTTCCTCGGTCCGGACCTGGTTGCCCGCCATGACCAGCAGGTCCTTGCCACCTGCCAGCTTGGCCAGCGCGGCACCGCCTTTGCGGGCTTCGTCCGGTTCCGGGCGGCGTGGCAGGACGAGAATGTCCAATGCCTCTGCCTCCATCCCGCCGGGCCAAGCCAACGAGATCACGTCGCCAGTCTTGACCTTGGCGAAACGGTCGCTTTCCACCAGCCGGGCCACGGCACCACGGGTCAGTCGGTTTGCGCGGCGCGCGGCGGGGTTCATCTTGCCATCGGTCGGTATGAGAATGGCCACCCGGCCTTGGGCCTGCGCCATCAGGTCCAGTTCGAAGGCTTGAAAACGGATCGGTACCAGACTGCTCATTTCTTGCTCCTGAAAAACTCTGCCCACAGACCTAGCCCGCGCCGCCGCCATTGACCAGATAGCAGTTTTCCCCGCCCGCCAATTGCATTAAGGTCGCGCCAAAATGACCGGCAGGCTCGGGGGAGAAAACTTGGCATCATTCGGCAGGCATAGGCCGTCGCGCATGTTTTTGTGCCTTGGCGATTCTGGCAACAGGCCTGCTGGGCGCCCCGTGCCGGGGATGCGGCCGTGATTCTGGACCGGTACTTCGCTCGCCGCTTTTTGCAGAGCTTTCTGGTGATTGGGGCAATCTTCCTGACACTGATGATCCTGATCGACCTGATCGAACAGGCCCGTCGGTTCAATGACGCCGACCTGTCCTTTGGCCAGGTTCTGCAGCTGACGCTGTTGAACACGCCCGCTGCGATCAGCGAGATGCTGCCGCTGTTGATGATCCTGTCGACCATTGCTTTGTTTGTCGGCCTCGCCCGAAGCTCGGAGTTGGTGGTGACCCGGGCGATCGGCCGCTCGGGTATCCGCGCGCTGGTGGCACCGGTCCTTCTGGCGCTGATAATCGGAACGCTGGCGGTGGCCCTGCTGAACCCGATTGCGGCGGCCACGTCCGAGCAGTACCGGCATTTCTCGGATCTATACAAAAACGGTGGCAGTTCCGCCCTCTCGATCAGCCGCGACGGGCTTTGGCTGCGTCAGGGCTCACCGCAGGGCCAATCGGTGATTCATGCCCGCGCATCGACCAACGACGCCGAGCTTGAATTGATCGACGTGACCATCATCACGTTTTCACCCGAAGGTCTTCCGACCCGTCAGATCATCGCCGACGGCGCTCGCCTCGACGACGGGGTCTGGATCCTGCGCAACACCAAGGAATGGACCCTGTCCAGCGACACCAACCCCGAGACCCACGCCGTCACGCATGAGACCCTGCGGTTGCCCACTTCGCTGACCCGTCAGCGCATCCTTGAAACCTTGGGCCAACAGGACAGCGTCTCGGTCTATGACCTGCCCCAGCTGATCCGCGACCTGCGCGAGGCGGGCTTTTCAACCAAGCAATACGAGGTTTGGCTGCAGGTGCAGCTGGCGCGCCCATTCTTCCTGATTTCGATGGTGTTGATCGGCGCGGCCTTCACCATGCGGCACGTGCGGTTCGGCGGCACCGGCGTCGCCGTGCTGACTGCTGTTTTGCTGGGGTTCGGCGTATACTTCGTGCGCAATTTCGCTCAGATTTTGGGAGAGAACGGCCAATTGCCGATTGTGATTGCGGCCTGGGCACCGCCGTTTGCGGCCATATTGCTGTCGCTCGGCCTTCTGCTGCACGCGGAGGATGGCTGATGCGGCG
Source organism: Ruegeria sp. CRTD044 (assembly GCF_059613485.1). Classification (NCBI taxonomy): domain Bacteria; kingdom Pseudomonadati; phylum Pseudomonadota; class Alphaproteobacteria; order Rhodobacterales; family Roseobacteraceae; genus Ruegeria; species Ruegeria sp. CRTD044. Next base: position 708,064 of record NZ_JBXWSP010000004.1, on the reverse strand, counting down.
CCTTTTGCCCCTTCTTTTGTCCAGTGCCGTGTTCTTTTCCGGTCCAGGGCTGGCATTGGCCCAGACCACGGAGACCAGTGCGCCCGCGCCTGACACGGCACAACAACAGGATCAGCCTGCCCTGCTGGTGGCCGACAGGATCTTCATCACCCCGGATCGCAAACTGGTGGCCGAGGGCAACGTCGAAGCTTTTCAGGGCGACGTCAAACTGTCCGCACAGCGCGTGGTGTTCGACCGCGAGTCGGGCGAGCTGACGCTGGAAGGTCCGATCCGGATCGATCAGGGCGGACGCTCGACCGTCCTCGCGGACTCAGCGCAACTGGATGACGGCATCCAGAACGGGTTGCTGACCGGCGCACGGCTGGTGTTCGATCAGCAGGTACAGATCGCGTCGGTTCAGGCGACCCGCGCGGCAGGACGCTACACGCAGTTCAGCAAGGTCTCGGCCACGTCCTGCCATGTCTGCGCCGACGGTCGGCCGCCCCTCTGGCAGATCCGGGCGCGCAAGGTCACGCATGATCAGCTCGAACGGCAGTTGTATTTCGAGGGCGCCCAGTTCCGCATTCTGGATGTGCCGGTTTTCTACTTTCCAACCCTGCGACTGCCGGACCCGACACTGGATCGGGCAACCGGATTTCTTGTGCCGTCAATCCGCACGACCTCGCAGTTGGGTACTGGCGTCAAGACGCCATATTTCTTCAAACTGGGCGATCACAAGGATCTGACGCTGACCCCCTACCTGTCGTCCAAGACCACGACGCTTGGCTATCGCTACCGGCAGGCCTTCAAGAACGGCCGCATCCAGTTTGAAGGGGCCTATACCCGCGACGACGTCCAGCAGGAGCAGGATCGGGGCTATTTCTTCGCAAATGGCTGGTTCAATCTGCCGAACGATTTCCGGCTGACCTTTGACGTCCAGACCGCATCGGACGACTCATACCTGGCGGACTACGGGCTGCCTGACTATGACCGCCTGCGCAGCGAGATCGCGCTCGAGCGCATCAAACGCGACACGGCGTTCCGGACCAGCTTCATTCACTACAAGACCCTGCGCGACAGCGAGGAACAGGATGAGATCCCGTCGCAGGTCTTCGATCTGTTCTACCAGAAACGCTATTTTCCCGCCTCCGCTGTCGGCGGTGAGGTGCGGTTGGGCTTCGTCACCCACACCCACACCCGGACCAGCGACGAGGATATCATCGGGCGCGATGTGGCCCGCGCAACATTCGGCGCCCAGTGGCTGCGCAGCTGGACCTTTGCCTCCGGGCTTCGGGCGGATGCGGAACTGGGGGCTTCGGTCGACACGCTCGACATTCGCAACGACAGCGCCTACACCGACCAGATCACCCGGTCGACCCCGCGTGCGGCTTTGACACTGCGCTTTCCGATGACCCGGCGCGAAGCCTCTGGCGCGACCCAGTTTCTGGAGCCGATCGCGCAGTTTGGCTGGACCCATGTTTCGGACACCGATGTGCCCGATGACGAAAGCACCTTCCAGGAATTTGACCAGGGCAACCTGTTGTCCCTGTCACGCTTTCCGGCCGAGGACCGACGCGAAGACGGCACGACCGCGGTCGTGGGCGTGAACTGGGCTCGGTATGCCCCGGGCGGTTGGCGGGCATTGGCCACGGTCGGCCAGGTCTTCCGCTCGACCGCCGATCCGAACTTCACCGCTACGTCCGGCCTGCAGGGAACTTCGTCCGACCTGCTGCTGGCAGGGCAGATCAAGACGAACAATGGCCTTACACTGGCCGCACGCGGATTGATGGATGGAGATTTCAGCTTTACCAAGGCTGAATTGCGCGGAACCTGGGCCAACGAGGGGACCCAACTGGGCGGAAGCTATATCTGGCAGCAGCCGGACCCGGCCGAGAACCTTGACATGGAGACATCCGAGATACGGTTGACCGCACGTCAACGACTGGATGAAAACTGGAGAGCCAACGCCCTGGCCCGTTATGATCTGGCAGAATCCGAACCGCTGCGGCTGGGCTTGGGTGTGACGTATGAAAATGAATGTGTGCAGGTTAACATGTCCGTCAGCCGGCGATATACTTCGACATCAAGTATTGAGCCTTCGACGGAATTCGGCTTTACCGTTGCACTGACAGGATACGCCGTTGAAGGCGGGGGCAAGAAGTATAAAAGAAAATGCAGCTGATTTCAGGTTTTTCCAGGTTCTTTCGTTCCCGTTGGCTGACGGCATTTGCGCCCGGCCTCGCGGTCGCCATGCTGACAGTTGCACCTCAGCAAGCCCCCGCGCAAAGCTTGTTTTCACCGGCTATCCGCGTGAATCAGGATATCGTCACCTGGTACGAACTGGATCAGCGCCAGCGGTTCCTCGAAATTCTGGGTATCCCCGGAAGCTCTGAGGCCGAAGTCCGCAAGGCGCTGATCGACGAACGCCTGCGCAAACAGGCCATGCGCGAAGCCGGCATCCAGCCCACACCCGAAGACATTCAGGTTGCGATCGACGAATTCGCCTCGCGCGGTCAGCTGTCCCCGGATCAGTTCCTGAAGGCATTGGCCGACGCGGGCATCGACCGGGAAACCGTGAGGGACTACGTATCCAGCCAGCTGGCATGGCGCGACTATGTCAGCGCCCGCTTTATCTCTCAGGCCCGTCCGACGGACGACGAGATTGACCGTGCAATGGGTCAGACCGGCGGTGGCGGTCTTCAGGTTTTGCTGTCCGAAATCATCATTCCCGTGAATGCGCAGACCTTGGCACAGGCCGAGGCCCTGGCCGACGAGATCGCCCGTGTCGAAACCATCGATGCGTTTTCGGCCGCCGCCACGCAGTACTCGGCAGCTCCGACACGCGAGAACGGCGGGCGCCTTGACTGGTTGAACGTCACCAACCTGCCTCCGGCGCTGCAACCGGTTATCCTTGGCCTGAAGAATGGCGAGGTCACGGCGCCGCTGAGCCTGCCCAACGCCGTAGCCCTGTTCCAGATGCGCGGCCTGCGAGAAGTGGCCGCCAGCACGCCGCGGTTCTCCAAGATCGACTATGCGGCCTATTACCTGTCTGGCGGGCTCAGCCCCGATACGTTGCAAAGAGCCGCCGAACTGAAGGAAACGGTTGATACCTGCGACGACCTGTACGGCATAGCCAAGGGGCAACCGCCCGAGGTACTCGACCGGGTCTCGGCCAGTCCGTCCGAAATCCCGCGCGACATCGCGCTGGAACTCGCCAAGCTGGATCCCAACGAGGTGTCGACAACTCTGACCCGCAACAACGGCCAGACGCTGGTGTTCCTCATGCTGTGCAATCGGACGCGCGATCTGGGTGAGGACACGTCACGCGAGGACGTGGCCAACGCGTTGACGCAGCAACGCCTGCAGGCATTCGCCAACAGCCTCGTCGAACAGCTGCGCGCCGACGCCACCATCATCGAGCAATGACCGCGCCCATCGCGCTCAGCTGCGGCGAACCCTCGGGCATCGGTCCGGAAATCGCCGCCAAGGCCTGGGCTGCGATGCGCGGCAGCTGTCCGTTTTTCTACATCGGCGATCCCGGCCACCTGCCGGACGATATCCCCACGACCGAAATCGTAGACCCCGACCAGGTGGCTGACATCTGCGCAGAGGCGCTGCCCGTGCTGCCGCTGACCTTTCCGGCCCCCAACATGCCCGGCCACCCCGATCCGGCCAATGCACCTTCGGTGATCGACGCCATCGAAACCGGCGTGTCGCTGGTGCAATCGGGCGCGGCCTCCGCCCTCTGCACGGCACCGATCCACAAGAAGGCCCTGATCGACGGCGCCGATTTTGCCTATCCGGGCCATACCGAATTTCTGGCGGCGCTGGCAGGCCGCTCCCGCGTGGTGATGATGCTGGCCAGCGAGCAACTCCGCGTGGTGCCCGCCACGATCCACATCCCGCTGTCGCAAGTGCCCTCGCGGCTCACGCCCGACCTGCTGCGCGACACGATCGCGATCACCGCCGACGGCCTGCGCCGCCAATTCGGCATCCCGCGTCCTCGCATCGCGGTGGCCGGGCTCAACCCCCATGCCGGCGAAGGCGGCAAGATGGGCCGCGAGGAACTCGACTGGATCGCCCCCCTGCTGGCCGATCTCACCCCCGACGGTTACACCGTCACTGGCCCACACCCGGCCGACACGATGTTCCACGCCGCCGCACGCGCTCGCTACGATGCCGCCATCGCCATGTATCACGATCAGGCGCTGATCCCGATCAAGACGCTCGATTTCGACCATGGCGTGAACGTGACCCTGGGCCTGCCCTTCATCCGCACCTCGCCCGATCACGGCACCGCGCTCGACATCGCCGGGAAAGGCATCGCCAACCCCACCAGCCTGATCGAGGCGCTGAAACTCGCCCAACGCATGGCACAAAGCACTTGATCCTTCAACTGGCGCCAAATATCCCCGCCGAAGGCAAAAATTCTCTGGCGCGCCGCCTGCACCCTGCGCCACGGTAACCGGATCATGAGCGCAATCGACACCCTCCCCCCGCTGCGCGAGGTCATCGCCAAGCACCAGCTCTCGGCCCGCAAGTCGCTGGGCCAGAACTTCCTGCTCGATCTCAACCTGACGGCCAAGATCGCCCGGCAGGCCGGCGACCTGAGCCAATGCGACGTGCTGGAGATCGGTCCCGGCCCCGGAGGCCTGACCCGCGGTTTGCTGGCCGAAGGTGCGCGCAAGGTGGTGGCGGTGGAAAAAGACACCCGCTGCATCGCCGCACTTCAGGAAATCGCTACCGCCTATCCCGGGCGGCTCGAGGTCATCAATGGCGACGCTCTAGAAATCGATCCGCTTGAACATCTGACCCCGCCCATCCGCGTGGCGGCCAATCTTCCCTACAATGTCGGCACAGAACTGCTGGTGCGCTGGCTGACCCCGCCGGAATGGCCGCCCTTCTGGCAAAGCCTGACCCTGATGTTCCAGCGCGAGGTGGCCGAACGCATCGTGGCGCTGCCCGGCACCAAGGCTTATGGGCGGCTGGCGATCCTGGCCCAGTGGCGGGCCGAAGCGCGCATCGCCATGTCCCTGCCCCCCGGTGCATTTACGCCGCCGCCCAAGGTCAGCAGCGCCGTGGTCCACCTGACCGCCCTGCCCGAACCCCGCTTTCCGGCCGATGCCGGTATTCTGTCACGCGTCGTGGCCGCTGCGTTCAATCAGCGCCGCAAGATGCTGCGCGCCTCGCTCAAGGGGTTGGCCCCCGATATCGAGGACCGCCTGACGGCCGCCGGCATCAAGCCGACCGACCGTGCCGAGCAGATATCGCTCGAAGCGTTCTGCGCGCTGGCGCGCGAGATACAAAAAACCTGATCCCGGACGAAAACGGCCCCGGACATCTCTGACCGGGGCCTTTGAACTCTGTGTGCATCCGCTACGGCTTATTCGGCAGCCTCTGGTGCATCGCCGCCGCCTTGGGGGGCCTGCTCTTCTACGGCCTTGGGCTTGCGGGTGCGCGGTTTCCGGGCAGGTTTGTCCTTGCGCTCGGCCGCTTCGGCCTTGGCGCCCGTGCTTTCGGGCGTCTCGACAAGCCCCGATTCAGGAGTATCCGAATCGGCGTTCAGATCAACGATGTCCGGCTGCGGAGCCTCGGCCGGATCCGCCCGGCGTGCGGCTTCACGTTCCTGCCGTTCCGCCCGCTCTCGATCGCGCTCGGCCTGACGCTCGCGGTTCTGGCGTTCCTGCTCTTCCCGACGCGCTTCCATTTCGCGTTGCGCCTCGCTCAGTAGGCGCAGGTAATGCTCGGCATGTTGCTGAAAGTTTTCGGCAGCGACGCGGTCATTGGCCAGCTGTGCATCGCGCGCCAGCTGGTTGTACTTGTCAATGATCTGCTGCGGCGTGCCGCGCACCTTGCCCTCGGGCCCCGAGCTGTCGAAAACCCGGTTAACGACGTTTCCACCAGAGGGACGATTGCGGTTGTTCTTTGCCCGCGAGCGGGATTTGGAGGATCTCATCTTACTGTACGTCAGCCTTGTCTTGCACTGTCGATCCACCCGTATTCTGCGCTGCTCTGTGGCCTGTGCCGTCACGGGATGTCGACTTTTTTGGGCTTGGCGTCAGGGGTGCGCCGAAAGGGCGTCAACCGCGCTGACTACTCTGAGTAAGCATGTCCTGACGGCGCAGACAAGGGGTTAATACACCAAATGCCGGGTTTTTTACCCCGACCGGCGTAAATCGGCCTCAGAATCCGCGGCTAGCCCGGCATTCTAGCGCTCACCACCCGGTCCCGCCCGTCCAGATCAGGAACGACACGGATATCCGCCAGCCCCGCCGCGTCGAACAACGCGCTGACCGCCTGCGCCTGTGTCGGGCCGATTTCCACCAGAAGCCGTCCGCCGGGAACAAGGTGGTCCGGGGCGCCTGCCGCAATCCGACGATAGGCGTCCAGCCCGTCCGCTTCATCCGTCAAAGCCAGACGCGGCTCGTGCTCGCGTACTTCGGGCGACAGGCCATCCATCTCATCCAGCGCGATATAGGGCGGATTGGAAACGATCAGGTCGAAATACCCGCCAATGTTCTCAAACCAGTCCGAGCGCTGGATCTCTGCCCGATCCTGCACCCCATGGGCCACCGCATTGGCGCTGGCCTGCAGACAGGCGGCCTCGCTCAGATCGACGCCCAGCCCGGTTGCGCTGGCGCGTTCCGCCAGCAAGGTGATCAGGATGCAGCCCGAGCCGACGCCCAGGTCCAGCACGCGGTCAAACGGCTGGCTCAGGGCCGCTTCGATCAGCGCCTCGGTTTCGGGGCGCGGGTCCAGCACGTCGCGGCTGACGCGGAAGCGTCGGCCGTAAAACTCGCGCTCACCCAGCAGATGGGAAACCGGAACCCGGATCGCGCGCAGCGACACCAGTTGCTCATAGCGTTCGGCGATCTCGGGCGAGAGCTCTTCGGGAGCGATCAGGGTCACGCGGCTGGCCTCGATCCGGGCGGCATGGGCCAGCAGGACCCGAGCGTCCCGCGCCGGGTCGTCCACACCTGCGGCCCGCAGGCGCGCGGTGGCGGCCACCATGGCCTGTGCCGCTGTCAGCGCCGCGATCATTGCGCCATCTCCGCCAACAGGCGGGCCTGATCATCAGCGGTCAGCGCGTCGATCACCTCGTCCAGATCGCCCTGCATGATCTGATCGAGCTTGTAGAGCGTCAGGTTGATCCGGTGATCGGTCATCCGGCCCTGCGGGAAATTATAGGTACGGATGCGCTCGGAGCGGTCGCCCGACCCCACCTGGCTGGCCCGGTCGGCCGAGCGTTCGCTGTCGATCCGCTGACGTTCGAGGTCATAGAGACGCGTCTTGAGCACCTGCATCGCGATCTCGCGGTTGCGGTGCTGTGACTTCTCGGAACTGGTCACCACGATCCCTGTCGGCAGGTGCGTGATCCGCACGGCCGAGTCGGTGGTGTTCACGTGCTGCCCGCCTGCGCCCGAGCTTCGCATCGTGTCGATACGCAGGTCATTGGGGTCGATCTGGATGTCCACGTCCTCGGCCTCGGGCAGAACCGCCACGGTCGCCGCCGAGGTGTGGATGCGCCCACCGCTTTCGGTTTCGGGCACGCGTTGAACGCGGTGCACGCCGGATTCGTATTTCAGCCGGGCAAAAACGTTGTCGCCCTTGATATGGGCCACCACTTCCTTGATGCCACCCAGTTCGGTCTGCTGTTCTTCGATGATCTCTAGCTGCCAGCCGCGCGCCTCGGCATAGCGCTGATACATCCGCAACAGGTCGCCCGCGAACAAAGCCGCCTCGTCGCCGCCGGTGCCGGGGCGGATCTCCAGCATCGCCGGCCGCGCATCGGCCGCGTCCTTGGGCAGCAGCGCCAGTTGCAGCGCGTGTTCGGCCTCGGGGATGCGCGCCTTGAGCTGCGGGATCTCCTCCTCGGCCAGCTCTTTCATGTCGGGGTCGTCCAGCATCGCCTCGGCCTCGGCCAAATCGGCCCGCAGCTGGCGCCAGGCTGCGATCTGTTCGACCACCGGCTTGAGGTCGGAATATTCCTTGGCCAAAGCCGCGATATCCCCGCCCGAGGCGCCATCGGACATGGCCGCTTCGAGGTACTGGAATCGCTGGGTGATCTGTTCAAGACGTTCTTCGGGGATCATTGGGGCGGTGTCTATCATCCGACGGCTTTGGTCAAGGCCCCGGCTTGTGCTAAGCTATGCCCATGAAACGGATCATTGCCCTGCTGATCGTCTGCGCAACGCCCGGTCTGGCCGATGTCATCGGCCCCGGTGGCAAAGTGCAGGATTGCTATTGCACCGACACATCCGGCGCGCGGGTCGAACTGGGCGAGATGGTCTGCCTGCAGGTCGATGGCCGCATGTTCATGGCCCAGTGCCAGATGTCTCTGAACGTGCCGATGTGGCGCGAGGTGTCCGAGGGGTGCCTGTCTTCAGGACTGCAGAGCCGCCAGCCAACCGTCGACCCGGGTGCGGTTGACGTCGAAATCCCGTCGGCCAAATCGTAACCGCCCGAAGATGCGCAACTTGTCGCCGTCCTGCTGGGCGGTGGTGTAATCGGGAAAGCCAAACACCCGACTGCGGGTGACATAGGTGATCAGGCCCTCATCCACCGATCCGGCCAGCGCCGTCGTGCGCGGCGTCGCCCGCGCCACCTTGTCCAGACGCGCAAGGCCGTCCGGTCCGGTCTGAATCACGCGGATCACACCTCCGGGCAGGTCACGGTCGGCCTCGGCCACGACCGGGACATGCCAGCGCGAGGGATCGGACGGTGCCAGCCGCACATAGAGGCCAAGCCCGACAACCGCGGCGACAACCAACCAAAGAACCATGCGTTTCATTCCATTCAGACCTTCCGGCAGAACCCTAGCCGCCCGCCGGTACGGGGCAAGACCTGCCGGCCCTGCCTACCGTGACGTCACGCCGGGCAGGATGCACAGCAGCTCGAATAGCAGGTTTGCCGCCGTCAGCGCGGTATTGCCCGAGGGGTCATAGGGCGGAGAGACCTCGACCAGGTCGCAGCCCACCACGTTCATGCCCCCCAGCGCGTGGATCAGCTGCAGCGCCTGCGGCGTGGTCAGCCCGCCGATCTCGGGCGTGCCGGTGCCGGGGGCATAGGCCGGGTCCAGGCTGTCGATATCGTAGGTGACATAGACCGGATGTTCGCCGATTTCCTTGCGGATCAACGCCCCGATCTGGGTCAAGTTCTGTTGCCACAACTCCCACGCAGGAAACTGCCGGAACCCCCAACCCTTGGACTCGGTGAAATCGCTGGCCGCATAGCCCGAGCCGCGGATACCGATCTGAAAGGTCTTGGCGGGCACGATCAGCCCCTCTTCATACGCGCGGCGAAAGACGGTGCCGTGGGTTTCGCGCTCGCCGAACATTTCGTCATTGACGTCGGCATGGGCGTCCACATGCACCAGGGCAACGGGCCCGTGTTTCGCGGCAACGGCCCGCAGAATCGGCAGTGTGATCGAATGATCGCCCCCCATCGCCACCGGGATCACGCCCTGCGCAAGGATCGCGTCATAGCTTTCCTTGATGATCCGAAGGCTGTCGGCCAGCGAGAAGGTGTTGATCGCCAGATCTCCGATATCGGCGATCTGGAGGCTGTCGAAAGGCGCAGCGAAGGTGGCCATGTTGTAGGGCCGGATCATCGCGCTTTCGGCGCGGATCTGCTTGGGGCCGAACCGGGTGCCCGACCGCCACGAGGTTCCGATATCCATCGGCACGCCCAGCACCGCCACGTCCAGCCCCGCCAGCGTATCGGCCGCGGGCAACCGCATGAAGGTGTTCGGCCCCGAAAACCGCGCCAGATCATTGCCGCTGATGGGTTGGTTGAATTGGCTCATGGCGTCTGCGCCCCCTGTCCCGTTGGTTCACCTGATACCGGCCATAACAAAACCATGGCTAACCAATGGTTAAAGCCGCCCGTCTTTCGCCAGTTTGGTCCATCCCAGCAGGCAGATGATCTGGGTCGCCACATGCGCCCCTGCGATCGCCGTGGCCCCCGACGTGTCAAACGGCGGAGACACCTCGACCACGTCGCCGCCCTTGATGTTGATCCCGGCGATGTCGCGCAAGATGATTTGCGCCTGGATCGAGCTGAGCCCACCCCAGACCGGGGTTCCGGTGCCGGGGGCAAAGGCCGGGTCCAGCCCGTCGATGTCAAAGCTCAGATAGACCGGGCTGTCGCCCAGGATGCCCTTGATCTTCTGCGCCACGGCGGCGGGGCCGGATTCATAGACCTCGCGCGCGTCGATGATGTTGACGCCCAGCGTGTCCTCGTTGGTGGTGCGGATCCCGACCTGGACCGAGCGTTTCGGGTCCACGATTCCCGACTTCACCGCCTTGTAGAACATGGTGCCGTGGTCCACCCGGCTCATGTCGTCATCGGCCCAGGTGTCGGTATGGGCGTCGAACTGCAACAGCGACATCGGCCCGTATTTCTCGGCATAGGCCTTGAGGATCGGAAAGCTGATATAGTGGTCGCCCCCCAGCGTGACCGAGGCCACATCCGCCGCCAGAATGGTGCGGATATGGTTGGTCAGCGTGTCGGGAAAGGCGGGAATGTTGGCATAATCATAGGCCATGTCACCATAGTCGATGATCGCCAGCTCGCTGAGCGCATCGAAGGGCCAGCCATAGGGCGCATCGGGCGATTGCAGGGCGCTGGCCTCGCGGATCGCGCGCGGGCCCAGACGGGTGCCGGGGCGATTGGTCACCGCCTGATCAAACGGCACGCCGGTCACGGCGATATCCACGCCTTTCAGGTTCTTGGTGTAGAGCCGCCGTAGAAAGGATGTGGCCCCGCCAAAGGTGTTTTCATAACTCAACCCCTTCAGGTCGGGGTTGGTAAAGGCCTCATCGACCTGATTTTTTGCGTCTTCCAATGCCATTGTGGCCCGTTTCCTTCCTGATATTGACCGGACCGTCAGGTCAACGGCTGCGCCTTTTCGACGATGCGCGCAAAGAACGAGGCACCCACCGGTGCGATCTCGTCGTTGAAATTGTACTTGGGGTGATGCAGCCCCGGCCCGTCGCCCTGCCCCAGGAACAGATAGGCGCCCGGGCGTTCCTGCAGCATGTACGAGAAATCCTCGGCCCCCATCTCGCGGCCCGAATTTGCGATCACCCGATCGGCGCCTGCCACTTCGCGCGCCACCTCGGCGGCGAAACCGGTCTTGTCCGCATCGTTGACCGTGGCCGGATAGCCCACGACATAATCCAATGTCGCCGTGACCCCGTAGGATGCCGCCTGCCCCTGCACGATTTCCTCAAGTCGGGTCATCACCATCTTCTGAACCGCCGGATCGAAGGTGCGGACGGTGCCGTTCAGATAGGCGGTGTCGGGGATCACGTTGTTCACGGTCCCGGTGTGGATCTGGGTGACCGAGATCACCAGATCGTCCAGCGCATAGTGGTTGCGGCTGACGATGGTCTGGATCGCCTGCGCGATTCCGCAGGCAGCCATGACCGGGTCGCGCGTCTCGTGCGGCATGGCACCGTGGCCACCCACGCCCTGAATGTGGATGTCGAACGTGTCGACCGCCGCCATGATCGGCCCGGGCGTGGTATAGAACGCGCCCTCGGCAAAGCCCGGCGCATTGTGCAGCGCATAGACCTGAGCGATGTCGAACCGGTCCATCACACCCTCTTTGACCATGATATCGGCGCCGCCGCCCTCTTCCTCGGCGGGTTGGAACAGCAACGCCACGCGGCCCCGGAAATTCCGCGTCTCGGCCAGGTACCGCGCCGCGCCCAGCAGCATGGTGGTGTGCCCGTCATGCCCGCAGGCATGCATCTTGCCGGGATTCTTCGAGGCATATTCCACACCCGTTTCTTCAACGATCGGCAGCGCATCCATATCGGCGCGCAGCCCGATCGTGGGGCCATCGCCCTGCCCGTTGATGATCGCAACGATCCCGGTCTGGGCGATCCCTTCGTGCAGCTCGTCCACGCCGAATTCGCGCAGCCGTTCGGCTACGAAGGCGGCGGTCTGATGGCAGTCGAACTCCAGTTCCGGGATCGTGTGCAGGTGCTGGCGCCATTCGGCCATGTCGGCGGCGTAATCGGCAATTCGGTTGACGACGGGCATCGGGGGTGGACTCCTGATCCAAGCTGCGGGATGGATGCATCTGACACCGGAACAAGGGGCTTCGCAATGGCTGAAAATCCACTGATCCATGATACTGACGCCGGAATCGAGCGGCTGCTGGAAATCATGCGCCGCCTGCGTGACCCGGACACCGGCTGCCCGTGGGACATCGAACAGGATTTCGCCACCATCGCCCCCTACACGATCGAAGAGGCCTATGAGGTCGCCGACGCCATCGAACGGCAGGCCTGGGACGAGCTCAAGGGCGAGCTGGGCGACCTGCTGTTCCAGTCGGTCTTTCACGCGCAGATGGCCGAAGAGGCCGGGCATTTCACCTTTCAGGACGTGGTACGCACCATGTCCGACAAGATGGTGGTCCGCCATCCGCATGTCTTCGGCGACGAATCCCGCGACAAGTCCGCCGAACAGCAGACCCGCGACTGGGAGGCGATCAAGGCCGCCGAGCGCGCTGGCAAAAAGCAGAAAGGTGCGTTGGACGGCGTGGCCGCCAACCTGCCCGCCTTGCTGCGCGCCTACAAGCTGCAGAAACGCGCCGCGCGGGTGGGTTTCGACTGGCCCGATGTCAGCCATGTGCTGGCCAAAATCACAGAAGAGGCCGCCGAACTGGCAGAGGCGCGCGACCAGATGGACGCCGACGCGCTTGAGGATGAATTTGGCGACCTGCTGTTCGTGATCGTCAACCTCGGCCGCCATTTGGGCATCGAGCCCGAGGCCGCGCTGCGCCGCACCAACGCCAAGTTCACACGCCGGTTCGAACAGGTCGAATCCCGGTTGGCCACACGTGGCAAGTCACCGTCAGACAGCACGCTGGAAGAGATGGACGCCCTGTGGGACGCGGTAAAAACCGAAGAACACCGGGCAAATGGCAAACTCCCGCCGGTGGCCACCGGAACAGGGGCCTGAAACCGCTGGACAAGCGGCGCGCGGATTGACAGTCTCCGCCCTTCAAGACCCCGGAGGCCCCATGACCGCGCGCAAGATCATCATCGACACCGACCCCGGACAGGACGACGCCGTCGCCATCCTGCTGGCGCTGGCCAGCCCCGACGAAATCGAGGTGCTGGGCATCACCGCCGTCGCCGGCAACGTGCCGCTGGAGCTGACGGCCAAGAATGCGCGCATCGTTTGCGAACTGGCCGGGCGTACCGATACTCCGGTCCATGCGGGTTGCGATCGCCCGCTGAAACGCCCGCTGATCACCGCCGAGCACGTGCATGGCAAAACCGGGCTGGACGGCCCCGTACTGCCTGACCCGCAGATGCCGTTGGCCGAGGGGCATGGCGTCGATTTCATTATCGACACTCTGCGCGCGCAGGATCCCGGCACCGTAACACTCTGCCCGCTGGGGCCGCTGACAAACATCGCCACGGCCTTTCAGAAGGCGCCCGACATTGTTGAACGCATACAAGAAATCGTGCTGATGGGTGGCGCTTACTTCGAAGTCGGAAACATCACACCCACCGCTGAATTCAACATCCATGTCGACCCCGAGGCCGCTGATATCGTGTTCAAATCCGGCGTTCCGATCGTGGTGATGCCGCTGGACGTGACGCACAAGGCGCTGGTCACCAAACCGCGCAACGACGCGTTCCGGGCCCTTGGCACCAAGGTTGGCATCGCCGTCGCCGAAATGACCGATTTCTTTGAACGTTTCGACAAGGAAAAATACGGCAGCGAAGGCGCACCCCTGCACGATCCCTGCGTGACCGCTTATCTGATCCGGCCCGAGCTGTTCTCGGGCCGTCACGTCAACGTCGAGATCGAAACCCAGTCGGATCTCACCCTCGGCATGACCGTCGCTGATTGGTGGGGCGTCACCGACCGCACGCCCAACGCGCTGTTCATCGGCGACGTGGATGCCGACGGGTTCTTTGCCCTGCTGACCGAACGGCTGGCGCGGCTATGAGCGCCGCTCTGCGCCTTGCCCGCCCCGAGGACCTTGATCGCCTGATGGGCCTGGTCGCCGCCTTTCACGCTGAGGCCGGGATCCAGCAGGACCCCGACCAAAGGCGCGATGCGCTGATGCCTCTGCTGGAAGGCATCCCGCACGGCTGTATCTATCTGATCGGCCCGTCGCGCGCGCCGCTGGGCTATATCATACTGACCTTTGGTTGGTCGGTCGAGTTCGGGGGGATGGACGGGTTCGTGGACGAAATCTACATCCGGCCGGCCATTCGCGGCCGCGGAATTGCCACCGAGGTTCTATTGGACTTGCCCAAAGCACTGGCCGGGGCCGGCCTGACGGCCCTGCATCTGGAAGTGGATCGAACCAACGAGGCCGCGCAGAAACTCTACCTTCGGACCGGTTTCAAACCGCGCGACCGTTACATGTTGATGAGCAAAAAGCTCTAGCGTGCTTCACCGCGGAAGATCAGCCCGGGATTGTAGTACATTTCTTGCACCGGATCGTTCTGCGACACCGGCTCGCCGGTGATCGGGTAAGTGTCAGGACCTGCGCAGGCCGCCAGAACCCCGACGGAAAGCACGGAAATAATGAGAAGGATTCTTGAAGCGGACATCACGTTCTCCTTTTCTGCTGTACCGTCAAACTACGCCCGACAACGTCGCACTTGTAGGAACAAGTTCACACATAATTACATTTATGTTTGCATTTTTTCTCCCTGCCCGCCCCAAACTCCGGACTAAGGGAAGATTACCCTGCAATTCCATTGGGTTCAGCGGGGTCACCCGTCAGCGACATTTCGAAGAATAACAGCTGACCCTGGGCGACTTCGGGTATATCCGAATAGGCATCGCGCAGCTTGAACCCCAGAGACAGATACAGCCGAGTCGCCGCTTCCAGCGGTTTCCCGGTGTCCATCCGGATCAACTCAAACCCGTCCTTGCGGCACTGAGCGATCAGCGCCTGCATGATCGCACACCCCGCACCAGTGCCCCGAGCGTCATCGGTCACGAACACGCGCTTGATCTCGGCGATACCAGGACCGATCGTCTGGAACATCCCGCAGCCCACCGCCTGCCCGTCCAGCATCGCCAGCCGGGTCCCGCCCTTGGGCGGCATATGCTCGATCTCGATGGCGGACAGAACAGCCGCATATTTCTCGGGTGGATAGAACGTGTTCACGACCTGCCGCGACCGTTCATCCAGCGTCAGCAGATAGGCGTGATAATCCCAACACAAACGCCGGACAGCATCAAACTGGTCCGGCGTTTCTGGTTCAACGATACTCAGCATGACGGACCCCCGGCCAATGTCGGGGGGCAGCCTAGCAGCTTACGGCTTACTTGCGAAGGATCGAACGCCCCGCGTATTCCGCGACCTCGCCCAGCGATTCCTCGATGCGGATCAGCTGGTTGTACTTGGCCAACCGGTCCGACCGCGCCAGCGAACCGGTCTTGATCTGACCGCAGTTGGTCGCCACGGCCAGATCGGCGATGGTGGCGTCCTCGGTCTCGCCCGACCGGTGGGACATCACGTTGGTGTAGCCGGCCCGGTGCGCCATATCCACGGCGCGCAGCGTTTCGGTCAGCGAACCGATCTGGTTCACCTTGACCAGCATCGAGTTGGCGCAGCCTTTCTCGATCCCCTCGGCCAGGCGCGCCGGGTTGGTCACGAACAGGTCGTCACCCACCAGCTGCACCTTGCCGCCCAGCTCGTCGGTCAGCGCCTTCCAGCCGTCCCAGTCATCCTCGGACATGCCGTCCTCGATCGAAATGATCGGATAGTCGTTCACCAGGGCTGCCAGATAGGCCACGTTCTCGTCGCTGCTGAGCGTCTTGCCCTCGCCCGCCAGAACGTATTTGCCATCCTTGAAATATTCGGTCGCGGCGCAATCGAGCGCCAGATAAATCTCGTCACCCGGCTTGTAGCCCGCCTTCTCGATCGACTTGAGGATGAAATCCAGCGCCTCGCGGGTCGAGGCGATGTTGGGGGCAAACCCGCCCTCGTCGCCGACACCGGTGGCCAGCCCGGCGGCCGACAGTTCCTTTTTCAGGGTGTGGAACACTTCCGAACCCATGCGCACCGCCTCGCGGATGTTGCTGGCGGCCACGGGCATGATCATGAATTCCTGGATGTCGATCGGGTTGTCGGCATGTTCGCCGCCATTGATGATGTTCATCATCGGCACCGGCAGGACGCGCGCCGAGGTGCCACCCACGTAGCGATACAGCGGCTGGGTGGTGAAATCCGCCGCTGCCTTGGCCACGGCCAGCGAGACGCCCAGAATTGCGTTCGCACCCAGACGGGCCTTGTTGGGTGTGCCGTCCAGCTCGATCATCGCGGCGTCGATCGCCACCTGCTCGGTCGCATCAAATCCCACCAGCTCTTCGGCGATCTCACCATTTACGGCGGCCACGGCTTCGAGCACGCCCTTGCCCATGTAACGGGACTTGTCGCCATCGCGCTTTTCAACCGCCTCATAGGCGCCGGTCGATGCGCCCGAAGGCACGGCCGCCCGGCCCATGGTGCCGTCTTCCAGAACCACGTCCACCTCGACGGTGGGGTTGCCCCGGCTGTCCAGGATTTCGCGTGCGTGGATGTCGATGATGGTGCTCATGATACCGGTCCCTGAAAATGCGTTCGGTTGCATGCCTCATACCAGCACGCGGGGAAAAGTAAACCGGGTCCGTTATCGCTAACACGCATATTTTCCGGCCTTTAGCGCCAACAGCGGTGTGTTTGCGCCAACAGGTCAGCAGACCGCCGGGGCCATGGACCGCGCGATGCGCCGTTCGCGGATGAACGTGTACATGCCCGACCCGATGATCAGCGACGCGCCGATCATGGTCATCAGGTCCGGCCGTTCGCCGAACATCCACATCCCGGCCAGAATCGAGAACAGCAGCCGAGTATAGCGGAACGGCGTCAGGGCCGAGGCCTCGCCCACGCGCATTGCGGTCACGATCCCCAGATAGCCTAGAACACCGAAGCCAACGGCACCGACATAGGGTCCGATCTGCCCCATCTGTAGCGGCGCCAAAGGCTGCGCCGAGGTCAGCATCAGCACGCCGCCGGCAATCGCGACCGCCGCATAGGCCTGCAGCGCCACCACGGCCGAGGCCACCCGCGCGTCCAGCCGGCGGGTGATCAGATCCCGTGCGGCAATGGCGATGACGCTGGCCACCACAAACAGAGCCTCGGGCCGAAACCCGTCCAGACCGGGGCGGATGATCATCAGGACGCCGATGAATCCGACGCCGATTGCGCTCCAACGGCGCCAGCCGACTTGCTCGCGCAGGAAGAGTGCGGCCCCCATCGTGACCACCAGCGGCATCGCCTGAAACACGGCCGCAACGGTCGACAGGTCGACAAGGGACAATGCGGTGACAAAGCTCAGCGCCCCGACCGCCTCGGTGCACGCGCGGATCACGAACAGCGGTTGCCAGGCGGCCGAGTCAAAGATCGGTTTGCGCGTGACGATGGCCATGGCGGCAAATACAAGTGCGCAGAACAGCCCCAGCACGATCATGACCTGACCGGTCGGCACGGTGACCGACAGATGCTTGATGAACATGTCCTCAAGCGTGAAGGCGGCCATAGCGCCGATGACCAGCAGGATGCCGTTCGCGTTGTTCATGTCGTTGCCTATTGATTTCGGACGGCCTAATTGCCGCGTCGCAACGCAGAAGACCCGGATCGCGCCCCCGTGGCAAGCGCGAAGAGGGCTTCGAATCATGAATAGATTTTAGATGACCAATCGCTTTTGGTGATGTGTCCCGGCTGGGTCAGTCCTTGTCCAGCGGAACTCCGTACAATTCCAACCGATGACCTTTCAGACGATAGCCCAGCTTCGAGGCGATCTTTTCCTGCAGGGCTTCGATCTCGGGGTCCACGAATTCGATCACTTCGCCCGAGTTCATGTCGATCAGATGATCGTGGTGGTCGCGTTCGGCGTCCTCATAGCGCGCGCGCCCGTCGCCGAATTCCAGCCGTTCGAGGATGCCGGCCTCTTCGAAAAGCTTGACGGTGCGATAGACGGTTGCGATCGAAATGCCCGCATCCAGCGCCGAGGCGCGGGCGTACAATTCCTCGACATCGGGATGATCATCACTGTCCTGCAGCACCTGCGCGATGGTCCGACGCTGGCCGGTCATGCGCAGGCCTTTGGCTTCGCAACGCGCGATGATCGTGTCCGCCATGTCATCCCCCAGAATCCGTTCGGGTTTCTGTCTTAGTACGTCCGCGCGGATTTCGCCACTGCGATTTGCGCCCGCTGCGCTTCAGCCCGACAACCGCAGATCGGCCCAGACCGGCAGGTGGTCCGAGGCGATATGCGCGGGCCTTTCCCCGTGAACACCGTGGGCCAGCGCCTCGAGCCCGCCGCCCAGCGCGATCCGGTCCAGCGCCCCCAGCGGCTGCGCGGCAGGAAAGCTGGGCACCGGCGGCAGGAACCGCATACCGGGGGCCAGGTGGTCCAGCACGGGCTGGCGTGACCATTCGTTGAAATCCCCGGCCCAGACCGTAGGCATCTGCTCCAGAGCGCGCTCATCCTGCCGCAGATGGACGATCTGCTGCCGACGCCACGCCGAGAACAGTCCCAGATGCATCCCCATCACCCGCAAAGGCCCAATATGGGTGTCGAACTCGACCCGGACCGCCCCGCGCGGCTCGAGCCCCGGCAGGTCATGATGCGCAGCGCAGCGCACCTGAATGCGGTCGCCCCGCCAGATCACCGCGTTGCCATGCCAGCCCAGACTACCCGCACCGCCCAGATCGACGATCTTCCAACCAGCCTCGTCCAGCATGAAATGCGGCAGCGCCGCCGGGCGCGGCGGCAGGCGCTTGTCGGCCTCTTGCAGCACCACGATATCGGCGCCCAGCCGGTCCAGCACCTGCAGGATGCGCTGCGGCTGGCGGCGCAGGTCCAGCCCGACGCATTTCTGGATGTTGTAGCTGGCAAGGCGCAGCTTGGGCAAATTGGTCATCTGTTTTCTACGGTTGTACCCCGTCAGGATTCGCAGGATCGCGGCCGGACGCAAGCCGATAGTTCAGCACAGATGCCGAAACCCGCTCAGGTGCCGCAAAAGGTGGCATGCACCACCTCATCCTGCGTGGGCGGGCGCCTCAGGTCGGCGGCGTCGGGCTGGTCGTCATAGGGCCGGGCCAGCACCGCGTTCAGCCGGTTGAACGGGGCATAGTCGCCCTGAACGGCGGTCTGGATCATCTGCTCGACCCGGTGGTTGCGCGGGATGAAGGCCGGGTTGGCCGCGCGCATCACCGCGAGCGGATCAGCCTCGCGCGTCAGTCGCGCGCGCCACCCCTCGGCCCAGCTGTCAAAAGCCGTTGGATCGGTGAACTGGTCCCGCGCCGCATCGCTGCCCAGCGCGCGGAAGGTATTGCTGAAATCAGCCTGGTTCTGCGCCATCCGCGTCAGCAGGTCCGAGATCAGCGCAAGATCGTCATCCTCCTCGGTGGTCAGGCCGATCTTGGCCCGGAACCGGCGCAGCCAGTGCTTCTGCATCAAATCGGGCATGGCGTGCACGATCTCGGTCGCCTCTTCCACTGCGGCCTGCTTGTCCTCGATCTGCTGGATCAACGCCGTCGCCAGCTGTGCAAGGTTCCACACCGCGATCTCGGGCTGGTTGGAATAGGCATAGCGCCCCATCCGGTCGATCGAGCTGTAGACGGTATTCGGGTGATAGCTGTCCATGAAGGCGCAGGGGCCATAGTCGATGGTTTCGCCCGAAATGGCGCAGTTGTCGGTGTTCATCACCCCGTGGATGAAACCCACCGCCATCCATTGCGCGATCAACGCGGCCTGCGCGTCACGCACGGCGCGCAGCAGGCCCATCGGCCCGACGGCGTCCGGGTAATGGCGTTCAATGGCATAATCCGTCAGCCGCCGCAGATCGGCGATCTGGCCGCGTGCGGCGAATACCTGGAACGTACCCACCCGCAGATGGCTCTGCGCCACGCGGGTCAGCACCGCGCCGGGCATCGGGCCCTCGCGCAGCACGACCTCGCCGGTTTCCACCGCCGCCAGGGCGCGCGTAGTGGGAATGCCCAACGCATGCATCGCCTCGGACACGACATATTCGCGCAGAACCGGCCCCAGCCAGGCCCGCCCGTCGCCCTGCCGCGAGAACGGCGTGCGTCCCGAGCCCTTGAGCTGAATGTCGCGGCGGATCCCGTCCGTGCCCACCACCTCGCCCAGCAGCACCGCGCGCCCGTCGCCCAGCTGCGGGTTGTAGTTGCCGAACTGGTGGCCGGAATACAGCTGCGCCAGCGGCTCGGCCCCGTCAGGCAGGGTATTGCCTGCAAAAACCTCGGCCATGTCCTGCGCGTCGCCGGGCAAGATGCCCAGCACCCGCGCCAGATCATCATTGAAAGCCACCAGCCGTGGTGCGCGCACGGGTTCGGGCGACTGGCGCGCATAAAAGGCGCCGGGCAGCCGGGCATAGGAATTGTCGAAGGGGATCGTCAGGGTCATGGCGCAAACATATGATCTGTGCGCAGTATTGCCAGCACCAAATCCTATCGCCGTGAAAGGCCCATCATGACCGCCGACCAGATCATCGACCACCTGCAACTGCAGCCCCACCCCGAAGGCGGCTGGTATGCCGAGACCTTGCGCGCGGACAACAGCGGCCGCCCGACCGCGACCTGCATCTATTTCCTGCTGAAACGGGGCGAGGCCAGCCACTGGCACCGGGTCGATGCGACCGAGATCTGGCTGTTTCACGCCGGCGCGCCGCTGATCCTGTCGATCAGCGAAACCGATACCGGGCCTGCAAGCGATCACATGCTGTCCCCTGACCTGAGCGAAGGTACGCCGCAGGTCATCGTACCCGCCGGACATTGGCAGGCCGCCCGCAGCACCGGGGACTACACGCTGGTCAGCTGTACCGTCTCGCCGGGGTTCCAGTTCGACGGGTTCGAACTGGCACCGCCGGAGTTCGACATTCCCAGAGGCTAAACCTTCAGTCCTTGCTGAACCATGCTTGAACTTGCCCTGCCCGATGCGGCAAGGTTCGCTTGTGTATGATTGGGCAAGGACGAGGGCGCGATGCGGCTGATCAAGACTTTGGTGACCGTGGCCGTAATCCTCGGCTTGGTCGTGCTTGGGCTGCGGTTGGCCTTTCCGCTGCCCGAGACCAATTTTTCGGAGCAGACATACCGGCAGCCGACGGATTGGACTGGTCCGCTGGGCCAAGCCATCGAGCCGGCGATGCAGCGCAACCCCGGACTGGACGGCGTCCGCCCCCTTGGTCAGGGGCATACCGCATTTGCCGCCCGCGCCATTCTCGCGCGTGAGGCGGTCTCGTCCATCGATGCCCAATACTACATTTGGCAGGATGACGTGACCGGCCTGATGCTGCTGGACGAATTGCGAGCGGCGGCGGAACGGGGCGTGCGCGTGCGCCTTCTGGTCGATGACAACGGCATCTCGGGGCTGGACCCGCTTCTGGCTGAACTGGATGCCATGCCAACGGCCCATGTCCGCATCTTCAACCCGTTCACGCTGCGCAATCCCAAGCTGCTGTCCTATCTGTTCGATTTCGGACGGTTGAACCGTCGCATGCACAACAAGTCCATGACGGTGGACGGCGTGGCCACGATTGTCGGGGGCCGAAACATCGGCGACATCTACTTCGACTATGGGGCCGGGACGCACTATCTGGATGTCGATACCATCGCGATCGGTCCGATCGTGGACGAGGTAGCCGAGTCGTTCGATGCCTTTTGGAACAGCGGCTCGGCCTATGATGCCGCGTTGTTCCTGCCCGATGCAACCGACCCAAGCCTGAAAGCGCTGGCCGAGGCCGCGCGTCAGACCGCGGCCGGGGCCGGATACCAAAAGGCGATCCGCGACAATGAACTGGCCGACCGCATCGCCGCCCGCGATCTGCCGTTCGAATGGAGCGCGGTCGAACTCTTTGTCGATGACCCGGCCAAGGGGCTTGGCCAGGTGGAGGACGAGAACCTCATGGTCGAGCGTCTCATCGCCTTTGCCGAAAGCTCGGAGATATCGCTCGATCTGGTCTCGGCCTATTTCATTCCCGGTCCCCGCGGGGCCGAGTTGCTCGAACGGTTGGCGTCATCCGGGGTCAAAGTCCGGGTCCTGACCAATTCACTGGATGCGACCGATGTGATGCCGGTTCATGCCGCTTACATGGCCTATCGCTACGACCTGCTGGCAAGCGGGGTTCAGTTGCTGGAGCTGCGCGCGTTGCGCGACGAGCACAAGGAACGCAGCCTGCCCGAAATTCTTGCAGGTTCCGCGTCGGGCCTGCATGCAAAGGTGTTTGGCTCGGATGGCAAAAGGATCTTCATCGGCTCATACAATCTGGACCCGCGTTCGGCCCGGCTGAACACCGAGATGGGCCTGCTGATCGAGAGCCCCACGATCGCGACAGATCTTGCCCGGCAACTGGACAAGCCGGAATTTGCCTATCGCGTCGAGATGGACGATGACGGTGGGCTGGTCTGGGTTCAGCAGACCAAGGACGGGACGACCACGACCTTTGAGACCGACCCGAACACCTCTCGGTTCCAGCGCGGCCTTGCCGCCGTCGTCAGGTGGCTGCCGGTCGAGTGGATGCTCTGACCACCGCTGGCGTCAGTTCAGGACCGCGATCGACAGGTTCAGAACAGTCGCAAACGCCACCCATGCCAAATAGGGCACGAACGCCCATGCCGAAACGCGATCCACCGGGCGGACGTGTTTGATGAACAGAACAATCACCACCAGCAGCGCCAGGATCACTACCAATGCCAGCCAAGGCTGGTGCAGCACGAAGAATGCGGGCGACCACAAGAAGTTCAGGCCCAGCTGCGCCCACCACAGGCGCATCGCGGGCGATCCCCGGTCGCGTTCGAACTGCCGCCATCCCGCCATCGCGATCAGCACGTACAGAACCGTCCAGACCGGGCCGAACACCCAGCCCGGCGGGTTGAAGACCGGTTTGTTCAGGTTTGCATACCACTCCCCCGGCCCCGTCAGAGTGCCGATCAGTATGCCGCCTCCCATTACCAGAACCAGAAATGCGATACGTGTCAGGGTCTTGGTCATGCCGGTTCCATCCGCAGGTGCACTGCCGCTCAGCAGGTCCCGACCGGTATAGCCGCGCGGGCCGCCGAGGAAAAGACGCCACGCGGCGGGCTCTGCGCGCCTTCCAGAGAGACCGTCGCGCCCTGAATCTCGGCCCCCGACACGGTGATCTCTCGTCCGCCGCCCGTGTCATCCACGTCGATCGTAAAGGCGATTTCCGCACCGGGCGGCATGGCCCGGATGTCCAGATCGACCATCGACTGCCCGTCCTGAACCTGAGGCAGCCCGTTCAGATACTCGGACCCCGAAACCATTTCAAAGGGCTGAAACACTTCAACCCCTGCCCCCGCGCCGGTGACATCAAAGATCAGCCCGCCCTGCGACGAGGACAAATCCAGACGCACCGTTGCCGCAGACAGGCTGCAATCGCTGGCGTTGCGAAGAACGAAGCGGTCCTTTGGCGCTCCCTCGACGAACTCAACCTGCACGTCGGCCATGGCAGGCACTGCGAGCATGAACGCGGCGGCACAACCGGCCGCATTTTTTACAAGGGAACCGATCATCTTCATCTCCGGCGTTGTTGTGGCTACTGCTACAATTACGCGCGAGCGCCTTGGCAGGATCATTTTTCGCCGCGTTTCAGCGCGGTGCGCCCTGCGACACCCGGCTGACCGTCCCCCCGCCAACCAACGCCTTTACCCCGGTGGTGCCGGGGCAAGAGGTCGGCATCCCCCGCGCCACGCGCACCGCCAGATAGGCAAAGGCCTGCGCCTCAAGCATGTCGCCATCCAGACCTACGGCCTCGACCGGATCGACCGGGCAGTCCATCGCCACGCGCAGCATCTCCATCAAGACCGGGTTCCTGCGCCCGCCGCCGGTGACCAGCACCCGCGCGGGCGGTTTGGGGCAATGCTCCATCCCCTGCACCACCCCGGCGGCGCTCATGCCAGTCAGGGTGGCGACGGCGTCGGCGTCACTCAATTCCTTCACCAGGCCGATCATTTCGGCGAAATCGTTGCGGTCCAGCGATTTGGGCGGCAGACGGTTGAAATACGGCTCGGCCAGAAACAGCTCCAGCGCTCCGGTCTCGACCGTTCCCTGCCGGGCCAGCGCGCCGTCGCGGTCCATCGGCAGGCCCAGACGCGCCTGCACCAGGTCGTCGATCGGCGCATTGGCCGGGCCGGTGTCAAAGGCCAACAGCGCACCTGGCGCCTCGGGTCCGTCAAAGGACGGGTCCACATAGGTCAGGTTGCCGACACCGCCCAGGTTCAGAAAGCACAAGGGCGCCGTGGCCCCGACATACTTGGCGCAGGCAAAGTGGAAAAACGGCGCCAGCGGCGCGCCCTCGCCGCCCATGGCCACGTCATCACTGCGGAAATCCCAGACCACGGGCACACCCAGCGCAACCGCCAGCCCCTCGCCATCGCCTACCTGCAACGTGCCCTTGCCGCGCGGCTCATGCGCAAGGGTCTGGCCGTGAAACCCGATCAGCTCCACGTCCTCGAATTCCGACAGCAGCTCGGCATGGGCGCGGGTCACCAGATCTTCGGCGGCGTGCACCTCGGGTCCGCTCCATTTGCCAAGCGCGGCGCGCAGCAGCTTGCGCTCGCCCTCAGTATAGGGCCGGTACGCACTGTCGCCGAACCGCAGGATCTGCCGCCCGTCGGTTTCCACCACCGCCGCGTCGACCCCATCGAGCGAGGTGCCCGACATGGCCCCCAGTGCCCGCACTGCCCCAACTTTGCCTCGGGCCTTATTCATGGCCTTTTCCTTCCCTCGTTCGCCGCCTATAACGTGCCCCGCAATTCAACCCCGAGGCAAGACATGACGTATCACCCCAAATCGGATTTCATCGCCACGATGATCGAGCGCGGCTTTCTGGCCGATTGCACCGATTATCGGGGCCTTGACGATGCTCTGACAAGCGGGGTGCAGACAGCCTATATCGGGTATGACGCCACCGCCCAGTCCCTGCATGTCGGGCACCTGATGAACATCATGGTTCTGCGCTGGTTCCAGAAGCTGGGGCACAAGCCGATCACCCTGATGGGGGGCGGCACCACCAAGGTGGGCGATCCGTCTTTCCGCTCGGACGAACGCCCCCTGCTGGGCCCCGAGCAGATCGACGCCAACATCGCCGGCATGCAGAAGGTGTTCGACAAGTACCTGTCCTATGACGACAGCGACGCCGGCGCGCTGATGTTGAACAATGCCGAATGGCTGGACGACCTGAACTATCTCGATTTCCTGCGCGACATCGGGCGGCATTTCTCGGTCAACCGGATGCTGTCCTTTGAATCGGTGAAATCGCGGCTGGACCGGGAACAATCCCTGTCGTTTCTCGAGTTCAACTACATGATCCTGCAGGCCTATGACTTTTTGGAGCTGAACCGTCGTTACAGCTGCATCCTGCAGATGGGTGGATCGGACCAGTGGGGCAACATCGTCAACGGCATCGACCTGACCCGCCGCGTGCTGGATCACGAGATCTATGGCCTGACCACGCCCCTGCTGACCACCAGCGACGGGCGCAAGATGGGCAAAAGCCAGGGCGGCGCCATCTGGCTGAACGGCGACATGCTGTCGCCTTACGAGTTCTGGCAGTTCTGGCGCAATACCACCGATGCCGACGTGGGCCGCTTCCTGAAGATCTTCACCGAGCTTCCCGTGGACGAATGCGACCGGATGGGCGCGCTGCAGGGGTCCGAGATCAACGAGGCCAAGATCCGTCTGGCCAACGAAGTCACGACCCTTCTGCACGGGGCCGAGGCCGCGGCCAAGGCCGAGGCCACCGCGCGCGAGGTGTTCGAAAAGGGCGGCGTGGGCGGCGACCTGCCCACCCTGACCCTGACCGCCGAGGATCTGGGCGACGGCATCTCGGTCGTGCAGCTGATCGTGAAGTCGGGCTTGGCGAAATCGGGCAAGGAGGCCAAGCGCCTGATTTCGGAAAACGGCGCCCGTCTGGACGACGCTCCGCTGACCGATGCGGGGCTGATGATCGACGCGGCGGCCTTGTCCTCGCCCATCAAGCTGAGCGCGGGCAAGAAGCGGCACGCGCTGGTGCAGTTGGGCTAACCCGTCTGACCCCAAACACGACGGCCGCCTCAGGGCGGCCGTTTTTTTATTCGCGCTCGACCGAGCCCAGCGGCAGGTCCAGACCGGCGGGCGTCACGAACAGCTCGATCTGGTCGCGCGACAGCGCCCAGTGATCGGCCGCCAGCTGCCCCGCCGCCGCCTCGTCGCGCGCCTCGATCGCGGCGATGATGGCGTCATGCTGGTCGCAGGCCAGATCGAGGCTTTCACCCATCCCGGCCTGATCCGGGCGGTAGAAGGTCATGCCGATGCGCGCATGGTCGATCAGCAGCCGCTGAAACGACGGCAGCAGATAGACATTCGCCGCCATCTCACCGGTGATTTCGTGGAACTGGTTGTTGGCCAGCGCGCGGTCTTCGGCCGAGCCCGCCCGCAGGGTTTCCCGAAACGCCGCCTGCGCCGCCTTCAACCGGTCGATCTGGTCGCCCGTGGCGTTCTGCGCCGCCAGCCGCAGCACCGCGCCATAGATCATCGGCGCCACCAGGAAGAAGTCGCGCAGCGTGGCGTAGGACATCTGCGACACCCGCGCGCCCCGGTTTTCTCGCAGTTCAAGATAGCCCAGCCCGGCCAGATGCCGGAACACTTCGCGCAGGGGCGTGCGCGACAGGCCGAACGCCTCGGACAGCTGCGCCTCGTCCAGGTCATCGCCGGGGCGCAGTTTCAGCGTCATCACCGCCGCTTTCAGATGCGCGGCCAGCGCCGCCTTGCGGCTTTTCGTGTCGTCTTTCATCCCCAACCTTCGCTTTGGTCGAATCGCGACACCCAGGATGTCGCCCCTGCTCTTGCCCGATAAAATGCACCTTGTACACAATCAGCCTGACCGCCCGTGATAGACTGAGCGCATGACCCGCCCGCAACACTTCTGTTTCATCCTCGTTCCAGAGTTCTCGCACCTGGCCTTCTCCTGCGCGGTCGAGCCGCTGCGGATCGCCAACTGGGTCAGCGGCGAGGAGCTGTACCGCTGGTCCTTCGCCTCGGAGGACGGCGCGCAGGCGGTGTGTTCGAACGGGTCCGTGACGCTGGTGCATGGCGGGCTGGCGGACCTGCCGAAATGCGACCAGATCTTCGTTTTGTCGGGCATCCACATGCGCGATCACGTCAGCCGCCCGCTGCTGGCCGCGCTGCGCCGCGAACGGGCGCGCGGTACGGCCATCGGGGCGCTGTGTTCGGGCGCGTGGCTGCTGGCCGAGGCCGGTTTCCTGAACGGGATGCAGGCGGCGATCCATTGGGAATATCACGACGCCTTCATGGAGGCCTTCCCGGACGTGAACCTGGTACGCAGCGTCTTCGTGGCCGATGAAAAGCACATGACCGCCTCGGGCGGTACCGCGACGGCCGACCTGATGCTGCACCTGATCGAGCGCGACCACGGGCAGGACCTGTCGATCGCGGTCGCCGACCAGATGGTTTATAACGCCGTGCGCAACGCGACCGCCGATCAGCGTGTGTCGCTGCAATCGCGCAACGGCATGCGCAACGCGCATCTCGCCAAGGCGATCCAGATCATGGCCGACCGCATCAACGACCCGATCTCGCCAGCGGTGATCGCCGAACAGATCGGCATCTCGACCCGCCAGCTGGAACGGCTCTTCGGCAAATACCTCAACGCCTCGCCCAAGAAATACTTCATGGAACTGCGGCTGGACCGCGCGCGCAACCTGTTGTTGCAGACCGAATCCTCGGTCACCGACGTAGCCTTTGCCTGCGGCTTTGAAAGCCCGGGCCATTTCTCACGCGTGTACCGCGCCACCTTCGGCGTCACCCCGATGCAGCAGCGCAGCCGGCTGGACTGAGTCACTGCCAACTGGACAGGACGTGCCATCTCGGACTATTTGAACGAACGTTCAGATCACTGGGGAGGAGCCCGCCATGCAATTGTCCACCACCGCTGCCGTCATCACCGGCGGCGCCTCGGGCCTCGGAGAGGCCACCGCACGTTACTTTGCCGAGAACGGCGCGCAGGTCACCATCCTCGACCGCGATGCCGAGCGTGGCGCGCAGGTCGCGGCCGAGATCGGCGGACATTTCGCCCAGACCGACGTGACGGACGAGAACTCGGTGGCTGCGGCCATTGCGCTGGCGATGGAAAAGATGGGCAAGATCACTGCCTGCGTGAACTGTGCCGGCATCGCCTATGGCATCAAGACCGTCGGCAAGGACGGCCCCCACCCGCTCGACGCCTTCCAGCGCACCATCGACATCAACCTCGTGGGCACCTTCAACGTGTCGCGTCTGGCCGCCGTCGAGATGGCCAAGAACGAGCCCGAGCCGGATGGCGCGCGCGGCGTAATCATCAACACCGCCTCGATCGCGGCCTTCGACGGCCAAAAGGGTCAGGCCGCCTATTCCGCCTCCAAGGGAGGAGTCGTCGGCATGACGCTGCCGATGGCGCGCGACCTCGCCTCGACCGGTATCCGGGTCATGACCATTGCGCCCGGCATCTTCATGACCCCGATGCTGGCCGGCCTGCCCGAAGAGGTGCAGCAGCAGCTTGCCGCCGACGTTCCGAACCCCGCCCGCCTGGGCGACCCGCGCGAATACGGCCGGCTGGCCGGGTTCATCGTCGAGATGGGCTATCTGAACGGCGAGGTCATCCGCATCGACGGCGCCCTGCGCATGCGCTGACCCTCACTGACGATTTCCGGCCCGGTCGATCTTCGTCCGGGCCGGCCATTTTCGTTTCGTACAAAACGGAAGACCTCCGTCCCGGGGCCGGTACAAAACAGACGAATTGGCTCAGCCCGCCTCGGCCTTCTCTTCCAGTTCCAGCCATTCCTCCTCGGCAGCGGCCAGCTTCTGCTGCCGCTCGACAAGGGCCTCGGTTGCCTTCTGGAACTTCACCGGCTCGCGGGTGAACAGTTCGGGGTCCGACATCAGCTCCTCCAGCTTGGCGATCTCGGCTTCCAGCCGCGCGATCTCGGCGGGCAGCTTCTCCAGCCGGTGTTTTTCGGAAAAGGACAGGCCGGTTTTCGACTTGGTTTCCTGCTTGACCTTCGGCTTGTTCTCTTTTGATTTATCCGGCTTTTTCTCGACCAGATCGACGCGCTGCGCGACATAATCCGACCAGCCGCCCGCATAGACGGTCGCGCGGCCGTTGCCCTCCATCGCTATGGTGGTGGTCGCCACACGATCCAGGAAATCCCGGTCGTGACTGACCAGCAGCACGGTGCCGTCATAGTCGTCCAGCAACTCCTGCAACAGGTCCAGCGTCTCGACATCCAGATCGTTGGTCGGTTCGTCCAGCACCAGCAGGTTCGACGGTTTCGCCATCAGCTTGGCCAGCAGCAACCGCGCTTTTTCGCCGCCCGACAAGGACTTGACGGCCGCTCTTGCCTGCCGTTCGTCGAACAGGAATTCCTTGAGATAGCCGACCACATGCTTGGGCTGGCCGCGCACCATCACCTGATCGGCCTTGCCCGAGACGCGCATCTCGGGGTCGCCGGTCAGGCTGTCCCACAGGGTCATCTCGGGGTCCAGCTGCGCGCGGGTCTGGTCGAAAACCGCGATTTCGAGGTTGGTGCCCAGTGTCACCGACCCCTCGTCCGGCTCCACTTCGCCCAGCAGCATCTTCAGAACCGTTGTCTTGCCCACGCCGTTCGGGCCGACAAAGGCCACCCGGTCGCCGCGCTGTACCAGTAGGTCCAGGTTGCGCACGATGGGCGTGCCGTCGAACGCCTTGCTGACACCGCGTGCCTCGATCACCTTGCGCCCGGACTTCGGACCGGACTCCAAGGACATGGCCGCCGAGCCCTGACGCTTGATCTGCGCCGCGCGTTCGGCCCGCAGGGCCTGCAACGCCCGCACCCGGCCCTGGTTGCGCTTGCGGCGGGCGCTGATCCCCTCGACCGCCCAACGCGCCTCGGACTTGATCAGCCGGTCCAGCTTGTGGCGTTGCTGGTCTTCCTCCTCCCAGATCTTGTCACGCCACGCCTCGAAGGCCTCGAACCCCTGCTCCTGCCGGCGCACCAAACCGCGGTCAATCCACAGTGTTGCCCGGGTCAGCGCCCGCAGGAATGCGCGGTCATGCGAGATCAGGACAAAGGCCGCCCGCGTCGCACCCAGTTCACGTTCGAGCCAGCCGATGGCCTCGATGTCAAGGTGGTTGGTCGGCTCATCAAGCAGCATCAGGTCGGGGGCCTCGGCCATCAACTTGGCCAGCGCCGCTCGCCGCCGTTCGCCGCCCGAGGCAGTCTGAACCGCGCGCGAGGGGTCGAATTTCAGCCCCTCGCCGGCCCGTTCCACCTTGTACAGCTCGCCGGGTTCCAGCCCGCTGGCCGCATAATCGCCCAGCGTGGCAAAGCCCTCCATCGTCGGGTCCTGCTCCATGTAACCCACGGATTTGCCGGGCGGCACGACAATGTCGCCCCGGTCCGGCTCGACCAGACCGGCCATGACCTTCATCAGGGTGGATTTGCCCGAGCCGTTCCGCCCGACCAGCGCAACGCGGTCGCCGGGCTGAACCACCAGGTCTAGGTCGGAAAACACCGGCTCGCCCCCGAAGGTCAGCGAGATACCGGACATCTGCAACAAAGGAATACGTGCCATAAGCGCCAGCTAAACCGGCAGGCATTGGGCGTCAACGCCCTAACCTCACCTTTTGCCAGCAGCGCGGCTTCAGCCCGCGATCATCCGCAAGAGGCGTTTCCGCGCCGCGGGAATCGCGCCGATCTCGACACCGGTGAAGACATGCAGCGTGTTCAGCTGGCGATCCACCACCGCATGATCGCTGACCCAGCCACCCATCATAAGATAAGTACGCAGCAACGGCGGCATTCGCAGCATGGCCTTTCTGGCATCCGGGCGCCGCCGCAGCCGCGCGGCAAAGCGGAACACGTCCGGCGCCTTGACCCGCGGCAACCAGCGTTTGGGCGCAAGGTGGCGATGTTTGAGCATCGCGAAGGCATCCAGGTATTCCGCAGTCTCAGTCCCTGCAAAGGACGAGCATCCAAACAGCAACTGAACCCCGTTGCGGTCGACGAAGGCCGTCATCGCGCCCCAGGCCACCCTCAGGATATCGGGGTCCGTCCAATCCGGATGGATGCAGAACCGCCCCATTTCCACCATGCGCCCATCAAAGCTCTGCAAAGCGGAAAGGTCATAGAACTGGGCCGAATAACTCCGGCTGATGTCGCTGCCGCTGTCCATGACCAGCATCCGGAAACAGCAGACCAACTGGCCACCTGCCTGCGAATCCTCGACCAGAACATGGGCGCAGGTAACGTCGAATTTGTCCTGATCCGTCTCGGCTGTTCGGAATGCAAGAGTACGAAGATTCTGGGCCGCCCGCACGTCCTCGGGACACCGCGCCAGGCGCGCGCGGAAGCGGCCTTTGTCCAACAAAATATCATCGGCCATGGTCGCATCCTCCACGGTTTCTCACCGATTGCGATCTGCCTGATCCCATGCACCAATAGTGTGACCGCCGTGTGAAGCTTTCAACCGGCGGCCGGAAATTAGCTGGCCCCCGGGATGTTCGACGGGCTGAATTGGCCGATGTTGCCCAGCAGCTGCCGCAGGAAGCCTTTGTCCTGAACACTGGAGTCCGTCACACGGCGATCCAGCACGATGACATAGCCGTCTTCGAGACCGAATTTCTCGATATTGCGGACGACGCCACGCTGGTCAAAGCTGATCGCCACCAATTCGCGCGAGACGACCTCGGGGCGTTTGGGGCCATAGTGGCGAACGCGCGACGCCACATAGTAGAAACCCGAATCCTTCAACACACCTGACGAGCTGGGCGCGCCAGCCTTTTCCAGAACCGTGTCGCGGGTATCGACGCCAACCTTGATCTCGGCCAGCTCTTCCGGGGTGGGGATATAGCCGTGCTTCTTGTAGACCGGGGTACAGGCAACAGCGGTGGCCAGAACAAGCGTGCAGGCAACCGCCCTGGACGCCGGTTTCAGCCTGTTCAGTACTTTCAACATGTTCACCCTCTTGCCTTGGTCCCTTGCGGCTTCTATCCGATTACAGAAACCCATGCCCCGGTTCAACACAGGAAAGGGTCACAATGTCCGACCTCTCAACATTGCGCGTCGCCGATCTGCCTCAAAACAGCCCGACCGCGTTCGAATTGCGCCCCCCTTCTCGGCAACTCGAGGAAATTCGTGATGCGTTGGGCCTGCTCGGGCTACGCAAGCTGAGTTTTGTCGGCGAGCTGCGCGCGCAGGGCAAGCGTGATTGGGTGTTGACCGCCAAGCTGGGCGCGACCGTCATTCAGCCCTGCGTGGTGACGCTGGACCCGGTCACGACCCGGATCGAGGCCCCGGTGCGGCGCGTTTTCATGGCCAATTTGACCGAACCGGACGAACCCGAGTTCGAAATGCCCGAAGATGACGAGACCGAAGCCTTGGGCCCGGAAATCGATCTGGACCAGGTGATGCGCGAGGCACTGTCCCTTGCGTTGCCCCAATACCCCCGGAAAGACGGCGCACATCTGGGCGACGCGAACTATACCGAACCGGGCAAACAGGCGATGACCGACGAGGATGCCAAACCCTTTGCCGGGCTGGCGTCCCTGCGTGACGCACTTAAAAAAGACGAGTGACAGGGGATCGATTTCCTGTCATAGCAGGCGCTCAGAAAAATCGCTTGAACATGTCGAGAATCGCAGTATTTTCGCGCGCTCATCGGAATTTGGGTTGGACATCGCGGGGCTTGTTCCCTAAACGCACGTCACACCACGAGAAAACGAAGAATGAAACCCGGCCTGCAGCGAATCTGCTGGCCCTTAGTAGACAAAGGTTGAGACCATGGCCGTCCAACAGAACAAAGTTTCCAAGTCGCGTCGCAACAACCGCCGCGCACACGACGCTCTGGTTGCTGCAAACCCGAACGAATGCGCGAACTGCGGCGAGCTGAAGCGCCCGCACCACGTTTGCGCAGCATGCGGCCACTATGACGATCGTGAAGTCGTCGCTCAGGCCGACGACATCGACCTGGACGAAGACGCGGCCTAAGCCTGATTGAACGCAGGTTCTGGCATGACAGCGCAGCCCACGCAGACCGGAAAGATCATCATCTCGGTTGACGCAATGGGCGGGGATTCAGGTCCCGGCGTGGTCGTGGCTGGAATCGCGAAGTCAGCAAAGAAGAACCCCGAGGTCGGATTTCTTCTGCACGGCCCGAAAGATGTGCTGAGCAAGCTTGTATCGAAACGGCGTGTCCTCGACGGACGCGTCGTTTTTCGTGATTGCCCGGACGTGGTCACGATGCAGGACAAGCCCAGCCAGGTGGTGCGCAGCGGCAAGAACACCTCGATGTGGTCGGCGCTGGAATCGGTGCGTCAGGGCGAGGCCCATGGTGCCGTCTCCTGCGGCAATACCGGCGCGCTGATGGCGCTGTCGATGATGCGGCTGCGCAAACTGCCCGGGGTGAACCGCCCCGCCATCGCGATTCTGTGGCCATCCCGCAACCCTCAGGGCTTCAACGTCATGCTGGACGTGGGCGCGGATGTGCGGGCCGACGCCAAGGATCTGCTGCAGTTCGCGTTGATGGGCGCTTCTTATGCGCGCAACGGCATGGAACTGACCCGCCCGCGTATCGGGCTGCTGAACGTTGGCACCGAAGAGCACAAGGGCCGCGCCGAACTCAAGGAAGCCCATGCCCTGATCACCGACTTCGCGGATCAGGCAAACTTTGATTTCGTGGGCTTCGTGGAAGGCAGCGACATTCCCGGCGACAAGGCGGATGTCATTGTAACGGATGGGTTTACCGGAAACGTCGCCATCAAGACCGGCGAAGGCACGGCCAGCCTGATCGGTGACCTGCTGCGCGAGGCCTTCAAGTATTCGCCCCTATCGCGCCTGGCCTCGGTTCTGGCCATCACCTCGCTGCAGCGATTGAAGAAACGCATCGACCCGCGCCGCGTCAACGGCGGGGTCTTTCTTGGCCTGAACGGCACTGTCATAAAATCCCACGGAGGCGCCGACGCCACCGGCGTGTCGGCCGCGATCAAGCTGGCTTTCACCTTGGCCAAGTCCGGCTTTGCGGAAAAATTGGCAGCACGGGTTGCATCCACGGCTGAGCTTGAACAAGATGCGGCGCAATCTGCGCTGCAGACCAAATAAGAACAAAGAAGGCAGTACCCCAGATGGCAGGCCGTTCAGTCGTTGTAGGTGTCGGGCATTACCTGCCCAAGCGGGTGGTTCCGAACTCCGAATTCGAAAAGACGCTTGATACGACCGATGAATGGATTCGCACCCGTTCCGGTATCGAGCGTCGGCACTTTGCGGCCGAAGATGAAACCACGTCCGATCTGGCAACCTATGCGGCCAAAGCCGCGTTGCAGGACGCCGGTCTGACAGCCGATGACATTGACGCAATCGTTCTGGCGACCTCGACCGCGGATCTGACGTTCCCGTCGGCCGCCACCATGGTTCAAGCCAATCTGGGCATGACCCGGGGGTTTGCCTTTGATGTTCAGGCCGTCTGCGCCGGTTTCGTGTTTGCGCTGAGCAACGCCAACGCCTTGATCCTTTCGGGTCAGGCCAAGCGCGTGCTGGTGATCGGCGCTGAAACTTTTTCGCGGATCATGGACTGGACCGACAGATCGACTTGCGTGTTGTTCGGGGATGGGGCCGGTGCCCTCGTGCTCGAGACGCAGGACGGTGCCGGAACAAGCGATGATCGGGGTATCTTGTCCACGGATCTGCATTCTGACGGACGCTACAAGGACCTTTTGTACGTGGACGGCGGGGTGTCGACGCAATCGACAGGCCATCTCCGGATGCAGGGCAACCAGGTGTTCCGCCATGCGGTCGAAAAGCTCACCGCCACTGCGGAAACCGCCCTGGAACGCGCCGGGCTGAACAGTCAGGACGTCGACTGGATCGTGCCGCATCAGGCCAATATCCGCATCATTCAGGGCACCGCAAAGAAGATGGGCCTGCCCATGGATCACGTCGTGGTGACCGTTCAGGACCACGGCAACACATCGGCCGCCTCGATTCCCCTGGCCTTGTCGGTCGGCAAGGAACGGGGCCAGATCAAGCAAGGTGATTTGATCGTGACCGAGGCGATTGGCGGCGGTTTGGCGTGGGGCTCGGTTGTCCTGCGGTGGTAACCGGCGCATTCCGGCTTACGCAGCCGCCCGCAATTCATTGATATTGACAGCGAATTTGCGCTACCCCTATGCTCGAAAATCAATAGGGGAAATGTCATGGGCGATAATACACTGACGCGAATGGATCTGAGCGAAGCCGTGTTTCGCGAAGTTGGGCTGTCACGCAACGAAAGCGCACAGCTTGTCGAGAGCATTCTGAACCACATGTCGGACGCGCTGGTGCGTGGCGAACAGGTCAAGATTTCGTCCTTCGGCACTTTCAGCGTTCGTGACAAATCAGCCCGTATTGGACGCAACCCGAAAACCGGTGAAGAAGTTCCAATCCAGCCGCGCCGCGTGCTGACTTTCCGCCCGTCGCATCTGATGAAGGATCGCGTCGCCGCCGGGAATCGCAAGTAAACCCGGGGCCAGGAGGATATGAGCAAGTCACCCGACGCGTTTCGCACCATCAGTGAAGTTGCGGATTGGCTCGGTGTTCAGGCCCATGTCCTGCGCTTCTGGGAAAGCCGGTTTGCACAGGTCAAGCCAGTGAAACGTGCAGGCGGTCGCCGTTACTACCGCCCCAACGACATGCGCCTTCTGGGTGGCATCAAGAAACTGCTGCACGAGGACGGCATCACGATAAAAGGCGTTCAACGCATCCTGAGGGAACAGGGCGTGGCCCATGTGGCGGCGCTGTCACCCGACATCGATGTCAGCGCAGAATCACCACAGACGCCACAGGACGTGGTGGTGTCTTTTCCGCCCAAATCGACCGGCCAGCAAATCGACCTCGATCTACGGGCCGACACTGATGGTCCCGGATCGCCCGAGCTTCAGGTAACACCCAGTTCGCCACACCCCGAGCCGACACCCGCGCCCGCTGCGGTCAACGGGGACGACGGCATCAGCCCTGCCCCGCTGTTTGGCGGCATCGCCTCCAAAGCTTGGCAGACTACAAATTTTGACGCTGAGGCACTGCGCCAGATCGCCCCGATCGCGAGGGACCTCAGGGCATGGCTCAGCCGGGTCGAAGGTCAAAAGGCGGGATAAGAAGAAAGGCAATGTTTTCCTCTTGCCCCTGCCGGGAAAATCATTATGAACAGCCCAACGTCGGGCTATGGCGCAGCCTGGTAGCGCGTCCGTCTGGGGGACGGAAGGTCGCAGGTTCGAGTCCTGCTAGCCCGACCAAATCACACCGACGTTTATGGCAGACAGGCCAGATCCCGCTCTGGCACCAGGGGGGATCGGAATGACAGGTGTATGCCCGAACCAGCAAATCGAGGCGATGATCGCGCGCGGTGAGATCACCGCCGAGCCGGCGATTCTGCCCGCCCAGATCCAGCCCGCCAGCCTTGATCTTCGTTTAGGAACAGTCGCTTACCGCGTTCGCGCGTCATTTCTGGCGGGCGAAGGGCGTTCGGTGTCCGAACGGCTGGCCGAGTTCGAGATGCACCGGATCGACATCACCGACGGCGCCGTTCTCGAAAAAGGTTGTGTCTACCTTGTGCCCCTGATGGAAGCGTTGTCCCTGCCCGGTGACGTGACCGCTGTCGCCAACGCCAAAAGCTCGACCGGGCGTCTGGACCTTCTGACCCGTACCATCACCGACGGCGGAACCGAGTTCGACCGGGTGCCCGCAGGCTATTCTGGGCCCCTCTACGCCGAAATCTGCCCGCGGTCCTTTTCTGTCTTGGTGCGTCCGGGGATGCGGCTGAACCAGATCCGGTTCCGGCAAGGCCAGGCAGTTTTGTCCGATGCGGATCTGACTGCTCTGCATGCGGAATCCCCATTGGTCGATGGTCCGGCCGTTATTCAGGACGGTCTGGGGTTTTCGGTCGATCTGCGCCTTCCCAACACTGACCTTGTTGGCTATCGCGCGAAACCGCATACCGGCGTGATCGACCTTGACAGGATCGGCGAATACGACCCGCAGGAATACTGGGAAGAGGTGCGCACCAAGGACGGGCGGATCATTCTGGATCCGGGCGCATTCTATATCCTGGTCAGCCGAGAGGCGG
Organism: Ruegeria sp. CRTD044; assembly: GCF_059613485.1. NCBI lineage: Bacteria > Pseudomonadati > Pseudomonadota > Alphaproteobacteria > Rhodobacterales > Roseobacteraceae > Ruegeria > Ruegeria sp. CRTD044. Next base: position 670,901 of record NZ_JBXWSP010000004.1, on the reverse strand, counting down.
TTCACATCCCACCGATGTACGCGGCCGAAATGGCGCCCTATCTGGCGATGGTGGGCGAGTTCCGGGTGCACTACGCGGGCTTTTTCGATCCGGGCTTCGGTCATGCCGAAGCCGGAGGCGCCGGGTCACGTGGAGTTCTGGAAGTTCGCTGTCACGAAGCGCCATTCGTGCTGGAGCATGGACAGGTCGTCGGGCGGCTGGTCTATGAGCGTATGGCCGAGATGCCGACACAGCTGTACGGGGCAGGAATTGCTTCGAACTATCAGGGCCAGGGCCTGAAATTGTCCAAACATTTCAAATCCGTAAAGTGAACTTCAGAAGCGCATGAACCGCCGCATCTGGCGGGTCAGCTGCTTGGCCTGTTTCATGCTCGGGCTCTGTCCGCCTGCACTTTGCGCCATGCGCCGGTCGGTCTGAGGATCGCGCGCCTGGCTCTGTTGGCCCGGCTTGCGGGTCGCACGATCGGCAAGGTCAAAACCTTTGTCGACACCGCGCGTGACCAGCCTGCGCATGACTTGCCGAACGATCATGTCGATGATGCGGTTTGCGTTCATTTCGGTCTCCGTTCCTCTGCGCCGTACCTAACGGCGATATGCGCCGACAAATGGGCGACGCAATCAATCTTCCTCGAACAGTTCGGACTGATCTTCGTCACCCGTTTCATCTTCGTTGGCCTCGCCGATCGGCATCGCCCCCGGCGGCGGCCGGTTTTCCAGCAAGCCAGCAGCGCGCAGTTCCTTAAGGCCCGGCAAGTCACGCGCGCTTTCCAGACCGAAATGGTCCAGGAATTGAGGCGTTACGACAAAGGTCACCGGACGGCCCGGCGTCATGCGGCGACGGCCCAGCCGGATCCACTCCATCTCCAGCAGCTGGTCGATGGTTCCCCGCGACACGGACACGCCGCGGATTTCTTCGATCTCGGCGCGGGTGCAGGGCTGATGATAGGCCACGATCGCCAGGGTCTCGATGGCGGCACGGCTCAGCTTGCGGGTCTCGACCGTTTCCTTCTGCATCAGGAAGCCCAGATCGGGGGCCGTGCGGATGGCCCACGCCTCGCCCACTTTGACCACGCGGACCCCGCGCCCTTCATAACGTTTCTGCAGCAGTTCCAGCGCTTGCGCGGCGTCGCAGCCATGCGGCATCCGCGCCTCGAGATCGGCCACCGTCACCGGTTCGGCGCTGGCAAACAGTACCGCCTCGACCATACGCTCCTGCTCAGCCAGCGGAGGCGCTTCGAACAGGGTGCCGGTGCCGTCGTCTTCGGGGGCGTCAGTCACGTTTGTCAGTCCTTCTGCGCAGTTGGATCGGGGCAAAGGTCTCGCTTTGCTTGATCTCCATATGTCCTTCCTTGACCAGTTCCAGCGAGGCCGCAAACGTCGCCGCCGTGGCCGAGCGCCGCCGCACCGGGTCAACGTCCCAGCCTTCGGGCAGGTAGGTTTCCATGTCGGTCCAGGTTCCGGCAAATCCGATCAGCGGGCGCATCCGTTCCAGCGCCTGTTCCATCGTGAAAACGGCGTCGCGGTCCATCACGAAAGGCCGGAACTCATCTCGGGTGCGGATGCGGGCATAGCCTTGCATCAGGTCCAGCAAGGTCGCGGAATAGGTGACCGTTCGGATGCGGGTCACGTCCTCGCCCTGCCCGCGCCTGAAGAAATCGCGCCCCAACTGGTCGCGCGCCATCAAGCGGGCGGCCGCATCGCGCATCGCCTGCAGGCGTTCCAGCTGAAAGGCCAAGTGCGCGGCCAGTTCTTCGCCCGTCGGCCCCTCTTCATCGGGGTCAGGCGGCAGCAGCAGGCGCGATTTCAGAAAGGCCAGCCACGCCGCCATCACCAGGTAATCGGCGGCCAGTTCGATCCGCAGGGCGCGGGCCCGTTCGACAAAGGCCAGATATTGCTGCGCCAGCGCCAGAACCGAGATCTTACGCAGATCGACCTTTTGCGTCCGCGACAGGGTCAGCAGCACGTCCAGCGGGCCTTCAAACCCGTCGACGTCCACGATCAGCGCCTCGGCGGCCAGCCGATCGGCGACCGAAACCGGGTCTTCGCTGAAAAGGTTATCCGTCATATACCTGCCCGCCCATCAGACGGGATAGTTCCGTCTCGGCGGCACGGATGTCAAGTTCCTCGGGCGATTGCCGCTGTGCCAGCGCCTTGTCTGCGCGGGCTTGTGCCGCCTCCGACATCTCGCCTGCAGCTTCTATGACCGCCGCCCTGTCGGCAAGCGAGCCGTTGCAGTGCAGCACAACATCGCATCCTGCGGCCAGCGCCTGACGTGACAGGTCGGCCAAAGACCCGCTGAGCGCCTTCATCGAGATGTCGTCGGTCATGATCAGGCCGTCAAACCCGATCTGATCTCGGATCACAGCCATCATCTGCGGAGAGATCGTTGTCGGTCGTTCATCCAGCTGCTCAAAGACCAAATGGGCCGTCATGCCCATCGGCAGATCGTTCAAGGCGCGAAACGGGGCAAAATCGGTCTGCAACAGATCGTCCAACGGCGCATCGACATGCGGCAGATCGAAATGGCTGTCCAAAGTCGCCCGCCCGTGGCCGGGAATATGCTTGACGATGGGCAACACGCCACCGTCCAGATGACCCTGCGCAACAGCCCGGCCGATTTTCGCGACCGTAGCAGCGTCGCCGCCGTAGCACCGGTTGCGCAAAAAGGCGTGGGTGTCTGGACGCGCCAGATCCACCATCGGTGCGCAGTTGCTGTCGATCCCCATGGAATACAGTTCATGCGCGATCAGGCGGTACCGCAGGTACATGGCCCGCTCGGCATGTTCGCCGGCACGCTCCGCATGATCCAATGGGGGCATCCATTGCCGCGCAAGTGGCGCGCGCAAACGTTGGACCCGTCCGCCCTCTTGGTCGATGGTGATCGGACAGTTTCGACCGACGGCCTCGCGAAAGTCGTCACACAAGGCGCGGACCTGATCTGCGGTTTCGATATTGCGGGCGAACAGAATGAACCCGAACGGGTTCATCTGTCGAAACAACGCCTTCTCTTCGGGTGTCAATCGCAGCCCGGCCGCATCGGTGATCGTGGCGCCAAACCTCACCGCACGGCAACCGGGATACAGTCAGCGTCCTGTGCGACCAGGGCGGCGCAGAACTGGCGCGAGTCGCTCAGGTCATCGAACCCCAGGACCCGCAGACGGTAAAACGTGCGGCCTCCGCTTGAGGTTTTCTGGATAACCCTCTGCTTCCCATCCATATATTCACCAAACCGACGATACAGCCTGTCCCATTCGGCCTGCGCGACCTCGGGGCTTTCAAACGCACCCAGCTGCGCCAGCCGGGTACCCTTGGTCAATTTGTTCGGGTCGACATCCAACCCTACAGCAGCTTTGACCGCGGCGTTGATCGCGTCTTCACTGACTGCAGGCTGTACAGCCGAAGCTGCGCGCGCCGGACGGCGCAGCGGACGCAGAGACCGGCGCACGCCCGGCAGGGCCGCGATTTCGGGATCCGGCAGCTGAGCGGCGAGATCGGCCGGATCAATGGCTGGCTCGTCATCGTCCAAGTTCAGGGATGCAAGCTGCACGCCCTCTTCGGTCTGCGGTGCCTCAACGGCAGGCGCGCCGGACAGTTCGGCCACCACGGCGTCAACCGCGCCTTGGCGCAGTTCGGCCGCTTCCTGGTTCGAGATTTCTTGTTCGACAACATGCACGGCAGGGGTCGGCTTCAGCTTGCCCATCGCCACGTCTTCATCCGTCAGGGAAACGGGGCGCGGCGCAAGGATCAGCCGGTCGGCCGGAGGCGCGGCGGTTCCAACCGCCGCAACGGCATTGACCGCAAGACCCTGGTGATCAGCAGGGGTGCCGCCCGGAGTTTCCGGCTGCACCCGCATCGGCCCCTCGGCCGCGCGTACGACCGGTACGCCGCTCACATCGCGCATGACCAGCTTGTACCCCCAGATCGCGACGCCAGCGACAAGCGCCAGAGACGCGACAGCACCCAGCAGGTTGACGACCCGCCCAAGGCCCGCGCCCGCCGGCGCACCCTCTGCCTGATCCATCATATCGTCGGGATATTCATACCCATCTTCGGGGTGGAACTGATTCGAGTAATGCGCGTGCTCGGGGCCGGTCTGCCCCGAGAAATCGTAACTGGTCATATCCGCCTCACTGCCCGTTTCGCGCCTGAAATTGGGGCGCGCGGGTCATTTCTTGCCTACCTCGGGCCGGCGTTTCGGGCAGTGTTGGTTACCGCATCTCCTGCGCCGGCGTGACACCAAGAATACCCAAGCCTGCTGAAATCACAACAGAAACGGCCCGGGCCAGTGCGATTTTTGCCTGGCTTGTTGCCGCGTCACCATCTTGCAGGAAGCGTAGCGACATTTCTTCGTTGCCCTTGTTCCACAATGCGTGGAAATCCCCTGCAAGTTCATACAGATAGAAGGCAACCCGATGCGGTTCGTTGGTACGCGCAGCGATCTCGACCAGCCGTGGCCATTCCGCCAGCTTTTTGGCAACACCCAGCTCGGCCGCGTGGTCGATCTTGCTCAGATCGGCAGCCTTGAGGGTCGCGTCGTCCGCGGCGATGCCCGCTTCGGCGGCCCGGCGCAGCACGCTCATGACCCGGGCATGGGCGTATTGCACGTAGAACACGGGGTTCTCGCGGCTTTGCTCAAGCACCTTGTCGAAGTCGAAGTCCAGCGGCGCATCGTTCTTGCGGGTCAGCATCACGAACCGGGTCACGTCCGGGCCGACCTGGTCGACCACATCGCGCAGTGTGACGAAATTGCCGGCCCGCTTGGACATCTTGAACGGCTCGCCGTTTTTCCACAGCTTCACCAACTGGGTCAGCTTGATGTCCAGCGGCACCTTGCCGTCTGACAGAGCCGAAACAGCGGCCTTCATCCGCTTGACGTAGCCGCCGTGATCTGCGCCGAACACGTCGATCAGCGCGTCGAACCCGCGGCTCACCTTGTCGTAGTGATAAGCGATGTCCGGAGCAAAATAGGTCCAGCTGCCGTCGGATTTCTTGACAGGGCGATCCACATCGTCGCCATGCGCGGTGGACTTGAACAGGGTCTGCTCGCGCGGCTCCCAGTCTTCGGGGGTTTTGCCCTTGGGCGGCTCAAGAACGCCTTCATAGATAAGACCCTTGTCGCTGAGCGACTTCAGAGCGGCCTCGATCTTGCCGGTTCCGTACAGCGACTTCTCCGAGAAGAACACGTCCATCTCGACGCCCAGCGCCTTCAGATCGGCGCGGATCAGATCCATCATCGCGTTGGTCGCAAAAACGCGGACCTCGGCCAGCCATTCGCTTTCAGGCTTGTCCAGCAAGCTGTCGCCGTATTTTTCCTTCAGCGCCTCACCGATCGGGATCAGGTAGTCGCCCGGGTAAAGGCCTTCGGCGATCTCCGGGCTCAGGCCGTTGGCCTCGCGGTACCGCTCGAACGCGGACCGGGCCAGCACATCTACCTGCGCGCCGCCGTCGTTGATGTAGTATTCACGGGTCACGTCGTGGCCGGAATATGCCAACAGGCTGGCCAGCGCGTCGCCGAACACCGCGCCACGCGTGTGGCCCACATGCAGCGGTCCCGTGGGGTTGGCCGAGACGTATTCCACGTTTACCTTCAGCCCCTGCCCCATGGTCGAGCGACCATAATCCGAGCCCTGTTCCAGCACCGCACCCAATACGCTCTGCCAAACCGACGCAGCGAGCCGCAGGTTGAGAAAGCCCGGACCTGCAACCTCGGCACTCGTGATCCGCTCATCGGCGGCCAGTTTCGCGGCCAGCGCATCGGCAATGTCACGCGGCTTCATCTTGGCAGGCTTGGCCAACACCATCGCGGCATTGGTCGCCATGTCTCCATGGGCGGCGTCGCGCGGGGGTTCGACCGCAACGTTGTCAAAGCTCAGCCCCTCGGGCAGCGCGCCTTCGGACTGCATCTGCGTCAGCGCGTCCAGAACAAGGCCGCGTATCTCGGAGAACAGGTTCATTTCGGATGTCCTTTTGCTTGCGCAGCGGTTTACCACGCAAGGCGGCAAGGTCAATGCGGGCGAGCGGTCCAAACCAGCTTTCGCAGCATGCAGCCCTAAACCTGCGGTGGCTGCGTGCCGGTCAGGCGGGCATGATCCTGCAAGGCAAACCGATCGGTCATGCCCGCAATATAGTCTGATACGATCTGGGCCAACGCAGTCTCGTCCGTCGCCGCTTCGATATCCGAATGCCAATGCCGAGGCATCTGGCGCGGGTCGCTCAGATAGATCGGGAACAGCTCCTCGACTACGCGACTGACCTTGGCGCGCACCTCCATGACGCTGGGCGCCCGGTACATGCGGGTGAACAGAAACGCCCGGATATCGTTGAGCTGCGCCCAAAGATCATCCGAGAAGCGGATGACAGGAGCCCCGAGGTGACGAACATCTTCGACTGTTTGCGCACCCGATCTCTCCAGAACCTCGCGCGAGGTGTCGATTACATCCGAAACCATCACGCCGAACACCCGCCTCAGCGCCTCGTGACGACGCCGGTAGAAATCCAACCCGGGATACTTGCGATCTACCTCGGCATAACACTCCCGGACAATCGGCAATTGGGCAATCTCGTCGTCGGTAAAAAGTCCGGCCCGCAGGCCGTCGAACAGGTCATGATTGTTGTAGGCGATGTCGTCGGACAGTGCCGCAACCTGCGCTTCTGCGCTGGCATGGGTGTGCAGTTCAAGGTCAAAATCAGCATTGCACTCGGCCAGCGCCCAGGGCAGATCGCCCGTAACCGGGCCGTTGTGCTTGGCGATGCCCTCAAGGCATTCCCATGTCAGGTTGCACCCGTCGAAATCCGCGTAATGCCGTTCCAGCTTGGTGACGATGCGGATCGCCTGAGCGTTGTGGTCGAAGCCCCCATAAGGCGCCATCAGCGCGTGAAGAGCATCCTCGCCGGTATGGCCAAACGGCGTGTGGCCCAGATCATGCGCCAGGGCCACGGCCTCGGTCAGTTCCGGGTTCAGCCCCAATGCCCCCGAGATCGTGCGCGCAACCTGCGCCACCTCGATCGAATGGGTCAGGCGCGTGCGATAGCTGTCGCCCTCATGCTCGACAAAAACCTGCGTCTTGTGCTTCAGACGTCGGAACGCGCTGGCGTGTATGATCCTGTCCCGATCCCGCTGAAAGCACGACCGGAAACTGCTTTCTTCCTCTGGCACCAGCCGCCCGCGCGCCCGGCCCGGATCGGCAGCAAATCCTGCTCGCTCCAATGGTCTTGTCCTTGTCGCCTGTCTCCCGGGTTTCTATATTGTAGACCAACGAGGAAATAAACCTTTGGAGCATGGCATGAATCTGCCTCCGAGAGTCACAGAACGCGCCTTCGAGAGGCTTGCCGAGATCGGCGCCGCCGACAACGGCAAGGCCCTGCGCATCGCCGTAGAAGGCGGAGGGTGTTCAGGCTTTCAGTACGAAATCGCATTGGACGAGCCCAAGGACGATGATCTGGTGCTGGAAGGCAAAGGCCAGAAGGTTGTCGTCGACGAAATATCTCTGCCGTTCCTGGAAAATGCGACGATTGATTTCACGCAGGAACTGATCGGCGCCCGGTTCGTGATCGACAACCCCAACGCAACCTCTTCCTGTGGGTGCGGCACGTCTTTTTCGATGTGATCAATCGTGGGCGCGTTGCGCCCACATCCTCTGGATGTCTTCATGATCTGCAGGAGCGCCCGCTGCCCCGCGATCAGGCCTTAGGGCGCGGTTGACCGTGTTTGGCCCCGCGCCAACTGTGCCAGCTCGTCATGGCGTCATCCGTCCCCAAACGCCCCGGTGCCCGCGCCAGACCTGACTGACACCTTGTGATGGCCTCCGTTCTGGGCGATAGGTTTCGGCAGAGCTTCGGAGGGACCGGGATGAAAATCGCAACATTCAACATCAACGGCATCAAGGCGCGGGCCGAGGCTCTGCCCCGCTGGTTGGACGAAGCCCAACCCGATGTGGTCCTGCTGCAGGAAATCAAGTCAGTCGACGAAAACTTTCCGCGCGAGATCTTTGAGGAACGCGGGTACAACGTCGAAACCCATGGTCAGAAAAGCTTCAACGGCGTGGCGATACTTTCGAAGTATCCGCTCGAAGACGTCTCGCGCGGGTTGCCCGGGGATGAAGAGGACGAGCAGGCGCGATGGATCGAAGCAACCGTCATCGGCAAGCGGGCGCTGCGGATTTGCGGGCTTTATCTTCCCAACGGGAACCCTGCTCCGGGGCCGAAATTCGACTACAAGCTTGCTTGGATGGAACGGCTGTACGAGCGCGCCCGCGATCTTCTGGCCACGGAAGAGCCGGCCCTCATGGCCGGGGACTACAACATCATTCCGCAAGCCGAGGACGCGAAACGCCCGGAGGCCTGGCGCGAAGACGCCCTGTTTCGGCCGGAAAGCCGCGCGGCGTTTCGCAAGGTTCTGAACCTTGGCTTCACCGAAGCATTCCGTGCGCGGACGCAAGGCCCGGGCCACTATTCGTTCTGGGATTATCAGGCCGGCGCGTGGAACCGGAATGACGGCATTCGCATTGACCACTTCCTTCTGACACCACAAGCGGCGGACCTGATGCGCGATTGCCAGATCGACGCCGCAGTGCGCGGACATGAAAAACCGTCCGATCACGTCCCTGTTTGGGTGGACCTCGACATCTGACTCGTCAGGCCGTCGGGTCGTAATCGTAGATCCAGTCATATCGACGCGTCAGGCGCGGACCGATCAGGGCCAAGGCCGCCTGCGCCGCCAGTCGTGCGGGACCGCGCAAATGAAAGTTCCGCGCGTTGGCACCGGCAGCTGCGACCACCTTGCGCGCGCGGGTTTTTCTCGTGATTTCATAGGCTTTGAGTGCGCGGCGGACACCCGACTGTTCGTCAAAAGATCGGGCCAGGATCCAAGCATCCTCAAGGGCGAGGCACGCCCCTTGAGCCATAAACGGCAATGTGGGATGCGCGGCGTCCCCCAAAAGGGCAACGCGACCATTCTGCCATTTCTGTGCCACCGGGCGCAGAAACAAAGCCCACAGGTGAACATCTTGCAGCTGCGCAAGCGCGGCGCCGGCCGGACCGCCGAAATCGGCAAAACGCGCCCGCAGGTCCTCGGGGTCACCGCGCAGGCGCCAGCCCTCCTCCCGCCAATCGGACCGCTCTTCGACCGCCACGATGTTCAACATGGACTGCTTTCGCAGCGGATAGGTCACGACATGACGCCCGGGGCCCATCGTCAGCGATGCCATGGGCTCGGCTTCGTGGTTGACCCAGGGCACCGTTGCGCGCCAGGCCACCTGATGCGTGAACGCGGGCGCTTCGGTTCCGTTCAGGATGGGCCGGATACCACTGCGCCCGCCATCCGCTGCAACGGCGAACTCCGCGCGCAGCCGGGTGCCATCCTGCAGCGCAACCTCGGCTTCGGCCGGATGCTTCCGAACATTGGTGACGCGGGCATTCAGCCTGATCGACACCCCTGCGCGCTCGGCCGCCATTTGCAACGTTTCCAGAAGGTCAGCACGGTGGAAATACCACGTGGGTCCGGCCGCGGGTGCCGGAAGACGGCTGACGACGCGGCCCCGCCGGAAATCGCGCAGGACAGTGCCGTGAGAGAGTTGTGCGACCCGGCCGGGATCATCCAAGACACCCAGCGCGCGCAGGACGGCCATGCCGTTGGCGCTGATTTGCAGACCGGCCCCGACCTCGGTCAAGGCCTCGGCCTGCTCGAGAACGGTCACCCGTGCACCGCGTTGCTGCAAGGCCAGCGCAGCGGCCATTCCGCCGATCCCGCCGCCGATGACACCGATTTGCATACCGTCGATCTTCATGGCACGGGCTTAACGCAAAAAAGCCGGAGCCACAGGCCCCGGCGCTTGTCTTTTTTGAAAGACCCCAGCGATCAATCGTCGCGGTGAACTTTTTCGCGACGCTCGTGACGCTCTTGCGCTTCCAGCGTCATGGTCGCGATCGGACGCGCATCCAGACGCTTGAGCGAGATCGGGTCACCGGTTTTTTCGCAGTAACCGTATTCGCCCTCGTCGATCCGGCGCAGAGCGGCGTCGATCTTGGCAACCAGTTTGCGCTGTCGGTCCCGGGTGCGCAGTTCCAGCGCACGGTCGGTTTCCTCGCTGGCGCGGTCTGCAACGTCGGGAATGTTACGGGTGCTGTCCTGCAGCCCCTCGATCGTGTCCCGGCTGCCTGCCAAAAGTTCGTTTTTCCAGTTCAGCAGCTTGCGGCGGAAATACTCAAGCTGGCGTTCATTCATGAAAGGTTCATCTTCGGCCGGACGATAGTCCTCCGGCAGAAAAACTTCCTGCTTCATATTGGCTCCCTCGGTATGGCCAGAAACGTCTTTTGCGGTCGTGTCGCCTGACATTTGGCACCCCCTTCTGCGCAGCGTTTAACTGACGGGACGGGGAATGTCACTATCCAAACGCAACCCCGACGCGCCGTTATGAGAACCGGTATAAACATGCGACTTTGGGCACCAAATCGTTGCCATTCTGTGAAAGCGAAAGGACTATTTTGCGGCAGAACACCCGCGAGCGGATGATGGAATCGGTGCGATTCGTCCCTCGCGCCCGTCGTTGGCAGCCTGCGACGCTGCGGCCCGGCTTGTCATTCGGCCCCGCCCTAGGTAACTCGGTTCCCGTCTCCTGTTGCTGCGACCATCATACGAGGGCCCCATGACCGCACGTTTCAAAGGCACAGCCGAATACGTTGCCACCGACGACCTGACCATTGCCGTAAACGCAGCCGTCACGCTGGAACGACCGCTGCTGGTCAAGGGTGAACCCGGCACGGGCAAAACCGAACTGGCCAAACAGGTCGCCGGCGCTCTGGGTCTCAGGATGATCGAGTGGAACGTCAAGTCGACCACCCGCGCGCAGCAGGGTCTCTACGAATATGACGCCGTCAGCCGTCTGCGCGACAGCCAGCTGGGCGACGAACGTGTGCACGACGTGTCGAACTATATCCGCAAAGGCAAGCTGTGGCAGGCCTTCGACGCCGATGAAAAGGTCGTGCTGCTGATCGACGAGATCGACAAGGCCGATATCGAGTTCCCCAACGACCTGCTGCAGGAACTCGACAAGATGGAGTTCCATGTCTACGAGACCGGTGAAACGATCCGGGCCAAACACCGCCCCATCGTGATCATCACCTCGAACAATGAAAAGGAACTGCCAGACGCCTTCCTGCGCCGCTGTTTCTTCCACTATATCCGCTTCCCCGATGAAGCCACGATGCGTCGCATCGTCGAAGTGCATCACCCAGGCATCAAAGAGGCGCTGCTGACCACCGCCCTGACCCAGTTCTACGAAATCCGCGAAACGCAGGGGCTAAAGAAAAAACCCTCGACCTCCGAGGTGCTGGACTGGCTCAAGCTGCTCCTGGCCGAGGATCTGGACGCCGAAGACCTGAAGCGCGATGGCGTCAATGCCCTGCCCAAGCTGCACGGCGCCCTGCTGAAGAACGAGCAGGACGTGCATCTGTTCGAACGGCTGGCCTTCATGGCGCGCGCCAAGCGCTGAAGCCCGCCCATTCATGAATACTTGGTGATCACGGCTTGCCTTGCGGCAAGCCTGATGCCAGCATTGCTGCAACAAAGATCAAAGAACACGACACCGAGCACGCTGTAGAGCAGGACCACCCGAATTGACCCAAGCGCCGCGCATTCGCCCCCTCACGCCCGAAGACCGGCCGAGCTGGGACTTGTTGTGGCGGGCGTATCTTGAATTCTACGAGACGGTATTGCCGGACGAGGTTTACGACAGCACGTTTGCGCGCCTGCTGGGGGATGATCCGCAGGACTTTTCATGCCTAGTGGCCGAGTTGGACGGCGAATTGATCGGGCTGACCCACTTCCTGTTTCATCGCCATGCCTGGAAGATCGAAAACGTCTGCTATCTGCAGGATCTCTATGCCAGCCCGCATGTGCGCGGCACCGGTGTCGGTCGGGCGTTGATCGAGGCCGTCTATGCCGAAGCCGATCGAAAAGGCGCGCCCGATGTCTACTGGCTGACGCAGGAGTTCAACCACACGGCGCGCCAGCTTTATGACCGCGTCGGCCAACTGACGCCTTTCCTCAAGTATCGGCGTCCATGAAACGTCTGGCCGGCATATTTCTTGGCTTTGTCCTTGCCGGATGCAGTTCGGTCGACCGGATTGAGTTGCCCGATGAAATCAAGGTGACCGAGGCCGCGGCACCGGTGACTCAGGCTTTCGGTACGCCACGTCCTTTCCCGCCGGCTCGGTCAAATACGAACATCGCGGCAGATTTTGTGGACCTGCATTTCTCGCTGGAAAGCGGCACTGCCCTGCCCGTGTTTACGCGGTTCGAGGGTCCGATCACAGTTCGGCTGACGGGGGCCCCTGCCCCCACGATGCAATCCGACCTGACGCGTCTGCTGACCAGACTGCAGCGCGAAGCCCGGATCGACATCCGCCAGGTCAACGATGGGCAGGCCAACATCACGATCGAAGCAGTGACCCAGCGCCAGATCCAGCGGCTTCTGCCGCAGGCCGCGTGTTTCGTTGTACCCAACGCGTCCAGCCTCGAGGAATACAACCGCGACAAGCGCAAGACCAAAAGCAGTTGGCGCGCGCTGCGCAGCCGCGAGCGGCTGGCCATCTTCATTCCCAACGATGTCAGCCCCCAGGAAATGCGGGATTGCCTTCACGAAGAACTTGCACAGGCGATCGGGCCTCTGAACGACATGTACCGCCTGCCGGATTCGGTCTTCAACGACGATAATTTCCACACTGTCCTGACCGGGTTCGACATGCTGATCCTGCGCGCGACCTATGCGCCGGAACTACAGACCGGAATGACTCGGGAACAGGTGGCGCAGGTCATACCCGGGGTCATCGCCCGCCTGAACCCTCGCGGCGCCAATCTGCCCGTCCAGCCAATCTCGGAAACCCCGCGCGAATGGATCGACGCCGTGCAACTGGCGGTCGGCAAGGGCCGGGCTTCGCCGCGGCAAATGCGGGCCATCGACCGCGCGATGCGGATCGGCCGAGAGCAAGGTTGGACCGATCACCGCCGGGCGTACCCTCATTATCTGAAGGCCCGTTTGGGTGAATTCGACGCCCCCGAGGAAGCGCAGCGCGAATACGCCATCGCCCTGCAATATCTGCGCGCGACCCCCGGAACCGAGCTTCAGCGCGCGCATATCACTGTTCAGACGGCGGCCTATGCCCTGACCCAGGGGCGCGGCCCCGAAGCCCTGCCGGACCTCGACCGTGCCATCGCGACGATGACGCGGGCCGAAAACGCCTCGATGTTGGCGACGCTGCTGCTGCTGAAGGCCGAGGCCCTGAAGCAGGCCGGCAAACCCGAACAGGCACGCTCCGTCAGGCTGGACAGTCTGGGGTGGGCGCGCTACGGGTTTGGCTCGGAATTGGTGGTCGGCTCGTTGATGCAGGACGTCGCGCTGGGGGCCCCGTAACATCGCAAAAGGCGGATGACGAACACATGCTAGTGGTTGTGGGAATGGCGGTCCTGGGAGCGGCTCTGGGCGCACTGACGGCACGAAAACGCAAAGGCAGCGGCGCGGATATCGCCCAATATGCGGCCGGCTACGGCATTGCATTTGCATTGGCGGGACTGGCCATTTCGCTTGTTCTGGTGCGGGTGATAGGCTGAGCCGATGTTCATCCCCTTTTTTGAAAACCTCAGAAAAGCAGGCATCCCCGTCTCGTTGCGGGAATACCTGACCTTTCTGGAGGGGATGAAGAAGGGGCTGGCCACCTACGACATCGAGGCGTTCTACTACCTCGCCCGTGTCTCGATGGTGAAGGACGAGCGCAACATCGACAAGTTCGACCTCGCCTTTGCCGCCAGCTTCGAGGGGCTGTCCGAGATCACCATGGATCAGGTGCTCGAAGCCGTGGACATTCCGGCCGACTGGCTGGCCAAGATGGCCGAGAAGCACCTCTCGGACGAGGAAAAGGCCGAAATCGAAGCGCTTGGCGGGTTCGACGAGCTGATGGAGACGCTGCGCGAGCGGCTGAAGGATCAGCAAGGCCGCCACCAGGGCGGCAACAAGTGGATCGGAACGGCAGGCACCTCGCCCTTCGGCGCCTATGGCTACAACCCCGAGGGCGTGCGTATCGGCCAGAACGAAAGCCGCCACCAGCGCGCAGTCAAGGTCTGGGACAAGCGCGAGTTCCGCAATCTGGACGACACGGTCGAACTGGGCACCCGCAACATCAAGGTCGCCTTGAAACGCCTGCGCCGCTGGGCCCGCGAGGGCGCCGCCGAAGAGCTGGATTTGGACGGCACCATCCGCGCCACGGCCGAGCATGGCTATCTCGACGTCAAGACCCGGCCCGAACGGCACAATGCTGTGAAAGTGCTGCTGTTTCTCGATGTGGGCGGCTCGATGGATCCGCATATCAAGGTGGTCGAGGAATTGTTCTCGGCCGCGCGGTCCGAGTTCAAGCACCTGGAGTATTTCTATTTCCACAACTGCCTGTACGAAGGCGTCTGGCGCGACAATCGCCGCCGGTGGGATGCGCAGACCCCCACGCATGAGGTGCTGCGGACCTACGGCCCCGACTACAAGTGCATCTTTGTGGGTGACGCGTCGATGTCGCCCTACGAAATCGCCTATCCCGGCGGGGCCAACGAGCACTGGAACGCCGAGGCCGGTCAGGTCTGGCTGCAGCGCGCGCGCGAACAGTGGACGTCGAACCTGTGGATCAACCCGGTGCCCGAGAAATACTGGGAATACACCCATTCCATCGGCATGATCCGCGAGATCTTCGAAGACCGGATGGTGCCGATGACGCTGGCCGGGCTGGAACGCGGCATGCGCGAGCTGACGCGATAGCGCCAGCCCGGCTTTGGTTTTATCCCGCGATTGCCTGAATTCCCAGGAACAGCAGCCCCGACAACAAGGCCGCCGCGGGCACGGTGATCACCCAGGCCGCGATGATCGTCAGGAAATGCGACCGGCGTACCAGCTTGCGGCGGCGGCGCTCTTCGGGGGCAAGCACCGGGCGTTCCGGCACGGCACCGCGCGCCTTTATCAGGCGTCGCTCGGCGTCCCATTCCCGGAAGAACCCGACACCGAACACCGCGCCAACGGCGATGTGGGTCGAACTGACCGGCAGGCCAAGCCAGCTGGCCACAATCACCGTGATCGCCGCCGACAGCGCCACGCAATAGGCCCGCATCGGGTTCAGCTTGGTGATCTGGCTGCCGACCACCCGGATCA
Organism: Ruegeria sp. CRTD044; assembly: GCF_059613485.1. Taxonomy (NCBI): domain Bacteria; kingdom Pseudomonadati; phylum Pseudomonadota; class Alphaproteobacteria; order Rhodobacterales; family Roseobacteraceae; genus Ruegeria; species Ruegeria sp. CRTD044. Next base: position 655,720 of record NZ_JBXWSP010000004.1, on the reverse strand, counting down.
GCTTGGGCCCGAACAGGAACAGGCCGAAAGAGATGCCGAAAGCGCCGATGATCATGACCCAGGGCGGAATGCTCACCGCATGGGTGAAATCACCCACCGCCGAAGCCTGAACGATCGCGGCCAGAGGCCCGACGGCATTGGCCACGTCATTGGCCCCATGCGCAAAGCTGAGCAGCGCCGCTGAAATGATCAGCGGGATGCCGAACAGGATCTTCAGCGACTTGTTGCGGTTCTCCAGCCCCTCGGCCTGACGGCGAATGACAGGAATCGTCACCATCCAGATCAGCACTCCGCTGACCAGACCGATCACAAGAGCCGTCTGCAGGTTGATCTTGAACAGATGTTTCAGGCCTTTCAGCGCAAGGTACGAGGCAAACGCCCCGGCCATGATGCCGACCAGAACCGGAACCCATTTGCGCGCCGCGGCGATCTTGTCGTCCTGGTAGATGATCCGCGCCTTGATGAACCACAGGAACCCGGCGGCGATGATGCCGCCCAGAAGCGGCGAGATGACCCAGCTTGCTGCGATCTGGCTCATCTTGACCCAGCTGACCGCGCCGAACCCCGCCGCCGCGATCCCTGCCCCCATGACGCCCCCCACGACCGAATGCGTGGTCGAGACCGGGGCACCAACCCAAGTGGCCAGGTTGATCCAAAGCGCAGCAGACAACAGCGCGGCCATCATGGCCCAGATGAAGACGGTTGCCGTTCCCATGCTTTCGGTGTTGATGATGCCCTTTGCGATGGTCGAGACCACATCTCCACCCGCGATCAGGGCGCCGGCGCTTTCGAAAACTGCGGCAATCGCGATGGCGCCGCCCATGGTCAGGGTGTTCGCGCCCACCGCCGGGGCCATGTTGTTGGCCACATCGTTCGCCCCGATGTTCAGCGCCATATAGGCTCCGAACATGGCCGCAATCACGACGATCATCGTGTTGCTGGCCTGTCCGAACAACAAAGCAGCCGTGATCCCGGCGATCACGATGAACACGAAGGCGATGCCCGATCCGACGAACGGCCGCCCGACCTGCGCCGTTGCAACCTCGAGGCGGGAAAACCGCCGCAGGTCACGATCCAGTGTTTCAAGGTGCCGGGCTTCTAAATCATTGTTGGCCATTTGTCCCTCTTGCATAGCGCGCGCTCGCACAGCGTGCGCCGTGCCCTAGAAGGCTTTTGCCTTCATTTCAACCTTTGAAATATGGAAACTGCGATCTGACGCCGCGCGATTTCCGTCTCACGAACTGCCCCAAGTCGCCCATGTTGCCCGAAAGTGATGAGGAACGACTTGCCCCCGCATCCCGATCCGCCCATATCTGAGATATGTTGCGTCTGACCCCAATTCTGCTGGCGATCGCCTATGCCATTGTGATGTATCGGATTTCCGTCTGGCGCACCCATCGCGAGCTGGATGCGAAGTCGACCGAGCTGGCCGATCCCGAGTTGAAGCGCATGACCGACCGCCTGGCCGCCGCCTTGGAAGTGGCGCGCGTGCCGGTCTATATCTACGAAATCGACCCGGTGAACGGGCTGGCCGCGCCGGACGGGCGCATCTTCATCACCCGTGGATTCTATCGCAAGTTCCGCAACGGCGAGGTTTCGGCCGAGGAGATGGCCAGCGTCATCGCGCACGAGCTGGGGCATGTGGCGCTGGGCCACGCCCGGCGGCGGATGATCGACTTTTCCGGTCAGAACGCGATGCGGGCGGCGCTGATGATGCTGCTCAACCGGTTCATCCCCTTCATCGGCGCGTGGATCGCCAATGCGCTGACCGCGCTGCTGGCTTCGCGCCTGTCGCGGGCGGACGAGTATGAGGCCGACGAATACGCAGCCGCCCTGCTGACCAAAGCCGGGATCGGGATCGGACCGCAGAAATCCCTGTTTCACAAGCTTGAGGATCTGACCCAGCAGCGGGCGGGCGTGGTTCCGGCCTGGCTGATGAGGCATCCCAAGACGGACGAGCGGATTGCCGCGCTGGAGGCCCTTGAGCAACGTTGGGAGCGTGGCTGAGGGTCAGGGTGCGAGAGGCCACCCTCTCGCGGTATTTGGAGCCAGGGGAAGAGGTCAGGCCGCAAGAGCCTTGCCGAGACGTGGCAGGCGGGCCTTTTTCATCAATGCGCGCAGGGTCCACCTGTCGCCCGACAGGCGGTTGGCTTCGGTCAGGACCGATTGGGCCACCTGTTCGACACTGATCGGGTCACTCTGCCAGATGCCGTGAAGGAAGCTGTCGGGGTCGATGCGGGCAAGGCCCTCTTCGGCCAGGATATTCCTTGGGAAATCCTTGGCATTGACGGTGATGATCGTGTCGGCCGATGCGGCGACGGCGGTGGCCAGCACATGCGTATCGGCCGGATCGGGAAGCCAGAGGCGCTGTTCGAGACCGGGCGCCTCGGGGCGTTCCGCCTGCGGCCAGTGTGCCTGCACCAACGCGATTTCGGCCCGGGCCTGCGCCTCGCCCTCGGGGCCAAGTTTGCGGGCGGCGCGGGCCCATTCCTCGAGGATGCGAGCCGACCAGAGCGGGGTGAAATGGCCCCGCGCCGCCACGCCCAGCAGCATCTCGCGCATCACCGTCGGGTAGATGACGCAGGTGTCAAGAACCGCCTTCACAGCCGGTAGAACACGGATTTCAGATAACCGCTCTCGGCCAGCTGCGGCAGTTGCGGATGGTCGGGGCCGGCAAAGCCGGTGTGGATCATCTGCGCCTGACGCCCGGCCCGGCCGATGCCGCGGGCGCAGGCCTCGCGGAAACGGGTCAGGTCGGCGGCGTGCGAGCACGAACACAGGCCCAGATAACCGCCCGGTTTGACAAGCGGCGCGGCCAGGCGGGCGATCCGCTCATAGGCCCGCAGCCCGGCATCCAGCGCCTGTTTCGACGGCGCAAAGGCCGGCGGATCGCAGATGACCACGTCGAACTGCGCACCTTCCTCACCCAGTTGGGTCAGCACGTCGAAGGCTTCGCCCTGTCGGGTTTCAAAGCGGTCGCCGAAATCCGAGGCGACGGCGCCTTGCTCGGCCAGAGTCAGCGCGGCGGCTGAGCCATCGACCGACAGCGCGTGGTCGGCGCCACCGGCCAGCATGGCCAGGCCAAAGCCACCCACATGGCTGAACACGTCCAGCACATGCGCGCCGGGGCCCGCCAGCCGGGCGGCAAACGCGTGGTTGGGACGCTGGTCGAAAAACAGACCGGTTTTCTGGCCCCCGGTCAGGTCGGCCATGTAGGTTGCGCCATTCATCGGAACCGGCAACGGGGCATCGGGCGCAGTGCCGCGCAGGGTCTGGCTCACGTCATCCAGACCTTCCAGCCCGCGGGTGCGGCCCGAGGCATTCTTTAGAACGGTCGTCACACCCGTCACTGAGACCAGCGCGTCGGTCAGAAGATCCAGATGCGCCTCGGCCCAGGCGGCATTGGGCTGGATCACGCAGGCATCGCCGAACCGGTCGATGATGACACCGGGAAAACCGTCGGCCTCGGCATGGACCAGCCGGTAGAAGGGCGCATCGAACAGCCGTTCGCGCAGGTCGAGCGCGCGCCGCAGGCGGGTTTCGAACCACCCGGCATCCAGCTGCGCCGACAGGTCGCGATCCAGCACCCGGCACATGATCTTGGAGTTCGGATTCACTGCCACCAAGGCGATAGGGGCGCGTTTGTCATCCTCGAGCACGGCCAGCGCACCGGGCGCGATCTTGCGGGTGCGCCGGTCGGTGACGATGTCATTGGCATAGACCCAAGGAAAACCGTGGCGCAGACCGCGCGCGTTGGCTTTGGGTTTCAAACGGATTCTGGGGCGGTCGGGCATGTCGGCTTGGGTCATGGCGCCCTCATAGTCGCGATTGCGCGGGCAGGAAAGCCCCTCTCGCGATCCGTCAGCGTTGGCGCGCCCGCCAGCCGCCGCGCCGGCGCGGAGCCTGCGCGGTGTCCAGCCCTTCGCGCAGAACCTGTGCCATGGGATGGTCGGCATCCTGTGCGGTATAGACAGCATGCAACTCGGTCAGTGCCTGCTTCTGGTCGCGCCCCTCCGGCAGGCTGAGCGCCCAATCCAGAAAGATGCTGCGGCACTCGGGCAGCGTGATTCCGTCGATGCGATAGGCCTCGCGGATCAGGCCCTTGGGGTCGTTCGGGTCGTCACTGCGCGCCATCCGCACTCTCCTCGATCACCGCGCCGATCACTTCGGCTGCGGCGGCATAGCTGTCCTGCAAGGCGGACTGTAACTGCTCGACCTGCTCGAAGCCGGTCGACCGGCACAGGAAGGCCGTGCCCCCCTGCCCGATTTTGTCGGCCTCGATCACCTTGCCCGACAGTAGCCGCGCCGCACATTGCACCGACCAGCATAGGTCATATGCGTCCTTCAACACCTGCGCCTGAGCGACATCCAAAAGACCCGCAGCGACCGCTCCGTCCAAGCCCGAGTCGACGTCGCGCTGTGACGCGCCGGACAACAGCGCGCCGGTTTCGGCCATCAGTTCGATATCCAGCAGACGGCCGGGGCCGTTCTTGACATCCCAGACACCGGCGGGAGATTTCGCCGCCGCCAGGCGTGCGCGCATATCCGACACTTCGCGCAGGACCTGATCCTTGTCGCGCGGGCGAGACAGGAACTGCGTACGGAAAGTTTCGAAATCGTTTTCCAGATCCGCGTTGCCTGCAACTGCACGCGCGCGGGTCAAGGCCAGATGCTCCCAAACCCAAGCTTCCTCTTGTTGGTAATGAGTGAAGCTGGCCCAGCTTGTGGCGACTGGCCCTTGATTGCCGGACGGACGTAGTCGCATGTCGACCTCGTACAACCGTCCTTGCGCCATCGGTGCCGACAGGGCGGTAATCAGCGCCTGCGTAAAGCGCGCATAGTAGGTGCGCGTGGCCAGTGGCTTGGGGCCGTCGGACATGTCCACCGCTTGCGGGTCGTAGATCACGATCATGTCCAGATCGGATTGCGAGTTCAGCCGAGCGGCCCCCAACGACCCCATGCCCAGCACCACAGCGCCACGCCCTGGGGGAGAGCCGTGTTTCTGCGCAAACTGTCGCTCTACGCAGGGTAAGATCGCGGCGATGACAACCTGCGCGAGGTCCGCGTATTGCCGCCCGGCCTGCAACCCGTCGATCAGACCGCGCAGGTGGTGCACACCGATACGGAAATGCCATTCCTTGCACCAGCGCCGCGCCAGATCCAGTTGGGTTTCATAGTCCGATTCAGCCGCCAACGCGTTGGAAAGTTCAGCCTGCAAGGCGGACTGACCGGGCCAATCGGCAAAGAAGCTGCCACCGATCACCGCGTCGAACACCTGGGCATTGCGCGACAGATGCGCGGCCAGTGCATGCGAGGTGCCGACGATATCGACCAGAAGATCGATCAGATGCGGGTTGGCTTCGAACAGGGAAAACAGCTGCACCCCAGCGGGCAAGCCGGCCAGAAACCCATCCAGCGCCAGCAGCGCCTCGTCGGGCCGGGCGGTCTTGGCCAGCCGGGCCAGCAACTCGGGCTTGAGCCGCTCGAAGATGCGCGCGCCCCGTTGCGAGCGCAGCGCGGGATAGGTTGTCCACCGGGCCAGAACGCCGGCGTCGAACTCGACCTCAGGCGTTGCGGTCGGCGCGGGGCCGGCGCCGGGCGTGAAAAAGCCCTCGGTCAGCTCGTGCACCTCGGTCAGGCGGCGGGTCAGATCGGCTGTCAGGTCGGCGCTGGTGATACCCATCAGGCAGGCGATGCGCTCGATCCCGTCGGGCGATTGCGGCACCTTGTGGGTCTGCGCGTCATGCACCATCTGGATGCGGTGTTCGATCTCGCGATGGGCGCGGTAATGGTCGGTCAGCTTGTCGGCCACGTCTTGCGGCACCCAGCCCTTGGCCGCCAGCGCCGCCAGCCCCGGCACCGTGCCACGCACCCGCAGATCGGGGTCACGGCCGCCGGCGATCAACTGCCGGGTCTGGGTAAAGAACTCGATTTCGCGAATGCCACCCTGCCCCAGCTTCATGTCATGGCCGGGGATCGTCAGAGCCCCCCAGGTGCGCTTGTTCTCGCGTATGCGCAGGCGCATGTCGTGAGCGTCCTGGATGGCGGCGAAATCCAGATGGCGGCGCCAGACGAAAGGCCGCAGGGTTTCCAGAAACCGCTGTCCGGCGGCGATGTCACCGGCGCAGGGGCGGGCCTTGATATAGGCGGCACGCTCCCAAGTGCGGCCCAGGCTTTCGTAATAGCGCTCGGCCGCCTCGGTCGCCATGCAGACGGGCGTAACCGCAGGATCGGGGCGCAGACGCAGATCGGTGCGGAAAACATAGCCATCGGCCGTCTTGTCGCTGAGCGTAGCGCAGAAATTGCGCGTCGCCCGCACCATGCCTTGCCGCGCCTCATAGAAATCGTCGGGATCGTACCGGGTTTCGTCGAACAGCACGATCAGGTCGATATCCGAGCTGTAGTTCAGTTCGTGCGCACCCATCTTGCCCATCGCCAGGATCACCATACCGGCGGCGGTTTCCACGTCGTCTTCGGTCATGCCGGGCAGCTTCTTGCGCCGGATCAGCGCCGCGATCTCGGCCTTGGCCGCGATGTCCACGGCAAGCGCCGCAAAGTCGGTCAGTGCCGTCGTGACTTGCTCGAGGTTCCAGGCTCCGGACAGGTCGGCCAGAGCCGTCAGCAAGGCAAGCCGATGCTTGGCCTGCCTCAGGCCCGGTTTCAACTGGTCAGGAGCCAACGCGCGCGCGTCCTCCATGATCTGCGCAAGGGCGTGCTGTGGCCGATCCAGCGCCGGGGCCAGCCAATTGCGCTCACGATCGATCAAGCTCTTGAGGTACGGGCTGCTGCCTGCGGCACCGGTCACCAGTTCGGACTGATCAGCGGTCAGATCCGGCACTGCGGCGCAGGCCTCTCGCCCCAGTTCGGGATCGTAGGGACGCGGGGCGCGGCGGATGGTGAAATTGTCGGTCATGGGCGAATTCCGGTCAGTTAACGTCGACCGGAGTGTCCTGGCTGAAGGTATTGATCCAGCCATCATCCCGGCGTTCCCACAACGAAGAGATCAGCATCGCCTCGCGCGCGGACGCACCGGGCCGCCGATAGTCCGCCCGGTAGGACAACAGGACAATATCCGCGGTCAGAACGCGCAGTTGCGCCGCGCTCAACCCATATGACTCCATGGTCGGGCTGTCTGCGAACTGACCCACATGATCCTCGCGATTGGCGAAACCGGATGGGTAGACGCCCAGAAAATCGGTGCTCAGCAACGCCCGGTCCGCCTGCGCATCACCCTCGACCAAAGCCGTCCAGACCTGCTGCTCCAGGTTCAGGATTTCTTCAAGCGTCGGGGCGGGCTTGTCGTTGTGCGTGTTCATGCTCGCACGTTGCGCAGGATCAGAACCGTCGTCAACCGGGCCCCTAAATGTAAATCTTTTTCACATCGCCCCTTGCATCCGGGCCGGGCCACCCCATCTAGATCAATGTGAACACAGTTTACATCAACCTGGAGAGCCCAAATGACTGCATTGTCCGAACACGCCGTCCCCCGCAACCCGGGATGGTTGCACCGTGCCGAGGCCTGGCTTGACGACAAGGGCAAAGGCGCCTGGATCGCTGCCATGGTCCTTGGTTTCATCTTCTTCTGGCCCGTCGGCCTGGCCCTTCTGGCCTATATGATCTGGAGCAAACGCATGTTCAGCAAATCCTGCAGCCGCCGCCATTCCTGGCACAGTCACATGAGCGCGATGAAGCCCTCGGGCAACAGTGCGTTCGACGCCTACAAGGCCGACACGCTTGCTCGCCTGGAACGGGAACAACAGGATTTCGAAGCCTTCCTGCACCGCCTGCGCGAAGCCAAGGACAAGGCCGAGTTCGACCAGTTCATGAACGAACGCGCTCAGGAGAATACGGCGGACGACAAGGACGAAACCGCCTGATACCCTACCGCCCTGCCCCCTCTCTGCGGGACAGGGCAAACCTCAACAACCGACCGGAAATTCCTTCATGTCTCATCTGCCCGACCCGGATCGTCAGCCGGACTTCTACAAATCCGTAGCGATCAAACGCTTCTTCGCGTGGCTGTTCGATATCGCCTTTATTTCGCTGCTGTGCACGGTTGCCATTCTGCTGACCTTCGGCATGGGCCTGTTCGTCATCGCGCTGATCTATGCGGTCGTCAGTTTCATCTACCGTGTCGTCACCATCGCAAACGGGTCTGCCACGCTGGGCATGCGCTTTATGGGGATCGAGCTGCGCGACGCGTTTGGCGAACGCATGGATACCGGCAAGGCAGTCGCACATACAGCCGGATACTTTGTCAGCATGGCGTTTCCGATCCTGCAGATCATCTCGGTCATCATGATGCTGACCAGTGCCCGCAACCAGGGCCTGACCGATGCATTCCTCGGCACCGTGATGCTGAACCAGCGCGCCTGACACGGCCCGTTTCTGGGACTTGGCGACCCCAGAAACGGTTGCTATCATCGGCCCCGAGGAAACACGGGGCCTTCATGCGACACACGCTGCCGATTGCGCCGCAGTTCTATGTGACTGCACCACAGCCCTGCCCTTATCTTGAGGGCAGGATCGAGCGTAAGCTGTTCACCGCCCTGCAGGGCGAAGGCGCGGATCAGCTGAACAACTCTCTGTCGCAGCAGGGTTTTCGCCGGTCTCAAAACGTCCTGTACAGGCCCTCCTGCACCGATTGTGCGGCCTGCCTGTCGGCCCGGATCGACGTCTCGGCGTTTTCTCCGACCAAAAGCCAGAAACGCGCGGCGCGGCGCAATGCGCATCTTCAGCGACGCGCGACCTCACCTTGGGCCACCGACGACCAGTACGAGCTGTTTCGGCGTTACCTGGACACACGACACGCCGATGGCGGCATGGCGGATATGGACGTGTTCGAATTCGCCGCGATGATCGAAGAGACCCCGATCCGTAGCCGCGTCGTTGAATATGCCGACCCCAAAACCGGAAACCTGATCGCCGTCAGCCTGACCGATGTTCTGGATGACGGGCTGAGCATGGTCTATTCGTTCTATGACCCAAATCAGCCGCAAAGCTCGCTGGGAACCTATATGATCCTCGATCATATTGACATCGCGCGCGAGGCCGGACTGCCCTATGTGTATCTGGGTTATTGGGTCCCCGGCAGCCCAAAGATGGGCTACAAGGTGAAATTCGCAGGGCTCGAGGTCTATGTGAAAGGCGGGTGGCAGCGTGTGGACGACCCGGAGGCGTTCACCGATTCAACGCATCACCCGCTTTCGACCGCTCCGATTGCCGAGCAGGTCGCGAATATCCAACTTCCCGATCGCCACCCCACCAAAGGTTGAATTCTGATGCAGCAAGGCTTGCACGCCGTCACCCTGGTGGTGCCGGACTATGATGACGCGATCGCGTTCTACACCAAGACGCTCCGGTTCCGGCTGACCCAGGACATCGATCTTGGCGAAGGCAAACGATGGGTGTTGGTTACTCCCCCAGGCAGCGATGGGGCTGCTCTGCTGTTGGCCAAGGCTGACGGAGACAGCCAACGGGTCGCAATCGGTAATCAGACCGGTGGTCGTGTCGGTTTTTTTCTCAGAACCGATGATTTCGCCCGCGATCACGCAGACATGCTGACCAACGGGGTCCGGTTCGAGGAAGAGCCGCGCTACGAACCGTATGGCATCGTTGCCGTCTGGCAGGATCCGTTCGGTAACCGTTGGGACCTGATCCAGTTCACCTGACAACCGGCGTCAGCCGGGACCAAAGCAAAGGGGGCCTCGCGGCCCCCTTTTCAATTTGATAACGCCATCACCGATCAGTTCGGGATCAGGTCCGGCACGATGGTGACGATCGACGGGAAGAACCACAGGATTCCGATGCCCACCACCTGGATCAGCACGAAGGGGATGATTCCGCGATAGATATGGCCCGTCGTCACCTCTTTGGGCGCCACGCCGCGCAGATAGAACAGCGCGAAGCCAAATGGCGGCGTCAAGAACGAGGTCTGCAGGTTCACCGCCACCATGATCGTCACCCATTTCGGATCGAACGACCCGCCATAGATCACCGGACCCACGATCGGGATCACGATGTAGATGATCTCGAGGAAATCCAGCACAAAGCCCAGGATGAACAACACCAACATCACGATCAGGAAGACCGTGAACTCGTTGTCAAAGCTCTTGAGGAACTGCTGGATATAGTGTTCCCCGCCGAACGAGATCACCACCAGGTTCAGCAGCTGCGAGCCGATCAGGATGGTAAAGACCATCGAGGTCACCTTGGCGGTTTCCCGCACCACCGGAGTCAGAACACCGCTGGTGAACAGCACCCAGCACGCGAACAGCAGCCCGAACAGCGCGTACAGATACGCGGCGTAGGCCAGGATGAACGCGATCCAGCTTTCCACGGTCACGCCACCCTGGTTGACGCGCAGATCGAAGTTTACGCCCATCAACAGGCAGATGACGACCGCGAAGGTCGACCAGATGATCACCTTGCCGGATCGCCCCTGATCCTGCAGCTTGCGATAGGCCGCCAGCATGATAGCGCCGCCTGCCCCCAGCGCCGCAGCCGGCGTCGGGTTGGTCACACCACCCAGGATCGAGCCTAGAACCGCGATGATCAGAACCAGCGGCGGGAAAACCACGCGGATCAGATCATTGGTGGCACAGCGCGCCGCCGCGGCTTTGCAGCCATACATGGCCAGCGCGAACGGCACCGCCAACAGCAGGAACGTGGCCCCCGACGAGGTGGTCGGCGCGATCAGCAGCACATCGACCAGCAGCATCAAGACAAGCCCGATCCCCCCCACGATCAACGGCTGCGGCGATTGCGACGGCGCAATGCCCCGGCCCATCACCAGCGTCAGACCCAGCAGCACGACAATCACCGCAACACCGGTGCCGATCGGAGCCGCGGCGGCGATCTTGGCTTCACGCGCTGCGGCCAGTTCTTCCTCGCTCAGTCGCTGCGACTCGGACACTCCGCCGGCAGCGTCGATGGCTTCCTGCTCGGCCACGGCCATGTCCCAGGCCTCCTGACCATGCAGTTCGATCATCGAGGCCTTGCACTCTTCGGACACGTTGGTGCGCAGCGTGGCTGCCTCACCGATATCCGAGAAGCCCGAAACCGTGATATTTTGGCTGCCGATGGCGCCCAGGTTGCCCAGCAGCACCGCGCCCACGATCAGAGCGACAGGGGCACCCAGAAGCCAGGTCAGGCCTTCCGAGCGGGTGATCGGCTCGCCGCTGCCGCCTGACAGTTCGACCGCAGGTGCCTTGTGCGGGTTGAGTAGCGCGTAGCCAAAGGCATAAAGCGCATAGAGCAGCGCCAGCATGATCCCCGGCAGCAGCGCCGCCTGGAACAGCGTACCAACCGAAACCACGGCCGGCTCGCCCAGATAGGTCAGCGCGTCGGTACAGCCCGCTTCGACCGCGCGAGTCTCCTGCGCCGTCGAATACAGGTCACCCGCCAGCGTGCCCAGCAGTACGATCACGATCGACGGCGGAATGATCTGCCCCAGCGTGCCCGAGGCCGCAATCACGCCCGTCGCCAGTTCCGGCGAATAGTTGTTGCGCAGCATGGTCGGCAGGGCCAGCAGGCCCATCGTCACCACGGTCGCGCCCACAATCCCGGTCGAGGCCGCAAGGAATGCCCCCACAACCACGATCGACACCGCCAGACCGCCCGGCAGCGGGCCAAAGACGCGCGCCATTGTGGTCAGCAGATCGTTGGCGATTTTCGAGCGTTCCAGCGTGATGCCCATCAGCACGAACATCAGCACCGCCAGCAGAGTCTCGATCGACTGACCGGCCAGAACCCGTTCGTTGATGCGGTTCACGATGAAGGACACGTTGCGGTCCAACGCAGTTTCCCAACCCTGAACAAAGACCGGCTCGGCGATCCTTGGCAGGTCCGGGTATCGGAACACGGATATCACATCGGGTTTCACGCCCGAATTCACGATGTCCCGATAGGCTTGCGAACTTGTGTCGATCGCCTGGTGGATCAGCAATCCGGCGCTGTCCAGCGCGGCGATGATCCCGAAAGAGATGATGCCGGCTCCGCCAATGGCAAACGCCACCGGAAAGCCGCTGAGAATTCCGCCAAACAGGCAGAGGAATACGATAATGAGGCCTATCTCGACGCCATCAAGTCCGAATAGCATTGTCTTGGTCTCCGTCCTTAATGTGTGCCTTCGTAGGCTTCTTCACCCTCGCCAAGGCTGTCCTTGTCGAGGTATTTTCCAGTGCTTTCCGGGCCTTCGACATATTCGAGATAGGACCGGTAGAAGAACGCGATCGCGTGCAGGAACACCATCGCGGCAAAGGCCACAAGCAGGATCTTGAACAGGAAGTAGGCATTGAAGCCGTTGGGGCTGAAGCCGATGGTTTCGACGTTCCAGCGCAGCGCGCGGGATTTCATCACCAGCCGGTCCAGCGTGTCGCTGGCCGAGGGCTTCGGCACGATCAGGTGACGCCACATGAAGTACCAGCCATACATCCAGGTCAGCACGGCGATTGGCATCATGAACAGGATCGAGCCCAGCATGTCGACCACGCGCTTGGCCCGGTGCGAGATGCCGGCATAAACGAGGTCCACGCGGACGTGGCCGCCCTGCACGAAGGTGTAGGTGCAGCACAGACAGACGACGAGCGCGTTGTACAGCTTCAGCTCTTCGGCGTACCAGCTGATATCCATCTGAAACGGGATACCCAGACCAAACGCCATGTCAGGCCGCGCGAAAACGCGCTGCATGAATACGATGACGATTTGCTGGATCACCATCAGCAGGCCCGCCCAGGCAAAGAAACGCCCGGTCGTGTTGGCGAACCCTTCCAGAACGCGCACCATGCCCCACATGAAGCCGCGGAAGTAAAGCCCGATCGCGGTCAGCACGAGGAAGATCGTGAAAACCACAAAAAAGAACTCGACCGACCCGCCGTAATAGACAAAGCGCATGATCGCTTCTTTGTCCGACCAGTTCAGCCACAGCTGCGGATGCGTGATGGCGTATCCGAAATTATAGAAGGCTTCGGCGATGCTTTGAACGAACCAGACCAGTCCGTTCCACAGGGCGCCGAAGAACGAGATACCGTTTTCGTCCTGCATAATGTCCCCAGGTCCCGTTGGTTGCGACGCTGATTATAGCGGAAAACCGTGCGATCCGCGCATCTGCAACAGGAAAGGCTTCCCCGCACGTGGCGGGGAAACCGTTTGATTGCCAGACGGCCAGTTAGCCCAGAACGCGGTCGCGCTGCGCGGTGTAGACGCCCGACGACATGTTCAGCCACGACGACGAGGCTTTCATCGATGCCATCGCGCTGTCGTGGATCTTCTTGAACAGCTCGTCGCTCATGTTCTCGGCCAGAACTTCCTGGCTGGCTTGTCCGAAGGCATCCCAGACACTGTCGGGGAATTCCATGACCTTCACGCCACCGGCCTGCAGACGCTGCAGCGCCGCGCCGTTGTTGGCCAGGAACTGTGCCAGGTTCCACTGGTGCGCTTCGGCGGCAGCGATCTCGATGATCTTTTGATGCGCCGGCGAGAGGCTTTCGAACACGTCGCGGTTGGTGGCCAGCGACAGGCCTGCGCCCGGCTCGTGGAAACCGGCGGTGTAGTAGATCTTGGTGATCTCCTGGAAACCGGCCTTTTCGTCCGCCCAGGGACCGATCCACTCGGTGCCGTCGATGGCACCCGAGGACAGTGCCTGATACACTTCCGAACCCGGAATGTTCTGAACCGATGCGCCCAGTTTACCCAGAGCCTTGCCGCCCAGACCCGGCATACGGAATTTCAGGCCGTTGAAGTCTTCGGGGCTGTTGATCTCTTTCGAGTACCAGCCGCCGGCCTGCGCACCGGTGTTGCCTGCCAGGAACGATTTCAGGCCGAAGATCTGGCCCAGTTCGTCATGCAGCTCCATGCCGCCATCGAAATAGTACCAGTTCACCAGTTCCTGCGCGGTCATTCCGAACGGAACGGCGGTGAAGAACGCATAGCCCGGGTGCTGACCGACAAAGTAATAGTCAGCGGCGTGATACATGTCAGCCTGACCCGACGAGACCGCGTCGAACACTTCGAACGCGCCCACCAGTTCGCCCGCGGCCTTGATGTCAACGGTCAGGTTGCCGTCGGACATTGCGGTGATGCTGTCGGCGCAACGCTGCGCGCTGTCGAACACGCCAGCCAGACCGCGGCCCCACGAGGTAACCATGGTCAGCGTGCGCTTGCCCTGCGCATAGGCAGGTGCCGCCAGTGCGGTTGCCGCTGCGGCCGAGCCGCCCAGTGCCGATGTCTTTAGAAACTTACGACGATCCATAAGAGTATTCCTCCCCTTCATAGTCACGACTCGGGCAGCGCCCGAGCCAGTCGTTTACGGTAGCGTCACCCTAATGATGGCCGGTTGAAAAGGAATACCTATTACTACGTAGATCAGATGGTTTTTTCTGCAGAACGCGCAATTCCCGGGCTCATTTCGACCCGCAAACCGCGAGTTCCGGGCGTTCCGAGCGCCGGAATGCCCAATCTCTTTGCAATTTCACCCCCGCTTGCGTATCGATTCGACCATGGGGAAACTCCGCGCTCTGCTTTCACTGACCTATGCTCAGAAGCTGTCGCTGGTGGCGGCCATTCCGCTGGTCGTGGCCGTGGCCGCAATCGCGGTCATGGTCGCCTATGAGTCCCGCGCGACGGCTGAACGCGAGATCAAGGCGTTGGAGCGCCGGCTGATCGAGGCCAAGAAGGAAGAGTTGCGCAATTACGTGACACAGGCCCGGAACGGGTTCGCATATATCTACGGACGCGCGTCTCCGGATGACAAGGTCGCCCAGAATCTGGTGACCCAGATCCTGTCGGCCATGATCTACGGAAAGGACGGGTTCTTCTTCGTATACGATTATGACGGCAACAACCTTGTCAGCCCGCGACAGACCGAGTTCATCAATCAGAACTGGGAGGGCCTGACGGACAGCAAGGGCGTTCCGGTCGTCGACGAGTTCATCCGCTTGGCACGACAGGGTGCCGGATGGCACAGTTTCATGTGGCAGAAGCCCTCGACCGGCGAAGAGGCGATGATGATCGCCTATGTCGTCGGCCTGCAGGATTGGCGTTGGGCCGTGGGAACCGGTGTATTCATCGACGACATCGTGGCCACCGTTGCAAATGCCCGCGCCGAGGTCGAAGCGCGGGTGCAACGCACGTTCCTGTATATCGGCGGTATCGTTCTGGCGGCGGTTCTGATCGTCTTCGCCTCGGGGATGCTGTTGAACATCCGCGAACGCCGGCTCGCGGATGCCAAGCTGAAGGAACTGACCAAGCGGGTCATCGACGCGCAGGAGGAAGAGCGCGGCCGGGTGGCGCGTGAGCTGCATGACGGGATCAGCCAGATCTTGGTCGGGGTGCGCTATGCGCTGGACAATGCCCGGCGGCGCCTGTCCAAGGGCGATCATGACGGCGCACGTGCACCGCTGGACAAGGGCATCGACAACCTGGGAACCGCGATTACCGAAGTGCGTCGCATCAGTCGCGATCTGCGGCCCGGCGTATTGGATGACTTGGGCCTTGGCCCTGCCCTGAAAGCGCTGACCGACGATTTCCGCGAACGGACCGGGATCGAGACCGAATTCTCGACCGTCGTGTTCCGCAATCGTCTGGACCAGGACAGCAAGATCGCCCTCTACCGTATCGCGCAAGAGGCGCTGACGAATATCGAACGCCATTCTGGCGCAACCCGCGTCACGATCGACCTGCGCGGCCACAAGAAGGGCGCGACCATGCGCATCACCGACAACGGACGTGGCCTTCGGTCACGACCGGGCCGGGTCAGCACCGGGATCGGGCTGCGCAACATGCAAGAGCGCATAGAACAGCTTGACGGATCCCTGCGTATCCTGTCATCACGCGGCGCACAAAGTGGTACGGTGATCGAAGTCAGCCTGCCGCTGAGCCACCTGTTGCCGCCGCAGGAAGACGCGACACCCAAAGGAAAGGCCGGTTCCTGATGACCGAAACGATCCGAGTCCTTATCGTCGACGATCACCCCATGGTCGCCGAGGGCATCCAGTCGATCCTCGAGAGCTTTGACGACATCAAGGTGGTCGGCACGTTGGGCAATGGCCGTGACGCGGTTGATCAGGCCGCGCGCCTGCAGCCCGATGTCATCCTGATGGATCTGAACATGCCGGGGCTCGGGGGGCTCAGCGCCACTGAACTGATCCTCGAACGGTTGCCCGACACCCGCATTCTCATTCTGTCGATGCATGACAGCCCGGAATACATCTCGACCGCATTGAGCCATGGGGCCAAGGGCTACGTTCTCAAGGATGTGCCGACTGACGAAATCAAGCAGGCCATAGACGCGGTCATGCGTGGAGAGCGCTATTTGTGCACCGGGGCGATCGGATCGCTGGAACCGAAAGAGGATGCGGCGCGCGAAGCGCTCACCGGGCGTGAACAGACGATCCTTCTGGAATTGGCGCAGGGCAAGTCGAACAAGGAAGTCGCGCTGGCGCTGGATATCTCGGTTCGCACGGTCGAAACCCATCGCAAAAACATCAAGCGCAAGCTGGGCATCTCATCGACTGCCGGCCTGACCCGATACGCGCTGGAACATGGCGTTTTGCAAGGAACCGGCGTGGCCTTCTGACGGCCGCGCCATCAGCGCAGCTTCCGCGCTTTAGCGGATTCCCTCGCCGAAAAAGACCAGCGTGCCGTCCTCATCCAGAACGTGAAACTCTCGCTGTTGATATGGCTGATCGAATGGCGCACGGACCCGCCCTTCGGGGAGATCTTCGAGTTTGGGACGCAGGCTTTCGTACAAATTGTCTATATCCTCGACATCTATATAGAAGGATTGCTCGTGGCCCAGCGGCAAGCCGTCCGCGCGCGGCGGGCATTCCAGCAGGCGAATTGCAACCGGGCCAAGCCTGAGAAAAGCATAGTTGTCTTGCGTGAACCCACACGCGAAACCCAGACGATCGCAGTAGAATGCAATTTGCCTGCTCAGCGAGGAACACAGTACAAAGGGGGTCAGCTGAAGAATACGTGGCACCTTGCACTCCCTGGCAGGATCTGACTGCTCCACCCTAGCACGGGTCAGTCCAGAAGCTCATCGTTTCGCAACCCCTCCCTGTCGTGATGACACGGCAGCACACGACCATAGAGCTGCCGGGTACGCTCGACCCCGCCACACATGCCTTCGGCCTCGACAAAGGAGAATATCCCCACGTAGCGCGGCCGTGCACCCGACACCGGCGCCACGCGATGCAAGGAATAGCGCCCCCGAAAGATCTGCAGATCACCGGGATTGAGCTCCAACTGGCGTACCATTCCCATATTGCCGTCTAAAACCATCGCCACCTTGTCAAAGTTCTCCTCCTCGGCGGTGCGCAGGTTCGGCGCGTATTCAAAGGCGCCGCCTTGCTCGCCATTCTGGATCGCCAGAGTAACCGTGTAGTTGTTCGTATCGAAGTGCCACGGAAAGCCCTGCCCCTCTTCGACCACGTTGATGATCACATCCGCCAATGGATCATCGTAGCGAAAGAACCGATCCTCGGGTTCATTCAGCGCTTCGCGGATGAAGGGAAGAAAACCTTCGAACTCGTAGATTCTGCGCAGGGGACCGGTTGACGGGAAATTGTCGGCCGGAACAAAGGCGTTCGACCGGTCATAGAACCGACGGATCGGGTGGGCGATACCAAAGCGGTGATCGTCCTTGGTGAAATAGGCGTTGGTCCGGTTGAAACTGCGATGCGCGCTCGGCGCGACGGCTTCGGCTTCGGTCAGCAACTGGCTCAACCCGTCTTCGTGGACAAATCCGGGCAAAACTGCGCAACCATCTTTGTCGAGGTCACGACGAATGTCATCGATCAACCGATCATAGGCCGCCGAATTCGGACGATCGATCGGATAGCGCCCTAGGTCCACCAGATCAACCAGCATGCCGTCCTCCCTGACTTGTTCGCAGCTCCAGCCTGACCCAGCCCGGACCCCGCATCATGCCCGTTTCAGACATCGCTCTGACGCATTCTGACCTCGACCACCGTTGGGAACTCGGTAAAACTCGGCCAGTATTTCCGGAAATTTCTCCACATGCGGCAATCTGCGCAACAAAATGTCGCAAAATTCGACATCAGAGTCAGGAAATTGGCCAGATTGCCTGTTGACGCCCCTTCGCGCCGCCCATAATGTCTGCCCCACGCAAAAAGGAGCCTCTGGCGATGAGAACGCTAGTCGTAATCGTAGGAACCACGCGCATGGGCCGGTAACGGTAAGCCATAATCGAACCCATGCGCCTCCGAAACTTCGGGGGCTTTTTTTTGTCAAACGCAAGACACATGTCGCGAACGGAGCAAAGCAGATGACACGTGAGATGACCGGCGCAAAGATGGTGGTCCAGGCCCTCAAGGATCAGGGCGTGGACACGGTATTCGGATACCCCGGCGGCGCCGTGCTACCGATCTATGACGAGATCTTTCTGCAAAATGACATCCGTCACATCCTGGTGCGGCATGAACAGGGCGCGATACATGCGGCCGAGGGCTACGCCCGTTCAACCGGCAAACCCGGTGTTGCACTGGTGACCTCGGGGCCCGGCGCGACCAACGCGGTGACCGGCCTGACCGACGCGCTTCTGGATTCGATCCCGATCGTGGTTCTGACCGGTCAGGTGCCGACGTTCATGATCGGCTCGGATGCGTTCCAAGAGGCGGACACGGTGGGCATCACCCGACCCTGCACCAAGCACAATTGGCTGGTCAAGGACACCAACTCGCTGGCGGGAACCATGCACGAGGCGTTTCACGTCGCCACCGCAGGTCGTCCCGGTCCTGTGCTGATCGACATCCCCAAGGACGTCCAGTTTGCCACCGGCAAATACACCGCGCCGAAACCCTCGACCTCGCATTATCAACCGGTGGTCAAGGGCGATCTGGACGCGATCACTGAACTGGTCGCCGCCATCGAAACCGCCAAGAAGCCCGTGTTCTATACCGGCGGCGGCGTAATCAATTCGGGTCCTGCCGCCAGCCAACTGCTGCGCGAGCTGGTGGAAGCGACCGGTTTCCCCATCACCTCTACCCTGATGGGTCTGGGCGCCTACCCCGCATCGGGCAAGAACTGGATCGGAATGCTGGGCATGCACGGCCTCTACGAGGCGAACATGGCCATGCATGACTGTGATCTTATGATCAATGTCGGCGCCCGGTTCGACGATCGGATCACGGGGCGTATCGACGCGTTCTCGCCCAAGTCGAAAAAGGCGCATATCGACATCGACCCATCCTCGATCAACAAGGTGATCCGGGTGGACATCCCCATCGTGGGGGACGTGGCGCATGTTCTGGAAGACGTGCTGAAGGTCTGGAAGGCGCGTGGCCGCAAAACCAACACCGAAGCGATTGCCAAGTGGCAGTCCCAGATCTCGGACTGGCGCAAGGTCAACTGCCTTGCCTACACCAACAGCGAAAAGTCGATCAAACCCCAATACGCGCTGGAACGTCTCGAAGCGCTGACCAAGGACCACGATCGCTATGTCTGTACCGAGGTGGGCCAGCATCAGATGTGGGCCGCGCAATTCCTTGGGTTCGAAGAACCCAACCGCTGGATGACCTCAGGCGGGCTGGGCACCATGGGCTATGGCTTCCCGGCTTCGATCGGTGTGCAGATGGCACACCCGGACGCGCTGGTGATCAACGTCGCAGGTGAGGCCAGCTGGCTGATGAACATGCAGGAGATGGGCACCGCAGTCCAATACCGCCTGCCGGTGAAGCAATTCATCCTGAACAACGAACGCCTGGGCATGGTGCGCCAATGGCAGGAACTGCTGCATGGCGAACGCTATTCGCATTCCTGGTCCGAGGCCCTGCCCGATTTCGTCAAGCTGGCAGAGGCCTTCGGGGCCAAGGGGATCATCTGCAAAGACCGCGCCGATCTGGATGACGCGATCATGGAGATGATCAATTACGACGGTCCGGTGATCTTTGACTGCCTCGTCGAAAAGCACGAGAACTGCTTCCCCATGATCCCGTCGGGCAAAGCCCATAACGAGATGCTGCTGGGCGAGGCCGAAACGAAGGGTGTCATTCAGGCTGGCGGCGCGGTGCTGGTTTGATATTGCTTGCGGACACAGGGCCAAACTGTTGGCCCTGATGGACGCGCACAGGACAGGACGGAACATGCCCGGCATACCCACCCAGACAACTCCACGCGAGAACCTGCAGATTTTTGCGGGGCGTCGCGGCTGGCAGTTGGGCATTCTTGTCCCAGCGCTGGTGCTTGGGGTCTTTGTCATCTGGCTCGGCCTCAGCTGGAGCGAGATCGCGGCCAATGGCAGCGCCGGCTTTCCAATCGACTTTCGGGTCTTTTGGGCCGCTGGGCGTCTGGCCCATCTGGGCGAACCATTGTCGGCCTTCAGTGTCGACAGCCTGACCGCCATGCACAACGTCATCAAGGAAGATGACTGGATGCCCTGGTCTTACCCGCCGGCGTTTCTTGCAACGCTGCAACCCTTGGGCGCCCTTCCCTTCCCCATTGCCTGGCTGGTCTTCTCGATCGCGTCGATCGTTGCGATGATATTCGCAGCCCGGCCGTTCGCGGAAGGCATCACACCGGTCTGGTTTGCGTTTGCGCTGCCGCCCGCGATACTGCCGACCCTGTTCATGGGGCAGACCGCTGCCCTGTGGATGGCCGGTTTGCTGGCGGCGCTTGCGGCGCTCAAGAACCAACGTTTGGTCCTTGCCGGCTTTTTCATCGGCCTTCTGACCCTCAAACCTCAGCTGGGCATCCTGATCCCCTTTGCTTTGCTGGCGTGCCGGGCGTGGCCGACCATCATTTCGGCCGGCGTCACGACCCTGGTTATCTCGGGATTGGCGACCGCGCTCTACGGTCCGGAATACTGGCTGGAAATGCGCAACATGATGGCGGTCCACTTTTCGGTGGTGCGTGAAACCATCGTCGAAAACAATCTAATGCTCAGCCCCTATTCGACGCTCGCCAGTTTTGGGCTACCCGAGCCTGTCGCCTTGGCTGTTCAGTGGACGATCACAGCCTGCGCGGCCATCATGGTCACGATCACCTGGCGCAGCCCCCGCATCGGTTTTGACCTGCGTGCCGCGGTGCTGGCGCTGGCGGTCATGCTGTCCACCCCATATCTGTGGTTCTACGAATCTGCCCTGATCGCCGCTGCGGGACTATTCCTCTTGCGCGCAGGTGTATTGACGAACAGCCCATGGGGCCTGGCGCTGGCCGGAGCGATGTGGTTGGGTGCCGCCCCCGCTTTCTTCGCCTTTCTGTTCCGCGGCGAAGCCGACATCTCGATCCGCCTGCTTTTTGCACCGCTTTTGTATCTTTCCTGTCTGGTCTGCATCGGCGCCGTTGTTCAACGGCTGCGGGCGCCAGACTATTCCTCTGCCAACGATGAGGTCTTCCAATGACTGCACTCAAGATCCGAAAAGGTTCCACCCGCCACTCGGCCTACAACCTGCGCCCGACCTTCTCGGACGTGCAGGAACGCCACACGATCGCTGTTCTGGTCGAAAACGAACCGGGGGTTCTAGCCCGGGTCATCGGGCTGTTCTCGGGGCGCGGCTACAACATTGAAAGCCTGACCGTGGCCGAGGTCGATCACACCGGACACCTCAGCCGAATCACGATCGTCACCACCGGTACACCGCAGGTGATCGAGCAGATCAAGGCTCAGCTGGGCCGCATTGTCCCGGTGCATGACGTGCATGACCTGACTGTCGAAGGCCCCTCAGTCGAGCGAGAACTGGCGATCATCAAGGTCGTTGGCGAAGGCGACAAGCGGGTCGAGGCGTTGCGTCTTGCAGACATTTTCCGGGCCAATGTCGTGGACAGCACGTTGAATTCGTTCATCTTCGAAATTACCGGCGCGCCGGACAAGATCGATGCATTTGCCGATCTGATGCGCCCGCTGGGCTCTGTCGAGGTTGCACGGACAGGCGTCGCGGCCCTGCTGCGCGGCAACTGATTTTCCGCGAACCCATCAAAACGCCCCGTCGCCTTTGTCGACGGGGCGTTTTGCGTTTTCGGATCGATTTCCGCAGGTACATAACTGAGCAATCACAAGAAAAAGACCATACAAATGGGCTTAATGCCTATTGCGTTCGCGCCTGAGCGCGTTACGCTTGGCCAAGAACATGCTACCTGCGTGTTCAATGGGGTCAATTTTACGATTTCTTGACTGGCGACCGGCCTTTCTGGCCGTTCCGGTCGTGTTTCCCAAACCGTTGCAAACCAGAGTGAGACATGGCCGTAGACACTCGCACGCCCGCCGAGCTGCGCAGCATGCTGGGGGCGAATCTCAGGCAACTTGCCGACCGCTATCCTTCGGTCGCCGAGCTGTGCAGACAGCTGGGCGTCAACCGCACGCAGTTCAACCGGTATCTTTCTGGCGAGAGCTTTCCACGCCCGGACGTTCTGGACCGGATCTGCCGGTTCTTTGACGTGGATGCCCGCATACTGCTGAAACCGCTTGAGGAAATCCCCGCGCCCCGGCGCTGTGACCTGCCTGAAAGCGTGGTCCAGTTCCTTCGGCCCGGACTGGCAGCCTTGACCGAGGACGCGTTTCCAAGCGGCGTCTATCTTGTGACGCAACATGGCAGCGAAGACGATCCACGCGCCCATCATTGGCTGGTTCAAACCCGGCACCTGCATCAATGTGCTGTCCTGCGCGGCTTCCTGCCGCCGGCAATGGCAGGCACGCGTTCCGCCACGGGCCGTGAGCTTCGTGGCTTCGCCGCCTGCGCCGGGCCCAATATCTACGCAGTGTTGTCGTGCGAGGCTGGTCGTGACAGCAAGACGATCGTGATCCGCAAGGACATGACCGATGGCAACGGCGTATGGATCGGTTCGTGCATGGAGCACTCTGCGGCTACTCCGCACATCTACAGATTGGAAATCCGCCATCTGGGCCACGACTTCCGGGCAACGCTGGAGGCAGCAAGACTGGCGCGCCGGACATAGGAAACCGCCTAAAATCCCGTGCATGTCGTTGTGAGAAAAGCCGGAGTCGCAGAAGTGTAAGCGAGGGCTGGTCCCGGATGCCTAGGCTGGTGGTGAAGCGAGGAGAACCAGATGGCCAGCACCCCAACCGATCTGTCGGCTGTTCGTCAGAGCATTGAAACCGCTCTGGGCCTGCCCAATGCACATTATACGGACCCTGCCCTGCACGCCGAAGAAACTCGGGCCCTGCTGCTGGATGGCTGGGCCGGTCTCGCGGTAACCGCCGATGTCCCCGAGCCCGGGGACGCGGTTCCGCTGGAGTTCATGGGTATTCCGCTCCTGTTGCTGCGTGACCGTTCCGGTACGGTCCGTGTGTTCCAGAACATCTGCCGTCACCGCGGCATGATCCTGGTCGAAGAGCCCCGCAAGATCGAAGGCGCCATTCGCTGCCCCTATCACAGCTGGTGCTATTCCACCGAAGGCCGGCTGGTCGCCACGCCGCATGTGGGCGGCCCGGGCCAGAACGCACATGACGCGGTCAGCAAATCGGAACTCGGCCTGATCGAGGTGCGCAGCCATATCTGGCGCGACGTGGTTTGGATCAACGTCTCGGGTGACGCGCCGGCGTTCGACGATGCCAACGCCAGGCTGATTGAGCGGTGGTCCGAGTTCGACAAACCGCTGTACCACGGCGGCCCTGAAAGTTCCTTTCGGTTGGACGTCAATTGCAACTGGAAGCTGGCGGTCGAGAACTATTGCGAAAGCTATCACCTGCCGTGGGTGCATCCCGGGTTGAACAGTTACTCGCGGCTTGAGGATCACTATCACATCCAGGAGCCCGGCCTTTATTCAGGTCAGGGAACCTTGGTCTATCGGCAACTGAAAACTGAGGACGGTCGGGTTTTTCCCGATTTCGAAGGTCTCAGCGAGAAATGGGACACCGCGGCCGAATACATCGCCGCCTTCCCCAACGTACTGTTGGGCGTGCACCGGGACCACGCTTTCGCCATCATTCTGCGGCCCGAGGCCCAGAACCGGACCTCGGAGCACATCCACCTGTTCTATTCGGCCCCGGATACCGATGCGGATTTGCGCGCCCGCAACGCCAAACAGTGGAAAGTGGTCTTTGAAGAGGATGTGTTCGTCGTCGAAGGGATGCAGCGTGGTCGCGCGGCGCCGGGGTTTGACGGCGGGCATTTCTCGCCGGCGATGGACGGGCCGACCCATCTGTTCCACGACTGGGTGGCGCAGCGTCTGATGGCGCATCGCACCGAATTGGCCGCTGAATGACTGACCTGCACACCCGCCTTCTGCAGGCGCATGCGGCGGGTGACATGGCGGCTTTGGCTGAATTGTACGAACTGGCCGCTGCCAGCCAGCAAGACGACAACGCCCGGAGCTTTTTTCTGACCCACGCCTATGTTCATGCGCTTGAAGCCAACCTGCCCGGCGCGGGCCGGCTGCGTCAGATTCTGGTCGACATAGGCCGCGAAGTGCCCGATTCCTGACCCCGAGAACCTAGGCTTGGGCCGGCTCGGCGACCGGCTCCGTCGCTGCGTCGTCTTCGGTGATCTGCCGATACAGGTGCCAGCTGGCATGGCCGAACAGAGGCAACACGATCGGCAATCCCAGAAACCAGGGCACCATGGCGACAAAGGTCGTGACCGCAATGAAAGCACCCCAGCCCAGCATGACCCGCTTGTTCACGCTGACATAGGCATAGCTCGAGATCATGGCAGTGACGAAGTCGAGCTCCCGATCCAGCAGCATCGGGATCGACAACACCGTGATCATGTAAAGCAGTATGGCAAAGATCGCGCCTACAGCAGTGCCGACGGCCAGCATGGCCAGACCGTTGGGTGTCAGAAAAACCTCAAGCGATGACGACACGTTTGTCATTGTCGACAGCCCCATGAACAGCGCAAAGATCATGTGGCCGAGAAAGAACCAGAACAGAAACATAACGACGATGATGGCGCAGATCGACGGCAACTGGCGGCGGCTCTGCTGGATCACGACACCGAAGATGGCGCCATAGTCCAACGGCTCATTTCGCTCGAGCCGGTGCGATACCTCGTACAAACCCACGGCGGCGAACGGC
Organism: Ruegeria sp. CRTD044; assembly: GCF_059613485.1. Taxonomy (NCBI): domain Bacteria; kingdom Pseudomonadati; phylum Pseudomonadota; class Alphaproteobacteria; order Rhodobacterales; family Roseobacteraceae; genus Ruegeria; species Ruegeria sp. CRTD044. The sequence goes on along the minus strand of NZ_JBXWSP010000004.1, from coordinate 630,726 downwards.
CCGATCAGCGGAAAGCCGATGGCAGCCAGCACCAGCCAGAACGAGGTGCCGGTTTGCACGGTTACCCAGGCCATCAACCACCCGACCAGAACGTAGAAGCCGCCGAACAGAAGGCCAAAGACCGGTGCGCGGCGATAATCCTGCCAGGCGCGATGCAGCGCCGTGCGCAACATGCCGATATCCGCCGGTTTCAGCGTTGGCACTCCGAATGGCTTTTCCATGTTCCGTTTCTCCTCCCCTTGCCCTCAGGCCATGGCCGGGCGTTTTTGCGGCCAATGCGTCACGGCGTGATAGGCGGCCCCCAAAGCGAGCAGTTGCGCGTCGCTGCCGCGCGACCCGAACAGTTGCATTCCCATCGGCAGGCCTCCGGGGCCGAACCCCGCCGGTATCGACAGGCAGGGCAGACCAATCAGGCTGACCGGCGTCACCACCTGCATCCAGCGATGATAGGTGTCCATCGCGACCCCACCAATGCTGCGCGGATACGGCTGATCCACAGGGAACGGCCACACCTGAGCCGCGGGCAACACCAGCGCATCATACTCGGCAAACAGTTCGACCGCCCGACGGTGCCAATCCGAACGGGTGACGCTGGCTGCATGGACCTCCATCGCTGTCAGGGCCAGACCCCGCTCCAGCTCCCATTGCGCGGTGTCCTTCAGGACGTCTTTCCGGTCGGCCAAAGGCAGCAGACTTGCTGCTACGTTCCACGACCGCAGGGTGATCCAGCTGTCCCACAGGCGCTCGGCATCGAAGGGCGGCGGTACGTCCTCGACGGTTGCGCCGAGTCCCTCAAAAATCGCCAACTCGTTGCTGCATTGGTTCAGAATCCCCTCCTCGGTCGGGAATGCGCCGCCCCAATCGCCCAGCCATCCGATCCGCATCCCATCCAGGCTTTCGACAGACAATGGGGTGACGGGTTCGCAAGGAACGCTCAAAGGCTGCCTCGGATCGGGGCCAGAGATCACATCCAGCAATAGCCCGATATCCTGCGGGCTGCGGGCCATCGGTCCCAAGGTGGAGAGCTGGTGCAGGAACAAATCACCCTGCGGTTCCGAAGGAACCCAGCCCCAACTGGGCCGGAAACCGTACACGTTGTTCCACGCGGCCGGATTGCGCAGGCTGCCCATCATGTCCGACCCATCCGCCAGCGCAACCATCCCAGTGGCCAAGGCCACCGCTGCGCCACCCGAAGACCCACCACAGGACCGGGCCGGATCATAGGGGTTCCGGGTTGCGCCATAGACCGGATTGAAGGTGTGCGAGCCCAACCCGAACTCCGGTGTGTTCGTCTTGCCGATCAGAATAGCCCCGGCAGCCCGCAACCGTGCTGCGATCAGATCGTCGACGGCTGGGACGTGATTGCGAAAAACCGGCGACCCTTGGGTCGACGCGATGCCTGCAACATTAACGAGGTCTTTGACGGCAATCGGAAGCCCGTGAAGCGGCCCGCGGCCCGACTTGCCGTCGGCGGCCCGGGCTTGGGCCATAAGCACATCCTCGTCCTGCAGCGCGACGATTGCATTGACCTGCCCGTTCACCTGGGCAATCCGGTCGAGCGTCGCGCGCATCAACTCGGTGGCCGACAAATGCCCTGTCGCAAGTTTCTCGAGAAGATCAGCGGCTGAAGTATCGCTTAGGTTCATGGGGTTACGTCCGAGCTTTGCTTGCGCTCAGCCTAGCGACCCCATGTGTGCATTTAAACCCGGTGTTTTGGATTTATCTTTTCCACGCAGATCAACTGCGCGGCATCAGTCGTCCGACTGCGCCTCGGCCCGGCTTTTGCCCGAGACCTTGAGAGCCAGAGTGGCCGCCATGAATGCATCCAGATCGCCGTCCAGAACCCCTTTGGTGTCCGACGTCTCGTAGCTGGTGCGCAGGTCTTTGACCATCTGATAGGGCTGCAGAACATAGGACCGGATCTGGTTGCCCCAGCCGGCATCGCCTTTGGCTTCATGCGCGGCGTTGATCTCGGCGTTTCTGCGGTCCAGTTCCATCTGGTACAGGCGCGATTTCAACGCTTTCATGGCGATGTCGCGGTTCTGGTGCTGCGATTTTTCCGAGCTGGTCACCACGATGCCGGTCGGGATGTGGGTGATCCGCACCGCCGAGTCGGTGGTGTTGACGTGCTGACCGCCCGCCCCCGAGGACCGGTAGGTATCGACACGGATATCGGCCGGGTTCACTTCGATCTCGATATTGTCGTCCACCACCGGATAGACCCAGACCGAGCTGAACGACGTGTGCCGTTTGGCTGCCGAGTCATAGGGCGAGATACGCACCAGCCGGTGCACGCCGCTTTCGGATTTCAGCCAGCCATAGGCGTTGTGGCCCGAGATCTTGTAGGCCGCCGACTTGATCCCCGCCTCTTCGCCCGGGGTTTCCGACTGCAGCTCGACCTTGTAGCCCTTCTTCTCGGCCCAGCGGACATACATCCGCGCCAGCATCGAGGCCCAGTCGCAGCTTTCGGTGCCCCCGGCGCCGGCGTTGATTTCAAGGAAGGTGTCATTGGCGTCGGCCTCGCCGTCCAGCAGCGCCTCGAGCTCTTTTTCGGCCGCCTTGTCGCGCAGCTTCTTCAGGGCCTCTTCGGCATCCTTGACGACCTCTTCATCGTCCTCCATCTCGCCCAGTTCGATCAGTTCGATGTTGTCGCTCAGATCGGTCTTGATCGACTCGTAGGTTTCGATGGCATCGACCAGAACCTGCCGTTCGCGCATCAGCTTCTGCGCGTTTTCGGGGTTGTCCCACAGGTTGGGGTCCTCGACACGGGCGTTGAATTCCTCCAGCCGGTGCGGCGCGGTTTCATAGTCCATACGCTGGGCCAACAGCTCCAGCGATTTTTGGATCTCGGCCACGATGTTCTGGATTTCGGCGCGCATGGTCAGGTCCCAACTTGCTCAATCAGGCCTGCGTGATAGCAAGAGGTTCAGGCCACCACAAGATGACCCGAAAGGCAAATGCAGCACGGACCGGAGCAGTTCCTGAAGAAATGGCATCTGGCCGACCCGCGGCTGGTGGCTGATACCGGCGCGGCACGTGTCTGGCGGGCCAAACGTGATGACGGGTCTGAAGTCGCGCTCAAACTCTATCGCCGCGCCGATCGCGGCAACGAGGCGCCGGGATGCCGCCCGCTGGCCGCCTGGCGCAACCGGGGCGCCGTCGCGATCCTGGCCCAAGACCGTCAAGCGGTCATGATGGAGTGGCTCGAGGGTCCGACCCTGGGCGATCATGCACGGACGGGCAACGTAGCCGACGCCTTGACACTACTGGCTGAAACGGCGCGGAACCTGCACGCTGCACCGGTGGTTAAAGTGAGCGGACTGAGGCCTTTGGAGCAAGTGTTTGCACCGCTTTTCGACGTCGGATTTGCCGATCAATGTACGCGGCCCCTGCAAACCGATATGCGGCGCGCCATAGCTTTGGCTCAGGATTTGCTGCAGACGCAGCCCGTGCATCTCCCCCTGCATGGAGACCTGCACCCCGACAATGTCATCCTGACCTCATCCGGCCCGCGCGTGATCGATGCCAAGGGTTATGTCGGGGATCCGGCGTTCGAACTGGCAAATGCGCTGCGGCACCCAAAAGGCATGCCGGACCTTGTGCGCGAAGTCGGGCAGATTTCCGCGTGCCTGGATCTGTACGCCGCCGCGATGAATGTATCGCGGGCGCGTCTGGCCCGGTGGGCGGCGGCCAAATGCGCCCTGTCCATATTCTGGCGGTCCGGCGGATCGGTCCAGAGTGACCCGGAAGCCGATCTGCTACGCCTGTTTCTAAGCGCTGCAGATCAGTAAAGTCCGCCGCCCTGAAGGTCGCCCTGGCTGGCCTTGGGCCCCACGATTATGGTCTGCCCGGTCGAGGTCTGGACCTGGCGCCCACCATTGGTCACCTCTTCGAACAACGGCAAATCGGACCCCATCGCAAAACCACCGTCATAGACACGGTCGATGAACCCGTCGACGCCATCACGGAAGTACTCGGCCACCACATAATCACCCGATGCGTCATCCGGCAGACGGGCACCGCTGAACCGGTCGATCTTGATGAACTGCCCACCCGGCGGCACTTCGAACGGACCGCCACCGTATTTCTCGACGGCCTTTTCCATAAAGCTCTGGAATACCGGACCGCACAGCGTACCGCCGTAAGCACCCCGCCCCATCGGGCGCGGGCGGTCGTACCCGATGTAGCAACCGGCGACGATGTTCGAGGTGAACCCGATAAACCAGGCGTCCTTGGATTCGTTGGTCGTACCGGTCTTTCCAGCCGTCGGAACCGGCAGATTGACCACGCGAGACGCGGTGCCGCGATCGACCACGCCCTTCATCATCGACGTCAGCTGATAGGCCGTGATTGCATCCATCACCTGCTCTCGGTCGGTCACGATCGTGGGTGAGGCATCGGGCTCCAGCCAGCTGGAGTTGCAATCCAGGCACTGCCGGTCATCATGCCGATAGATCGTTTTGCCGAACCGGTCCTGGATCCGGTCGACCAAAGTCGGTTCGACGCGCTCGCCGCCGTTGGCGAACATCGCATATGCCGCCACCATCTTGTAGAGCGTCGTCTCCTCGGCCCCCAGCGCATTGGCCAGGTAGGGACCCATGTTGTCATACACACCGAACCGCTCCGCGTATCCCGCAACCACCGGCATCGAAACCTCTTGCGCCAGTCGGATGGTCATCAGGTTTCGCGACTGCTCGATCCCGGTGCGCAGGGGCGTCGGCCCGTAGAATTTGTTGGTCGAGTTCTTGGGCGTCCAAAGGCCCTGCGGTGTGTTCACTTCGATCGGGGCGTCCACGACGATGGTCGCGGGGCTGTAGCCACTGTCCAGTGCCGCCGCATAGACGAAAGGCTTGAAGGCCGATCCCGGTTGGCGCTGCGCCTGCGTGGCCCGATTGAACACCGAGTCCTGGTACGAGAACCCACCCTGCATCGCCAGAACGCGGCCCGAGTTCACATCCATCGCCACGAAGCCGCCTTGGACCTCGGGAATCTGACGGGCGGACCACTGGCCCTCTTCCCCGGCAACGACCAGGATCACGTCGCCGCGTTTGAAGTTTGCCCTGAAGTCGCCCTGCATCCATTTGATGTCGCTGCGCGGGATGATGCCGTCGGCCGGACCGTTCTCGATCCCCACCGTCAGCTGTTGTTCAGCCACATCCAGCACGACCGCGGGGTACCATTGCGTGGGCAGCACCACGTCGCGCGGGATTTCCATGATCGCCAGAGCTTCGCGCCACTGCGCTTCGTCTGCCAGTTTTTCCTCGGGGATGGTTTCACCCGTGCCGCGCCACTTGCCGCGCGATCGGTCATATTTCTGAAGCGCCTCGCGCAGGGCGCGCGCGGCTTCGACCTGCATCTCCTCGTCAACCGAGGCCCGGACGGTGAAACCACCGGTAAAGAACTCGCCCTCGCCGAAATCCTCGCTCAGCTGGCGGCGGATTTCGTCGGTGAAATAGTCGCGCGGTGGCAGTGCGGTGCGGAAGCTTTCGAAATCACCGTTCTGAACCGAACGCAGAGGTTGCGCCACTTCGGTCTCGTAGGTTGCCTGATCGATGTATCCGTTCTGGTACATCTCGCGCAGCACGTAGTTGCGGCGATCCAACAGACGCTGTTTCTGGCGCACCGGGTGATAGTCCGAAGGCGCCTTGGGCATCGCAGCCAGCGTCGCGGCCTCATGCGGGGCCAGTTCCTGCAAAGTCTTGTTGAAATAGGTCTGGGCAGCGGCGGTCACGCCGTAGGAGTTTTGGCCAAGAAAGATCTCGTTGAGATACAGCTCAAGGATCTGTTCCTTGTTCAGCGTTTTTTCCAACCTGGTCGCGAGGATGATTTCCTGAATCTTGCGTTCGACCCGCCGGTCGCCTGACAGCAGGAAGTTCTTCATCACCTGCTGGGTGATGGTCGACGCGCCGCGCAGGGTCTCGCCCTTGGATTGGATCGCCTCGATCCCGGCGGCGATGATCCCGCGCGGGTCGTACCCCTGATGCGAATAAAAGTTCTTGTCTTCCGCCGAGATAAACGCGTGCTTCACGAGGTCAGGGATTTCCTCGGATGGCGTGAACAGGCGGCGCTCCTGCGCGAATTCGTCGATCAGTTGGCCCTTGCCCGAATAGATACGACTGATGGTGGGCGGCTTGTACTGGGCCAGCGAATCGTGGCTGGGCAGGTCGCGGCCATACATCCAGAAAACCGCGCCAATCACCAGCGCGACCATGAAAATACCCAAGGTGACGAGGCTGAAAACCGCCCCGAAAATCGAAAGAATGAACCGGATCACGTTGCTGCCTTTTGTTCGCGGTGACGCCTATATAGTGTCGCTGCACCCAAGGGTCAAAACACACGGGCGCATTCTAGCCACTTTGCGCCGCAGGGTCACTGCCCAATCAAGCCGCGGCGGATCAGATCCTGCTGGCGCCAGGCTTCAAGACCTTGGTGAATTCCTTGCGCCATTCCGATGCGCCACTCGGGATTTACGAGATTTTTCAGGTCTCTGGGGCTGGAGATGAATCCGATCTCGACCAGAACCGAGGGAATGTCGGCAGCCTTGAGGACGGAAAACGACGCACTGCGGATCGGGCGCCGATTCATGGGGCCGCCCTGCTGCCCCATGCCGTGCGCCAGTGCATGGGCCAAAGCTTCTGAGCGCGGCTGGGTCTCCTGCCGTGCCATGTCCAGCAAAACGTCGGCGATCTGGTCGTCCGAGCCGCTCAGGTCGATACCCGCGATCAGGTCACTGCGATCGTGCCGTTCGGCCAGTTTCTGGCTGGCCACGTCCGAGGCCTCATCGGAGAGGAAATAGACTGTGGCCCCATGAGCCTGCCCCTCGGACAATGCATCCGCGTGCAACGAAATGAACACATCGGCGCTGGCCCGATGGGCCAGAGAAATGCGGCGTTCGAGCGACACGAAGTGATCGTCCACCCGGGTCATCACGACCTCGTATCCGCCGGCGCGCAGCAAGTGTTCCCGCAGTTCGCGCGCAAACGTGAGCATCAGGTTTTTTTCGTTAACACCACCCGATTCCGCGCCGGGGTCGATGCCACCATGTCCCGGGTCCAGCATCACGCGCAGTGGTCGTTCGCCATCTCGCGGCACAACCGGGGGCATGACAGCAGGTGCAGGCAAATCCCAGCCCGGATTGCGCGGCGCACCCGCGCTGGCGGCAAAACTGTCGAAATCCGTACCTTTTAGATTCAGCGTCAGAACCGCGGCCCCGCTGTCGGGGTCCACGCGCATGGCCGCCGTATCGACAGCTAGGGGCGCCCCCAGATCCAGCACCATCCGAGACCAACCGGGCACATAGGCGCCGAACTGGACCCCGCTGATCCGACGGGTCTGCAACAGCTTGGCCCGGTCAAGCCCGCTCCAGTCGACCTCCTGGAAATCGATGACCATACGGTACGGGTCTCGAAGCGTGAAAACGCGATACGGGACGCCCTGGCTGAGCCCCAGCTCAAGCGTCACCCCCGCCCCCTTGCCGTCTGTGATCCGGCTCTGCTCGGGCAGGACCCGCGCCAAGGCGTTGAAGTCCTGCGCCAAAACGGCTCCGGCCAGCGCCCAAATCAGCGCACATACAAAGAAGATCCTGCTCATGGCCTCAAGTTTTTCCGAGATCGTTTGGCAGGAGCCTATCGCAGCGTGGCCGGTTTGTGAACGCCTCAGGCCGACTTCTGCGGGGTCTGGCGATCCGCCATGAAGCTGCGCAGCCGTTCAAGGCCCTGCTCGATGTCCTCGGTCGACCGGGCGTATGAAAAGCGCAGGGTCGCGTGGCCGCGCACCGGGTCGAAATCCAGCCCCGGCGTCACGGCGACGCCGGCTTTGTCCAAGATCTCGGCGGCAAAGGCGCGGCTGTCCTGGGTCAGGTCCGAGACATCGGCATAGACATAGAACGCCCCGTCCGGGGGCGCGATGTTGGTGAACCCGGCCTCGGGCAGGCCCTTCAGCATCAGGTCGCGGTTGCGGCGATAGACGGCCAGGTTGCCCTGCAGTTCCTCATCGCAATCCATCGCGGCCAGCGCGGCGACCTGGCTGGCATGGGGCGCACAGATGAACATGTTCTGGGCGATACGCTCGACCACCCGCACCTGATCCTCGGGCACCACCATCCAGCCGACGCGCCAGCCGGTCATCGAGAAATACTTGGAAAACGAGTTGATGACATAGCACTCGTTGGTCAGCTCCAGCGCGGTCACGGCCTTGGCCTCGTATTCCAGCCCGTGATAGATCTCGTCGCTGATGAACGAGGCCCCCTGCCCTTGCGCAGCCTCGATCAGCGCGCCCATGGCGGCGTGATCCAGCATGGTTCCGGTCGGGTTTGCGGGCGAGGCCACCATCAGCCCCTGCAGGTCGAGCCCGGCAAAGTCCTGTGGCACGGGTTGCAGGCGGTTTTCCGGCGCAGTCGGCAGATCGACCGGCACCAGACCCAGCGCCCGGAGGATCTGACGATAGGACGGATAGCCCGGCGCGCCGATCCCCACACGGTCACCGCTGTCGAACAGCGCGGTGAAGGCCAGCAGGAATCCGCCCGAAGATCCGGGAGTGATGACCACCCGTTCGGGGTTCAGATCAACGTCGTACCACTCGCCGTACATCCGTGCGATGCGTTGCCGCAGCGCCGGCAGACCCAGCGCGACGGTATAGCCCAGCGGGCCGTGCCGCATCGCGCGGGCCAGCGCCTCCAACGCGCCTTGAGGCGCGCCGGTTCCGGGCTGGCCGACTTCCATGTGGATGATGTGGCGCCCGGCCTCTTCAGCGCGGCGCGCGGCCTCCATCACGTCCATCACGATGAAGGGATCAACGCCCGACCGGGTTGAGTTTCGCATGCCCATCTCCCATGTTGCGACCATGGCTTTTGAACGCGGATCCCGGCTGGCGTCAATCCCGGCAATTCTGCTGGCGGTGACGCTGTGGATGGCGTCGACCGCGCAAAGCCACGCGCAAAGCCTGATCCGCGACCCCGATATCGAACACGGGCTGCGCGAACTGGCCTTTCCGATCTTGCGCGCCGCCGGCCTGAACACCAACCGCGTGCGGGTGATGGTCGTCAAGGACGGCACGTTCAACGCGTTCGTCATCGACTACAACACGATTTACCTGAACCACGGACTGATCCTGACGGTCGACAGCCCCGAGATGCTGCAGGCCGTGATCGCGCATGAGGCGGCGCATATCGCCAACGGGCACCTCGCCCGTCGGGCCGAGAACCTTCGGGCCGCTCAACGCGCGGCCGGTTTCGGTACCGCGCTGGCTCTGATTGCCGCCGCTGCGGGCGGCGGAGAGGCCGCCGCGGGCATTGCCGCTGGCACCCAAGGGGCCGCAATCCGCAGTTTTCTGGGCCATACGCGGGCCGAAGAATCCTCAGCGGATCGCAGCGCCGCCAGCTACCTGCGTTGGGCCGAGATTTCGCCCATTGGCATGGTCGAACTGCACCGCAAATTCGCAGGCCAGGAATTGCTGAGCGAGATCAATCAAGATCCCTATATGCGCTCGCACCCGACCAGCCGTGAACGCCTGCGCGCTGCCGAGGAATTTCTGTACCAATTCGGGGATCGGGCGAAATCTAACCCCAATGCCGACTACTGGTTTGCGCGGGTCAAGGGCAAGCTGTCCGCGTTTCTGCGCTCTCCCGGCTGGACCCTGCGGCGGGCCAAGGAAGAAACAGCGCAGGATATTCGCCTGATGCGCGAGGCCGCCGCCCATCATCAGAACCGAAACCTTTCGGCTGCCCGGGCAGCCATCGATGGTGCGCTGGCCATCCGCCCTGACGATCCGTTCTATCACGAACTGAAGGGGCAGATCCTTTTGGAGAACCTTCGGGTCTCGGAGGCGGTCACGGCCTATGCCAAGGCGTCCGAGCTGGCTCCGACCGACGCATTGATCATGGCAGGCTACGGGCGCGCCCTGCTTGCCGACGGACAGACGACAAAGGCCCTGCAGGTGCTGGAAAGCGCACGCGCCCGGGACTACCGGAACGGCCGCCTGATGCAGGATCTGGGAATGGCCTATTCCAAGGTCGGCAACAACGGTATGGCATCCGCCGTAACTGCCGAGCGTTTCGCCCTTGAGGGGCGCCTGCTGGATGCCGGAATTCACGCAAGACGAGCCATCGGTCAGTTGCCCGAGGGCTCGACGGGTTGGCAACGGGCACAGGATGTGCTGATTGCCGCAGAACAAGCTGAGAAATCGAAAAGGAACCGGAAATGATCCTCAGACACGCAGCACCTGCCCTTCTGGGGCTTTCCCTGATTGCCGGTCCGGCCAATGCGCTGGATCTGTCCTCGATGACCGAATCCGAAAGAGCAGAGTTCGGAGCGCAAGTGCGGGAATACCTCTTGGAAAATCCCGAAGTCATTCTCGAGGCGATCAACATCCTGGAGCAGCGCAACGCTGCCGCTGAAGCACAGGCCGACCAGCAATTGATCGCAGAAAACGCCGACGAGCTGTTCAATGACGGCTATAGCTGGGTCGGTGGCAACCCGGATGGCGACATCACCCTGGTCGAGTTCATGGACTACCGCTGCGGATACTGCCGCCGCGCGGTCCCCGAAGTGGACGCGCTACTGGCCGAGGATGGCAACATCCGCCTGATCATTAAGGAATTCCCAATTCTGGGCGATGCGTCTGTTCTTTCGTCGCGCTTTGCCATCGCCACCAAGCAGGTCGCCGGGGATGACGCGTACAAGCAAGTCCATGACGCCCTGCTGGAATTCACGGGCGAGCCTTCCGAGGTGACGCTGCGCCGTATCTCGGATGGGCTGGGACTGGACAGTGACGCCATCCTTGCGGCGATGGACAGCGACGAAGTGACCGAAGAAATTGCCAAGACGCGGGCACTGGCGCAGCGCATGCGGATTTCGGGCACCCCATCCTTTGTTCTGGGCACCGAGATGCTGCGGGGCTTCCTGCCCGCAGATCAGATAAAACAGATCGCTGACGGTGTGCGGGCTGAACGCGGCTGAAGCAGCTGGGGCGGCCTGATCGCCGCCCCGTTGAAACGACGCCCTAGTCGTATGGATACGGGGCGTCGCATTTCATCGACACAACCCATGTCGGAGTTCCAGTTTTTCTGAATTGGGTCGCAGGCACGGATTTGCCACGAATTCCCGATGGAATGACGCCACGCCCCTGCCGTTTGCTTTCAGCCAGAATTGCCTGCAGGTCCTGTGGATTGTCGTACTTGCGAATACCGGTGTTTTCAGAAATTGGGCCGGTTGAACAATAGGTCGCCCGGGCGATTTGTTTCGCCAAAGCATAGGCCGCCTGGGCATCCTGACCGGTTTTGAACGATACCGCGACCCGAGACGCCAGCTGCGGGTCGACATTCATGATCGGGGTCAAGCGGCCCCGCGGTTTGCCGGTCCCGCCCGGGCTAAGCCGGACGTCTGCGCGCGTCGTCATTCCGTCATTTCTGAACCCGGACACATGCACCGACATATACCCAATTTGCGCCCCCGGTGCAGACTGCGGAACTGGAACACTAAAAAACCGGGGCGTTTGTCCGGCCCGGTAGAGGGGCTGCTGCACGCAGAAAGAAGGACAACGGCAAACGCCGTCACGAAAGGCATTCGTTTCAAAGAATCGAACTCCGGTCCATGTCAGTAGATATCGCGATTGATACTGCGAATATGGGCCAAAAAATATCTTATGACGAATTAGTTCCGGATCGAAGTTAAAGTACTATTCAGCCGCCTCTGCAGCAGCGTCCAGCTCGGCCGCCTTCTTTTCCACCTGCTCGACGATGTGGTCGATCATCTGTTCGTTCGACATCTTGTGGCTGGCCTTGCCCGCCAGATACACCATGCCCGATCCTGCGCCGCCGCCGGTAAAACCGACATCGGTCATCAGCGCCTCACCGGGGCCGTTCACGACGCAGCCGATGATCGACAGGCTCATCGGTGTTTTGATGTGCTCCAAGCGCCGCTCCAGCGTCTCGACCGTCTTGATCACGTCGAACCCCTGACGTGCGCAGGACGGGCACGAGATGATGTTCACGCCGCGGTGGCGCAGGCCAAGAGACTTGAGGATCTCGAACCCGACCTTCACCTCTTCGACCGGATCGGCGGACAGGCTGACGCGGATCGTGTCGCCGATGCCCATCCACAAAAGGTTGCCCAGCCCGATGGCCGATTTGATCGTGCCGCTGACCAGCCCTCCGGCCTCGGTGATGCCAAGATGGATCGGGGCGTCGGTGGCCTCGGCGATGCCCTGATAGGCCGCAGCCGACAGGAACACGTCGCTGGCCTTCACGCTGATCTTGAATTCGTGGAAATCGTTGTCCTGCAGGATACGGATATGTTCCAGCCCGCTTTCCACCATCGCTTCGGGGCACGGCTCACCGTATTTCTCCAGCAGGTGCTTTTCCAGACTTCCCGCGTTCACGCCGATGCGGATCGAGCAATTGTGGTCGCGTGCGGCCTTGATGACCTCTTTCACCCGCGCCTCGTCACCGATATTGCCGGGATTGATGCGCAGGCAGGCGGCACCAGCCTCGGCGGCCTCGATGCCGCGGCGGTAGTGGAAATGAATGTCGGCCACGATCGGCACCGGGCTTTCGCGCACGATCTCCTTCAACGCCTTCGACGACGCCTCATCAGGAACAGAGACGCGCACGATATCAGCCCCCGCCTCTGCCGCAGCTTGTACCTGCGCCACGGTTGCGGCAACATCGGTCGTCAGCGTGTTGGTCATGGTCTGAACGGCAATCGGCGCGTCGCCGCCCACCGGAACGTTGCCGACCATGATCTGGCGGGATTTGCGGCGATAGATGTCGCGCCAAGGGCGCACGTGGTTCAAAGACATGAAAACGGATCCGCGTCAGCCTGGGGTCTGGCCTTTAGATAGTCCGGGGGCAAGCCCGCCGCAATGGCAAGATCACTCTGCCGGCACCTCGGCGGATTGTGTCTGAAGCTCGGCCACCAGCTGTTTGAGCGCAATGTTTTGCTCAGCCTCAAGATCCGCCACGGCATAGGTCTCGGCCACAGCGTCCTTGGACAGAACCACACCCTTGGCGACGGTTCCCGGTGCACCGGCCGGCCCATAGAGCTCGCCGTTCATCGAGAAATACACGTTGCCCGACGCTCCAGCCCGCAATTGCGGCGGCTCTTCCGTCAGGGGAACCTCAAAGCTCTTGCCGTTTTCTACGGTTCCCAACGTACCTTCGAAGATCACGCTGCCATCCGCTGCGGTGACCCGCATCCAGGCCGGTTCGACCGCGACGATTTTCAGCGACGTGTCGACCTTCTCGACCACCTGCGGAAGGGTCGCGGCAGTTCTTTCGACGGTATGAATCTCAGCCAGCGCGATTTCCGGAACTTCCGGCGGACGGAACGTTCCAACGGTCCGCGGATCGAGGGTGGAAATCGGGGCATCCCGCGCAACCATCACCGGTACATCCAGTGCTTGGGGGCGGTAAAGACGGTCCAGCGCTTCGGGGCTGGGAATTTCAGCGGCTGCAACCTCGGTCGTTCCGGTTTCGGTCCGGATGGCCGACAGCGGGTCAAGATCGGACAGCACGACCGGGGCCTGTTCCACGGGAGAGACCTGAACCTGCTGGATCTTGTTCAGAACGGACCAGCCGCCGTACCCGATCCCGGCAATCAGCGCGAGGAGGACAAGCGACGAGCCTACGGCGCGCGGCTCGATCTGGCTGAACACGGACTCGCGGCCGGGAACGTAGGGCGTGTTCGGCGAAATGAACGGATCGCGCCCCATCGGGCCACGGTTCGGAAGGTCCCCGACCGATTTTTTGACCACGGATGCCTGTGCGGACATTCCATGTGCCACTTCGAACCCGCTTTCCTTGCAGAACGCGGCGAAAGTGTCGTCAGGGTTCATCCCCAGATAGCGGGCGTAAGAACGCACATACCCGGCAATGAAGCCGGGTGTGTCGAATGCGTCGGGATCGGCATTCTCGATGGCAGCGATGTAGTTGGCCTTGATCCGCAGTTCGCGCTGTACGTCAAGAAGAGACTTGCCCATCGTCGCGCGCTCACCGCGCATGACGTCGCCAAGCCGTACTTCGTAGTCGTCGAACCCCTTGGGCCTGACGTCCACGTCTTCTTCGGAATTGCGCTGTGTCCTGCGCCCAATCATTCCAGCTGCCCCATTCTGCCCATCGCGTGTTTCACGCTAACGGCGAATCGTCCCCATAACGATTCGTCCGCTACTTTTGTTAGCGTAAGCTTAACACGCGGCAAACAAGTTGCACATGTCGGCGTTAGGTTAACCAGCAAGTTCGGCGCGATTTAGCGCACAATGTGACCAAAGTTCGTCCATGGCCTGGACCAGACGGTTCATTTCGTTGGGTCCATGGACCGGCGAAGGCGTAAAGCGCAGACGCTCCGTCCCCCGCGGAACGGTCGGGAAATTGATCGGCTGCACGTAGATCCCGTAGTCGTCCAGCAGCATGTCGCTGAGCTTTTTGGTGTGCACCGGGTTGCCAACGATCACCGGAACGATGTGGCTGCCGTGATCGATCAGCGGCAAGCCCAGGCCCTTCAGTCGCAGCTTGAGGATCTTGGCTTGGGTCTGATGCTGCTCACGCAGTTCGGGCGCTGTCTTGAGATACGCCACCGAGGCCGCAGCACCGGCCGCGACCGATGGTGGCAGCGAGGTGGTGAAGATGAAGCCCGGCGCATACGAGCGGACAGCATCGCACATCTTCGCGCTTGCTGCGATATACCCCCCCATCACGCCGTAGGCTTTGGCCAAAGTGCCATTGATGATGTCGATCCGGTGCGCCAGGCGGTCCCGCTCGGTCACACCGCCACCGCGCGGGCCGTACATCCCAACCGCGTGCACTTCGTCGATATAGGTCAGCGCGCCGAATTCGTCGGCCAGGTCGCAGATCTGTTCGATCGGACCGAAGTCGCCATCCATCGAGTAGACCGACTCGAACGCGATCAGCTTCGGCGCCGCCGGATCGTCGGCTTGCAGCAGCTCGCGCAGGTGCTCAACGTCATTGTGACTGAAGATCCGCTTGGCCCCGCCATTGCGGCGGACCCCTTCGATCATCGACGCGTGGTTCAGTTCGTCGGAATAGATGATCAGCCCGGGAAACAACTTGGGCAGCGTGCTGAGCGTGGCGTCATTTGCAATATAAGCGCTTGTGAACAGCAGGGCCGCTTCCTTGCCGTGCAGGTCGGCCAGCTCGGCCTCGAGCCGCTTGTGGTAGACGGTCGTACCCGAGATGTTGCGCGTCCCGCCAGAGCCCGCTCCGGCTGCGTCGATCGCCTCGTGCATCGCCTCCAGCACGACGGGGTGCTGCCCCATGCCAAGGTAGTCGTTGCCGCACCAGACGGTGATGTTCTGCTGTGACCCGTCCGGACGCGTACGCACGGCATGGGGGAAATGTCCGTTGCGGCGTTCGATGTCGATGAAGGTCCGGTAACGGCCTTCGTCGTGCAGCCTGGCAATCGCTGAGTCGAGCTGAGCAGTGTAGTCCAAAGGACCCTCCTTCGTGACCCCGCCGCAGGGTGATTGCACGGCAAGGCTGTGTTCCGATGCGTATCATAACCGAATTTTCGGCCGCATCCGCGCCTATTTTCAGGTTTCCTGCCTAACGCCCAGACAGGGGTCGCAACTTTGATTTGCATCAATTATCGCCTTGAACCCGCAGCGACAAGTAAAGTTGAGACCATAAGGCGCGAGGAAACGACGCAGGTTACGTGCCGTTACGTGCCGTTTCGCGCAGATTGTTTCCGATCAGACGCGCGTTTTCCCGCCGCTACGGGCTGGACGGCGCTGCCAGCGCTGTTAGGGTCCGCCGCAATATCTCATCCATTCAGGAGCACACCCATGTCGCTTGACGCCACTCTGAGCAAAATCGACTCTGACCTCTCAGCCTCCATCGAACGGCTGATGGAGTTTCTGCGAATCCCGTCGATTTCCACCGATCCGGCCTTCAAGAAAGACGTGGACAAGGCGGCCGACTGGTTGGTCGACGACCTTAAAAGCATAGGGATTGATGCGAAAAAGCACCCGACCCCGGGCCACCCGATGGTCGTGGGCCATGTCGGCGACGATGCGGACGCCCCGCATGTGTTGTTCTACGGCCATTACGATGTGCAGCCCGTTGATCCCTTGGACCTGTGGAACCGTGACCCGTTCGACCCGGCGCTGGAAGAGACAGAACACGGTCAGGTCATCCGCGGACGGGGCTCGTCGGATGACAAGGGCCAGTTGATGACATTTGTCGAAGCCTGCCGCGCTTGGAAGGCGGTCAACGGCAAGCTGCCTTGCCGCATCACGTTTTTCTTCGAAGGCGAAGAGGAATCCGGTTCACCTTCGCTGGTCCCATTTCTCGAGGCCAACAAGGAAGAGTTGAAGGCCGATCTGGCGCTGGTCTGCGACACCTCGATGGTCTCGCGCGGTGTGCCCTCGATCGCATCGCAACTGCGCGGCATGCTAAAGGACGAATTCACCATCATCGGTCCGCGCATCGACCTGCATTCCGGCCATTACGGCGGCCCCGGCTTGAACCCGCTGCGGGAAATCTCGCGGATCGTTGCATCGTTCTACGATGAGGAAACCGGACGAGTCGCGGTGGAAGGTTTTTACGAGGGAGTTCACGAAGTCCCCGCCGAGCAGCTGCGCCAGTGGGAGAACTGTGGTTTCGACGAGGCCGAGTACCTCAACTCGGTGGGCTACACGCAACCTCATGGTGAGAATGGGTACTCGACCCTTGAACAGCAGTGGGCGCGACCGACGCTGGAGATCAACGGGTTGTGGGGCGGCTACAACGGCGCCGGTTCGAAAACGGTGATCCCCAGCCAGGCCCATTGCAAGATCACATGTCGCCTGGTCGGTGAAATGGACCCGGACAAACTGCGCGACAAGATCCGTAAGCATGTTGAAGACCGGCTCTCTTATGACGCCAAAGTCGTCTGGGACAATGATCTCGAGGGCTCCCCTGCGTCGGTCATGAACCTGGATCGCCCGGAATTCGAAGCGGCACGCGCCGCACTGTCCGACGAATGGGGGCGCGAAGCCGTTTTCACCGGCATGGGAGGATCGATCCCGGTGGTGGGATACTTCAATACGGTCCTGGGCTTGGATTCAATGTTGGTCGGCTATGCCAACGACGATGACGCAATCCATTCGCCCAATGAAAAATACGACGTGAAAAGCTTTCATAAAGGGATCCGCTCGTGGGCCCGAATTCTGGACGCTCTGAGCCGATAGCCGCGTTTTATCGCAAGGCGCAGCCTTGCGCTCCGGGATATTCCGAGCCAGGTGAAGTGCGGATGCGAACTTCATCCGGCCGGCGGTATCCCGGTGTGTCGCGGGCAACGCGGCCGGGGGCAGCGCCCCCTTAAGCCGCGGCCCACAGACAGACCGTCTTACATGTGGATCACGCGTCCGTAGGCGTCCAAAACCGATTCATGCATCATTTCCGACAAGGTCGGGTGCGGGAAGACTGTATTCATCAGGTCTTCTTCGGTGGTCTCCAACTGGCGACCTACGACATAGCCCTGAATCAGTTCGGTCACTTCCGCGCCAACCATATGAGCGCCCAGCAACTCGCCGGTTTTCGCGTCGAATACGGTTTTGATCATGCCTTCCGGCTCGCCCAATGCAATTGCCTTGCCATTGCCGATGAACGGGAAGCGGCCAACTTTCACATCAAAGCCAAGCTCCTTGGCCTTGGCCTCGGTATAGCCAACCGACGCGACCTGGGGATGACAATAGGTACATCCCGCGATGCTTTCCGGTTTCACGGGATGGGCATGTTTGCCAGCGATGAGTTCCGCGACCATCACGCCTTCGTGGCTGGCCTTGTGCGCAAGCCAAGGCGCTCCGGCGATGTCGCCGATGGCATAGAGGCCATCGACCCCGGTCCGGCAGTATGCATCCGTCACCACATGGGTGCGGTCGATTTTGACGCCCAGCGCCTCGAGCCCGAGGTTCTCGACATTTCCGACGATCCCAACGGCGGAGATGACGGTATCGAAGTCGTGCTTTTCGACCTTGCCGCCGGTTTCGATATGAGCCGTCACCTTACCTTTGCCGCGATCCAACTGCTTGACCATAGATTTCTCCATGATCTTCATGCCCTGTTTGACAAAGGATTTCTTGGCGAACGCGCTGATCTCGGCATCTTCGACCGGCAAGACCCGATCCATCACTTCAACCACGGTCGTGTCTGCGCCCAACGTATTGTAGAAGCTGGCAAACTCGATCCCGATCGCTCCGGAACCGATAACAAGCAGCTTTTTCGGCATCCGGGCCGGTTGCAGCGCATGTTTGTAGGTCCAGACCAGATCGCCATCTGCCTCCAGGCCCGGCAACTCGCGCGCACGGGCACCGGTGGCCAAGACGATGTTCTTCGCCGTCAGTTCCTCGGTGCCCTTGTCGGTCTTGACCGTCACTTTGCCTTTCGACGGGATTGTCGCCTCGCCCATCACGACAGTGACTTTGTTCTTTTTCAGCAAATGACCGACACCGCTGGTCAGCTGCTTGGCAACCCCGCGCGAGCGTTTGACAACCGCGTCCAGATCGTAACCGATCTTGTCCGCACTAAGACCAAAATCCTTGGCGCGCTCCATCAGGTGGAACACTTCGGCCGACCGCAGCAAGGCCTTGGTCGGGATGCAACCCCAGTTCAGGCAGATGCCGCCCAAATGCTCGCGCTCGACCACGGCGGTCTTGAGGCCCAGTTGGGCCGCACGAATGGCAGCCACATAGCCGCCGGGGCCCGCACCGATTACGATCAGATCAAAGGATTGTGCAGCCATGTTTACCTCTCGGCGCAGGTCGATTGAAAACTAGTTTACCGTTAAACTATTTTTTTGAACGCATCAATATGCTGCCCCGCGACATATGTGACGCAGGGTCATCAAAACAAGAGTGCGCGCTATTCAGCCTATACCCCGTGTCCCTCGAAGGCTAGAAAAGACCTGCAACCATGTTCGAATTTCGGATCTACAGATTTTGGGGAAACCAGCCATGGCCAAGACACTCAAAGATTTGTTGCTTGCCCTTTTGAACGCCACACTGATCCTTGTAGCTCTGTGTCTGTTCCTTGGTTGGAAGCTGGCGCGAAGCGTCGAGAATATTCAGGACAACTTCAGAGAAAGCCTGCAAATCGTTCAGCCGCTGCGAAAACAGGCGCAGGGCGTCCGAGAGGATCTTGCAAGTCTGCGCGCTGATCTGTCCGGTATTCGCATCCTGGGAGATGATGAGCCGGAGTTGAAGCAGAAGCTTCAGCAGGCGCTGGTGCGATTGGACGAGGTTCAAGCCAAGCTGGAAACCACGCAGGCCCGCCTCAACGAACTGGTCGAAAATCCTCAGATGCTGATTGATTACGCAATCACCACGACCGTCGATGCCACAACGGCCAGGCTTATCGAATTGCGCGGATGTGGAGAGGCGGCCTAACCCGCCGCCTGCAACTCACGCACCGTTGTGCCGTATCCACCGCCGCTGACATATGCGGCTTCGGGTGCCGTGGTCTGACGGGCAAGCGCCGCGTTGCGGTACGGGAAACGCCCGAACTGGCGGATCACCTCACGATGGGCCCGGGCATGCAGCAGATTGCTTGAACCATGTTCAGGCATACGCTGGCACATCAGGCGCACACAGCGCTCCTGATCGCACAGGTTCTCTGAATGCATCATCGGCAGGTAGAAGAACTGTCGGGCGGGCTCGTCGATCTTCAGATCCCATTCCTTGTCGACGGCACATTTCGCTGCTGCCAGTGCCGCCTTGTCCGATGAGAAGGCTTTGCCGCTGCCTCGGAACATGTTGCGCGGAAACTGGTCCATGAGGATGATGTAGGCCAGCGATCCGCTGGGATACGTCAACCACAGAGAGAACTTACCCTCGCACGCGGCTTGCCATGTCTCAAGGAAGCGGTCCCGTATCTGCGCATCCAGCGCTTCATCTTCGCGGTACCACCCCTCGGGGCCTACTTCATCCAACCAGAAACTCAGTACTTTTTCAGGACCAACCATTGCCCTTGACTCCGTCTGTTCCCCCCCGAGGGACGTAACGTCATTTAAGTCGGTTTTACAGACTTGTTACAGTAACATATTGCAACAGTGACGACACAAATCCGGCGGTCAGGCAGGTTGGTGCTCATCCTCTTCGTCCTGAGCCGCTTCGATCGCGACTTCCTGAGCAACTTCCAGTGCGACCGGCGATGCCGTCGGGTACAGCGGCGACATGGTGCCGGTCTCGTCCACGGGCACCGAGGCGCGCTGGGTCATCCGGTAGACCGCATAGCCTGCCATGACAAAAAGCAGTGCGGCAATGAACAGGAAAAAGCCGGGCGGCCCGAACACGGCATCCCCCATCAACCAGCCGGTGATCAGCGGGCCGGCAATTGCGCCAAGCCCGTTGATGAAAATAAGCCCGCCGGACGCGGCCGCCATATCTTCATGTTCGAGGTAGTCGTTGGTGTAGGCGATGAGCAGGGAATACAGCGGATTGGACATGCCACCGATGACAAAGGCCGCAGCCAGCAAAACCGGGAAGTCGACCCCAAAAACCATGCCCACCGCCGCACTGATGCCGCCAACGACCGAAACCAGCAGGATCAACAGGCGCCGGTCCATGCGATCCGAAAACCAGCCCAACGGATACTGCAGCACCAATGCGCCGATATAGAATGACGCCACGAAGGTCGAAATCTCGACCAGTGTCAGCCCGGCCCGCGCGCCGTAAACCGCGGCCATGCCGAACTGAGCCGAGAAGATGCCGCCCAACAGGAACATGCCGACACAGCCCAAGGGCGACGTGTCCATCAGCTGCTTGAGCGTCATCGGCTTGGTCGTATCAAAAGCCGGGGTAGGAGAAATCGACAACAGGATCGGAGCAAAGGAAACGGAAACCAGGATCGAGGCAATCACAAAGGTTTCGTACCCGGCCGGGTCCCCTGCAAGCATCAGTGCCTGCGCGCTGACAATGCCGATCATCTGGACGATCATATATAGCGACAATGCCTGGCCACGGTTTTCGTTGCTCGCGGCGTTGTTCAGCCAGCTTTCGGCGGTCACGTACACGCCGGAAAAGCAGAACCCGATGACCACACGGCCCAGCGACCACGCGATCGGATCGGTCAGCATCGGATAGCTGATCATCACGGCAGAAATGAATGACGCCAGCGCCGCGAAGACCCGCACGTGCCCGACCCGCCGTATCATCTCGGGTGCAAGTCGGGATCCGCCCAGAAAGCCCAGGAAATACGCGGACATGACAAACGACATCTGCAGGGTCGAAAACCCTTCGATCTCGCCCCGGACACCCAACAAGGTGCCCTGCAGGCCGTTGCCGATCATCAGCAGACCCATTCCGAGTAGAAGCGCCCACGCGCTGGCAAGTACCTGAAGCATGTTTGCACTCCAAATCCGCTGAACAATGGCTTTCGTTAAAGGATCAAACGATGTCCCGGTCGCGCTTGTCTACGACATTCACCAGATTCGATCCCGCGATCCCGCCCTCTAAGGGATCAAAAGCGACGCGTCACCATAAGAAAAGAAGCGATAGCCACTTTTGATCGCATGATCATAGACCCGCAGCATCCTGTCCCGGCCCATCAGCGCCGAAACCAGCATCAGAAGCGTCGATTTCGGCAGATGGAAATTGGTCATCAACGCATCGGTGACCTGAAACTGGAAGCCGGGGTAGATGAAGATGTCGGTCTCTCCCTCCCAAGGCTGGATCGATCCATCGCGCGCGGCACTTTCGATCAGTCGCAAGGCCGTGGTGCCAACCGGGATGACGCGGCCACCCGAGGCCTTGGTCGCCTGAATCTCGGCTGCGGCCTGCGGGCTGACCTGCCCCCATTCGGCGTGCATCTTGTGGGTCGTCACATCCTCGACCTTGACCGGCAGAAACGTTCCGGCCCCGACGTGCAGGGTAACATGGGTGAACTCGACTCCTCGATCTGCAAGGGCTTGCAACAATGGCTCGTCAAAATGCAGAGAGGCGGTGGGTGCCGCCACGGCCCCGGCCTGCCGTGCCCAAACGGTCTGGTAATCGGTCTTGTCACGCTCGTCCGCCGGCCGTTTGGCCGCGATGTAGGGGGGCAAAGGCATTGCTCCGGCCTGCTCGAGCGCCCGGTCGAAATCATCGCCCTTCAGATTGAAGCGCAGATGGGCCTGGCCGTCGGCGACCCCTTCCAGAACCGCGCTGAGGTCGTCGGAGAACACGATCTCTTCGCCCAACCGGATCTTCTTGAGCGGTTTCAGCAATGCGCCCCAGGTGCCGTCGGCGCGGGGCTCCAGCAAGGTGGCCTCGATTGCGGCCGAGACCGGACCCTGGGCGCTGTCGCGATGGCGCCGACCGCTCAGCCGGGCCGGGATGACGCGCGTGTCGTTCAGCACCAGCCGATCACCGGGGCGAAGCCAGTCGGGCAGGTTGAACACCCGATCATCCGAGATCGCGTCACCCTGTGCCACCAGCAGGCGCGCCGAAGACCGCGGGCTGGCGGGCCGCGTGGCAATCAGGTCATCAGGCAGGTCGAAATCGAAATCACTCAGCTTCATGGCCGCGCCATACATCGCCCGAACAGATTCGGCCACACTCTGCGTCAGCGGTCCTCGCCCCGGCTTCCCACCGAAGGGCTGGGTCCTTCCGGTGCAACCGGCGTTGCGTTGGGGCCGTCGGAAACGGTTGGGGCAGGTTCTCGCAGCAGGTTGCGCAGAAACAGTGGCGCCAGACCGGACAACGGGTTCACCGACACTTGCGGGGCCGAAATCGGGCCCACCAGCGTATAGTTGAACGCGAAAACGCCCTCGCCCTTTTTGGTCAGGACGCTGCCAATCGCGTTCACCATATAGATCGGAGAGATCGCCCCGCGTAGGTTCAGGAACTTTCGTTCGGTGTCCACAGTCCCGTCGAAGGACAGCCCCATCGACGGCCCGACTGCGCTGCCGCTGAGAATCTTGACCTCGGTCGGCGTGATCCGCATCTCGCTGTCGATTGATGAGAAGTAGATCCCCTGCCCGGCCATCTCGGTCAGCAAACCGACCAAGCTGATTGCGTTCAGCAACGCCGCCATGGCCGGAGCATCCTGAATCCGCGTGTCCGTGATTTTCAGGGTCAGATCGTAGTTGCCCGGGCCAGCCACCGGATTCAACCGGAGTTGCAGCTTTCCCCCTCTGGCCTGGGTCAACAAACCGGCAGACCGCAGCACCGCACCGGCGTCCACGGACTGCAGGCTGACCGCACTGCGAGATCCGCTGGGCACAACCTGCCCCTGAACAGGGGCACCTCCGTTGACCTGAGCGGAAAATCCACCCTTCAACCCACCGGTCGTTTCGAAATTGCCCTTCAAACCGGTCAGGGCCACTTCCTCGGTCACCTGCAGCCGGTCCAGCGCCACGTCAAGGTTCGGGCCTCGACCGGATGACGCGCCGCCGCCGCTGCTGCTGCCGAACGTCGCTTTGCCCAGGTTGAGAACGCCGCCCAGCACGCGGATATCCGGCGCTGCTGCGCCGCGGCCGATCAGCTCGGCCGGCACAGCCAACCAATCGCCCAGTTCAAAAGAACTGAACTGAACCCGATCCAAAGCGCCATTTGCGATCGAGATCGAAGCCACCGCACGCAATCCGGCGGCATCAATCCGCAGGCTGTCCACCCGCAGTTGATCGCCCAGCGTCGCCTCGGTAGCCAACGTCCCGGCAGTGGCTGCGGATTTTTGCCAACCCAGTTCGGGAATTGCCATTCCGACGTCGACCAGATCGGAGGTCGCGGTCAGCTTTGTCGGCTCTCCCCCTCCAATTCCAAGACTGATCTCCGCCACGCCTTGCCCGGTCAGCATACCGGACGGCAATCCGGCTTTCAGTTCATCCATCAGCCGCGGGGACAGTTCGATCTGCCCGCTGAGCGTGCTGCGTTGCGCTGTCTTGCCGCCGATCGGCTGTCGCCAAGTCGCCTGTATCGGCACCTCTCCGAACAGACCGTCTCCGTCGATCGCCACCTGGGTCTGATCCCCGCTCAGGCGCAGTTTGGCGGCGCTGATGCGAAAGCCCGGAACCAGTTTTTCCGTATCCAGATCAATCAATTCGCCCAGAAAGTGAAATTGCGTATCCTCGAATTTCAGCCCCTTGATCAAGGGCAGAGACAGAGTGCCGCCCAGTCGCACACTGCCCGAAGCCAGATCGACCGGAAGGTTTGCCTTGGTCAGCAATTGCAGCGGCGCCCGGTCAAGCAACGACAAGGCCGAGGTCACACTGCCACTGGCCTGAACACGCACAATGCCCGGTGTATTCTTTTTGATGTCGGTATCGGGGATAATGAACGACGTCCCAGAGGCATCAACCGCGCCACCGTCATCGGCGATCACGACGCCCTTGCGGGCGGTTACCGTGAACCGACGGCCAATCAGCGTGGCCTGCCCACGCCCGCCTTGGATCGGCGGCAAGGTCTTGGCAAACCGAACCAGCGCATCATCGAAATCGAAATCAAGATACAATTCGGGCTTGGAGTCTCCGGGCCGCAGCCTCAGAACAAAGTCCATGTCCGACAGATTGCCTTCGTACAGGTTCTCGGTCACCCATTTGCGCGGTTTCGGAGCCAATCGGGGCGGCCAGTAATGCAGCAGCTTGTCCGATGCCATGTGCCCCAGCCGCGCGTTCAGATCCACGCTCCACCCCTCCGGCAGGCCCACAAGCTCGCCCGAAGCGCGCAACAGGTCTTCGCCATCTTCGACCACGACCTGCCCCAGTTGCAGCCGGAAGGGGTTCAGGCGCACTTGGAAGTCCAGATCGGCCTGCTTGACCTCAAGCGCATCAACGAACAGGTCGGCCGGGTTCACCCGGATACCGTTCAGACGGAACTGCACCGCCATGCTTTCCAGCGTGCCGGCCTCTACACCCTTCAGATAAGCTTTGCCCTCGCCCTGTACGCTGCCCCAGCCCGACACCACGGAAACCTCGTTGAAATCCAGTACCTGCTGCGCCGGGTCATAGGTAAAATACGTGCGGGCCGAGTCGAACGGAACCGGTCGGGTCTCGGGGTTGGGCTGAACGGCCCCGGCCCCAAGGTTCAAGGTTGCAAATACAGGCCCAAGCGCCCCGGCCCCGTCGATACTGCCGCGCAATGCGCCCGAGATCGGCGTGTCGAGCACCTGCAACCAGGCCAGTGCCGGGGATTGCGCCGCGACGTCGGTCGCCGGAAGATCGGTGATCGAAATCCCGAACTGCGCCTCGGGTGAGCCGAGCGTGCTGGTGTAGTTCGCTTCGATCATGCTGACATAGTCACGGCCCGCCAGCACCGAGAACCCGGTCGCCAGGCGCAGGGCGCCTTCGCTCCTCGTCGCCAGAATATGCCCGCCGTCCAGAACCCAGGACCGCCCAAGGCGCAGGTCCCGATAATCCAGCGTAATGGCGTCAAGCTCGACCGAGGTCAGGGACGACAGGACCGGTGACAGGAACACCTGATCGGACTGTTCGATCAATTCGGCCAAGGTTGGCGCATTCTGCACGGGCGCGCTGCCGGAACCGACGGTCAGCGAGAGCGATCCGTCCTCGGCTCGGGTCAATGCGATCTGCGCGCCGTTGAGGGTGATCCGCTTGGGCCGGACATGGCCGCGCAGCAGCGGGCGCATCGCCAGGCTGGCCTGCATGCTTGAGACCTGTGCGATCTGGCGCCCCTCGGCGTCGCTGATCGAAACATCGCTGAGCCGCAGACGCGGGCGCCATTCCTTGTTGATGATAAAGCTGACATCGCCGAACCGGATCTGCAGACCGCCCAATGCGTTTTCCAGCCGCGTTTCGACCCGGTCGCGCAGCCATTCCGGCGCATGGATCCGATGACCAAACACCATGACCCCGGACAGGACGGCCAGAAACACCAGCAGGAACACCCCGCGCAAGGCCCACAGCCCGGCTGTCCGCCGACGGGATCGGCGGCGCGGCGGTTTCCCGCCCTTCTCAGCCTCGTCCTGTTCGTCTTGCGCCAATTTGCCGTCCACGTCTTTCAACCTGCCCGAGCCGCCCTATGATACGCGGCATCACCTACAAATCCTGACCGGAGTTCAAAATGCCTGACGTTGCAGACATCGCCCCCGATTTCACCTTGCCCCGCGATGGCGGCGGCACGGTTACCCTGTCGGACATGCGCGGTCGTCCCGTTGTTCTGTTCTTTTATCCCCGCGATGATACGCCGGGCTGCACCAAGGAATCCATCGGTTTCTCGGAGCAGCTTCAATCCTTTGCAGACGCCGGCGCACAGGTTTTCGGCATCTCTCGCGACAGCGTTGCCAAACACGACAAGTTCGTTGCCAAGCACGGGCTGACCACTCCGCTGCTGTCCGACGAAGGTTCGACCGTGTGCGAGGATTACGGCGTCTGGGTCGAAAAAAACATGTATGGCAAGAAGTCGATGGGGATCGAGCGCTCAACCTTCCTGATCGACGCCGACGGCAAGATCGCCCGCGTCTGGCGCAAGGTCAAAGTTCCCGGCCATGTGGATGAGGTGCTGGAGGCCGTACGCGCGCTTTGACGCTGCGGGCCATCCGGTCTAAGAGGCGGCAGTTTTCATCCAACCCGAGGATTACCGTGGCCAAAACCCTGACCAAGATGGCAACCGAGGTTCTGACCACTGCGGATGGGCGGTCCAAGACCGCCCTTTCCAAACGCTATGCCGCCGAATGGTTTGCAGCGCGCAACGGCGACGCCCCCGCGATCGAAGTCGGAACAGCCACGCCACCGTTGCATCCGTCGCGTCCTGACAAGCCCAAGCTGCTGTCGCCGCGCGACGTGCCGCGCCGTCGCCCCGGCTCAGAGGCTGGGCGCATCGCGCTGCTGCACGCTGTGGCCCATATCGAGTTGAACGCAGTAGACCTGCACTGGGACATCATCGCCCGGTTCGGGCATGTGCCGATGCCGATCGGATTCTACGACGACTGGGTCAAATGCGCCGAGGAGGAGTCGCGCCATTTCGAGATGGTCTGCGACTGCCTGGAAGCGATGGGCAGCCACTACGGCGCCCTGCCCGCCCATGCCGGGATGTGGCGCGCGGCCGAGGACACCGCCGAAGACCTGATGGGCCGGTTGGCGGTGGTGCCGATGGTGCTCGAGGCGCGCGGCCTCGACGTGACACCGGGCATGATCGACATCTTCCGCAAGGCAAAGGCCGATCAGGCCGTGGCCGCGCTTGAGGTGATCTATGCCGAAGAAGTCGGGCATGTGGCCTATGGCTCGAAATGGTTCCACTTTCTGTGCGGCCGCGAGAATGCCGACCCCAAGTACGTGTTCCATCAACTGGTCCGGCGCTATTTTCATGGCGCGCTCAAGCCGCCCTTCAACGAGGAAAAGCGGGCCGAAGCCGGCCTGCCGCCCGATTTCTACTGGCCTTTGACCGAGGATCTGCCGCTCCCGGGAGACGGGAAGCGCTGACGGAAACGCGCCGATTTCGGCAATTTTCTGCCGATGACGTGCGGGAAAACACCGTAATTGTCGACCAATCGGTTAACAAACTTGCCCAACCGGGAACGGCCCTTTAAGCAATCGGCCCAAGGGGCGGCGATCCACTCACGACCGTTCCCGACATTGGGGATGAGAGGTAAGGCGCGTGAGAACACGTCTGGCAATCAAACTACACTCACTGCTCGAACGGCACTTCCCGGAACGCCGGGTCTTCCTGAAATCCGACAATGACACACGCTTCATCCGGCTCAGCTCGGAGACGCAGATCGTGGCGGCGCTTGGCGTTTCGATCATGGTCGGCTGGACGGCCGTCGCCACGGCAATCCTGCTGATGGACAGCATCGGGTCGGGCAATTTCCGTGAACAGGCCAAACGCGATCAGGCGACATATCAGGAGCGGCTGAACATCCTGTCGCAGGAACGCGACGCGCGCGCTCAGGAAGCATTGGCCGCACACGCCCGGTTCAACTCGGCGCTTCAGCAGATCTCGGCGATGCAGTCGGAACTGCTGGAATCCGAAAACCGTCGACGCGAGCTGGAAACCGGCATCGAGGTCATTCAGACCACACTGCGGTCGACCATGAAGCAGCGTGAGGAAGCCCGGGCGCAACTCGCCGAGCTTCAGGAGAAATCCGATGGCGCATCGGTTGCGATGTTCGCCTCTGCCGCTCCGGCACAGATCGAATTCATGGCCGACGCCCTGACCAGGACAGCACAGCAGCGGGACCAGATCGCCACGGATGCACAGGCGGCACTGGACCAGCGCGATGAGCTTGAGCTGGAAATCCTGCTGATGCAGGAACGCAATGACGAGATATTCCGCCAGCTGGAAGAAGCCATGGTGATCTCGGTCGAACCGCTGGACAAGATGTTCCGCGAGGCCGGAATGCCCACCGACCGGATGCTTGACGAAGTGCGGCGCGGTTACAGCGGCATGGGCGGCCCGCTGACGCCGATTTCGTTCAGTACCCGCGGCGAAGAGCTTTCAGCAGACGAGGTGCGCGCAAATCAGCTTCTGCAGCAGATGGACCAGCTGAACCTGTATCGCATAGCGGCCGAAAAGGCCCCGTTTGCCACGCCGGTCAAATCGGCCTTCCGGTTCACCAGCGGCTATGGTTATCGCCGCGACCCCAAAACCGGCGGGCGCCGGATGCACAAGGGCACAGACTTTGCGGCCCCGACGGGCACGGATATCTTCGCCACCGCCGACGGTGTCGTGGCCCATGCGGGCTGGCAATCCGGCTATGGCCGTCTGGTCAAGATCAAGCACGCCTTCGGGGTTGAGACACTTTATGCCCATAACTCGAAGATCCGCGTGAAGGTCGGCCAAAGGGTCTCGCGCGGGGATCACATTGCTGATATGGGTAATTCCGGACGGTCGACCGGAACGCATCTGCACTACGAGGTGCGCGTGAACGGAAAACCTGTAAACCCAATGGACTTCATCAAGGCTGCGAACAATGTTTTCTAAAAGCAAAATCAACGAGCCCGCACCCAAGGCATCCGAAACGGCCAAGCCGGCAGCCCCGGCGCCTCAGGCGACCCCTGCCCCGACCGAACAGAAGGCCGCAAGCACCGCGCCCAAGCCCAAGCCTCCGGCATCGGTTCTTTCGTCGGACCTGCACATCACCGGCAACATCAAGACCACCGGTGACATCCAGGTCGAAGGCACCATCGAAGGCGATATCCGCGCGCATCTGCTGACCATCGGCGAAACCGCGACCATCAAAGGCGAAGTGACCGCGGACGACGTGGTCGTGAACGGCCGCATCGTGGGTCGCGTGCGGGGTCTGAAAGTACGTCTGACCTCGACCGCTCGGGTTGAGGGCGACATCATCCACAAGACCATTGCCATCGAAAGCGGCGCGCATTTCGAAGGCTCGGTTCAGCGTCAGGACGATCCGCTGAACCCAGGACGCAGCGGCAAAACCGGAGCCAATCCGGCGGCTGAAGTCAGCCAGTAAACCGCTTCGAGTACCGAGTTCAAAGAACGCCGCGGCCACTGTCCGCGGCGTTTTTTATGCCCATCAGGCAACAATCCGGACCCCTATCAGGGCCGCAAAGCCCTGCACGCGCGATACATTTTCACAAAAGGTGTTTTTTGAATTAAACTTCACCTCGTTGAAATTGGGAGGTTTTATCATGCGAGCAAAACTGATGGCCGAATTCTTCGGCACGTTCTGGCTGGTTCTCGGCGGTTGTGGCAGCGCGGTTCTGGCTGCCGGGGTCGCCGATGTGGGCATCGGATGGCTGGGCGTGTCCTTCGCCTTCGGCCTGACGGTCCTGACCATGGCCTTTGCGGTCGGCCACATATCGGGTGGTCACTTCAACCCTGCCGTCAGCCTCGGGCTGATGATCGGTGGGCGTTTCCCGTCCAAGGATCTGCTGCCCTACTGGGCCGCGCAGGTGCTTGGGGCGATACTGGCCGCAGCCATTCTGTACGTGATCGTCAGCGGCGCACCTGGTTTCGAAGGCGTGGGCAGTTTTGCCTCGAACGGGTATGGCGAAGCTTCGCCCGAAGGATATTCGATGATGTCGGCGCTGGTGATCGAGATCGTTTTGACCGCCTTCTTCCTTATCATCATTCTGGGCGCTACGTCCGAAAAGGCTCCGGCCGGGTTTGCGCCCATTGCCATCGGCCTTGGGCTGACGCTGATCCACCTGATTTCGATCCCGGTCACCAATACGTCGGTGAACCCGGCCCGCTCGACGGGTGTGGCGCTGTTTGCCGATGGACCCGCCTTGGCGCAGCTGTGGCTGTTCTGGGTCGCCCCGCTGATCGGCGGCGCTTTGGGGGCCGCGATCTGGAAGATGATGGCCTCGGACGAATAGGAACTCGTCCTTTTAACGCAAACCCCTCCCGGTCTCTGCCGGGAGGTAATCTTGTTATCCGGTTGCGTGGGCCACACCCGCGGCAAGAATTCGACCGGTCGGATCAGGGTGGTTGAATTTCCGGAACGAACCGCCAGAATTCGCAGAACTCTGTGAAAGACCTGATCATGATTTTCTGGCCAAAGTTCCGGCGCCCCGCTTCCGCAATTCCCGCATCCACCGCATGGATTGCGATGGCCAGTATTCCGCTGGTTCATTATTTCTGGCCAGACCTCGGCGCGGTCTCTGATCGGGATCAGACTGTTCTGTTCGCTCTGACGATCTTTGCCATTCTGGCCCTATCCGAGATTTTCATAGCGCGAATTCATCGCAAGCCGGGCAGCGGCTTGGTCTACAACCCGGAAAACTTCAAAAACCCGGCGTATCTGTCTGATTTCTGGATCAAACTTATTGGTCTGGCGGCCAGTCTTGCGCTGCTTGCGCTGTTCTACTCCACCGCCGACCTCTACCGGGATGAATGGTATCAGCCGTTCTTTTCGCTGTTTGCCGACTACTGGCCTCTGATCCTTGCGGTTGTCCTTTCCGTTGTCACGGCGGTTCATTTCTCGATGCGACATCCGCGCGACGGCATGTGGCATCTGGGACGTGTGGTTTTGTCTTTTGGTCGCCAATCCACCGGAGCCCGCGAGTTGAAATCCTTTCTTCTTGGGCTGGGCGTCAAAGGGTTCTTTCTGCCACTGATGTTCTGCTATCTGGTCTATGACTGGAGCTTTCTGCAGACCCGTTCGCTGTGGGATGCGCAGGACTTTCAGCAGGTCTATGCATATCTCTACCGCTTTGCCTTCTTTCTGGACCTGACGATCGTCACCATTGGCTATGCCACTGCCACCCGGCTTCTGACCTCTCATATCCGTTGGACCGAGACGACGGTGAGCGGATGGCTGGTCTGCGTGATCTGCTATGCCCCGTTCTGGCAACTGCTGTCGCGCAGCTATTTCAACTATGTCGAGGATGGGTTCGCCTGGGGTGTCTGGCTGTGGGATTACCCTGTCCTCTACGGATTGTGGGGCGGCACCATCCTGTTTTTCCTGGCGGTCTATTGCCTAACTGCCGCGCGTATGGGTCTGCGGTTCTCGAACCTGACCTATCGCGGGCTGGCCTGCGACTTTCCCTACAACATCAGCAAACACCCGTCCTACATCAGCAAGAACATCACCTGGTGGATGATTTCGATCCCGTTCATCGCGGTCGACTTCTGGGCAGGCCTGGCCAACTGTCTGGCCCTGCTGGGCGTGAACCTGATCTATTTCGCACGGGCCTGGCACGAAGAGCGCTGCCTGTCACGCGCGCCGTCCTACCGAGCCTACAAAAAACACGTGAACGAATACGGTCTTCTGGCCCGCATCCGACGCGGCCTGAGCGGCTGGACCCGGAGCGTTGCCAGACAGGTGAATTGATCGCGCGACGCGCGTGTCAGCGCCTTGTCATCCAGATACCGTCGGGCCAGAAGGCGTGGAAGGCAAAGGCGAACATCACATCATGCACGACATCCCGTCCGGCACCATCCGTGACGCGGATGGATCCTATGTCGCGTCCCTTGTCGACGCGCCCGGCGTCCAGAGCCGAGGCTTGCCCCGCCGACCAAACGATGACAACGCCTGCTTCTGACAATCGCCCAGCCGCACGCAATCGCGTCAGAGGCCAGGCCCGCTCTCCGACACGCACCACCCGTTCGAGCGGTTGAATACCATGCGGAGGCAGCGCGCCGTCATACAGGAACGGTCTGCGCGCGCTGTCGTAACCGCGATAGGGGTTGCGCCCGTAGTCCCGCGCAAAATTCGGCTCGGCCATTACCAGACCGTCGGGATTGCGCTTGCGGAACTGGTCCCACCCTTCCATCCACGCTGGCAGCGCTGTCAACTGAGCACCGGTCAACTGGCCAACGATCGCCTCGCCGGTGGCTTGCTGCCACCAGCTTTCAGTTTCGCGGTCATACATGATCATGTCCGAATTTCGCAACTTGCCGGACACGCCAAAACTGAGCACCCGTCCCGAGATACGCCGATCAAACACCAGCCCCGAATTGCACAATGGGCAATATGTAACCGCGACTGGGCGGTTTCCGAAGCGATCATTCACGATCTCATGCCAGATCAGATATCGAAGCGGATAGGCGCGCGGGCGCTTACCGGGCAGTTCTACCGTGATCACGGCTTCGGTCATCCCCAGCCCGGCTGCCGCCGAAACCGGGACAAACTCGGGCTTGTCGATGGCCGGGATACCGTCTTTTGGCGGCCCGCCGGACCGGACCTCAGACCAGTTACCGATCGAGGTGACCGAAAAATCGGTTCTGGGCCATTCGTCGCGCCACAGGCTCGGGTCCGCGGACACCGCGGTTGCGCAGAACAGCAGAAGGGCAAACAGACGGCTTCGCATGAGGCACCTTTGGCTACCTGCCATCGTGCGTCAGGCCGTGCGGTCGGGCCAAGCCCCTTACACAGGGACGTGAAGCGCCGTGCGCGGACAACCCGGCGCGCAGTCCGCGCCGGGTCTAGGGATCATTCGGTGACGGTCACCTTGGTCATGACGTCCGGTTGGCCGACCACCGCGCCGTTCGGGCCTGTGCCGCGTTTGATCGCATCAACAACGTCCATGCCGTCGGTCACCTTGCCCACCACCGTGTACTGGCCATTCAAGGTCGGGGCCGGTTCGAACATGATGAAGAACTGCGAATTTGCGCTGTTTGGGTTGCTGGCGCGAGCCATTCCGACGATGCCGCGCTCGTACGGAACTTCGGAAAACTCGGCTGGCAGGTCCGGACGGTTTGAACCGCCGGTACCGGCGCGACGCATGTCGCTGCCCAGTTTACCGTATTCCACGTCCCCGGTCTGTGCCATGAACCCCTCGATCACGCGGTGGAACACCACCCCGTCATACTTGCCTTCGGCGGCCAGAGCGGTGATCTGCTCGACATGCTTGGGCGCGACGTCTTCGAACAGGTCGATCGTGATCGTGCCGTTGGCCTCGCCCTCGACTTCGATCTGCAGGCCTGCGGCCAGCGCGGGGCTGGACAACAGGGCAAAGGCGGCAGCCAGCTTATACATCGGCGGCCACCTTGACGCTGATCATGCGGTCGGGGTTCGCAGGCGGCTCGCCGCGGGTGATGGCGTCGACATGCTCCATCCCCTCGATCACGCGGCCGTATACGGTGTATTGGCCATTCAAAAAGTGGTTGTCCTTGAAGTTGATGAAGAACTGCGAGTTGGCCGAGTTCGGGTTGGCCGACCGAGCGGCACCCAGGGTGCCCCGGTCATGCGGCAGCTTGGAAAACTCGGCCGGAAGGTTCGGCAAGGACGAGCCGCCGGTGCCTGCCATGCGGATGTTGAAGCCGTCTTCCATGTCGCCGTGCTGCACGTCGCCGGTCTGGGCCATAAAGCCGTCGATCACCCGGTGAAAGGCCACGTTGTCATACTCGCCCGCGCGCGCCAGTTCCTTCATGCGCTCGCTGTGCTGAGGCGCCACGTCCGGCAGCAGCTCGATGACGACGTTGCCGTCCTTCAGCTCGATGATGATGGTGTTTTCGGGATCCTTGATCTCGGCCATGGGGCCCTCCTGTGGAATTGATTTGCGCAAATACCTATGCGCCAGACGCGCGAAAGCCAAGTGACGCATTGACCTGAGGGCAAAATGCAGGAAAAGAACCGCTTACGCGTGGTGACAACGGCGAGGATGATACGATGGGCTGGAAAACTCTGGACGACATGGATTTGCAGGGCAAGCGCGTTCTTGTGCGCGTGGACATCAACGTCCCGGTTCTGGATGGCGCCGTGACCGATGACACCCGGATCCAGCGGATCGTGCCCACGGTCCGCGACATTCTGGCCGCTGGCGGCAAACCCATCCTTCTGGCCCATTTCGGCCGACCCGGCGGTGAACGTCGGCAGAACCTGTCGCTGAAACAGCTGGTGCCCACACTGGAAGCCGCCTTTGGCACGAAGGTCCGTTTCGGAGAGGATTGCGTCGGATACGAGGCTGAAATCGCTGCCGCAAACCAGGGCGACGGCGAGGTTCTGCTGCTGGAGAACACCCGCTTTCACGCCGAAGAGACCCAGAACAGCATGACCCTGGCCGAAGGTATGGCCAAGATGGGAGACATCTACTGCAATGACGCCTTCTCGGCGGCTCATCGGGCGCACAGTTCGACCGAGGCACTGGCGCGCCTTCTGCCTTCCTGCGCCGGGCGCCTGATGCAGGCAGAGCTCAGCGCACTCGAAGCCGCTCTGGGCAACCCTCAGCGTTCGGTGACCGCTGTGGTCGGTGGGGCCAAGGTATCAACCAAGCTGGATCTGCTGGGCAACCTGATCGAGAAGGTCGACAACCTGATCATCGGCGGCGGCATGGCCAACACCTTTCTGCTGGCCAAAGGGCTGGACGTTGGCAAATCGTTGGCCGAGCACGCGATGACCGATACTGCAGCCGAAATCATGGCAAAAGCAGACGAGGCAGGCTGCCGGATCGTCCTGCCCAGCGATGTTGTCGTTGCCGAGAAATTCGAAGCACTCGCCCCACACAAGGTCGTCCCAGCGAACCAATGCCCCGCAGATTCGATGATCTTGGACGCCGGGCCGGACAGCGTCGCCGCGATCTGCAACATCTTCGAACAGAGCAAGACTCTGATCTGGAACGGCCCATTGGGGGCATTCGAACTGGAACCCTTCGACGCGGCGACAAATGCCGCTGCATTGAAAGCCGCAGAACTGACGCGGGCGGGCAAACTGGTTTCGGTCGCCGGTGGCGGCGATACGGTTGCAGCCCTCAACGCGTCGGGTGCCGCGCAGGACTTCACCTACATCTCGACCGCCGGCGGTGCGTTCCTGGAATGGATGGAGGGCAAAACCCTGCCAGGTGTGGCAGCGCTGGCCCAATAGCCCCATTCTAGTTGCCGATAGGCATTCATGGTATTCTCCCACAGACCGGGAGATGGGCCATGAAAGCCGTTGCCACGTTTGCAGTTATCCTCCTGCTCAGTGTTTCTGGCGCGCAGTCCCATTGCGCCGGGCAAACTCAGATCGACGCCACTTTCTGTGCCAAAGAGAAATAGGAAATCGCTGATAAAGAACTGAACCGCCTCTGGAAAGAGGTCAAATCAGCGGCGGATAGGCGCGGAAACGGCGAGGCCTTGTTGAACGAACAGCGCGCTTGGTCGAAATGCAGGGATGCAACTTGTGACCCCGAACTCAAAAGCGATGGCCGTGCTGCGCAAATGTTCTATTGGTCCTGCATGGAAGAACAGACACTGAATCGAAATCAGGAACTGACCGCTTTGCGTTGAGCGGGTACCTACGCGGTCATGGCTCTTAGAGCATCACTTTTTTCGTCGAATTGCAAAAAGTGCGAATCGAGGGATTCACAACCCGAATCACCTGTGACATAGTGCCGACAGATGCCCGCAAAGGGCACGTTTTTGAGGCAGTATTCATACGGCGGTTAACAGAGTGTCCCGTTCCAATCGGCCCGGCCTGGGCGCAGTCGCATTCTTCTCGGTGGCTTTCATGCTGGGTGTCTATTTCACCTTTGCTGCCGTTCAGGGCGACTACGGCCTGTTCCGACGGATCGAGATTTCAGCGGAACGGGACGCTCTGTCACGCGACCTTGCGGCGCTGAACGCCGACATCGCTCGGATGGAAAACCTGACCAGACGCCTTTCAGACACCTACCTGGATCTTGACCTGCTGGATCAGCAGGCCCGAACCGTTTTGGGAATGATCCGAGCTGATGAAATCGTCATCCGCTAATTAGCTGTTTGCCCGACCGCCCCGGGTTCCTCTGCAGTTGGCAACTGATACCCGAAAGCGTCGATTTCCCGTCGGAACAGGTCAGCCACCACGTCCACGGCTTCGCCGTCCCAGTTTTCACCGTAGAAAACATCGAACTGCTTTGATTTTCGAATGCCGGAATTCAAACGTTTGTCGCCGAGGCTGACATCGCCAAGGCCGAAGTCATCCAGCACCTGCGCCAAATCACTGTCCAGGCTTTCGTATCGCAACACCCGATCAACCGCGATATCGCCGCCCTCAGAATAAAGATGGAAGTCAGAGAAGAACTTCAGGCGAGTCCGGCAAAAGCTCAGGAACAGTGCATTTGCGTCGTTGATCTGTGTTCCGCGCTGATGCATCCAGAAATAGAACGCTGAGACAGCCTTGTCCCAGGGATTTCTCTCAACCCAAATGCTGCTGCAGCCCTCCGCAATATCGGACAGATACCGATTGACCACGCCGATCCCATTGTGGGGATACCGGGCCTGCACTTCGCCTTTGGCTCTGTCCCGCAAAAGCTTGACCGACCGGCGGACGATGTATTGCTTCCCCGGACGTTGAAGTTCGGCTTCCTTGCCGAACGGTGTTGCGAAATCTCCGTCCTGCAGCTTCGCGCTCAATGCAATTTCGATGGATGATCCGGCGGTTTTCTTCGTTTTGATGAAAACCAGCTTCGGCTCTCTGAGGATCATCATGCCAATCTGTCTCCGACGCCCGTTCAAAATTGCCTGCCAATGGAGGCATACTACCCGTGCATACGTCGAACCAAAAGGCGAAAACCTGCCGGATTTCGGGTGGAAACAGATACTGCCACCCGGTCCAGGACGCAGCGTCACATTTCCGCTCGCCAGAAAGCGCGAAATGCTTTATGAGATAGTTTAACGCTAAACTATCTTGCCGGAAGGGAGAGGTCGCCACGATGGCTGCGCGAAAAACCACAAAGAAACCAAATGTTTCTGCGGAAGAACTCAAAACCTACTACCGCGAGATGCTGTTGATCCGCCGATTCGAGGAAAAGGCCGGTCAACTGTACGGCAT
This sequence comes from Ruegeria sp. CRTD044, assembly GCF_059613485.1. Classification (NCBI taxonomy): domain Bacteria; kingdom Pseudomonadati; phylum Pseudomonadota; class Alphaproteobacteria; order Rhodobacterales; family Roseobacteraceae; genus Ruegeria; species Ruegeria sp. CRTD044. The sequence goes on along the minus strand of NZ_JBXWSP010000004.1, from coordinate 593,669 downwards.
GGGTCTGATCGGCGGTTTCTGCCACCTCTACATCGGTCAGGAAGCCGTCGTCGTGGGGCTCGAAGCTGCGGCCGAGGATGGCGACAAGCGCATCACCTCCTACCGCGACCACGGCCACATGCTGGCCTGCGGGATGGATCCGGGCGGCGTCATGGCTGAATTGACCGGACGCGAAGGCGGCTTGTCCAAGGGCAAGGGCGGCTCGATGCACATGTTCTCGAAAGAGAAGCATTTCTACGGTGGACATGGCATCGTCGGCGCACAGGTTCCGCTGGGTGCAGGCCTGGCCTTTGCAGACAAGTACAAAGACAACGGCCGCGTGACCTTTACCTATTTCGGTGACGGCGCAGCGAACCAAGGTCAAGTCTATGAAACCTTCAACATGGCGGCCATCTGGCAATTGCCGGTGGTCTTCGTGATCGAAAACAACCAGTACGCGATGGGCACAGCGCAGTCGCGCTCGACCTCGACCAAGGACATCTATCACCGCGGTGAGGCGTTCGGCATCCCCGGCGAGATCGTCAACGGCATGGACGTTCTGGCGGTGAAAGAAGCCGGCGAAAAGGCCGTGGCGCACTGCCGGGCCGGGAAGGGCCCGTACATCCTCGAGGTCAAGACCTACCGCTACCGCGGACACTCGATGTCGGATCCCGCCAAGTACCGCACCCGCGAAGAGGTTCAGAAGGTGCGCGAGCAGAGCGACCCGATCGAACACGTGCGCGAGCTGCTGCTGACTGGCAAGCACGCCACCGAGGATGACCTGAAGGCGATCGACAAGGAAATCAAGGAGGTCGTCAACCAGGCCGCCGAGTTCGCCAAGGAAAGCCCCGAGCCGTCGCTGGACGAGCTCTGGACCGACATTTACGCCTGAGAGGACGAATAAGACATGGCAACCGAAATTCTCATGCCCGCCCTTTCGCCGACCATGGAGGAAGGCACACTGGCCAAGTGGCTGGTCAAGGAAGGCGACACCGTAAGCTCTGGCGACATTCTGGCCGAGATCGAAACCGACAAGGCCACGATGGAGTTCGAAGCCGTCGATGAAGGCATCGTCGGCAAAATCCTGATTGCCGAGGGCACCGAAGGCGTAAAGGTCAACACCCCGATCGCGATCCTGGTCGAAGAGGGCGAAGACGCCTCGGCCGTGACCACGGCTGCACCCGCAGCCGCAGCGGAGGCCGAAGCCGCCCCGGCGGCGGTCGAGGCCCCCGCTCCTGCCCCTGCTGCACCGGCCGCGCCTACCGTGGACCTGTCGCCGGACTGGCCAGCAGATGCCGAGATGAAATCGATGACGGTCCGTGAGGCTCTGCGCGACGCGATGGCCGAGGAAATGCGCTCGGACGAAGACGTCTACCTGATGGGCGAAGAAGTCGGTGAATACCAGGGCGCCTACAAGGTGAGCCAAGGCCTGCTGGACGAATTCGGCGCAAAACGCGTGATCGACACGCCGATCACCGAGCATGGATTTACCGGCATTGCCGTGGGTTCCGCCTTTGGCGGCCTGAAGCCGATCGTCGAGTTCATGACATTCAACTTCGCCATGCAGGCGATCGACCAGATCATCAACTCTGCCGCCAAGACGCTGTATATGTCCGGCGGTCAGATGGGCTGTCCGATCGTGTTCCGAGGCCCCAACGGCGCCGCCGCGCGCGTGGCGGCCCAGCACTCTCAGGACTATGCTGCTTGGTACATGCAGATCCCGGGCCTTAAGGTCGTGATGCCCTATTCGGCAGCCGACGCCAAAGGTCTGCTGAAATCGGCCATCCGCGATCCCAACCCGGTCGTGTTCCTGGAAAACGAAATCCTCTATGGCCGCTCGTTCGACGTGCCGCAGGTCGATGACCTGACCGTGCCGCTGGGCAAGGCCCGCATCTGGCGCGAAGGCACCGATGTGACCATCGTCAGCTTTGGAATTGGTATGCAATACGCATTGGAAGCCGCCGACAAGCTGGCCGAGGATGGCATCAGCGCCGAGGTGATCGACCTGCGCACCATCCGCCCGATGGACACTGGCGCGATCGTCAACTCGGTGATGAAAACCAATCGTCTGGTCACGGTCGAGGAAGGCTGGCCGCAAGGCTCGGTCGGCAGCTACATCAGTTCCGTGGTCATGCAGGAAGCGTTCGACTATCTAGACGCGCCCGTCATCACGCTGACCGGCAAGGACGTGCCCATGCCCTATGCGGCGAACCTGGAAAAGCTGGCGCTGATTACCACCGACGAGGTGATCGCCGCCGTCAAACAAGTGACCTATCGGTAAGGAGCGACTGACAGATGCCCACCGAAATTCTGATGCCCGCCCTTTCGCCGACCATGGAGGAAGGCACGCTTGCCAAATGGCTGGTCAAGGAAGGCGACACCGTCTCCTCCGGCGACCTGCTGGCCGAGATCGAGACCGACAAGGCCACGATGGAGTTCGAAGCCGTCGATGAAGGTATCGTCGGCAAGATCTTGGTTCCTGAGGGCACCGAAGGGGTCAAGGTCAACACCCCCATCGCCGTGCTGCTGGAAGAGGGCGAAAGCGCCGATGACATCGCCGCCGCCGCCAAAGCGCCCGAGGCTGCACCCGCAGCCGACGCGGGCAACGAGGCCGCCGCACCTGCGGCGTCCGAGGCGCCCGCCCCCGCTTCGGCACCTGCGGCTCCGGTCAAGGCAGATGGCGGTCGCATCTTTGCTTCTCCGCTGGCCCGTCGCATTGCCGCCCAAAAGGGTCTGGATCTAGCACAGATCAAGGGCTCGGGCCCGCATGGCCGCATCGTCAAAGCAGATGTCGAAGGCGCAACCGCTCCGGCAGCGGCACCGGCACCGGCTGCTTCGGCAAGCGCAGCGCCGGCCCCTGCCGCTGCTCCTGCAGGCCCCTCGGCCGACATGGTGGCCCGCATGTACGAGGGCCGCGAGTACGAGGAGGTCAAGTTGGACGGCATGCGCAAGACCATCGCCGCCCGTCTGGCCGAGGCCAAGCAGACCATCCCGCATTTCTACCTGCGCCGCGATATCAAGCTGGACGCGCTGCTGAAATTCCGCAGCCAGTTGAACAAGCAGCTGGAAGCCCGTGGCGTGAAGCTGAGCGTCAACGACTTCATCATCAAGGCCGTCGCCAACGCGCTGCAGCAGGTGCCCGAGTGCAACGCCGTCTGGGCGGGCGACCGGGTGCTGCAGCTGAAACCCTCGGACGTGGCCGTGGCCGTCGCGATCGAAGGCGGCCTGTTCACCCCGGTCCTGCAGGACGCCGACACCAAATCTCTGTCGGCCCTGTCGACCGAAATGAAGGACCTGGCCGCGCGCGCGCGCGAGCGCAAGCTGGCCCCGCATGAGTATCAGGGCGGCACCTTCGCGGTTTCGAACCTGGGCATGTATGGCATCGAAAATTTCGACGCCATCGTGAACCCGCCGCATGCGGGTATCCTGGCCGTCGGCACCGGCGCCAAGAAGCCAGTCGTGGGCGAGGATGGGGAGCTGACCGTGGCGACCGTGATGTCGGTTACCATGTCGGTCGATCACCGGGTGATCGACGGCGCGCTTGGGGCACAGCTCCTGCAAGCCATCGTGGACAACCTCGAAAACCCCATGGTCATGCTGGCCTGATCCAAGTCACAAAAATCAAAAAAGCCGCCTCGGACCCCGAGGCGGCTTTTTTCGAACCTGAGAACAGGTTTACTGATCCTTGCCCAGCATGTGATCCATCGAGATCGAGGGCTGGTCGCACCCCGCCTCACCCACGATCTTGGCGGGGATACCCGCTACGGTCTTGCAGGGCGGCACATCCTGCAGCACCACCGAACCGGCGGCGATGCGGCTGCAATGACCCACGCGGATGTTGCCCAGAACCTTGGCCCCGGCCCCGATTAGAACGCCATCCTCGATTTTGGGATGACGATCCTCTTCTTCCTTGCCGGTCCCGCCCAGAGTCACCGAATGCAGCATCGAGACGTTGTCGCCCACGACCGCAGTTTCACCGATCACGATGGAATGCGCGTGGTCGATCATGATGCCCTTGCCGATCTTCGCGGCGGGGTGAATATCGATCCCGAAGATTTCCGAACTGCGCATCTGGAAGAAATAGGCCAGATCGTGCCGGCCCTTCTGCCACAGCCAGTGTGCCACGCGATAGGCCTGCATGGCTTGGTAGCCTTTGAAATACAGAATCGGCTGCAGCAGACGATGGCAGGCCGGGTCGCGCTCGTACACGGCCATCAGATCCGCGCGGGCTGCATTCATCAGCGCCTTGTCATCGGCATAGGCCTCTTCGACGATTTCACGCAGAACCATCATCGACATCTCGTTCGAGCACAGCTTGGCCGAGATCCGATAGGACAACGCACGTTCCAGAGATTTGTGGTGCAGGATACAGGCATGCACCAGTCCGCCCATCAAAGGCTCTTTTTCGACGGCGGCCTGTGCTTCGGCCGTGATCCGGTCCCAGACGGGGTCAACTGACGTTACTTGGGTGCGCGTTTCAAACATGGCTTTTGATCCTCTGCTGCGCCTAGAATAGCCATCTAGGCCCAAAAAGGCCAAACGCAAACCCTTGATGTGCAACACAACAGAAAATGAACCGGTCCGAACTCAGGGAATTTGAAACACTTATCCTGTCCCGGCTAGAGGAATTGGAACGCATTTCCCTGGCCGGTCAGGACGCTCAATCCGTGGTCGAGCTTGACCAGCAGGCGGTCGGGCGGCTCAGTCGAATGGATGCGCTGCAGAATCAAGCCATGGCCAAGGCGCAACAAACGCGACGAGATCTCGAAGCCCTACGGCTGAGGGCCGCCCTCGACCGGATGGCCGAGGGCGAATTCGGGTATTGCGAGGATTGCGGTGACGACATTCCGCGCAGACGCCTGGACCTGGACCCGGCCGCCAGCAAGTGCGTCAGCTGCGCGGCCGGTTGAGTTGAAACCGGATAAGTTGGCGCAGTACCGTCTCGAAACACCGGCAATACTCGGTGTCGCTGAAACTCGGCTCGTCTGCCAACGGGCGGCTGCGTGCCGCTCCCATCAATGCTCCGTTCCCGTAAACAGGATGCAAACGACCCGTCGCGGTCAGGTGACGGTCAGCCAACTCGGCCTCGGCGATCATGCGCGCGCACAGCCGCTCACGCTGGGCTTGCGGCACGGTCAGCAAAACCCGCGCCGCAGAACTGACATCGCCGTGCAAAACAGGGCGCATGGTCTCCCTACCCCACACTCAGCCGCGCGGCCGCGCCCGGCCCGTAGCTGGCCGAAACCTGCGCCACCTCGACCTCGTAGAGGCCCGTGACCCCGTCCGAAGACTGTGCCGCAGCGGAATAGGTCCAACTTGGCGTCGTGGCGATCTCTTCCCGAACAAGGGTGCCACCTGACCGAATCCGGATCAGATAAGTCTCGGACTCCTCGCCCAGCGGCACGTCCAGCACGTCCCAATCGTCGCCGTCGATCCGGGTTCGGCGTACCCAGGTGAACAGGTCATCGCCCCCGTGTCTTTCGACCTTCAGATGAACTGGCGCGTAGGGGCGCAGACCGTTTCCATCAAAGACCTCGACCTTATGGACATAGGAATCGTCGTCGTATCCGCGGGTGGCAGGCCCGATCCGGTAGTGCCGGGCAATTCGGCGTTCGGTCCGCAGCAGGCTGGTCTGAAAAACCCTCTCGTCAAGCAACACGAACACGGAACCCTCCGGCCAGCTTTCAGGTATGACTGCGTCCGTACCCAATTGGCCGCGCTGGCGGCCAGACAGGGCATAGACCCCGGGTTCCTGCAAGACGGCATCCGCGAACTGAAACACTTCCCAATTTCCGGGCGTGCCGTCTCCGATCGCCGCCAAGTTGGCTCCTGTCAAAAGCGAGTCACGCGACCGCGACTGCAAGACGCCATCGACAAGGCGCACGCGCAGCGGCGCACCTTCATCCCAAACCCCTGCACTCGCGGACGGCAAGGCGGATTCAGTGAACCCGATCACAGCCTGACCAGTCACCAGATCGCGCAGCGCGTAGCCCTCGTCGCTGTCCGAGGAATAGACGGCGACGCTGCCTTGCCAAGGATCGGCCGTGACGGCCAGATAAGGGGCGTGCGGCTCTTCGGCGCCGGTAATGAGTGGCAGATCCAGAAAAATCGGAAGAACCGGGACCGGGGCCACAAAGGGTTGTGAGACAAACCCATCATCCGCCATGTCGGACGGCGAATAGACCCCGGGCTCGATCCGCACGGCATCTGCCAACTGGATGTCAGCCTGTTCCAATCGGTCTATGCGATACAGCGCACCGGCTCCCCCATTCCAGGATGGAAGTCGAACAATGTCGCCGGCGCCCAGATGCATCTGCGACGGCGGCAGCGCGAACCGAGCGGTGTTGCGCGCGACGCGGGCCTCGGCCAGCCAACGTTCGACCGTCTGCCTCCCTTCGGCGCGGGTCATCGACAGAGGCATTTCGTTCACGGCAACAGAATGTGTCCGATCATCGGGCAGCACGGCCTCCTCTGATACCACATCGTGGTCCGCATCCGACTGCACGAAGCGCAGACGCACGCGGCCGGCCATTTCGGCCTCGGCTTCGCGCTGGTACTGGACCCTGCCATCGACCTCGGGGCTTTCCGCGACCTGATCCAGCGACAGATCGAATGCCCGGCGCCCGGCCCTCATGCGGAATGTCAGAACACCGTCCCGCTCAATCGCATCAAATCCGTAGTGCAGCATCAGCGGTTGCAGGGCCGCCCGCGCGTCCGATACATCTTCGATCACGTATCCACGGACAACTCCGTCCAGCGCAGACACATCAAAATCGGCAACGCCTGCAGCCTGACAAATCTCGGCCACCACCGAGGCCAGTGTCCTGGCACCTGAACGCCCGTTCAACCAATGACCACGGGCGTAGTTTTCGCCGTCGCTCCACTGCGAACGCAGGTTCGGGAATGTCGGGTAAGGTCTCGCGTCCCACGCCCATACATAGGCATTCGAAACGTCGACCATCGGACCATCGTAGATGTCCGAAACCGGGTTGATCTGCGGATCGGCCCAATATCCCAGAACTGCCTTCAAATACTGAACCTGAATGAAATCGTCGCGTTGACCGTTTGAGTATTTGGGCAGATCGGATTCCGAGGATTTCGGATCCAAAAACTTGTTGGGTTGGTTCGTTCCCTTGTCTATGGCCGCACAGCCCAATTCCGTGAACCAGATCGGCTTTGATCCCGGAACCCAATCGGTCGGGTCAGCTTGGCGCACTCCTCCGATCCGTTCGTGGTGCAAGTTCGACCACCAGTTGCGGATGTCCTTATATCTCCAGACCCATGGCTCTGCATGTTCGCCGTCCTCGATCGGATACCTTATCTGCGCGTCCTGTTCCTCGGGCGTTGGATAGTACCAGTCGTATCCTTCACCGCCTTCGATGTTGCCGCGCAAATAATCCAGGTCGTAGATTGACCGGGCACCATCCAGCGCATCCCGATGATCGTTGCCATCCCGCCAGTCCGAGACCGGCATGTAGTTGTCGATCCCGACGAAATCGATGTTTTCGTCTGCCCACAGTGGGTCCAGATGGAAGTATCGGTCACCGCTGCCATCGGCAGGCTGGTACCCGAAATATTCCGTCCAGTCCGCAGCGTAGCCGATCTTGGTGTCTGGCCCCAGTATCTGCCGCGCTTCTGCCGCCAATGCCTTCAGCTGAGCGACGGCCGCGAACCCGGACGCGCCGCGTATCTGGGTAAGACCACGCATTTCCGAACCGATGCAAAACGCCTCGACCCCGCCTGCTGCCTTGCACAACGCCGCGTAGTGAAGAATGAAACGGCGCATGCTCCATTCTTCCGGGCCGGTATAGGTCACGCTGCCATTACCGATGATGAAATCCGAGGCTTGGGCTGCACCAAAAAAGCTTGCCACCTGAGCGTCCGCACCTGCGGTTCCGTCCAACGACCCCGGACGCCCCGGAGCCACGTCCAGCGTGATCCGGCCGCGCCACGGCAGATGCGGCTGATCGCCGGCATCCGACCATGGGTCTGGAAGACCATTGCCCTGCATCTGATCCATCAGGATGAAAGGATAAAACATCACCCGGCTGCCGGATTCCTTGAGGTGTTGAATGGCCTGAACCACCGACGCATCGGCCGGGGTACCGCCATAGACCGGTCGCCCGTCCACCTGTTGCACGACCTGAGCCGATTTGCGCTTTAGCCCAGAGACTTTCCACGGCATGTTGGCGCCGTCCACGTCTTGGCGGATCACCTTGGGTCGAATGCTGCAAGCGCCGCAACGCAAGTCATCTCCGAACCAAGAAACCACCAGCGATGCAGCCTTGCAGCCCGGAAGTTCTTTGCTCAGGGCACGCATCGAGGCCACCAGATCGGGCTCGCCCGAGGGCGAATTGACGTTGGCGGCCCAGCTTTGACCCGACCCTTTGGAGTAGTTTACCTGCGTGCTGGCCAGCGTGTATTCCCCGGTGCCAGGCATCAGGGCCACGGCCCGGACAATCCGTTGCAATTCGAACTCGTAGTCTGGTGCGGATTTCTGGTCCGGCCGAACAACCTCGAAGGAGAACTGGGGAACGCGATTGCCAAATTGCGCCAGCGGCAGATCTTCGATCACCACATACGCTGTGCCGCGATAGGCCGGAACCGTCCCGGCACCTTCGATCGTTTCGATCAGGGGATCCGGCAGCTGATCCTGGCTACCCGTATAAACCCGCATGTTCAGGCTGTTGCGCTCAAGCTCTTCCCCATCGGCCCATATCCGCGCGATGTCCGCGATCTCTCCGACGCCGACAGCAATCGCCAGTGATATCGAATAGCTGTAGCTATGGGTGGTCGTGGTGACTTCGGCAGGTTTTGGGGTTCCTTTGCCGCCAGCAGACTGCGTAGACGTCGTGGTTTTGCGGGTCTCAAGGAAATCCGACGCCCAGATCACCTGCCCACCGACCCGCATTCGGCCGAACACGGTGGACAACGGCGCGCCCTCGCCTGTTTCCGTAAGTCTGAACCGGTCCAGCCGGCCGGACTCGACCACCTCGCTTCCGGCGCCCATGACCGACTGGCTCATCAATCGCTGGTCGATAACCCGCCCGAGCGTTGCGCCGACTGCCCGCCCCACGATGGCCGTTGACAACCCTGCAACGGTTCCACCGATGGACCCGCCCAGCGCGGCCCCCGCCGCAGATAAAACTATCGTCGCCATCAGTTGCCCTCCAAAGGAAATTCAAAGCAGGCGACCACCCGGCGGCGCCAGGGGTCGCTCAGAGTGTTCTCGACAACGCCATGTCCGGAATAGGCATGGATAAAGCGTGGCACGGCGCCCGCTTCACTCACGATACCGAGGTGTTTGGCCACACCGGCATCGCGCATCCGGAACAGCAGCACGCACCCGGGAGCAAGAAAGTTGCCCGGACGTTCGACCAGATTGCGCCTCGCAGCCGCCCACATGCGCTCTTCACCCTGCGGTTCAGACCAGTCCATGCTGTAGGTAGGCACCGCCTCGGGCTCGTGGCCGATGACGGATCGCCAGACGCCGCGCAGCAATCCCAAGCAATCGGTTCCCGCTCCCTTGACCGAGGCCTGATGCACATAGGGCGTTCCCAGCCAGCCTCGCGCTTCGTCCACGATATCCTGAGTCGTCACCATCACCGCCTGCTGCCTCCATTATTCGCGTTGCCCTGTTTCGGCACGGCCATCACCCAGTCTTCGCTCGGCAGATCCGGAAAACCTTGGAAATTTATGACGTTGTTGAATTTCAACCGGCAGGTCTCCATCCGCTTGTCGCAGCCCGCCAGCACCCGCACACGGTCACCCGTGGCCAGACCCGAGCCCAGAGCAGTCCAAAGGTGCAATTCCCGCCCTATCTTGATGCTCCGGTCCGTCTTCACCGAGGCCCAGAGCCCCTGAGAGCGGCCAGTCAACACATCGACGCGGCCACGTTCGAACCAGCCGTCCTCAAACGCCTCGGCACCCTGCAGTCTGAGGATCGGCCCATCGTCGATCTCGGCAATCTCGGCCTCGGCCCAGTAGCCGGGCGTCAACCTGTCGAAGCCGCAGGCTTTGTCACCCAAAACGGCCGTACAAGGTTTTTGGTAGATCCGCCCCAAGGGTCGGTTCAGCAGATCGGTCAGCCCGCGCAACTCGGCATGAAACGCGCCCCCAGCGCGGCGCAGCTCGCCGATTGAGCCACGGAACTGCAACATGCGCTGTTCCGGCGCGGCCCAGTTGACCAGCCATGCTCGGACATCGGCACCGTCAAAGCGGCCGTCTTCGATATCCTCGTCGCACACGGCCGCATCAGACAGCGCCCCCATGGCCTCGGAATTGTCGATCGACAGGCCCGTCGCTTGTTCGATCGCCGAGGCTGTGAGGCCGGTGCTTGCCTTGAACACCAGCCCTTCGAAGGCCAGTTCGCGGTCATGGTCGGTGAACCCGAAGGACACGCCATCGGTTCGAGTGATCACCCAACAGCGGCAGACCGTGGTCATGCCGGACTGAAGATGGGTCAGCAATGCCTGCTTGTCGCCGCTCATCAGACCCGCACCTCCACCACCGGAACATTGGGCACGTCGCCTGCCTGAAAGCTGGCCACGCTGACCTGAATCCTGTCGGTGTCGAAGCGCACCGGCACGTCGAACTCGAACCCGGCGGTAACATCGACCCCCTCGGCCGGCGGGACGGCGAATTGGATCAGACCGCGATTGAGGTCCACCTCGAAATCGACGCCTTCTCGGGCCTCATCCTGATCCAGCCCAACCTTGACCGTGCCGAGCACCGGCTTGACGATGGGCCTGACATAACTGGCCACGCCCGAGGCATAGGTCTTGACCAGTTGGAACACGGTCGTGACCCCGTCGCCTTGCCCGATCACCTGGTCGCCCTTTTCGACCTCGGCAGTGGCGGCGCAGGACTTGTAGTCCGACCAGTCCTTCCAGCGAAAGCCGTACATCTGCCCCTGACGCGCCTCGAAAAAGGCGATCAGCGTCTGGATGTCGTCCAGCGACCGCATCCCCAAACCGGCGTCGTATCGCCGCCGCGAATGCGCCCAGGGCGTGTTGCGTTCCTCGAACCCGTTGGCCAGCGTCACGATATCCGTGCGCCGCTCGGGTCCGCCGACCGAGCCGAAACTCAGGCTGGCGGGAAATCTGACTTCGTGGAAATTCATGTCCTGCTCCCTAAACTACCGGTTGCGATTGCCGCGCCCCATGGCACGGCTCATCTGGGCGGCGATCTGGCCCTGGCTGCGGCGGAAGCCCTGCACGTCGGGCGTGGTGATATTCATCACCACGTTCACCGCCCCTCCGCCGCCCGAGTTGCGCACGCCCAACTTGCCGTCGGGTCCGCGCGCCAGCGGCATGATCGCCTCGGGGCCGGCCTCGCCCATCAACCCGGTCGCACCGCGCATCGGAAAGGTGGTGGGCCCGGTGACCACGCCGCCATTGGCAAAAGGCATGACGCGCCCCTGCGCGAAACTGCCGCCATCGGCAAAGGGCAGCAGCCCCTGAACCAGGCCGCCGACCGTATTGGCCAGCATGCCGCCGAAATGATCCGTCACCGGCTTGATCGCCGCCGAATAGGCCGTGCGGATCATCGAGTTCTTCAGCACGTCCAGCGCATCCGACAGGTTCATTCCGTCCAGAACCACGCCGTCGAAGGCCTTGCGAAGCCCGCTCGACATGCCGCGTTCCAGGGTGGCGACATCCTTCCCGGTCTCTTCAAAAGCGGCGCTGATCCGCTTCATCTGGGCGTCGAAGGCCGCCGCCATCGTGGCGGCATCGCCCAGGGCGTCGCCCAGCGCCTCGCCGCGCTCCTGCAGGTCGTCAAACCCGTCCCGATCCGTCATCACGCTCTCCTTGTATCTTGTCGGGCCAGGCGGCCAGCAGCTTCTCCAGCCGCGCCCGGTTCATCGCCGGCATCCCGCGGCCCTGCCCCAGCATCAGCCGCAGTTCGGCCGGGGTCAGACGCCAGAACTGATCCGGCGTCAGCCGCAGCCCGTGCAGCCCGGCCCGCATCAGGCCGGGCCAGTCAAAGCCGCTCATGGCTCACCCGGCACCATGAAGGCCCGCGCGAGCAACTCGGCCGCCGCCCGCGCCGCGGCCATCGGGCCGCCCTCGATCTCGGCCCGCAACATGTCGGCGCGGGTCACATCCGTGCCGCCTCCGCGCAGCCCCGCAACGATCAGCCCCAGCACGTCACCGCTGGAATAGGCGCCGCTCTCGAACCGCTGCACCAGCTCCACCAGCGACCCTGCGCCCAGCTCCTGCTCCAGCTCGGCCAACGTGCCCAGCGTCAGCTTGAGCACCCGGCGCTGGCCATCGATCACCAGCGCCACCTCGCCCGTCCACGGATTGACCATCACAGCGCCGTAAAGGTCAGGGCGCCGGCGCTGGCCAGGCTCATCTCATAGGTCGCCTCGCCATTGTGCGAGCCCGAATACTCGATCCCGGTCACCTGGAACGGTCCTTCGACGATGCCGAAATCGGGAATGATCACCTGGAAGGCGGGCGTTTCACCGTCAAAGAACAGCTGCCGCGCGCGTTCATCCGTGCCGGCGTCCTTGAACACGCCCGATCCGGAAATCGAGGCCGACTTGACCCCCGCCCCCGACAGCAGCTCGCGCCAGCCGCCCTGGCTTTCCAACGAAGTGACATCCACGCTTTCTGCGTTGAAACTGATCCGCGTGGCCCGCAGCCCCGCGATGGTCTGGAACAGACCCGTGCCGTTCATGTCCACTTTGACCAGCAGGTCCTTACCGTTCTGGGCACCCATTTGCTCTCTCCATTGATTGCTTAGTTGTCTTCCACGCGGGCGCGGAATCTCAGGTCGATCTGCCGGATCGCGCCGCCGGTTCCGGTGCGCCGGGCCGAGGCCCGCTCGAACCACAGCCCCACCAGCCGCCCCCGATCCAACGTCAGCGGGGCGCCGTCCAGCGCGTCGCACACGGCCCCGGCCAGCGTCTTGGCCGCGCCGAACCCGGCCGCCTCGGACACCACCGACACCGTGAAACGATGCAAAGTGCCCTGCCCCGTCTTGTCCGAAGCCTCGCGCACCTCCTCGGGGCCAAGCGTCACGTAGGTCTGCGGAACCGTCCCCGAAGGCACCGCGTCATAAATCGCGCCACCGCTCAGCGTGCCCACCTGGGCATCCGCCACCAATTGCTGGAACACAGCCGCCTGCAGCGCCGCCGAAACGCCATAGCTCATGCCGCCACCTCCTCATCCGCGAAACAGGTCAGATAGCGCCCGGCCGCGTCGTATTCGGCCACCGCGCGGATCACGAAGCGCCGCCCGCCCTCGCGGAACCTCTGATCGGGCGCCGGGCGCATCGACGACCCCTCGGGCGCGCCACGCACCACGATGCGGTAACTCACGCGCGAAACCGCCACATTCGCGACCGCGCGCTCGGTGCCGGTCCGGGCGGTCACCTCGGCCCACAGCGTGCCCAGCGGCGCCCATGTCTCGGCATAGCCCCCCGCACCGTCGGCCACCCGCACAGGGGCCTCCAGCACCAGCTGCCGGTTCAGACGGGGCGCGCTCATTGCATCATCCCCGCGCCGAAACGCACCATGCGATAGCGCTGGATCAGGCTGGTCACGCCGAAGGGCATGCAGCCGTCGCTCAGGCTGGTCTCGTCACGATACTCGTAGTAATGCGCCGCCAGCAGCAGCACCGCCTGCCCCAGATCCGCCGGCAGCCCGCCCCAGTCCGCCGCCATCCCGGCCGTCAGCGCGATGGTCACCTCTCCACCGGTGGGAATCGCGGGCAGGCAAGCCCCCATCGGGCGCAGGCAGGGGCGCTGGTTGTCGCGCTCCAGGCGGTAAGTCCCGGGCGCCACCATCTGCTGGGTGCCCCGCGCGTCGGTCAGCGTCACCGCGTCGATGCTCGTCACCGGCGCGACCGGCAGAACCTCGCCCGCGTCGTTCCGCCAGCGACTCAGGGTCCAGGTGAAACTGCGCGATATCAGCACCTTGCCCGTGCGCGCCTCGATCGCGGCCATCGCCGCCCTCAGGAACCCTTTCAACACGTCGTCCTGCAGGCTGGTCTCGGCAAATCCCGTGCCCAGCCGCAGATGCGCCTTGAATTGATCCATCGGCAGCGCCGCATCCGCGATGGCGGTTTCTTCGATCAACATCATCCATTCACTCCGCAATCTCGGACCCCTCCGGGGGCCGCATCCTTGGAAAATGGCGGGCACGTGCCGCCCCACGTTGCTCGGACGGAGGGGAGCAGCTAGACAACGCGGGGGATCTCACCCCGGCCCGCGCCCGCCGCCCGAGGGACCGGCCCACCGGCCCCCCGGATCCGTCACCGCTTAGGCGGTGCCGAATTTCACCAACTTGATCGCGGCAAAGTCGCTGATGTCGCCGCCCACGCGCTTGGTGGCATAGAACAGGACATGCGGCTTGGCGCTGAACGGATCGCGCAGCACGCGCAGGTCGGGGCGCTCGGCGATGGTATAGCCGGCCGAGAAGTCACCGAAGGCGATCGAGAAGCTGTCGGTGCCCGGATCGGGCATGTCCTCAGCGATCAGCACCGGATAACCCATCAGGCGAGCGGGCTCACCCGCGGCCAGGCCATCCGACCACAGGAAGCGGCCGTCGGCATCCTTCAGCTTGCGGATCACGCCCGCGGTTTTCGAGTTCATCACGAAGGTGCCGTTCACGCGGTACTGCGCGCCCAGCGCATAGACCACGTCAACGATCGCATCCGCGTCGATGCCGCCCGCGACACCGGTGGGCACATAGCCCAGGTTGCCCCAGGTCCAGACGTCGTTGTCCACCGCCGGATGGCTCAGGATGCCCTTCGGCTTGTCGATGCCGTCACCGTTGATAAAGGCCGCCGCCTCGGCGCGGGCAAACTTGTCGGCGATACGGCCGGCCAGCCAGCCCTCGACGTCGAATGCGCTGTCGTCCAGCAACCGCTGCGAGGCCTTGGGCAGCGCGCTCAGCTCGTGCAGCGGGATCGAGATGCGGTCGATCGACGGGGTGCCGGTCTCGGTGGCCGCCGCTGTTTCATCGGCCCAGCCCGCGCCCACATCGGTGTGGTCGATCAGTACGTCGAACGAATTCGCCTCGACATTCACGACCGACGCGATCGAACGGATCGAGGCGGTGGATTTCAGCACCGACTTGATCATCTCGGCGGTCTGCGGATCGACCAGGTAGCCGCCATCGCTGTTGACGGCCGTCGACAGCGACTTGGTCTCCATCTCCAGCCCGCGCAGGGCATCGTCATCGCCCGAACGCACATAGGCGTCAAAGGCCTTCTGGTGCGGCGCTTCCTCCAGCGTCGAGGCCGCAAGATGCGGGCGCGCCGCGATGGTTGATTTACGATCCAGCATGGTCAGTCGCTCTTCTGTTTGTTGCAGTTTCTGTTGAACTTCAGCCTTCAGACCCTTGAATTCGCTCACGAAGCCAGCCATCGCCTGCTTCACCTCCTGAACCAGGGGCACACCCTCTCCGGTCAAGGCCGCGGTCTCGGTCTTGCTCATCAGCACTTCCTTTCTGGGTGGGGGTTGAGGCGCGCTAGGTTCGCGCCAGCTCCAGCCGGGCGTTCCGGAACACCTCGGCAATACTGCGCCAGGTTTCCTCGGCATCGAGGTCCGACCCCTTTGCCGCCACCCGCGCACTGGGCAGCATCGGGAAGGTCACCAGCGACACCTCCCACAGCTCCAGTTCCGTCAAGAGCCGCCGGCCCTTGTCATCCTTCACGGCCCGCTTGGTGCGATAGCCGATCGACAGCCCGTCCAGCGCCCCCGCGCGGATCAGCTCGGCCGCCTCGCGGCCCTTCTGGGTGCTTTCCAGCAGCCGCCCCTTGACCCACAGGCCACGGTCGTCCTCGCGCACCTCGTCCCACACGCCGATGGGCTGGGCCGGGTCGTGCTGCCACAGCATCTTGACCCGCTGCCCGGCCGCCTTCAGCCCGGCCAGAGACGCGGCATAGGCCCCTTTCTGCACCACGTCGCGGCCCTGATCGACCTGGCCGAACAGGCTGGCATAGCCCTCGATCACCGCGTCCTCGGTCACCGACAGCCCATCGCCGAACCGCGCGAACTTGCGTTCCAAATTCATGAAATACTCCTCGTAAGCCGCTGAATTCATGGCGCCACCGTCAGGAATGACTGGAACGCCTGCGCCAGGATCACCGCCGCCACGCCATAGACCGTCAGCCACAACCGCCGCTCCAGCCGCTCCATCATCTCCTCGATCTGATCCAGCCGCCTGCACAGATGCGCATGCTGGATCTCGGCCACCCTTTCATGCGCGGCCAGACGCAGGCCCGGCGCGCAGTCAAAGGGCGGATATCCCGGCGTGTCAGCCATCCGCCGTCTCCGCCAGCACCGGCAGGCCCAGCAGAGCACGCTTTTCGGCATCGGTCAGGAAATCGGCATTGGCCACCCGCGCCCATAGCGCATCGCGTTCCGCCGCCAGCGCCGGCACCTGGTCCAGATCGGGCTTCAGCATCAGGTCCTCGCCGGTAAAGTCCGACAGCCAGTCCGACAACGCCGCCGCCACCCGCGTCACCAGGGGCAGAACGGTCAGGCGATAGAACGCCCGGTTGGCCTCCTGATAGTTCGAATAGGTCGCGTCACCCTGGATCCCCAGCAGCATCGGCGGGACACCGAAAGCCAGCGCGATCTCGCGGGCGGCGGCTTCCTTGGTCTTCTGAAACTCCATGTCCGACGGGGAAAAGCCCATTGGCTTCCAATCCAGCCCCCCTTCCAGAACCATCGGACGGCCTGCATTCCGCGCCCCGCGATAGTTCGCCTCGATCTCGTCGCTCAGGCGGCGGAACTGCTCTTCGGCCATCACGCCCTGTCCGTCGCCGCCCTTCCACACCAGCGCGCCCGAGGGCCGCGCAGCGTTGTCCAACAGTGATTTCGACCAGCGCGAGGCGCTGTTGTGCACGTCAATCGCCATCGCCGCCGCCTGCAGGGGCGAGAAGCCATAGTGGTCATCCTGCGGGTGGAACGACTTGATGTGGCAGATGGCCTCGGCCGGGAACCGGTGCGTTTTGCCCCCGGCGGTATAGTCATAGGCCCTGGGCCAGCCATCCGCCCCCGGCACCACGCTCATCCGGTCCGAGCGCAGCACGTGCAGCTCGACCGGCAGCCCGCCCTCGGCCTGCACCGCCTCGACATAGGCATTGCCCGACAGCAGCAACTGCCCGAACAGCGCCTCCAGCAGCTCGGCCTTGCCCTGCGCCGCATTCGGACGGCGCATCAGGCGCAGAACCGGGTGCGTCTCGTACCGCTGCGCATCGTCCTGCAGAACCAGGGGCAGCGCCGCCGCGGCCTCGGCAATCAGCTTGACCGACCGGAACCCCACCGGGTTGCCCGAGAACCCCGTGCGCGTCAGCGAGGCGGTGTCGCGCGGGCTCCAGGCCACGCGCCCACCGGTTTGCCAGGCCACCACCGGCCCGGCTGCGCTTGCTTTTGCCTCGGGGGCCTTCTCAGCCGATCCACGACGCAAGAAATCGAATACCATGTCCAGATGCTCCTTTCTGCCGCCGCTCTGCCCGGCTTGTTGAAAGGAGTTATGACGGAAAGGTCTTTAAGCCTCGGGAATGGGGCGTACGGCGGTTGCGCAACGGCGTCGGAGCCTATGCCTTCAGGTTTTACCTCGGCATCAACCAGAAATGCGCTACCCTCGTCGTCAATCTGTCAGGAGGGACCAGTCATGTACAAACGTGCAATTGAAACCGGCGGGATCGCCGTCGTGACCGGCGCCGCCAGCGGAGTCGGGCGCGTCGCGGCACAGCGTTTTGCCCAAGCCGGGCTGGACGTGATACTGGCCGACCTGCCCGGACAGGCGCTCGATGAAACAACGAAAGACCTCAAAGCTGGCTTTCACGCGGTAAACATCACTGCGGTGCCGACGGATATCACCTCTCAAGCCGACATCGAAAACCTGGCCGACACAGCTTTCGCCGCTGGGCGGGTCGCCGTTTTGATGAACAACGCAGGGATCAGCCTGCCGACGAAAACGTGGGATTCATTCGACAACTGGCAGAAAACTCTCGACGTGAACTTCCTGGGTGTCCTGCGCGGCGTCCAAGCCTTTTTGCCCCGCATGATCGAGGCTGACCGCCCGGCGGTCGTCATCAACACCGGATCAAAGCAGGGGATCACCACCCCGCCGGGCAACCCCGGCTACAACGTGTCCAAGGCCGCCGTCAAAACGCTGACCGAACAGCTCGCGCACGAGCTTCGCGAGGCTGGCGCTCCGATCTCAGCGCATCTCTTCGTTCCGGGCTTTACCTACACCGGCATGGTCGCGTCATTCCTGCCGGAAAAACCAGCCGCCGCCTGGACCAGCGAGCAGACCGTCGACTACTTCCTGGACCGCATGGCCCAGGGCGACTTCTACATTCTCTGCCCCGACAACGACGTCGATGCCGAACGCGACCGCCGCCGCATCCAATGGGCTGCCGAGGACATCATCCACAACCGCCCCGCCCTCTCGCGCTGGCACCCCCACTATGCCGAGGCCTTCGCGAAGTTCGAAAAGCCCGAGGGCTGATCACAAAACCCGCACCCGGGGCCGCCGGTAAGCCGCCGCCGGCCCCACCACCAGCTCATGCAACGCCCAGACCAGCGCATCGACCCGGTCGGGCGAACCCTGCCCCTCGAACCCCCGCGCGGTCATCTGGCACATCTGTTCTTCCAGCGCCTCCAGCCCGGCCACATGGAACACCCGCCCCTGCTCATACAGCGCCGCCACCGGCTCGGCCCGCGCCACCTTCCCGCGCGAGGCCCGCACCGCCCGGAACGGGACCAGAGGGTCCACCTGCCGCACCACCTCTTCGACCAACTGCCCGCCCTGATTGACCTCGGCCACCAGCCGCTCGGCCCCGAATTCGTCCATCGCGTCAATCGCCGCGCGCGCCCAGCCCGCCGGGCCAACACCTTGCACCGTCCGGTCGGCCAGCACATAGGCGCGCCAGTCCTCGGGCGCCCCCTGCACCTGCGCGCCGACCACCACGATCCCGCATGCATCGGCCCCCGACCCGCCGGTCACCGCCGGGTCCAGCGCCACCACCACGCGGTCCAGCTCGGGCAGCGCCTTGACCCGCGCCGCATCCAGCATCGAGCCGGTCCACAACGCCCCCTCGGCATCGGCTAGCAGCATACCGTCCAATTCCTGCCGCCCCAGCCGCGTGCCGGCATAGCGCGCGCGCACCTCCTCCAGAAATGACTCCGCCAGGTTGGCCCGGTTCGCCTCCGTCGGCGCATGGGTCATCACCGTGGACGGCGCTGCCAGCAGATCTTTCAGAACCTTCACGTTGCGCGGCGTCGTGGTGACGCAGACCCGCGGCCGCTCGCCCAGTCGCAGCGCGAATTGCAGCATGTCCCAGGTGTCGCCCGCCTTTTTCCACTTGGCCAGTTCATCGACCCAAGCCGCGTCGAACTGCGGCCCTCGCAGCCCCTCGGGGTCATGCGCCGAAAAGGCCTGTGCCTCGGCCCCGTTGGGCCAGACCAGCTTGCGTTCCGACGCCTTCCACTGCGGCCGCCGGTCGGGCGGAGAGCACTGCATGATCCCGCTGTCGCCAAAGATCATCACGTCGCGCACCTGGTCAAAGGTCTCGCCCACCAGCGCCACGCGCTGGGCCTCACCCTCGTCGAAAGGTTTGCCCCCTTCGACCATGGATCGCACCCATTCAGCCCCGGCCCGCGTCTTGCCCGCGCCACGCCCGCCCATGATGACCCAGGACCGCCAATCGCCCTCGGGCGGCAGCTGATGCGGCAGCGCCCAGAACTCGAACAGGAAAGGGAAGGCACATAGCCCCCCCTCCCCGATCTCACTCAGAAATATGTCCCGCACCGCAGCAGGCGCGGAGGCGAGCCAATCGGCACCCGATCTCAGATCGGGCCCGCTCCAGGTCGAGCGCATAGCCCCCTTGGGCGATTCCCGCTTGTCTGTGACATTGTTCGACAAAGCTTGTCTCCACTTTCTGGCAACTTCGGATCAGCCCCTCTAGCTGCCCGAGTTGTCTGGCTGAACTCGCCAGGTCTGCATCCTCCCCGGTCTCGATCCGCTTGCGCAGGTCTTCCGCCGCTTGCCGCAAACCGCGAATGGACACCTCCAACGACTGCAACAGCTCGGCCGTCCGGGACATCCGCTCTTCCGGGGTAATCAAAGTCATGTTTGCCTGTGACCTCATGCGTGAGTGATCTCCGCACGAGAGAAACAAATAACGGCCACCGGGTCGCCCCGGGGCCGTTGCCCACTTCTTCTAGCATGACACAACTTATACGAGAAAACGGGCGCTCAGTCAAGCTCTGAAGCAACAGCGCGCAACAAGTAACGCACTGTCATTGTTAACAAAATCCTAATCCGGCCCACGGACCGCAATCAATTCTCCGATCGGCGAGATTTCCGCGACGGAGTAATTCCCGTCGTGCGTTTCAAAAACTGATTGCACACGCAATCTGCACCAAAACCAAAAACCACAAGCATACGAAAAATATCTGAAGGACAAAATATGTACCATCCCCTCAGCTATGTCTCGGTAATCTGTCTGGGCGGCCTGATGCTCTTGGGCACAGTGGCGCAGGCTCAGACAGGGCACCGCGGGCCTGATCTTGGCAAGATCGCAAGCGAGATTGGCGTTCCGCAATCTGCGCTCCAAAGCTGCCTGGGCGATCGTCCCAAGCCCGGCAAGCGCCCCGAGCGCCCGGACGCGGGTAAAATTGCTTCGTGCCTGTCCAAGGCCGGGCACCCTTCCACCACACAGGCTATCGAAAAGGCGCTGGCTGCCGCCGCCCCGACGCCTCGTCGTTGACCATCCATTTGGAACGGATAGGACACCGGCAGCCTTGACTGCCGGTGTTGGCTTGACATTCGCCTCAGCAGCGCTCATCTACGCCACAGCGCTGCCGCGTGAGCACGCGGACCGAACCGAGGTCCGAGATAGCGCCAAATTTTCCCAGTTCCCATTCACGCAGGGTTCTTGACGCAAAAGCCGGATGTTGTGGGACTCGCCCGCAAATCCTGAGGCTGCGCACACTCCCTGCCGGTCGTGCAATCCGCGCGGCCAGCTACTCTTGTTCGCGCACGGCCAATGCCGGCGCGGATCACAAAGGAAGACGACTTGTTCGATTTCGACATGCTCGGCCTCGCGCCGGCACTGAACGACGCGCTCGAGCGCGCAAATTTCACTCAACCCACACCGATCCAGAACCAGGCCATCCCGTTGGCCTTGGAAGGACACGACATTCTGGGCCTTGCACAGACCGGCACCGGCAAGACGCTGGCCTTTGGCCTGCCGTTGATCGACCACCTTCTGGCGCAACCCGGCAAACCGGCGCCCAAAACCGCCAAGGCGTTGATCCTGGCTCCCACTCGCGAACTGGTGAACCAGATCGCTGACAGCCTCCGCACGCTTACCAAAAAGACGAAACTGCGTGTGGCCACAGTTGTTGGCGGACAGTCGATCAACAAACAGATCATGTTTCTGTCGCGCGGGACCGATATTCTTGTCGCGACCCCCGGTCGTTTGATCGACCTGATGGAGCGTGGCGCGGTCGATCTCGGCTCGGTTCGGCACCTAGTTCTGGATGAGGCCGACCAGATGCTGGACCTCGGCTTCATCCACGCTCTGCGCAAAATCGCGCCGCAACTGGACACTCCGCGCCAGACCATGCTGTTCTCGGCCACCATGCCGAAGCAGATGGAAGAACTCAGCCGCGCCTACCTGACCAACCCGCAACGGGTGCAGGTCTCGCCTCCGGGCAAGGCGGCCGACAAGATCACCCAGTCGGTGCATTTCGTTGAAAAGCCGGGAAAACCCGCCAAGCTGCGCGAGATCCTTTCGCGTGATACCGACGCCCTGACGCTTGTGTTCTCCCGGACCAAGCATGGTGCGGAAAAGCTGATGAAAGGATTGGTGGCTGACGGCTACAACGCAGCATCGATCCATGGCAACAAGAGCCAGGGCCAACGGGATCGCGCGATCAAGGCCTTCCGCGCCGGCGAGATCACAGTTCTGGTTGCCACCGATGTGGCAGCCCGTGGCATCGACATTCCTGGGGTGGCCTATGTCATCAACTACGACCTGCCGGACGTTCCTGACAACTATGTGCACCGCATTGGCCGCACCGCTCGGGCCGGCCGCGAAGGCGAAGCCATCGCCTTCTGCGCACCGGATGAATTTGATTTGCTGCGTCAGATTCAGAAATTGATGAAGATCGAGATCCCGGTCGCCAGCGGAACGGCACCCGAAGCCGCAGAAGCCGCCAAGCCCGGCGGTCGCCAGCGCAATCGACGCCGTGGCCCGAAACCGCAGGGCACAAACGGCCCCGCCAACCGCCGGCGCCATCCGCGCCGCAAATCGGCCGCATAAAAAACTGCGCGCATGTTTCCATGCGCGCAGTCTTTTTCCAAGATTTTGCCTTTTCATAAATCAGGTGGGTCGTCCGCCTGATTTTTGCTGGCTCTGATTTCAACCCGCGAGCGGATCAGTTACCCGAATTGTTCCGCTCGGCTTCGATCTCACGCCATTTGGCAACGTTTCGGTTGTGTTCCTGCAGCGTCTTGGCGAAGGCATGGCCGCCGGTTCCATCTGCGACGAAGAACACGAAGTCGGTCTCGTCTGGAGCCACGGCAGCCTGCAAGCTGGCCAGGCCCGGATTGGCAATCGGCGTGGGCGGCAAACCGTCGATCAAATAGGTGTTCCAAGGCGTGTTCCGCCGAAGCTCGCTGCGGCGAAGGCCTCGGCCCAGCGTACCCTGACCCTTGGTCACGCCATAGATCACCGTGGGATCTGTCTGCAGCTTCATGCCTTGCTTCAGGCGGTTCACAAAGACACTGGCAACCTGACCGCGCTCTTCCGGGATACCTGTCTCCTTCTCGATGATCGAGGCGAGGATCAGCATTTCTTCGGGGCTGGACAGGGGCAACCCGTCTTGACGCGTCTCCCAAACCCGCGCAATCCGCTCTTGCTGCCGGTCCTGCATCTTTTGCAGCAAAGCCGTTCGCTCATCACCGGGTGAGATTTCGTAGCTGTCCGGGGCCAACATGCCTTCCGGCGGAATTTCCGAGACCTCTCCGGTCAGGGCATCCACGGCCTTCAGCCCCTCAACGACCTGCCAACTGGTGACACCTTCGGCCAAGGACACACGGTATCGCGTATCGGCTTGATTCCGCTTTTCCTGATAGACTTCAGGAACTTCGTCCTCACCAACGACAAAAGACGCGACCTCGACGAAATTCAAGGTTGCAGGGTCCAGCTCACGTACGCGTGTCTGAGTGCGGGTCACACCGATGCGGTACTCGACCTCGGTTCCGCATGTGCTGGCGCCGCTGCGGGTGACTTCGTCGATGATTTCCGCCATCGATGCGCCTTCGGGGATCAGGAAACTACCCGCCTTCAGCTGCTGCGACTTGTCGGTGTAGTCTGCCGCCATACGAAAAATCGTTGCGCTGCTGATCGCGCCTTGATCTTCCAGGTCACGGCTGACCTTGTTCATGTTCGAGCCACCCTTCACCCGAAGG
Organism: Ruegeria sp. CRTD044; assembly: GCF_059613485.1. NCBI lineage: Bacteria > Pseudomonadati > Pseudomonadota > Alphaproteobacteria > Rhodobacterales > Roseobacteraceae > Ruegeria > Ruegeria sp. CRTD044. Next base: position 570,238 of record NZ_JBXWSP010000004.1, on the reverse strand, counting down.
CAAATGGCGGTATCGAGCGGGCCCTCGGCCTTATATTGCGATTGCCCCCAAAGGATCAGACCGCCAAGAAGAAACATGGCGACCACAAGAAAGGTCAGCGCATTGGATGCCAGAGCCCGCCACATTTATGATGCTTTCCCGAAAATCACGCTGGCATTGGTGCCGCCGAAACCGAACGAGTTCGACAGCGCCACGTTGATTTCCCGCTCGCGCTTGGCATTCGGCGCAAGGTCGATCGGTGTTTCCACCGCCGGCTTGTCCAAGTTGATCGTCGGCGGGGCGACCTGATCGCGGATCGCAAGGATCGAGAAGATCGCCTCGATCGCACCTGCAGCCCCCAGCAGGTGACCGGTGGCCGATTTGGTCGAACTCATCGTCGCCTTGCTGGCATGTTCGCCCAGCAGCCGTTCAACGGCCCCCAGTTCGATCGTGTCCGCCATGGTCGATGTGCCATGCGCGTTGATATAGTCCAGGTCCTTCGGCTCGAGCCCTGCGCTGCGAAGCGCCGCCTTCATCGAGCGTTCCGCCCCGTCGCCATCCTCGGCCGGCGCCGTGATGTGATAGGCATCGCCCGACATGCCATAGCCCAGAACCTCGGCATAGATCTTGGCGCCGCGGGCCACGGCATGCTCGTATTCTTCCAGAACAACGATACCGGCGCCCTCGCCCATCACGAATCCGTCGCGGTCGACGTCATAGGGGCGGCTGGCGGCCTTGGGGTTGTCGGCATATTTGGTCGACAGCGCCTTGCATGCGTTGAAACCGGCAATACCGATCTCGCAGATGCAGCCCTCGCCGCCGCCGGCGATCATAACGTCGGCATCGCCCGAACGGATGATACGGCTGGCATCGCCAATCGCGTGGGCACCGGTCGAACAGGCGGTCACCACCGAGTGGTTCGGCCCTTTGAAGCCAAAGCGGATCGAGACCTGACCCGACGCGAGGTTGATCAGCGCGCCCGGGATGAAGAACGGCGACACACGGCGCGGACCCTTGTCACGGATCAGGTTGGCGGTTTCAGCGATCGAGCCCAGACCACCGATGCCCGACCCGATCAGCACGCCGGTGCGCAGACGTTCTTCCTCGTCTTCGGGCAGCCAGTTCGCGTCCTTGCAGGCCATCTCGGCTGCAGCGATCGAATACAGGATGAAATCCTCGATCTTGCGCTGTTCCTTAGGCGGCATCCAGTCATCGGGGTTGAAGGTCCCGTTGGTCCCGTCACCACGTGGCACCTCGCAGGCATAGGTCGTGGTGACCCCTGCGGCTTCGGCATCGAACAAGGTGATCGGGCCGGCGCCCGACTCTCCGGCCAGCAGCCGCGACCAGGTTTCCTCGACCCCGCTGGCCAGTGGAGTGACCAATCCCAGACCGGTTACAACGACTCTGCGCATGAAATGCCTCTTGCCTGCTTCCTGTTTGAGAAACGCTCATACCCCGGCCCGGGGGCCGGGGGCAAGAGCAACAGCATATTCCGCACCGGCAGCTTGCCGCCTGCCTCCGCGCACGGCCAGAGCAGAACCACACGAGCCGCCCCCGACAACCTGTCAGGGGCATCTCGGACGGATTAGGCTGCGTTACTGGAACTGCGCCACAGGTTCATGGGCGGTTTTGGCAACCGCCAACGCCTCGGACAGGTCGACCGTCTTGCGGAATAGCGCCCGCCCGACCAACGCACCCGAGATATTGGGAATGTACGCCAGACGCGAGATGTCGTCGCTGCTGCGCACGACGCCGCTGGCGATCACCGGTGTGCGCGAATGCGCGGCCAGCCCCGAAATCAGGCCCAGCTGCGCCTCGACGTCCACCATGTCGCTATCGATATCGGTGACCAGAATGGCAGCCAGCGGAGCATCGGCAAACGCTTCGATGAAAGCCTCCGGGGTGAACGCGCTTTGGGTGCGCCAGCCGTCGGTCATCACGTAGCCCTGCCACACGTCCACGGCCAACACGATCTGGTCTGGGTATAGCTTGGCCAACTCTTTGAACAGATGAGGATCACGCGCCGCCAGGGTGCCGATCACGATGCGGCCTGCCCCTTTGTCGATCCAACGCTCGACCTGCTCGCGCGAGCGGAACCCGCCCGCCAGTTGAACAGGCAGCTCGGCGCTCCGGATGATCTGTTCGACCAGCGCAGAGTTCGTGTCCTGCCCCTCGATCGCATCGAAATCGGTCAGGTGCATCCACTCGGCACCTGCGGCGGCCCAGCCTTGGGCCGTTTCCACCGGATCGACATGCCAGATCATCGGCTCGTCCAGACGGCCCTTGTCCAGCGTGACACAGCGGCCGTTCTGCAATTCCATTGTAGGATAAACCCTCATGAGCACACTCCTCCGCTCAATCGTTCCGGATATCCATGATAGCATACTGGTCGCGCGCAGGTTCGCATTTCTCAGTTTCGGCAAACGGCGATCCGTTTGCGGCACCGCAAAAAAAGAAGCGTTTCAGTTCCGGGCCGGAGGGCCGTCGCGGCGAAACAGTTTCACCGGGCTGTCCCGATACTCTGTCTCGCGAAGCAATTTGTATCCAAGCTTGGCCGCCAGCTTTTGCGAGGCCTCATGATCCGCGTCAATCATCGACACCAACGGTCCCGGCATGATCCGGTCGAACCAGTCATGCGCGGCCTGAACGGCCTCGTGCCCGTAACCCAGCCCATGCGCCTCGGGCGCCAACACCCAACCGGCCTCGGGGAAGGTATCGAAATCTTCGCCCAGACAGCGGTTGCCGTAAAAGAACCCGGCCTGACCTATCAATTTGCGATTCGCCTGCAAGAACACGGCCCATTGCCCGAATCCAGCCATCTGCCAGTGCCCCGCATTGCGCAGGAACGCGTCCCACGCCTCGCCGCGGGTGCGGGGTTTGCCCCCGATATGACGCACCACGCAGGGGTCACGCCAAATCTCCGCGAACCGTTCAAAGTCCTCGGGGCGCATTGCGCACATCATCAGGCGCGCGGTGTTAATCATCGGGGCGGATCTTTTCATGCCCTTACCCGGTGTTTTGTTGCCTCATCGCAAACAGTGCAAACCGATTTTCCACGAGGCAAGCGGGAATTCGAGCGGGCAATAAAAAACGGCGCTCCCGTTGCCCGGAAGCGCCGTTTTCGGTCAAATTCAAAGCGATCAGGAAGCTTCGCTGATGAACTTCACGGCGTCGCCGAAGGTTTGGATGGTCTCGGCTGCATCATCGGGGATCTCGATGCCGAACTCTTCTTCGAAAGCCATGACCAGTTCAACGGTGTCCAGGCTGTCCGCGCCCAGATCGTCGATGAAGGACGCGTTCTCGGTGACTTTGTCCTCTTCAACACCCAGGTGCTCAACAACGATCTTTTTAACGCGATCTGCGACGTCGCTCATGTCTATTCCTCATTCCATTTCAGGGCGGTCTGCCCGGTTCTGCCCTTGCCCGCTCGGGGTGGCCTTGGTTTGCCCGATCCGGGCGGTTTGGGTCCCGGGTCTCCGGGAAAGTAGAAGGCCGACCTGAACGACCGGCCCCTGATTACATGCGCCGCCTATAGCACAGACGACGCAAGAGGCAAACGCTTTCGCATCTGCCCCTGGCTGCGCCTACAACATGGCCATGCCGCCGTTCACATGCAAGGTGGTTCCGGTAACATAGCCCGCTTCGGGGCTTGCAAGGTACAGAACGGCCGCCGCAATTTCAGATGGCTCGCCCATCCGACCGGCGGGAACCTGCGTCAGGATACCGGATTTCTGCTCATCGGTCAGCTTGTCGGTCATCGCGGTCGTGATGAAACCCGGCGCGACGGCATTGGCGGTGATGCCACGGCTCGCGACCTCGTAGGCCAGTGACTTGGTCATGCCGACCATGCCCGCCTTGGACGCGGCATAGTTCACCTGTCCCGGGTTGCCGGTTGCTCCGACAACGGACGAGATGTTGATGATGCGGCCCCAACGCGCCTTCATCATGCCCCGCAGCACGCCTTTGCACAGCTTGGCGGTGGCGGTCAGGTTCACGTCGATCACGCTCTGCCATTCCTCGTCGGACATGCGCATGAAGATGTTGTCGCGGGTGATGCCTGCGTTGTTGACCAGAATATCAACGGACCCCATGGCATCGGCGGCCTGTTTCGGCAACGCGGCCACGGCCTCGGGGTCACCCAGATTGCACGGCAGGACATGAGCGCGCTCGCCCAGTTCATCCGCCAGCTTCTGCAGCGGTTCGACGCGCGTGCCGGACAGACCAACAGTAGCCCCTGCGGCGTGCAAGGTGCGTGCAATCTCGCCCCCGATCCCGCCCGAAGCCCCGGTGACAAGGGCGCATTTTCCAGTCAAATCAAACATACCGGTATCCTTTTTGAGTGTCCTGTCGGACCAGCTTTGAGTTAATCGCCTGCCTGCAGCGCTTTTTGAACGTCTTCCGGCGTACCAACGGCGGAGCAGGCCACAGACCGGTCGATCTTGCGGATCATGCCCGACAGAGCCTTGCCTGCACCGATCTCCCACGCTTCGGTCACACTCTGCGCCACCATGTACTGAACGGATTCGCGCCACCGGACCGAACCGGTAACCTGCTCGACCAGCAATTGCCGGATCAGGTCGGGATCGGTGACCGCCTCGGCGCGGACATTGGCAACCAGCGGAACCGCAGGCGCCTTGATTTCAACACCCGCCAGAGCTTCGGCCATCACCTCGGCGGCTGGCTGCATCAAGGCACAATGAAACGGAGCGCTGACCGGCAGCATTACGGCCCGCTTGGCGCCCTTTTCCTTGGCGATTTCAGCGGCGCGTTCAACAGCGGCCTTGGCACCCGAAACCACGACCTGTGTGGGGTCATTGTCATTGGCAGCCTGGCAGACCTCGCCCTGTGCGGCCTCTTCGGCCACGGCTCGCACGGCGTCCAGGTCGAGCCCCAGGATCGCGGCCATCGCGCCCTCGCCCACTGGGACGGCGCTCTGCATTGCCTGACCGCGCGTGCGAAGAAGGCGAGCAGTGTCCGCGACACTCAGCGCGCCGGCTGCGGCAAGGGCCGAGTATTCGCCCAGCGAATGACCGGCCACGAAAGCGGCCCGTGTCACATCGACCCCTTCGGCCTCAAGCGCGCGCATCGCCGCCATCGATGTGGCCATCAACGCCGGCTGCGCGTTCTGCGTCAGAGTCAGGGTCTCGATATCGCCATCCCAGATCAGGCTGCTTAGGCTTTCGCCCAGCGCTTCGTCCACCTCGTCAAACACGGCCTTGGCGGCCGGATAAGCGTCGGCCAGCGCCTTGCCCATGCCGATGGTCTGGGCGCCCTGCCCCGGAAAAACGAACGCAAGTGTCATTGCAACCTCTTGGATGACGTTAGGTTGCGCCGGGGTGTAAACCGAGTGAGGGTCCTGCACAAGCACTGCCTGCACTCTGCGTGACGACACCGGGTCTGTGCGCCACTCGCTATTGTCTATGTGCGTCACACGGTTACCTTGGCCACAGCAGAAAACCCGGAGCGCAAGATCAATGTCCCTAACCAACACCAATGTCAGCTATGGCAGCGTGACCAAGACATTCCACTGGCTGACCGCATTGTTGATCTTCACCGCCTTGCCCTTGGGGTGGTTCGCCAACAACCTGGCCCATGCAATCTATGACCCCACCATCCCCACCACCGAAGCCGATCTTGCCCAAGCCGCTCGGCTGTTTTCCCTGCACAAAACCGTAGGGATCACCGTCTTCTTCGTTGCGCTGGCTCGCATTCTCTGGTCGCTCACTCAAACCAAGCCCGGACTGCTGAACGCCGACAACAAGCCCGAGGCCTTTGCGGCCGAAACGGTCCACTGGCTGCTGTACGGGTCCTTGGTTCTGGTTCCGCTGTCTGGTTGGATCGACCACGCTGCTACCGAAGGCTTTGCGCCCATCCTTTGGCCATTTGGGCAAAACCTGCCTCTAGTGCCCAAGTCGGAGCATCTGGCCGAGGTGATGGCAACGCTGCACTGGCTTTTCATGCTGGTTCTCGTCGCAGCTTTGACCTTGCACATCGCCGGAGCACTGAAACACCACGTCATCGACAAGGACAGCACTCTACGGCGAATGTTGCCCGGGGCGTCCGCTGCGCCGGTTCCGCCGGAACAGAACCACTCGATGGTTCCCGCCGCCGCTGCTGGACTTGTCTGGGTTGGAGTTCTGTCAGCCGGCCTTTTGACCGGCATTTTTTCAGACAAGCCTGATGCCGAGGCTGAAACGGCCGAGTTGGCGGCAGTTCAATCGGATTGGCAGGTGGAAGAAGGCACGCTTGCCATCACGATCACACAGTTGGGCAACCCTGTTATCGGTCAGTTTTCAGACTGGACCGCAGCAATCACCTTTGACGACCCCGTCGAACCCGGTCCGGCCGGGTCGGTAGAGGTAACGGTCTCCATCGGATCTTTGAGCCTGGGTACGGTGACGGATCAGGCCATGGGGGCTGATTTCTTCGACAAGGCGCAATTCCCGACGGCGCAGTTCGATGCCGAGATCTACAAAACCGAAACGGGGTATGAAGCAAGGGGTCCGCTGACCATCCGCGATCAAACACTCGACGTTGTATTGCCCTTCTCTTTGGACATCCAAGGCGAGACTGCAAAAATGTCCGGCACGATGGACCTCAACCGCCTCGACTTCGGGGTTGGCCAATCGATGCCGAAAGAGGATTCGCTGGCCTTCGCCGTCAACGTTTCGGTCGAGTTGACGGCAACACCCAACGCTCAGTAAGCCGACAACACAAAAAAACCGCCGGGGCATCGGCCACCGGCGGTTTTTTAGCTCTCGCTCTGAAGCCCGGATCAGTCGGCCTTCTGCGCCTCGATCGAAATCGCGATGGCAACTTCATCTCCGACGAAAGGCGCGAACTTGCCCAGTTCGAAATCGCTGCGCACCAGGGTGGTGGTGGCATCGAACCCGGCCCAAGGCTTGCCCGCCATCGGATGCTCGCCGACCTGATTCAGCTTGGCGTCCAGCACCACCGGCTTGGTCACACCATTCAAGGTCAGGTCCCCAGTGATCTTTGCGGTGTTCTCACCCGTCACCTCAATCGAGGTCGAGGTAAATGTCACCATTTCCTCGGCGGTCGCTGCGAAGAAATCCTCGGACATGAAATGATCTTCACGGGGTTTCCAGCCGGTGATCATCTCGACCACGGGCATCGAAACCGTCACGCTCGACGCTGCAGGATCTTCCTGATCAAACATGATTTCGCCCTCGAAACCCGAGAACATGCCGGTGGTGGTCGAAAAGCCAAGATGGTTGTAGCTGAAAACAACCTGGCTGTGGCTCGGGTCCAGAACGTATTTTTCCGGGGCCGCGATGGCCGAGGTCGCCGCCGTGGCAAGTGCTGCTGCAATAAGGGTGGATTTCATGACAATCTCCGAAAGTTTTCAAAGCGCAAACCGGTTGGGTTGCTCCAAAACAAAGATGTGCCGCCCGTGGGCGGCACACAACCTTCATTCTCTCACAAATTCTGTTCTTCAATGAACAGAATAAAATTCAGGCGAAAATTGTTACGCTTCCGCTGAGTTGCCCTTTCAGCGCTCGGCTGACATCCGCCGATTCCAGCGGCAGCTTCATCAGAAGGCTGCCATCGACTTCAAAGAGTTCAACCTGGTTGTCCACGAACCGGGCTCCGCCCAGCGTATCGTAGCTGCGGCGCAGTACGGTCTGCGGACGCCCGTTTTCGTTCTTCTGCAGCACCCGAACCTCGCGGCGGATCGGGTCGAAATATGCATCGGGGCGCGGATCCAGAACCTCGATGGTCAGCAAGCTTACCCCGAGGATCAGGAACATCAGCGACGCGACCAGCTTGATGGTCCAGACGTCGGCACCGATGACCGAACCCGGCATCAGCCACATCGAAAAGGCCGATACGATCAGAAATGCACCCAGCACGCGGAACAGGACCAACCGGGCCTTCCAGTTCGGTGCAAAGGAAATAAGCACGGGCACGGATTTGTCGTATGCTGCGCCGGCTGCGGACTGTTGAAATGTGTTCGTGTTCATGACGGCCATCGCTTTTGCCCTGTCCAAGTTTCTTGAGACCCCCCGGGTAACGCCGGGCTTGCAAACAACCTCAAGCCGAAAAGCGTCAGGATTTGGGCAGCCCAAAGGTAATTGGACGGCGTGAGAAAGGCATTCATGGCAGGGCTTGCCCCCCATCCAGAAACGTGTATACGGGGCCATCCTTCGCTATACGCATGAACCGCGCAGCCTCTCGTGGCAGGGTCGCGAAGGGAACTGGCCCCGCCTATGAAATGCGCCTTGATATAAACAGGAGTGAACATGCCACTGTATGAGCATGTAATGATCGCGCGTCAGGATCTGTCCAACGCGCAGGCCGAGGGCCTGATCGAACACTTTGGCACCGTATTGGCTGACAACGGCGGCAAGATCGTCGACAGCGAGTATTGGGGCGTCAAAACGATGGCCTACAAGATCAACAAAAACCGCAAGGGCCACTATGCCTTCCTGAAGACCGACGCACCGTCGGGCGCCGTTCAGGAAATGGAGCGTCTGATGCGCCTGCATGAAGACGTGATGCGCGTTCTGACCATCAAGGTCGACGAGCATCCCGAGGGCCCCTCGGTCCAGATGCAGAAGCGCGATGAGCGCGATGGCCGCCGCGAGCGCCGTTGATCAACGCCTGAGGAAAGGACACCAAACCATGGCCGCAAAACCGTTTTTCCGCCGCCGCAAGGTCTGCCCGTTCTCGGGCGAGAACGCGCCGAAGATCGACTACAAAGACACCCGTCTGCTGCAGCGCTACATTTCCGAGCGTGGCAAGATCGTGCCTTCGCGCATCACCGCCGTTTCGGCAAAGAAGCAGCGTGAACTGGCCCGCGCCATCAAGCGCGCCCGCTTCCTCGCCCTGCTGCCCTACGCCGTGAAGTAAGGAGAGACTGACATGCAAGTTATCCTTCTGGAACGCGTTGCGAAACTGGGTCAGATGGGCGATGTCGTCGACGTCAAGCCCGGCTACGCCCGCAACTTCCTGCTGCCGCAAGGCAAAGCGCTGAGCGCGTCCGAGGCCAACATCGCCTCGTTCGAAGCCCAGAAAGCACAGCTGGAAGCCCGCAACCTGGAAACCAAGAAAGAAGCTGAAGCTCTGGCTGAAAAGCTGGACGGTCAGCAGTTCATCGTGATTCGCTCGGCATCGGACGCCGGCGCGCTGTACGGCTCGGTCACCCCGCGTGACGCAGCCGATGCCGCAACCGCTGCGGGCTTCACCGTTGACAAGAAGCAGGTCGTTCTGGTCTCGCCTATCAAAGAGCTGGGCCTGCACACGGTTTCCGTCAAACTGCACCCCGAAGTCGAGGTCGAAATCAAACTGAACGTTGCCCGCTCGGAAGAAGAAGCCGAGCTTCAGGCATCGGGCAAGTCGATCCAGGAACTGGCCGCTGAAGAAGAGGCCGCCGCAGATTTCGAAATCGCGGAACTGTTCGACGACATCGGCTCGGCCGCTTCGGAAGACGAAGAATTGGTTGCCGCCGATGCTTCGACCGAGGAAGACGAACCCAAAGCCTGATCCGATCAGGTCTGTTAATCTCAAAGGCCGCGCTGCATTGCGCGGCCTTTTTCTTTCGACTGGCAATTTTTGGCCACCACAGCGCGCCGGACTTGCGACGCCGGGCCACTTTCGTATCATCCAGCCGCGTAACAATCCGGAGAAGTTGCATGGCAAAGGTCCTGCGTCGAATAATGCTTTCAGTGCTTCTGGCTGCCCCGATTGCCGCCTGCAGCGACCCATCTGGCAAAGCGACGAAGGAACAGGCATTCGAGCCGCCGCTCCACCCCAACGAAACGCCCGAATTGCGCGAATCGATCAACAAATGGGCTGATCACTACGAACTTCCGCGAGAGTTGGTCCATAAGCTGGCGATCCGCGAAAGCACGCATCGCCCCTGGGCGACGAACCGGCCATATTACGGCCTGTTGCAGATCCTTCCCGCCACCGCTCGTTCGATGGGCTACAAGGGCGACGCCAAAGGTCTTCTGGATGCTGACACCAACCTGGAGTATGCGGGCAAGTATCTTCGCGGCGCATGGATGTTGGCCGACGGCGACCAGCAGCGCGCGATCTTCCTCTATGCAAAGGGGTACTACCCCGAAGCCAAGGCTCGCGGAATGCTGGTTGAAACTGGCTTGCGGTCCGAATAGCTTGAACGGGGCAATCGACACCGATCTATACAGCATTCAATTTGACCGAGAATACCTCACAGGATGAAATAATCCGGAGGTTGTCTGTTGCCATTAGCACTCAATAACTCCATGTGATATGTACAAATGGGTTGCGCAATCTGTTCAGATTGACGCAACGTAGGCTGTGATACGGGCAGATACGGCATTTTTCGGGGGAAATGCCGTAGGGACAAAGGTTGGACGAGTGAAACTTATTGACTTGGCCACAATTGATCATGATGAACGGTCGGCTTACGACATCATCAATTCTGTCTGCAACGAACTTGGGTTCGACTATGCGTCCTATGCGACGACCCATCCCGTGAATGGTGACGTCCAAGGTTACGCGAACTACCCGGACGAGTGGAAGATCCACTACGCCACGCAAGGCTACCATCACCTTGATCCCACCCTATATCAGTCGGCGCTCAGCATCGCGCCGGTGGACTGGGGCCGCTTCAATCACGACGACAAGTTCAACGCAGTGTTCCGCGACGCTCATGATTTCGGGATCACCGACCGCGGCCTGACGGTTCCGGTTCGGGGACCTTATGGCGAAACTGGCTTGCTCAGCGTGACCAAGGATTGCACGGACGAGGAATGGAAAAAGCTAAAAAAGCACGTGATGGGTGACCTGCAGATGGCCGCGGTTCACGCGCATGACACAGTCATGCAGTCTGGCCTTTTGGCCAAGGCTCTATACCTTCCGACCCTGTCCTCGCGCGAAAAAGAAATCTTGCAATGGGTCGCCGAGGGCAAGTCCCAGCAGGATATCGGGGACATTCTGTGCATTTCGCACCGGACGGTCGAGGTGCACATGCGTTCCGGGCGAGAGAAACTGGGCGCACTCACGACCGCCCAGGCGATCGGCCGTGCCATTGGTCTGGGGTTAATTTACCCCGGTTAACAATTAAGGCAGAAAAATACGGGATATCCCCAATAGTCTTGTTTCGAAACTTGGTTAATCTGCTCCTTACGGTAACCAAACTGTAGGGGGATGGAATGATCATCGTTATTGATGGCATCAACCAGCATAAGTTCAAAGACGTCTTGGATGAGATGTTCAAGCTGCGCGCACGCGTGTTCGGGGATCGCTTGGGCTGGGAAGTGAACATCCAGGACGGGCGCGAATTCGATCAGTTCGACTCGCTCAATCCTGCACACGTGGTCAGCATCAACGACGAGGGGGACGTTGTTGGGTGCATGCGCCTCTTGCAGACGACCGGCCCGCACATGCTGGCCGATGTGTTCAGCTCGATCCTTGATGGCGAGCCGCCAATCCGCAGCGCCCAGGTCTGGGAAGCCACGCGGTTCTGCGTCGACACGAAACGGCTCGGCCGGGGACGTGGCAAAAATTCCGTATCCTACGTGACCAGCGAGGTCATGATTGGGTCATTCGAATACGCCCAGGAAGCTGGAGTGCTCGACTCGGTCGCGGTCATTGATCCGGTTATGAACCGGGTGCTGCAACGGTCCGGAAATGCTCCGTACGACTATGTCGGCACCGCCAAGCCGATGGGCAAAGTGGTCGCAATGGCCGCTCTGATGGATTGCTCGGACGAGCGTATCCAATCGATCCGCGAGTATTCGAGTATCGACTACGACGTGTTCCTGACCGACGATAAGGCGCTCGAACTGTTCAATTCGGGTCATCAAGCCAAGATGGCACAAGCCGGTGCCGCCAATCTTGACCACCAGCCACTGACCGATCTTGAGAAATACTTCGTCGAGCAGATGCATGCTGCGACGACGAAAGAAGAGGTCCAGGCCGTACTCAAATTGATCGAGAGCCTGTCGGACCGCTTTACCCCAGAGCAGAAAACCGCTCTGTTGCAAACCCCCCGTGCTTTTGCTCATGAGGCCTGACCCCCTCACCTCATAAGTCCAAAAGCCACCCATGCGGAGCCGTCTCATTCCAGGCGGCTCCGCTCTAATTTTGGCGACCGATCCGCCGCTGACGCATACGTTCCGGTTCTCGGCAGCAACAAAAAAAGCCCTCCGAAGAGGGCCTGATTTCATTTCTTTATGTTCAAGCAATCGCCGTTTGACCGGCCGGGTGCGGCGGCACCCGGACCGACCAGAAAACGCGGCTTATTCCTCTTCGAGGGCTTCGATTGCCTTCTGCAGCTCTTCCTTGCTGACTTCCTTTTCCGTCACTTTGGCCAGCTCGACCACGTAGTCCACAACCTTGTCCTCAAAGATCGGCGCGCGCAGTTGCTGCTGCATCTGAGCGTTCTGCTGAACGAACTCGAAGAACTGACGCTCCTGACCCGGGTATTGGCGAGCCTGGTTCATGATCGCCTGGGTCATCTCAGCGTCGGTGACTTCGACTTCAGCCTTCTGGCCCAGCTCGGCCAACAACAGGCCCAGACGCACGCGGCGCTCAGCCAGTTTGTTGTGCTCTTCGGTCGGCTCGATCTCATCGTGGTTGTGATCGGTCACCTCGGGGTTTTCTTCATGCCACAGCTGATGCGCGATCTGCTTGGCTTCGGCTTCGACCAGGGTCGGCGGCAGGTCGAACGACACTTTCTCGTCCAGCGCATCAAGCAGCGCGCGCTTCATCACCGCGCGCGACGCACCCGCGTATTCGGCTTCCAGACGCTCGGCAATCTGTGCCTTCAACGCAGCCAGATCCTCAGCGCCAAACTTCTGTGCCAGTTCGTCGTTGATCTCGGCGGCAACAGGTTCCTTCACCTCTTTGACGGTGCAGGTAAACACGGCCTCTTTGCCGGCCAGGTGCTCGGCACCGTATTCCTCGGGGAAGGTAACGGTGACGTCTTTGACTTCCTCAGCCTTCACGCCAGCAAGTTGGTCCTCGAAACCGGGGATGAAACTGTTCGAGCCCAGCACCAACGGGTAATCCTCGGCCGAACCGCCTTCGAAGGCTTCGCCGTCAACCTTGCCGACGAAATCGATGACGACCTGATCGCCTTCCTTCGCCTTTGATCCCTTGCGGCGGGCTTTGAAATCCTGAGCGGTTTCAGCCAGGTTCTGCAGGGCTTCTTCCACGGCTGCGTCGTCCGCCTTGACGACCAGCTTCTCCAGCTCGACCGATTTCAGGTCAACTTCGGGGATTTCCGGCAGGGCTTCATAGGACATTTCGACGTGAACGTCGTCGCCCTCTTTCCAGTCTTCATTGGTCATCTTGACCTGAGGCTGCAGCGCCGGACGATCACCACTGTCTTCGAAGTGCTTGTTCATCGCACCGTCGATGGTTTCCTGCATTGCTTCGCCCAACAGGCGCTGGCCAAACTGCTTTTTCAGCAGTGCCATGGGAACCTTGCCCTTGCGGAAGCCTTTCATCTCGATTTCCGGCTGAGCTTCGATCAGTTTCTCATTGACCTTCTCGTCCAGCTCGGCGGCGGTGACAACGATGTTGTAGCCGCGTTTCAGACCCTCGTTCAGCGTCTCGGTAACCTGCATTCTGGTAGTCCCCATAGGTTTCGGGGCGCGCAAAACGGGCGCGCCGGGCAAATTTGACGCCTTCTATTTGCCTAGCCGCCGAAGGGCAAGGGGCAAGGTGCCAGATTGGCCTTGTTTTGCCACCCTGCCCCACAAAAAACGCCCCGGACAGAGCCGGGGCGCCATGAATTTAAAACAACGTCGGGATCAGAACTTCCAGCGGGCCCCCAGGACCCAAGCTTCGTTCTTGTCAAACGACGTCCCGTCGTTGAAGTCGTGGTTGCGATACTTCAGGTAGGCATCGGTGTTGATGCTGTCGATGCGCTGCACCACTGCGATACCCCAGGACTCGGTGCTGGACCCGTCCGTGTTGAAATCGGAACCATCATAGTAGTCGATGCCGATACCGGTCTTGCCCCAGGACACCCAATTATCTTCGTAAGCGATTTTTGTGTACCAGAAGTTGGGATCGCTTTCGCCAGACACGTTGTTTCGGGTACCGGCAGCAGCGGTGAAGCTGAAGCCGCTGGGCAGCAGTACCGACGCCGAGCCGATCGTGTCTTCACGGTCGCCCGAACCGTCGTCGAAATCACGCACCGCATAGGCCACGCTTGCCGCGAACTCGATGCCACCGGCAAAGGTGTTGTTGTAGTTCAGAGCAACGTCGTAATAGTCGTCGTCATCGCTGCTGGACAGGATGTTCTGACCATAGGCGAAGCTGGCCGAAAAGCCGCTGAAATCCGGCGTGTCATACCGCACGCGGCCACGGCGCGCGCCGTCAAAGTTGCTGCTGGAGTCGCCGACGGTGATGTCGCTGAGGGTTCCGTCGGTTCCGCGGTAGAAGAAGCCCGAGTTTTCATCATTGGTGAACGAATACAGCGCGGTGCCGACATAAGACAGGTCAGTCTCCGCTGCACCGTCAGACGCCATGCTGCCCTGACCGGCCGAGAATTTACCCCAGCCACCTTTCAGCGCAAAATCCACGTGACGAATGTCTTCCCGGGTCCAGCCGCTGAAATCGGTGCCCAACTGGTTCCACTCACTGGAGTTCGGCAGACCCAGCGCGGTTTCAAAGCGGAAGGTGAATTCGTTCTGGCCAAACGGCTGCATCAGGCTCAGGCCGACGCGGCTGTTGGACAGGTCGTTGTCCAGCAGGCGGGTATCGGTCTCTTGGCCGTCGTCAACCGAGATGATTGCCGGGTTGAACTGCCCATACAGCAGAACATAGCCACCGCTGTTGTTCTCGTATTTCAGCTCTGCCGCGGCGGGGATGGCCGTGGTGGCCGCAAGAACAGCAGCGACTGAGGAGAGTTTGATATTCAATGTCATAGCACTCACCATGAAAGGTTCGGGTTTCAGGTACTGCCCAGATGTTCAGTGGAACTGTCCGGTTCCAGAGGCCCCTACGCCATTCAGCTCGATCATTGCAAATCCGCCACAAAGACAAAGTGGCAGAAAAGCAAAATTTCCGTGTTATCAATACTTTAACAACAAACGTGCGCAGGCTTCAGACGGCCCGCAAGAGAATTCTGCCATCCGGCCATGCGTTTGGCAAACACTCGCTATGCATTTGCGCAGTCTTGACAGCAAAATCCTGCCGATATTCTAGCCTTGCGCCTTGGGAGCACGCAAGAACTTCATATCTGAAGACGCTTGAGCACACCGGGCAGTTGCTCGGGAAGGTCTTCCGCGATCAATCCCGGGCCAAAAGCGCGCGCACACTCCACGTGAAGCCAGACGGCGGTTTCGGCCGCTTTCAGCGGGTGCAATCCACGTGCCAGCAGCCCGGTCAAAAAACCCGCCAACACGTCGCCCGCGCCTGCAGTCGCCAGCCACGGCGCGGCCCGATCATAGTGGGCTGAATGGATCGAGCACTGACCGTCCGGACCCGCAATCACAGTGTCCGGTCCCTTGAAAAGAACCACGCACCCTGCCCTGCCGGCCGCCTCGCGCACGGCATCAACCTTTGAGAAAGCTGGTCCATCCTCGGGATGTAAGGAAAGCTTGGCCGAGATATCGGGGAACAGACGGGCGAATTCACCGCCGTGAGGTGTCAGGACGCAGTTTTGATGCAGGATCTTCATCAGTGACGCCGGATCCTCGGCAAATGCCGAAAGAGCGTCGGCATCCAGCACGGTTGCCCTTCCGGACTCCAATGCCACGGGGACCAGCGATCGGGCCCTGTCCAGGCCCAATCCGGGCCCGAGGCACAGCGCGTTCAGGCGTTGGTCCCGCAATGCAATGGCCAGCCCATCCGCGCCTTCGATCTGCTCAATCATGACCGCGGTGACTTGGCTGGCGACTTCCTGCAATGCGGCGGGAGGGACACCCAGCGTGATAAGACCAGCACCTACGCGCAACGCTCCGCGCGCAGCCAATCGCGCAGCGCCTGTTTTTCCAGTTTCGCCCGTCAGGATCAGCGCATGACCGTGACCGTATTTGTGATCGAAAGCCGATTTCTGCAGATCAGGCAGGTTTTCCGGGTCCAGCAACACGCTCGGCCGGCCATCTGGTGTTTCTTCAACTGACAGAGCCGGCAGACCGATATCGACAACGGACACCCTACCACAGCATTCTGGTCCCTCGGCCAGATAATGGCCCGGCTTTGCGGTATGAAACGTCACCGTCAGGTTGGCCGAAGCGGCGCAATCTTCGGGGGCAAATCCCTCTGACACCAAACGCCGACCACTGTCCGCACATAGGCCGCTGGGAATGTCCACACAAACGACACGTGGGTAACCAACTTCCGACTGTGACGCTTTCCACTGGCCCAATTTACGGATTGTCCGTGGCAGCCCGGCTACCGGTCTCGTCAGCCCGGTTCCGAACAAGGCATCTACCGCCAGAACAGTATCCGAACGGGCCGCGGCGTAGGCATCAAGCGCGTCATCGGACAGCGCATGGCACGAACCCATCGCGCACCAGCGCTCATAATTCGCCCGCGCGTCTGCAGGCAACTTCTCGGGGTCGCCCAACAGGAAAAGGTCCACGACCCACCCCCACTCTTTCAGAATGCGCGCAACTACAAAACCGTCGCCGCCGTTGTTGCCCGGCCCGCACAACACAACGGCCCGCCCTGACCCCGCCGCCAGGTCAGGCCAGGTTTCAAAGACGGCCTCGACCACCCCGCGACCTGCGCGCTCCATCAGCTCAAGGCCGGTGACAAACCCGGATTCGATTGCGGCGCGTTCGGCCGCCCTCATCTGGGACGAAGTCAGCAGTTTTGGCATCCGAAACCCTCGCACGATTCAAATCTGGTTACTTTTTGTGCAACTTGCCTAAAAATTGGACCACCGCCCAGAATCCCTTCACCAGCAGACGGTCAATTCGGCAATCGCATTGCCGCCCGATCTTAGACGTGATCACTGCCATTCTGACAACCATGCGAGGTGAGCCCGGATGAAAAAGATCGAAGCGATCATCAAGCCGTTCAAATTGGACGAAGTGAAAGAGGCCCTGCAGGACGTTGGCGTCCAGGGCCTCAGCGTGATCGAAGTCAAGGGCTTCGGCCGCCAGAAAGGACACACCGAACTGTACCGCGGTGCGGAATATGTCGTGGACTTTCTGCCCAAGGTCAAAGTTGAGGTCGTTCTGGATGCCGATCAGGTCGACGCGGCCATCGAAGCCATCGTGTCGGCCGCCAAGACCGACAAGATCGGGGACGGCAAGATCTTTGTCTCGTCCGTTGAACAAGCCATTCGCATCCGGACCGGCGAGACCGGCTCGGACGCGCTGTAAAACCAATTCTGCAATCTAGAGGAACATAGTAATGAGCAAGGACGCAGTTCTTCAGCTGATCAAAGACGAGGGTGCCGAGTATGTCGACATCCGCTTCACCGATCCGCGTGGCAAGCTTCAACACGTGACCGTCATGGCCGACCAGGTCGACGAAGACTTCCTTGAGGAAGGCTTCATGTTCGACGGTTCGTCCATTGCCGGCTGGAAGTCGATTGAAGCATCGGACATGAAACTGATGCCCGATACCGAAAGCGCGTATGTCGATCCCTTCTATGCGGAAAAGACAATCTGCCTGCACTGCTCGGTCGTGGAACCCGATACCGGCGAAGCCTATGAGCGTGACCCGCGCGGCACCGCGCAGAAGGCCGAAGCCTACCTGAAGTCTTCGGGCGTTGGCGACGTGGCTTACATGGGCCCCGAGGCCGAGTTCTTCCTGTTCGACGACGTGCGTTTCTCGAACAGCATCAACAAGGTGTCCTACGAAGTTGATGCAACCGATGCATCCTGGAACACCGACACCGAATACGAGATGGGCAATATGGGCCATCGTCCGGGCGTCAAGGGTGGCTACTTCCCGGTCAACCCGATCGACGAGGCGCAGGACCTGCGTTCGGAAATGCTGTCGACCATGAAGCGTCTGGGCATGAAGGTCGACAAGCACCACCACGAAGTGGCCTCGTGCCAGCACGAGCTGGGCCTGATCTTCGACAGCCTGACCAAACAGGCGGACGAGCTGCAGAAATACAAGTACGTCATCCACAACGTCGCGCACGCCTACGGCAAGTCGGCCACTTTCATGCCGAAGCCGATCGCGGGTGACAACGGCACCGGTATGCACGTCAACATGTCGATCTGGAAGGACGGCAAGCCGCTGTTTGCAGGCGACAAATATGCCGATCTTTCGGACGAAGCTCTGTGGTTCATCGGCGGCATCCTCAAGCACGCCAAGACCCTGAACGCCTTCACCAACCCGTCGACCAACAGCTACAAGCGCCTGATCCCGGGCTTCGAAGCGCCGGTTCTGCGCGCCTACTCGGCCCGCAACCGCTCGGGCTGCGTCCGTATTCCATGGACGGAATCGCCGAAAGCCAAGCGCGTCGAGGCCCGCTTCCCCGATCCGTCGGCAAACCCCTACCTGGCGTTTGCGGCACTGCTGATGGCCGGTCTGGACGGCATCAAGAACAAGATCGATCCGGGCGAAGCCATGGACAAGAACCTGTACGATCTGCCCGCCGAAGAACTGGCCGGTATCCCGACCGTCTGCGGCAGCCTGCGCGAGGCGCTGGAATGCCTGGCGGCTGATCACGACTTCCTGCTGCAGGGCGACGTGTTCACCAAGGACCAGATCGACGGCTACATCGCGCTGAAGATGGAAGAGGTCGAAACCTACGAGCACACTCCGCACCCGGTCGAATACGGCATGTACTACAGCTGCTGACCCCGGTCGGAAGTCCAATGAAAAGACCTTGGGGGCGTCCTGTCGGGCGCCCCTTTTCAGTGCCGCAGGGTCCCCATATTTCCCTTTGTGACAGGCGCCTTTGCCGCTAGGCTGAAGATCAATTCAATTATCAGGATTATTCATGCGCCTTCTCGCCCTCACCCTTTCCGCTGCACTTCTTGTTTCGGGCGCTGCTGCGCAGACGATCGACCGGATCAAAGAAACGGGCGAAATCCGATTTGGGTTTCGCACGGATGCTGCCCCGCTTTCGTTCATCAATGACAAGGAGCGTCCGGACGGGCTGTCCGTGATGATCTGCGACCAGGTTGCCCGAGCCATCGCCAGCCGACTGGGTGCGGATGACCTGACCGCACAATTCATTCCGGTGCAGTCGGATACGCGCTTTGACATGGTCGCCTCTGGCCAGATCGACCTGTTATGCGGCGCGGCGACAATCACTCTGTCGCGGCGGGAAACCGTTGATTTCTCGATCCCGATCTTCGTAGACGGAACATCCGTTTTGCTGCCGATAGATGCGGATGTCACGATGGCGTCGCTTTCCGGCAAGAAAGTCGGCATGCGCAGCAGCACGACCACCGAAGAAGCCGTATTCAACTCGTTCGGATCAGCGGGTATCGAGGCAAAGCTCGTTCGGTTCGCCTCACATCCCGACGGGATCAAGGCTTTGAGGGACGGAGAGATCGACGCCTATTTCGCCGACCAATCCATTCTTTTGGTCAACTATTTGGCAGCCGGATTGAAGGACGACTTCAAAATCTCGCAAGAGATTCTGACGATTGAAAAGCAAGGTCTGGCCCTTGCGCGCGGCGAGGATGACTTTCGCCTGATGGTCGATGAGATCCTGTCGCAGATGTATGCCCAAGGCACGATGGAAGAGATCTTTCGCGCCGCACTGCCCGGGATTGAACCCAGCGAGGCCCTGAAAGCCCTGTACGTTATCGCACCCACCCTGCCCTGATTTCCAGGAGGTCCCCATGCGCCTTACGGTCCTGTCCGTTTTCATTGCACTGAGTGCCCCCGTGGCGGCGCAGTCCGCTCCCTGCGGGAACACAGGCGCTGGTTTTGAAGCCTGGAAGGCCGATTTTGCCAAGCAGGCGCGCAAAGCCGGAGTAAAGAAAAAAGGGCTGCAGGCTCTGGCGCAAACCCAATACGCCACACGGACCATCGCCGCGGATCGGGGGCAGAAAAGCTTCAAATACTCCCTCGACAAGTTCATGAAGGTTCGAGGGGCGGATACGATCGTGGCCCAGGGGCGCAAGCGCAAGGCCCGAAACCCGGAATTCTACGCGGCGCTGGAGCGTCAGTACGGTGTCCCGGCCGGCGTTCTGATTGCCATTCACGGCATGGAAACCGGGTTCGGAAACTTCATGGGCGACAGCCAGGTTGTTTCCGCAATCACAACATTGGCCTACGATTGTCGACGGTCCGACTTCTTTGTTCCCCATGCCATCGGAGCGCTGAAACTGGTCGATCAGGGGGCGATCACGGTGGCAACAAAAGGGGCAAAACATGGCGAGTTGGGCCACACCCAGTTTCTGCCCGGCAATGCTCTGACCTATGGCGTGGACGCCACGGGTGACGGGCGCGTGGACTTCTACAACATGACGGATGCCTTGGCCTCAACCGCAAATTTTCTTCGGCAGAAAGGGTGGAAACCCGGCCGGGGCTATCAACCCGGCGAAGCGAATTTTGCGGTGATCCAGCAATGGAACGCCGCCTCGGTTTACCAAAAATCGATTGCGATCATGGCAGCTCGAATCGACAACTGAGGCTTTGTCGGCAACCGGGCCACCGCACTCAATTCCGCCACATTGCTGCCACAGTGTCAGGCGGAACGCTCTAATTTCTTGGTTTCCAAAGCGTAATCAATCGTCGCAAAAATTCATTTTTTTGCAATATGGTCAAAATTTGACCCTCATCACCGACTAGAGTGTTGGTTCAGTATTCGTACGGCAGAGGGCAAGACTGTGACCACGAAGCACAGATACCACGGTGGCCTGCAATTCAACGGCGACACGAACGGCGCGTTGGAGCGGTTCGGCCATATCGTGGTGGCAACTCTTGAGGACTACGGGCATCTTGTGGAACGCAAGACCCTGCTGAGCCAGACCGAGGCAACCATCGTGTCCAGCCAGTACCTTGTCCGTTTGACCCTCGAGTCCGAACCCCGGGAGACCAGCGACCGCTATGGGCGTCTGGACCGTACGGTTGGTCTGAAGACCATGGTGCGCCCATCGGCGACACGCCCGCGCAACCGATTGGTGATTTCGGTCTCGCCTGTTTCAGGCCTGATGGATGATCCCGAGATTTCCGAGTTGATGCTTGTCGTCATGCTGTATCGGATGGTCGACATCTGCTCGACGCAACGAGTGGAATGGCTGTCGCCGAAAACCGTTTTGACGATCGAACAGTTCATGGGCGCGTTTGACTCGTTGATGCCACGCAAGCAGCGGAACCGCCGTGAGGCGTTCGAGGCGGTCAGCGGACCTTTCGCAGGCCTTGAGCCCGCAGCAACTGATGACCATGAAGCCGTCAAATCACCGGCAAAACCGCCACGCCCGATTCAACTGACCGATGAGCAGCTGCTCAGCATCGCCTTCCGTTCCGACGAGGCCGACGCACCCGTTTCCGATGCACCGGCCGCGACGGATGGCGATGAAGACCGGCCCAGTGACGCGTTGCGACTGACCAGCTGGGCCCTGACCGGTGCCGTTGCCAGCCTGTCGGCCCCGATCGCTCTGTCGATGGCCGCTGTGAACCTCATCCGGGGCGAAGACTTTCGCCTGAACACTCAGGTCCTGGCCTATACGGTCGCCATCGTGTCGCTGAACTCAAGTGGTGCGTTTGCCGATGTCGCCAATGCGATCGGACTGTAACTGAATTACCAGAAGACCCTCCTTGGAGGCCCCGCCATCAGGCGGGGTTTTCCATTTCTGGCAGGTGCTCGACCGACACGACATAGGTGTGGATCGAGAACACCACGGCCCGTGTCTCGGGCAACCGCAAAAGCGTTTGTCGCTCGCTGCGCAGATACCGGGTGGTACCACGGTCACGGATCTCGCGCGGGGCGCTGGCGCTTCGGGGCTGGTGCAGTTCGGGGTCGTCGTACCACAGCGCGTTGAAGCGCCACAAAGGCCGGTCGACCTGAATCCCGTCGAACAGGCGCTGAACCCGGCGCGCGATGTTGGGGTCATAGCTGTCGACCGGCTCGTGAATGGCAATCAGCGGGCGCATGAATTTCTCGGACAGACGCCAGCTGGCGGGAAAGCACAGGATGGCCCCGGTCAGTACATGCTGGTCGCCCTGTTTCTGCAGGATGCAGAAATCCTCCTGCGCCAGCAGGCAAAGCGTATCCAAAGGGGTGTCGCGGTCAATCGGCACAGCGACCCCGTCCGGGCGCTGCGCGGTGTCGGTCGCCTCGGGATAGGCCTGCGCCAAGACCAGATCCAGCAGTTCGACGGCGGCCGGGTGCGCCTGCGCGTCCAGCGCCAGAACGTCGTCCCGGCGGGTTTCAAGCAGTTGTTGGCGGTGGCGCATCTGCGCGGCAAAGGCATCATCGCGATGCAGCCAGTCCTCCATCGTGGTCGGCGCGATCCCCGGCAGCGGGCGCTGTTGGGTCGGATCGTAGGGCAGAGTCTGTTGCAGAATGACTGTCATGGCGTTGGGTTAGCACTCAAAACAGGCCATGTCGGTCAAAAAGCGACTGGCAAATCGTCGCAATTCACCCAGACGGGGCCGCCCTGCCCCTTCAGGCTGAACCGGCAAGCAGGGAGGCGCGCCGTGAACCACCACTACCGAGACACCCGCAAGATCGACCCCAGCCGCGGCGCGACGCTGGGCGACGGCACGCCGAACGACAATGACCGGATCGAGATCGGCCCCACCCAACTTGCATTCAACGAATGGGCCGCCGCCGGTTTGCAGTTGCCCAACCTGGACCGGATGCGCGAATATCGCTGGAAGCGGTTGACCCAGGCGATCGTCGATCGGGGCTATGGCGGGCTGCTGATGTTCGACCCGCTCAACATCCGCTATGCGACCGACAGCACCAACATGCAGCTGTGGAACACGCACAACCCGTTCCGGGCGGTGCTGCTGTGCGCCGATGGTTATTTGGTGATCTGGGACTACAAGAACTCGCCCTTCCTGTCGAAATTCAACCCGCTGGTGCGCGAGCAGCGCTCGGGCGCGGACCTGTTCTATTTCGACCGCGGCGACAAGGTGGACGTACAGGCGGACGTGTTCGCCAATGAGGTGCGCGGGCTGATGCAAGACCACGCCCCCGGCCACACCCGGCTGGCGGTGGACAAGATCATGCTCCACGGCCTCCGCGCGCTCGAGGCGCAGGGCTTCGAGATCATGGAAGGGGAAGAGGTCACCGAAAAGACCCGCGCCATCAAGGGCCCTGACGAGATCCTGGCCATGCGCTGCGCCAGCCACGCCTGCGAAACCGCCGTGGCCGAGATGGAGAAGTTCGCCCGCGCCAATGTGGGCGACGGCAAGACGTCCGAAGATGACATCTGGGCCGTTCTGCACGCCGAGAACATCAAGCGCGGCGGCGAGTGGATCGAAACCCGTCTGCTGGCCTCGGGGCCGCGCACCAACCCGTGGTTTCAGGAATGCGGGCCGCGGATTACTCAGAAGAACGAGATCATCGCCTTTGATACCGATCTAATCGGCAGCTACGGCATCTGCGTCGACATCTCGCGCACCTGGTGGATCGGGGATCAAAAGCCGCGCCCCGACATGGTCTATGCCATGCAGCACGCGCACGAGCACATCATGACCAACATGGAGATGCTGAAGCCCGGCGTGATGATCCCCGAGTTGACCGCCAACTGCCACAGGCTGGACGACAAGTTCCAGGCGCAGAAATACGGCTGCCTGATGCATGGCGTGGGCCTGTGTGATGAATGGCCGTTGGTGGCCTATCCCGACAAGGCGGTGCCAGGCTCATATGATTATCCGCTGGAACCCGGCATGGTTCTGTGCGTCGAGGCTGCCGTGGGCGAAGTCGGCGGCGATTTCTCGATCAAGCTGGAAGATCAGGTTCTGATCACCGAAGACGGCTTTGAGAACCTGACCCGCTATCCGTTCGATTCCGCGCTTATGGGGCTCGACTAGGTCTCAATCCGCCCAGTGAGAGCGACGCACATTTCCGTGCCAATCCTCAAGCACCGGCTCTGCCGATGCGCCCGGTGAAAACGTGTCTTGGGGCCAGTGCAGTCCGGCGGCAAATCCGATGGCCGTGGCCAGAAGGACAGCAACCGCCGTACCGACCTGTACAGCTTCGAAATGCGCTGCGTTTGTCGAATTTGTCATCTCCGCGCTCCTTGATCCTTTGTTTCGGTTAGGCCGAACATGGGAGCTTCTGAATCATTGTAAAAACGAATTGTTGTTCGCTTAGACTTCACAAATTGTGATCACTTCCCGGACAAAGGGCGCCTCACGATCACCGCCTGCGCCCTCACCTTCCCGTGACGGTCCTGTCACAAGGGTTGAGACTGCACTGCCTTGTTCACAGTATTGCGCCTAGCATCACAGCCTGAGGACTCGACATGCCCACAGAACGCGTCACATTTTCCGGTCACGATGGTGGCAAACTGGCTGCTCGGCTGGATCTCCCCGATGGGCCGGTGCTGGCAACTGCGCTGTTTGCGCATTGCTTTACCTGCTCCAAGGACATTCCCGCGGCCCGACGCATCAGCGCGCGGCTGGCCGCGATGGGATTTGCCGTTCTAAGGTTCGACTTCACCGGGCTGGGCCATTCCGAGGGCGAGTTCGCCAACACGACGTTCACTTCGAACGTTGAAGATCTGATCGCCGCTGCGCAGTTTCTTGTGGGCCGGAACATGGCGCCCGACCTGCTTGTCGGGCATTCTTTGGGCGGGGCCGCAGTCTTGCGGGCGCGGGCCGGAATCCCCTCGGTCAAGGCGGTGGTCACGATCGGCGCCCCGGCCGACCCCGGCCATGTGGCTCATCACTTTGAAGACGCGCGGGGCCAGATCGAACAGGATGGCAGCGCGGAAGTTCTGCTGGGTGGGCGCCCCATCCGCATCGGTCGAGAGTTTGTGCGCGACATCTCTGAATCCAAACTGACGCCCTCGATTGCCGAGTTGAAGGCCGCGCTGCTGATCCTGCATGCGCCGCGCGACGAAACCGTAAGCATCGACAATGCCAGCACGATCTTTCTGACCGCCAAGCACCCCAAAAGCTTTGTCACGCTGGACGACGCAGACCACCTGATCACCCGTTCAAAGGATGCAGAATACGCCGCTGACGTCATCGCCGCATGGGTATCGCGCTATGTGCCGCTGTCGCCGCCCGCCCCGCCGCCGGGCGCCCCCGAAGGCGTTGTGCGCGTGACCGAGGTGGACCCGGGCGGTTTTCTTCAGGACATTCAATCAGGTCCAAGCCATCATGCCGTGGCCGATGAGCCGGCCTCTTACGGCGGGACCGATCGCGGCATGTCGCCTTATGGCTTCGTTTCCGCCGGGCTTGGGGCGTGCACTTCGATGACGATCCGCATGTATGCGCGACGCAAGCAATGGCCCCTGACCGGGATCAGCGTGGATGTCTGTCACAACAAGGTGCACGCGCAGGACGCGGGGCTGGCGGGGGATGGAAAGATCGACCAGTTCCGCCGCAAGATCCGACTGGACGGACCCCTGGACAATGACCAGCGGACCAAGCTTCTTGAGATCGCCGACAAATGCCCGGTGCACCGCACGCTCGAGAATTCCGCGCATATCACCACCGAACTGCTGCCGCCGGAACCGGTTGCGGCTCCGGCGTGAACCGATATCCGTTCCGAATGGCCTATCGCCGAGGCGCAGGCCTGTGAATCGGGGGCCTTGCCGCTGGTGGGCGGGCCACGGGCGGTCGAGGGCGCGCCGGCGGCTTGGCGATCGGAGGTTTCGGCCGCGCAGGCGGTTTCGCAATTGGCGGCTTGGGTTTGGGCGGCGGTTTTCCACCCGGCGGTTTACCCGGCGGCGGAGGACGGTCCACGTCAATGTCAACATTCACGTTGCGGTAATAGTCGTTCCACAGCATCGAGTCATAGAACGGGTCATATCCGTATCCTACGCCGACCGTGACACCCTCACAGCCCGAGAGGGTAAATCCACCGGCCCCAAGCCCCAGAACGATGACGGATCGCTTCAAAAATGTTCTTGCCATTGTCACGCCCTCACTGCATCGACCGGAATGACGCGAAGATGGCATTCAGATCCTCGACATAGCCAGGATCTGCACCGTCGCGCAGGATGGTCACCACAACCGCGACACGGTTGCGCGGCAGGTCGATCACCGTTGCGGTGAAGTTGACCCCGCGCCCGTCACGGGTGCCGATGCCGCGAATGACCCGGGCCGGCAAACCGCCGATGCGCATGTTCGCATCACTTGTCACCTCTGGGTTTTTCACCAGAAACTTGTCGACATCCTGCAAGTAACGGACCCCGTCCTCGATGCTGGCAACGCCGAACGGCGACACGAATCCGATCCAGACCGAGTCATCTGTGACCGGGCGCGCGGCCATCACCCGGCTTACGGACCGGGTATCGCCCAGTTGCGTATCCTCAAGATCGCGTGGGCCGCCCGTACGAAGCATCCAAAAATCCGGGACATCGAACTGAAACAGCGCACGCCCCCCTTCGGTGTAGGTGACCGGCGTATCGCTCACCCCCGCATCCGCCATCCCGACCCAAAAAGCCGCTCCGATGGCAAAAAGGTTTTTCTTAAACAAGCTGATATCTCTATTTGTTGGTGTCATCGTCCCGAGGATGAGCGATGCAACCCGCGCTTGTCCAGTTTTTAAAGAGTTTTGCTCTGGGGCCAGCCCGACCTGCATTGCCGCCTAGTCTGCATATACCCCGACTGTCGCATCGCCCGCCTCACCCACAAATCGGATCCGCGTACCGTCCGACTGAACATCGTAACAGGCCCAAAAGTCAGACGGTGGCCAGATCGAACAATATCTGTCATCCCGCACCGCCCAGCGCCCCGAGCTAGGTCGACCCGAGAAATACTGCGTGGCCATAGACGGCTCGAAGACCTGTGTGGCTCCGTTGTCATAGTCCAGCGTCCGGCCTGACAGGGCGTTGAGAATCTGCGCGCCCGTCAGCGGTCGGAACGTGTCGGCCGCCAGAATTCCGGGCCAAACCAACAAAATCAGGGCAAACCGTCTCATCCCGCGTCTCCTGCCTTGTCCCAACGGTCCGGCGAGTCTATCACCCGCGCCAACACCCATTGCCAACCGAAAAAGGTGCCGCCGCCCATGATTCCCCGCTATTCCCGCCCCGAAATGGTTGCCGTCTGGTCGCCCGAGACCAAGTTCCGCATCTGGTACGAGATCGAGGCCCATGCCTGCGACGCGATGGCCGATCTGGGCGTCATCCCGCGCGAAAACGCCGAGGCCGTCTGGAAGGCCAAGGACGTGGAATTCGACGTGGCCCGCATCGACGAGATCGAGGCCGTCACCAAGCATGACGTCATCGCTTTTCTGACCCATTTGGCCGAGCATGTCGGCAGCGATGAGGCCCGCTTTGTCCACCAAGGCATGACCAGCTCGGACGTGCTGGACACCTGCTTCAACGTGCAGCTGACCCGCGCCGCCGACATCCTGATCTCCGATCTCGAAGGCCTGCTGGCCGCACTCAAGCGCCGCGCCTACGAGCACAAGGACACTGTCCGCATCGGCCGCAGCCACGGCATTCATGCCGAGCCCACCACCATGGGCCTGACCTTCGCGCGCTTCTATGCCGAGATGGACCGCAACCTGTCACGGATGCGCGACGCGCGCGCCGAGATCGCCACCGGCGCCATCAGCGGTGCGGTCGGCACCTTCGCCAATATCGATCCGCGCGTCGAAGAGCATGTCTGCGAAAAGCTGGGCCTGGTGCCCGAGCCGATCAGCACGCAGGTCATCCCGCGCGACCGCCATGCGGCCTTCTTTGCCACGCTGGGCGTGATCGCCAGCAGCATCGAGAACATCGCCATCGAAATCCGCCACATGCAGCGCACCGAGGTTCTGGAGGCCGAGGAGTTTTTCTCCAAAGGCCAAAAGGGCTCGTCGGCGATGCCGCACAAACGTAACCCGGTGCTGACTGAAAACCTGACCGGCCTGGCCCGGCTGGTGCGCATGACCGTGATCCCGGCGATGGAGAACGTGGCCCTTTGGCACGAGCGCGACATCAGCCACAGCTCGGTCGAGCGCAATATCGGCCCCGACGCCACCGTGACCCTGGATTTCGCCCTGTCGCGCCTGACCGGGGTGATCGACAAGCTGGTGGTGTATCCGGACAACATGCTGGCCAACATGAACAAGTTTCGCGGTCTGGTCATGAGCCAACGCGTGCTGTTGGCCCTGACTCAGGCCGGCGTCAGCCGCGAGGACGCCTATCGTCTGGTGCAGCGCAACGCGATGAAGGTCTGGGAAGAAGGCAAGGACTTCAAAACCGAACTGCTGGCCGACCCGGACGTGACCGCAGCGCTGAGCAAGGAAGAGATCGAAGAGAAATTCGACCTTGGCTATCACACCAAGCATGTCGACACGATCTTCGAGCGGGTATTCGGCGAGTAACCCTCGACGCAGGAACGGCTTTTGCCGGGGCCCGGGTCGCACAGCGCGATCCGGGCCCCTGTCTTTTGCGGAAACGTCGGAAATCGGCTATGCTGGGTGGGCAATTTCCGTTCAAGGAGAGCCCACCATGATCCGCACGACCCTCTGCGCACTGGCCCTTGCCCTGTCCGCCTCGTCCGCTTTCGCCTGCCAAGGCCACAGCAAGCAATCGCAATCCTGTGCGCCCGGTACGACTTGGGATTCGGCCTCGGAAAGCTGCGTGAAAAACGCCAGCAGCTGAATTCTTGTCCTACTTGTGAATAAAAGCGAGCCATTGGTTGTTAGCTTTTTTGAAGAACGCACTATGCTTCTTGCGAGCAGCCCTTGGAACGGAGTAGGACAATGCGCCTTTTGATGGCCACGGCACTAGCCCTTCAGACCTTTGCCTTTGCCCCTGCGGTCAGCGCCGCCGGCGGTGACAGCAGCCCCCCAAAACCAACAAATACCACCAAGAAATGCCTGTTCGGCCGCGTCTATGACGAAGCAGCCGGCCGTTGCGTCAAGCCGAACAAGACCAATTTCAGCGAAGAGCAATTGTATCAGGCCGTGCGCGAGCTTGCCTATGACGGCCAGTTCGAAAATGCGCAGAACGTGTTGCGGGTCATGGATCAAGACGATGATCGCGTTTTGACGTATTGGGGTTTCACCTACCGCAAAATGGGCGAAGCCGAGCTGGCCAACACCTATTACCAACGCGCAATCGAAACCAATCCTGACAACATTCTGGCCCGCAGCTACATGGGCCAGGGATATGTCACCGAAGGGAAAACCGAACTGGCCATCACGCAATGGCGCGAGATCAAGGCACGCGGAGGAGAAGGGACCTGGGCCGAAGCGTCTCTGCGCGAGGCGATCCGCACGAGGCTGACTTACAGCTACTAGGTTCAGTCTTTCTTTACTCGACTCTCGCTAATCTGCCTGCGGAACAAAAATTGACACCGCAGGCAGATGCAAGATTCACATGCTTTGGTACAGACCGCGCCGGGCAATTCTGCTCCGGCCGCGAAACAGACGGATGACGCCCCTCGCGTCGTTCCTCGTCAACTCACGCCCGGCCAGAAGGCCGCCATCATCGTACGCCTGCTGTTGAACGAGGGGGCCGATCTTCCGTTGGAGGAGTTGCCCGACGAACTGCAGGAACGGCTGACCCTCCAACTGGGCCGGATGGGGCTGGTTGACCGCGTGACCCTCGCTGCTGTCGCGCAAGAATTCGCGGATGCATTGGACAGCGTCGGACTTGCCTTTCCGCACGGCTTGGCCGGGGCGCTGGACGCGGTAAATGGCAAGATTGCCCCGGCGACCGCTGCCCGGCTTCGCAAGGTCGCGGGTGTGCGCCAGGTCGGCGATCCATGGCTGCGCCTGCGTGACACCCCTGCAGAAGACCTCGCGCATATGGCTCAGGCGGAAAGCACAGAAGTTGCAGCCGTTATGCTATCCAAGCTCGATACGGCAAAGGCAGCACAGTTGTTGGCGCAATTGCCCGGGCCGGTGGCCAGACGGATTACCTATGCCGTGTCAAAAACCGTCAACGTGACGCCCGAGGCGGTGGAACGGATCGGCTGGTCGCTGGCCGCGCAACTCGATCAACGCCCGGTTCCGGCCTTCACCGATTCACCCGACGCGCGTGTTGGGGCGATCTTGAATCAATCCCCCCCAACCACGCGTGACGGGCTGCTGAACGCGCTTGACGAGGAGGATTCTGAGTTCGCCAGCGCTGTCCGCAAGACCATTTTCACCTTTGCACACATCGCCACGCGTATCGCTGCACGGGATATGCCTGCCATCCTGCGCGAAGTCGATCAGTCACTTCTGATAACCGCTCTGGCTGGCGCAAGAGCCGAGGATGACAAAGCCTCGGTCGACTATCTGTTGTCCAACATATCCGCACGGATGGCCGACAGCCTGCGCGAAGAAATTGCTGAACGCGGCAAGGTCAAGCAGGCCGAAGCAGAGGAGGCCATGACCCAGATCGTCGGGGCGATCCGCACACTCGTGGACGCCGGCACAATCACCTTGGTCGAAGCGGATGCCGACGGCAATGACGACTAAGGGCTGCCTGCCGCTGGCTCGGATGCCGTAGAACCCGGGATCGGGACAATACTTGTGGTTGTTGCGCGCGAGCTGTATGTCTGAATCCGCAATTCACAACACCCGGTGAGATCCCCCGATGCCCGTCGAAAAGTCGGAACTGAGCCGTTTTGAGCTTGGTCAATACTATGTCGCCAACCTGTTCCTGAAAGGCATGATCGGCGCAATGCGTCTTTTGCCCTATGAGCCGCGCATTGCGACGATGGGGGCGTTCGTGCGCGGGTTGGCTCCGGCGGTTGGGTTCACCAAACGCGTGCGCAGCAACCTGAAACTGACCTGCCCTGACCTGCCCGAGACCGAAGTGAAACGCATTTGCCGTGCGGTGCCCGATAACGCGGGCCGCGCGATCATGGAACACTTCTCGCCCGAGGATTTCACTGAACGGCAGAAGAACGCAAAAGTATCAGGTTCAGGAATCGCCGCCTTTGAACAAGCGGTGGCCGAAGGTCGGCCGGTGATGATGATCACCGCACATTTCGGCCACTACCTTGCTGCGCGGATCGCATTGCAGGCGCGCAGCGGCAAGCCGATTGGCTGCCTGTACCGCCGCATGGCCAATCCGTATTTCAACGAGATGTATGTCGACGCCTTCCACAAAACCGGCGAGCCGATGTTCGAACAAGGCCGGCGCGGCATGGTGGAAATGGTTCGGTCCCTCAAGAAGGGCGGCATCATCGCCATTGTATCTGACCTGCACGCCCATGGCGGTGAAGAGCTGACGTTTTTTGGCAAACCCGCAGTCACGTCGGTTTTGAACGCGGAATTGGCAATGAAATACGATGCCGTTCTCATTCCTTGTTATGCAGTGCGCCAAGCCAACGGTATCGATTTCGAGATCGTTTTGCATGATCCGGTGCCGCATACGGACCCCAAGACCATGACCCAGTTCATCAACGATGACCTGGAAGGCATGGTGCGGAAACACATGGGCCAATGGTTCTGGATTCACCGACGGTGGAAAGCCTGGAATGGGCTGGGTGTTCAGCCTCAGGACATGCCCTGAGCCGCCGTCTATTTTACCCTTGTTGAGGCGATGATCGGGCCATTGCCGGTACCCTGAATCAGAACCACCGCAGGCAGGTCCGAAGACAGTTCGATCTGAAAATCCTGTTCAGCCGACCCGTTCCATCGGCCCGCATTGTGCCATTCCTCAACGACATTCGCGTAGTCCAGATCGTGTCCGGCCAGCTCGCCCCGTCGAATCGACGCGTGGCGCAAGGGCGTGTATTGCACGACCACCACGTCATAGTTTTTCGCAGCGGCGAGATCGACCGGAGCAACGCGGACCGTTACCATGTTCCCGGACCTCTGCGCCGAAACCGACGCGGTGGGCGCGGCGGTCAAATGCGCGTCGATCAATCGGTTCAAATCGCGGGTTTTGGCACCGACGACATCCTGCTGTCCATTGATCACCATCTGAGGGGTATAGATCATCGAACGGCCGCCGCGCCGCGCATACGCTCGTTGACGGTCCGTATGCGCCGGATCGGCATACTCGTCCTTCCAACCGATGTAGTCCCAATAGTCCACGTGCAGCGCCAAGCCGATCACGTCGTCGCGCTTGGCGAGATCGTGCATGATCGCATCTGCCGGCGGGCAGGACGAACACCCCTGCGAGGTAAACAATTCGACCACCACTGGGCTGTCCGCCCAGGCCGAAGACGCCGACAGGAATACGGACGCAAGAACTGTGGTCAGGGCTGATCTTTTCATTTCACTCTCGGTTTGAGGGGCCTGCAAGCACCGGTGTACTCCGCCACCGCATCAAGCGCCAATCAAGGTTTCTTGAGACAGGTTTCGGCGGCAATCCGCAAAAATGTGTGCAATGGTATACAAAAATTGCCGCACCCGCCCTGTTGGACCTTGAACCGCAGGCCATGGTGATGCAGATACCGCTCAGCGAATCCCAATTCCACGTCATTTGAGAGGGAGGCCACAGATGCCCATCAAAGTCGGACAGGATACCGCCAAGACACGCCGCAGCCTGAGCGTGAATGGCAAGTCCATCTCGTATTACTCGATCCCCGCCGCGCAAGAGGCCGGCCTGGGCGATTTCTCCAAGCTTCCCGCCGCGCTGAAAGTGGTGCTGGAAAACATGCTGCGGTTCGAGGACGGCGGTTTTTCGGTCTCGGTCGATGACATCAAGGCCTTTGCCGAATGGGGTGCCAACAACGGGAAGAACCCGCGCGAGATCGCCTATCGCCCGGCACGCGTGCTGATGCAGGACTTCACCGGCGTTCCTGCCGTAGTGGACCTGGCCGCGATGCGCGACGGCATCAAGGCACTGGGTGGCGACGCCCAGAAGATCAACCCGCTGAACCCGGTTGACCTGGTCATCGACCACTCGGTCATGATCGATGAATTCGGCAACCCGCGCGCCTTCCAGATGAACGTGGACCGCGAATATGAGCGCAACATGGAGCGCTACCAGTTCCTGAAATGGGGCCAGAGCGCGTTCAACAACTTCCGCGTGGTACCGCCGGGCACCGGCATCTGCCACCAGGTGAACCTGGAATACCTGGCCCAGACCGTCTGGACCGACACCGACCAGAACGGCGAAGAAGTCGCATATCCCGACACGCTGGTCGGCACCGACAGCCACACCACCATGGTCAACGGCATGGCCGTTCTGGGCTGGGGCGTTGGCGGGATCGAGGCCGAGGCCGCGATGCTGGGTCAGCCGATATCGATGCTGATCCCCGAAGTGATCGGGTTTGAACTGACCGGCGAGATGGTCGAAGGCACCACCGGCACCGACCTGGTTCTGAAGGTCGTGGAGATGCTGCGCGCCAAGGGCGTGGTGGGCAAGTTCGTTGAATTCTACGGCGAAGGCCTGGACCGTCTGCCGCTGGCCGACCGCGCGACCATCGCCAACATGGCCCCCGAATACGGCGCGACCTGCGGCTTCTTCCCCATCGACAACGAAACCCTGCGCTACCTGCGCAACACTGGCCGTGACGAGGACCGCATCGCGCTGGTCGAAGCCTACGCCAAGGAAAACGGTTTCTGGCGCGACGAGAACTATGCCCCGGTCTACACCGACACCCTGACGCTGGACATGAGCACCATCGTTCCGGCGATCTCGGGTCCCAAGCGTCCGCAGGACTATGTGCCCCTGACCAACGCCAAGGCTGCCTTCCGCCAGGAAATGGAAAACACTTTCAAGCGCCCGATGGGCAAGGAAGTGCCGGTCAAAGGCGAAGACTACACCATGGAATCGGGCAAGGTCGTGATCGCTTCGATCACGTCGTGCACCAACACCTCGAACCCCTATGTGATGATCGGTGCGGGCCTTGTCGCACGCAAGGCGGCGGCTTTGGGCCTGAACCGCCAACCGTGGGTCAAAACCTCGCTGGCCCCGGGATCGCAGGTCGTATCCGCATATCTTGAGGCCGCTGGCCTGCAGGAAGATCTGGACAAGATCGGCTTCAACCTCGTTGGTTATGGCTGCACCACCTGCATCGGCAACTCGGGCCCGATCCAGAAAGAGATCTCGGAAGCCATCGCCGAGGGCGACCTTGTGGCGACCTCGGTCCTGTCGGGCAACCGCAACTTCGAAGGCCGGATCTCGCCCGACGTGCGCGCCAACTACCTGGCTTCGCCGCCGCTGGTGGTTGTCTATGCGCTGGCCGGCACGCTGGACATCGACCTGACCTCGGAACCGATCGGTCAGGACAAGGACGGCAACGACGTCTACATGAAAGACATCTGGCCGACCCAGAAAGAGATCGCCGAACTGGTCGAGGCAACCGTAACCCGCGAGGCATTCCAGTCGAAATACGCTGATGTCTTCAAGGGCGACGAGAAATGGCAATCGGTCGAAACCACCGATGCCGAGACCTATGACTGGCCGCCAACGTCGACCTATATCCAGAACCCGCCCTACTTCCAGGGTATGGGGGCACAGCCGGGCACCATCTCGAACATCGAAGGCGCCAAGGTTCTTGCCATTCTGGGCGACATGGTCACCACCGACCACATCTCGCCGGCTGGTTCGTTTGCAACCACCAGCCCCGCGGGCAAATACCTGCTGGAGCGCCAGGTGCAACCGCGCGAGTTCAACTCGTACGGGTCGCGCCGTGGCAACCACGAGGTCATGATGCGCGGCACCTTCGCCAACATCCGCATCAAGAACGAGATGCTGGACGGCGTCGAGGGTGGTTACACCAAAGGCCCCGATGGTCAGCAGACCTCGATCTATGACGCATCGATGGCCTATCAGGCTGAAGGCACTCCGCTGGTCGTGATCGGTGGCGAGCAGTATGGCGCCGGTTCCTCGCGGGACTGGGCGGCCAAGGGCACCGCGCTGCTGGGTGTCAAGGCCGTGATCGCAGAAAGCTTCGAGCGTATCCACCGCTCGAACCTGGTGGGCATGGGCGTCATCCCGTTCGAGTTCACCGCCGGCGACAACCGCAAGACGCTGGGCTTGAAAGGCGACGAGACCTTCTCAATCCACGGTCTGGACACGATCCAGCCGCTGCAGGAGGTGCCCTGCACCATCACCTATGCAGACGGGACCGAGAAGACCATCACGCTCAAGTGCCGCATCGATACCGCACCCGAGATCGAATACATCGAAAACGGCGGCGTGCTGCACTATGTGCTGCGGAACCTGGCCAAGGCCAGCTGAGCCGGCACAAAGCCAAGAACGCAAGGGCGCCCCGACCGGGCGCCCTTTTTCGTTTCAGGTCTAGCCACTATCGCGTTGTGTTCCGTGCAGATAAGCGGTCTGCTGGGGGCATGGAAAAAGTTGCCTTGATAACTGGTGGTGCTCGCGGAATTGGCCGGGCCATCGCGGTTGATCTGGCCGTGGATCATCGCGTCGCCCTGACGTGGCACACGACCGAACCGCAGCCCTTGCCCGATGACCGACCGGCCCTGACCCTGCACAGCGATCTTACGCAAGAAGGTCAGCCAGAAGACGTGGTGCGCCGCGTCATCGACAGGTTCGGCCGGTTGGATGTGATCATCAACAATGCCGGGCTGGTTCAGGCCACGCCGAAGGAACGGTTCAGTCAAAAGGACCACAGGGCCATTCTTGATCTCAACCTGCTGGCTCCGGCCGCGCTGCTGGCTGCCGCGTTGCCTCACCTGCAGCGGGGAGCGTCGATCGTCAGTATCTCGTCAGTCAATGCCCAGCTTCCCCCGCGCGACGCCGCGACCTATGGGGCCAGCAAGGCTGCGCTGAACCTTTGGACCCGCGCCATGGCGAAAGAATTGGGTCCGGACGGCATTCGCGTCAACGCGGTGGCGCCCGGAGCGATCAATATCCCCGAAGCCCCCAGACCCGACGATCTGACCGACTTGTTCGTTCAGAACACCGCGCTGGGGCGTGTTGGCACCCCCGAAGACATCGCGCGCGCAGTTCGCTTCCTCGCATCCGAAGACGCGTCCTTCATCACCGGAGAGGTGCTGACCGTCTCTGGCGGGTATCGCCTTTAGCCTCGGCGTTACTGCGCGGCGGCTTTTTCCAATGCGGGTCGGATAGTACTCTCGATCACGCGCTGGGTGATCGGGCCGGCAAACCGCAAGATGATCGTGCCGTCACCATCGATCACGTAGGTCTCGGGCACGCCGTAGACGCCCCAGTCCAACCCCATGCGGCCATTTTCATCGCGCCCGATGGCGGCGTAGGGATCGCCCAGCTCAGCCAGGAACGCATCGGCATTCGCTAGTTTGTCCTTGTAGTTGATGCCGTAGACCGAAATACCTTCCTGCGCCAGTTGCTCAAGGTTCGGATGCTCGGCACGGCAGGGCGCACACCAGCTGGCCCAATAGTTCACCAGCTTGACTTGGCCGTCGCGCAGGGTTGCGTCGTCGAACCCCTGCTTGCCCGGAAACTCGGTCAGGACAACGGGCGGCGCGGGCTGGCCTTCGCGGGCCGACGGCAGCGCGTTGGGGTCTTCGCGGAACATGCCGATGGCAGCCAACACTGCAAAGGCTCCGAAAATCAGCGGCGGAGCAATCATCAACGGCGAGATCTTAGCCATTGCGCGACATCCTCTGTTCGATCTTTTCCATCTCGGCCCGGACCTTGCGACCGCGAAGGATGCTGAAAACCACCAGCGCCACCAGCAGCACGATCGAGGCCGCGTATGAGGACAGAACCGTTTCGGCGTATTTTCCCAGATCAGGCATCATCCGTTTACCCTTTCCCGTGCCAGCAGCGCCTTGATGCGCCGCGCGCGGATTTCGGTTCCGGTCCGGTACAGGACCAGCGCGATGAACAGCAGCACGAAGCCGATGATGCAGGTCAGCAGCGGGTAGAAGAACACGTTGCTGACCTTCTCGGTGGTGTCCGTGCCGGTGATCGCACCTGCGCGCATCACCGATGCGCCCTGATGCAGGCCCTGGTTCCAGAAATTCACCGCATAGCGGCTGAGAATGGCAAAGACTGATCCCACGATGCACAGGACCGAGGTCAGGTCGGCCGCCGTGTCGGGGTCTTCGATCGCCTCCCACAGGGCGATGTAGCCCAGATAGAACAGGAACAGGATCAGGAACGAGGTCAGGCGCGGATCCCAGGCCCACCAGGTGCCCCACATGGGCTGCCCCCAGATGGCGCCGGTGGCCAGCGCGATCAGGGTCATCACGATGCCGATCGGCGCTGCGGCGCGTGCGGCAAGCGCGCTGACATGGTGGCGACGCACCAGCCAGACCAGCGAGGTGACCAGCATCATCAGCCAGCAATTGATGGCCATCAGCGCCGATGGCACATGCAGGTAGATGATCTTGACGGTCGACCCTTGCTTGTAGTCATCCGGCGTGAAGAAGAACCCCCACACCAGCCCGACGACCAGAAACAGGGCCGAGCTGATCCAGAAGAACGGCAGAACCCGCTCGCTGGTGGCGAGGAACTTGCGCGGGTTGGCGTATTCCCACAGGGCGTTGGCTTTGGCTGCTATCGACATGGGCCTTATCTAGTCCGAGTCGGGGTGTATCTCAATTGACATCGGTCAACGTGCCCCACTCATCTGAGGTTGATGCGCAGAACCGCCGCGCTGGCAAAAGGCAGAAGGGCAACCGTGGCGGCGGTGATCCCGGCCAGCATCAGCAGCGGGGTCTGAACCTCCATCCCGGTGGCACCGCGACGGGCCACCTCGGCCCCGAAGATCAGCGTGGGCACATAGAGCGGCAGCACCAGCAGCGACAGCAGCAGGCCTCCGCGCTTGAGCCCCACAGTCAGGGCTGCGCCGAAAGTGCCGATCACGCTGAGCGCGGGCGTGCCGATCAGCAGAGAGACGACCAGCCAGCCGAAACCGGGGCCGGGCAGGTTCAGCAGCACCCCCAGCACCGGCGCGGCCAGCACCAGCGGCAGGCCGGTGGTGATCCAATGCGCCAGCGCCTTGATCGTGACCACCGATTCCAACGGCAGCGGCGCGGTGGCCAGCAGATCGAGCGACCCGTCCTCCCAATCCAAGGCCAGCAGGCGATCGAGCGACAGCAGACAGGCCAGCAATGCGCCCAGCCACAGCACCCCCGGCGCGATGGTCGCCAACAGCGAGGATTGCGGACCCACCGAAAACGGCACCAGAACGGTGACGATCAGGAAGAAGGCCAACCCGAGGCCGAACCCTCCCCCCGCGCGGAAGGACAGTTTCAGGTCACGCAACAGCAGGGCGATCACAGGAAGCCTCCGTCGAAGTCATCCAGCGCCTTTGGGCGCGCCTTGTTGGGGCCAACATCCAGGACCTCACCATCGAGGCCCAGGTCGATATGGGTGGCAATCAGGGCCGAGCCGCCCTGCCCCAGATGCGCCCGCACCGCATCGGCGAACATTGCCACGGCGGTCTTGTCCAGCGACACGGTGGGTTCGTCCAGCATCCAGATCGGGCGACCGGTCACCAGCATACGCGCCAGACCCAGCCGGCGTTTCTGACCCGCCGACAGGTTGCCCGCGTGACGATCGGCCAGTTCGTTCAGGGCAAAGGCCTCCAGCGCGGGCTGAATGTCGCGCGTGCCAAAGACCGAGGCCCAGAAGGTGAGGTTTTCGGTCACGGTCAGGGTGGGTTTGAGCCCGTCGGAATGGGCGGCATAGGCAATCCGGTCCTCGGCCCCCTCGATCCGGCCCGAGAGCGGCTGTTGCAGCCCGGCCAGCGTACGCAGAAGGGTGGTCTTGCCGATCCCGTTCGGGCCGCGCAGGATCAGCGCCTTGCCCGGGGGCAGCGCGAAACTGAGGCCTTCGAGCACGGGCACACCCCCTCGGGCGATGGCAAGGTCGGTCACGGTCAGTGTCATGAGACCCGCTTATCCGATTGGTTGCGGGGGAAAAAGGACGGATTTGCCGCAGGGCCTGTTGGCGGGTGGGATGTGAGGGGCCAGCCCCTCACGCTCCCGGGGATATTTGGGGCCGGATTAAGCGGTCAGACCGGCAACAGGGCCAGAGCGATACGGCGCCCCTCGGACAAGAGCACGTTGTAGGTACGACAGGCGGCGGGCGAGTTCATGATCTCAACCCCGATGCCGGCCTCTTCGAGGGTCGACCGCAAATCAGATGGTATGTGAGACAGATCGGCGCCGGTGCCGATGAACAGAACATCAACCTGATTGGCCAGCCCTAGAAGGCTCTCGCTGTCCGCAAAACCGCCCCACGATCTGGTGCCTCCGGGGCCTGTCAGAACACTGCCTTCGTGAACCTCGCCGCCTATGCGGAAGAATCCGGGCCCATAGCCATCGATCGGAACTGCGTTGGTATATGTGATCTCATTCAGGCGCATGTGATCTTCTATCCCCAAAGCGGCAAGCCCGACAAGGCCGCAGCAGCGATGACTGCATAGGCGATCACGCGGTAGACCCGTTCCCTCGCAGGCTGAAACATCCAGCCGCCCAGCCAATTCCCCACCAGATTCGGAACGGCAAGCGCCAGCCCGAGCCCGACAGTCGACCAAGTCAATTGCCCGAACGCGGCGAGATACCCGAAGATCAGAAAATCAAAGGCCAGAAGGAACAGCAGGATGGTGGCCCGAACAACTGCCACAGGCAACGGGCGAGACATGTAGAACAGGATTACCGCCGGACCCGGAATGCCTGCAATGCCCCCCAAAAAGCCTGCCGCAGCGCCGATGGCAGTTACCATGTTGCGCCGGACTGCGCCGTTGTAACGCAGCCCCGAAATCAGCACGACCAGCATGAACAGGGTCACGAGGCTGACAGCGTAGCGAAAAACCTCAGGCTGGACTCGGGTCAATATCGACAGTCCGACCGGCAGCAAAAGTGCACACCCGACGACAAGTCGCACGAGATCGCGTTTGTCGACATCAACCCAGGCGCGGCGCAGATTGGGAAGTGGCCCGAAGACATCCATACAGGTCAACGCGATCAAAGCCCCGAACGGACCAAGATAGGGCGTCGAGAGCGGCAGAAAGATCAGCGCGGTGCCGAACCCGGAAAACCCACGAACGATTCCACCCGCGAGGGCTGCAAAAATGATGACGGCCAATCCCGTTGGGGATTGGCCGAACACATCAGGCATCAATATTGGCAAACTGGTTGCCAGCCGTGTTCGACGGCTTGGACCAATCGCGTTTGACCCCCAGCCACAGCAGGATGGTCGAGGCCACGAAGACTGACGAATAGGTCCCCACGATCACGCCCCAGATCATCGCGAAGACGAACCCGCGGATCACATCGCCGCCGAGCACATACAGCGAGACAAGTGCAAGCAACGTGGTGACCGACGTCATGACGGTTCGGCTGAGCGTTTCGTTGATCGAGATGTTCAGAACTTCTTTCAGGTCCTTCTTCTTGTATTTTCGCAGGTTCTCGCGCACCCGGTCGAACACGACCACAGTATCGTTCAGCGAGTAACCGACGATTGTCAGAAGCGCGGCGATAATCGCGAGGTCGAACCGGATCTGCAGCTCGGAAAAAATACCGATCGTCAGCAACACGTCATGCACCAGCGCGGCGACCGCTCCCAGCGCAAACTGCCATTCGAACCGCAGCCAGATGTAGACCAGCACCGCTCCGATCGCCAGAACCACAGCAATCACGGCTGTTTGGATCAGCTCGCCCGAGACTTTCGGGCCCACGGATTCCACCGAAACGAACTGGATATCTGGGATTACCGCCTGCAAGGCGCCTTCGACTGCCGCGATGGTGTCGGCCGTGACAGACTCGGCACCGTCCTGCGCTTGAATGCGGATCATGGCCACGTTCTCATCAGGCCCGAATGTCGGGTCGAAGATCTCGGTGATGGTGACATCCCCGAGGCCCAGCGGCGCAATGGCGTCGCGATAAACTCCGACGTCCAGTTCCTGCGTGCTCTGCGTCCGGATCGTTGTACCGCCCCGGAAGTCGATCCCGAAGTTCAAACCCTGCAGCATGAACGACGCGAATGCGATGACCATCATCAGGCCCGAGATGCCCAGCCACAGCTTCCAGCGGCTGAAAAAATCGAACGAGGTGTTTTCGGGTACGAGTTTCAGTCTCATGTCAAACCTCGATCGTTTTCGGGCGGCGCCGTTCGAACCACATGATGATCATCAGCCGCGTCACGAAGATCGC
The DNA here is from genome assembly GCF_059613485.1 of Ruegeria sp. CRTD044. Taxonomy (NCBI): domain Bacteria; kingdom Pseudomonadati; phylum Pseudomonadota; class Alphaproteobacteria; order Rhodobacterales; family Roseobacteraceae; genus Ruegeria; species Ruegeria sp. CRTD044. The sequence continues at coordinate 529,287 of NZ_JBXWSP010000004.1, read as the reverse complement.
GGTGAAGACCGACGTCAGAATGCCCAAGCCAAGAGTGATGGCAAAGCCGCGAACCGGGCCGCTGCCGATGGCGAACAAAATGACGGCAGTGATGAAGGTCGTGATGTTGGCATCCAGAATGGCCGACAGGGCCTTTTCATAGCCCAGGTCGATTGCCCGAGCGGGGCCTTTGGCCGATTTCAGCTCTTCGCGGATACGTTCGAAGATCAGCACATTGGCATCCACCGCCATACCGACCGTCAAGACGATCCCGGCAATGCCTGGCAAGGTCAATGTCGCGCCAATCAATGACAACAGCCCAAAGATCAGCCCGACGTTAATCAGCAAAGCGATGTTGGCGAAGACGCCAAAAAGACCATAGCTGAGCGCCATGAAGATCAAGACTGCTGCAAAAGCGACCGTGGTGGCGACCTTACCCGCGTCGATGCTGTCCTGGCCCAGTTCGGGGCCGATCGTACGTTCTTCGAGGAACTCAAGACCCGCCGGCAGCGCGCCGGCACGCAGCAGAACAGCGAGGTTCGTGCTTTCTTCGACGGTGAAGTTGCCGGTGATGATGCCGGAACCGCCAGGGATATGGCTTTGGATCACCGGAGCCGAGATCACCTCGTCATCCAGCACGATTGCAAAAGGGGCACCGATATTGTCACGGGTGTAATCGCCGAATTTGCGGGCGCCGGATGTGTTGAACCGGAAGCTGACCGCCGGGCGTCCGTTCTGATCGAAGGAAGGCTGCGCGTCGACCAATTCCTCGCCCGTCACGACGGGTGCGGATTCGATGGTGTAGTACACGCCGTTTTCGTCGATCGACGGCACGACCTCTTCACCGACGCCGGGCACGACGTCCGGATCGGTGCCGCGGGCCACGACCGGATTGAAGGTCAGTTGCGCCGTGGTACCGATGATGTCCTTCAACTCGCTGGCACTGCCGATCCCGGGCACCTGAATCAGGATCCGGTCGGTGCCTTGACGCTGGATGGTCGGCTCACGAGTGCCAACCTCGTCGATCCGGCGGCGCACGATTTCCAGAGCCTGACGCACCGTGCGATCATCCGAGGCCAGTTTTTCCGCCTCTGACAGCTTTACGATCAGGGTGTCGCCGGCGGCGCTGACTTCGATATCCGTGGCGCCGACGCCGGTCAGCGTCTGCACCTGACGGGCCAGCCCGCGCACCGCTTCCAGAGCGCTTGGCATCCCGTCCGGCTGGCTGATGCGAACGCGAATCTCATCAGGGGCCGAGGGTTGACGGCGGATGGTTCCGACCGTCGCCCGTTCGTCCCGCAGGGCATCACGAACTTCGGGCCACATGGCCTCCATCCGGGTCTCGTAGACATCGCCAACCTGAACTTCGGCCAACAGATGCGCCCCGCCGCGCAGGTCAAGCCCCAGGTTGACCAATGACGACGGCAACCAGTCGGGCCATTGTTCTGCTTGCGCCTGCATCTCGGGCGTGTCGATGCCCAGTTCGATGGCGGCCTTGGCGTCGTTCGATTGTTCGACCCGCGTGTAAAACGCGTTCGGCAGGGCCATCAGCAGGCCAACCACGCAGACCAGCCAGATCAGGACCCGTTTCCAGGTATCAATTTGCAGCATTACCCTGCCTTTTCAGGAAGTTGCGACGCGAAATTACTTCGCCGGTTCGGTCTTGTTCAGCACCTGAGCGATGGTCGACTTGACCACACGAACCCGGACACCGTCCGCGATCTCGACCTCGATCTCGTTTTCGCCTTCCTTGACCTTCGACACTTTGCCGATGAGGCCACCCTGAGTGACGACCTGATCGCCGCGGCGCACTGCCTCGACCATGGCCTGATGTTCCTTCATCTTCTTCTGCTGCGGACGGATCAGCAGGAAGTACATGATCGCGAAGATCAGGATGAGCGGGAGAAACTGGGCGATTGCGCCACCTTCCATGGGACATTCCTTTTTTCTTGAGGTCGCGGAGTGAGCACCGCGAATTTGCCGGGAAACTATGCCTTGAAATCAACCTTTGCAAGCGATGCCCGACTTGGCATGCCGTGCAACAGTGTCACGATCCCCGAAGATGATGAATTACACCGCAGATATCCACTAGGATGGTACGGGGCTTTGGGTATAGTCAAAGTCAGGGAGGACCCATGCGGAGTTTCGTCAAGGCCCCATTTCCATTGGGTGTTTTGCTGTCCATGCTGTTCGCGGCTTGGGCCTTTTCGGTGCCTGTCATGGCACAGGATGCCCCGCAGGACGTACCCGAAGCCGACAGCGCCGCCGCCGAGACCTTCATGGCTCCGGTCATCGTTGACGGCGACACCTTGTTTCACATTCGAGGCTCCAGCGCCCTGCCCGCTCCGGAAAGGGCCGAGAACATTCAGGACGCGATCATCAAGGTCGCCGAATCCTCGGATGCCACGGATGTCGACATCGCCTATCAGGACACCGAGATAGGCACCCGCATCCTGGCGGACGGGCAGATGGTCACCATCGTCACCGAGGCCGATGCCGAGCTGGAGCAGATGGAACTGAGCGTCCTGACGGTCTTGCATGGCGACGCCATCCGGGACGCGGTCATGGCTTACCGGGCAAACCGCACGGACGAGGCGCGTGTGTCGGGTGCGATCGAAGCGGCGGCGTGGACGTTGGGGTTCATCGTCTTCGTCCTGGTGATCCTGTGGTTGCACAGGCGCGTTCGGCGACGCACGCTGATCTTTGTCCGGCGATACCTGAGGGACGTTGAGGAAGCTACAGCCAAAAGCGTGCAGGCCGAGGCTATTGCCGCACTGATCCGATACGGGCTGAATTTTGGCCTGCTGATCATCTTCTTTCTGGGTTTCTATTACTATCTGTCGTTCGTCCTGCTGGCATTTGCCGAGTCGCGGTACTTTGCGCAGCTGCTGCTGACCTACCTGACCGAACCGGTTCTGCTGATTTTCCGGGGTATTCTCAGCTATATCCCGAACATGATCATGCTGGCGTTGATCGCCTGGGTGACGATGTACATCATCAAAGGCATGCGGGTGTTCTTCGACGCGGTCGAGGCCGGCACTTTCGACATGGGCGATTTCGAGAAACATTGGGTCAATCCCACGTTCAACATCGCGCGTGTCGTGGTGATCCTGATCGCCCTTGTCTTTGCGGTTCCGTACATCCCGGGCTCGGACTCGGCGGCCTTTCAGGGGCTGACCATCCTGGTTGGTGCAATGCTCTCGCTGGGCGCGAACTCGGTTGTCAGCAACATGCTGGCTGGACTGTTCGTAATCTATCGCCGGTCGACGTCGATCGGTGACCGCATCCAGATCGGTGACCACATCGGTGATGTCGTGCAGATCAAACTTATGGAAACCCACCTGAAGTCCATCAAGAACGAGCTGATCTCGATCCCCAACGCCCAATTGATGAACTCGGACGTGGTCAATTTTTCCAAGCAGACCGACGGCAAGGGCCTGCTTTTGCACACGACGGTCGGGATCGGCTATGAAGAGCCCCCCGAAAAGGTCGAAGCCATGCTGATCGAGGCAGCCCGTCGCACCGATGGCCTTCGCGCCCGCCCCGAGCCATTTGTCCTGTGGACCGCGCTGGCCGATTACGCGATCAACTACCAGATCAACGCCTACACGACCCGTGGCAACTCGATCCCGCGGATCAAGTCCGACCTCCACCGCAACATCGTCGAGGTGTTCAACGAGAACGGTGTTCAGATCATGACGCCGTCCTACATTGCCGACCCGCCCGCGCCGAAGATCCCGAACCATCCCTGGGACGGTCGACTGGCACATGAAGCGGTTGAAGACACCGACAACTAGGCCGATTTTCCAACCCGGTGCTACACCCTGCCGGTCAGATGGTGCATAAGCGGGCCTAGTGATTCACTTGCCAAGGATCTGACCTATGCACGACATCCGCGCAATTCGCGAAAACCCAGCAGCTTTCGACGCCGCGCTCGCGCGCCGGGGGGAAGCGCCGGTATCGTCAGACCTGCTGCGCCTGGATGAAAGCCGTCGGGCCAAGATTCTGGCAGCCGAAACGGCGCAGGCCGAACAGAACAAGGCCAGCAAGGAAGTCGGCGCAGCCAAGGCGCGCGGCGACGAAGCCGAGTTCGAGCGTCTCCGGGGACTTGTGGCCGAGAAAAAAGCCGAAATCGCCCGTATGCAGACCGAGGCCAAGGATATCGACGCCCTTCTGACTGACCAGTTGGTTCGCATCCCCAACTTGCCGGCCGAGGACGTACCCGACGGCAAAGACGAGAATGACAATGTCGAAGTCAAACGCTGGGGCACGCCGCGGGACTATGACTTTGAACCGAAAGAACACTTCGAGATCGCCTCGGTACAAAACGGCATGGATTTCGAGACTGCGGCCAAGCTGGCAGGATCTCGTTTCGTGCTTCTGTCGGGCGGTGTGGCGCGCATTCACCGGGCGCTCGCGCAGTTCATGCTGGATACACATACCAACGAGAACGGTCTGACCGAAGTGAATGGCCCGGTTCTGGTGCTCTCCGAGATGATGCAGGGCACCGGCCAGCTGCCGAAGTTCGGCGAGGACAGCTACCAAACCCGCGAGGGGTGGTGGCTGATCCCGACCTCCGAGGTGTCGCTGACCAACATCGTCAACAATTGCGTCATCGAAGAAAGTTATCTGCCGCGCCGCTACACGGCGCATTCGCTGTGCTTCCGCTCCGAGGCGGGCTCGGCCGGCAAGGACACGCGCGGCATGCTGCGCCAGCACCAGTTCGAAAAGGTCGAGATGGTCTCGGTCACGCATCCCGACAAATCGGACGACGAACAGGAGCGCATGCTACGCTGTGCCGAATGCATTTTGGAAAAGCTGGGCATTCCCTATCGTACCGTCGTCTTGTGCACCGGCGACATGGGGTTTGGCGCGCGCCGGACTTTCGACATTGAGGCCTGGTTGCCCGGCCAGAACACCTATCGCGAGATCAGTTCGGTTTCGACCTGCGGAGATTTCCAGGCCCGTCGCATGAATGCGCGCTTCCGGCCTGAAGGCGGGGGCAAACCTGAATTCGTACACACGCTGAACGGATCGGGGCTGGCGGTGGGGCGCTGCTTGATCGCGGTTCTGGAAAACGGCCAGAACGCCGATGGCACCGTGACCCTACCCGAGGTGCTTTCGCCGTATCTTGGCGGCAAGCTGACCCTGCAGCCTGACGGCACGCTGGCGTAAGATAAAGCGGTCACCCCAGCCGCGACCGCATTGCTTCGGATCAAGGCAAGGAAGTGACTACTTCTTTGCCTTTTTCTTGGCCTTCTTGTCCTTTTTGTCTTTCTTGGACTTACCGCTGACCGTCTCTTTTTCCTTCTTGGATTTCTTGTCTTTTTTCGACTTGGCCTTGGATTTTATCTTTTCCTTCGCCTTCGAGATCGCCGCTTCCATCTCTTTCTTTTTCTTCGCTGCCTTTTCGGCCTTGGCTTTGGCCTTGGCCTTTTTCCGGGCCTTGGCCTCTGCTTCAGCTTGCTCAGCCGCCACCTTGGCCTCTGCCTCGGCTTTCTCGGATGCCATCTTGGCCTCTGCTTCGGCCTTGCGCGCAGCAGCTGAGGTCCGAGGTTGCGCCGCCTTGCGCGTTGGGGCCTTCTGCGAGCGGGTCTTGCCCACGGGTGCAGCTCCGGACGTGGCCTGTTTGGCGGCGGCGATCAATCCGGGCGCCCGGCGCGCTCCGATACCGGGAACGGCGACCAGCGCAGCCGGCTTGGCCTTGGCCAAGTCCTCGGCCGTCTTGAAGCCATTGTCGTTGAGAGCGCGGCCAAGTGCTTCTCCGATGCCGCGAACCTTGGTCACCGCTGTCATTCCAAAACTCCTAAACGATCCAACTTAAAAACTACGTCCGACAGGCAGCAAGGCAAGGCTTTGCTCTGCACAACCTTCGGAAAACGGTCCTTAACTGCCCCGGGCCAACTCACCGGTTTCACCCTGCCGCGGAAAGGGAACCAACCGCTTGGCATCTTCATCCCACAGTTTCAGGTTCAGCGCGGCCACCGCCTCGGGAAACTTGATCCGGCGGGGTGTGTATTCAGGTGGCAGATTGTAGTGACAGGCGCGCAGCCGATAGGACGGGATGCGGGCATTGAAATGGTGGATGTCATGCAGAGTGATGCAAGCGACCGCGTTGTCGAACCACCATCCGAAATCCAGTGCTGACGAGCCCTGAAGCGCCGCCAGTTGCGGGTCCAGATCCGGGCGGCGATCCCAGTAGGTGTCCTCGAAATTGTGCTGCAGATACACTAGAAACACACCCAGCATTCCACCGAGAAACGAGAATGCCAGCCAGACGAGTATGCCTGTCATGCCAGCAATCCAATACAACAGCCCGAGGAAAACCACGATGGACAGGTTGTGCAGCACGACCCCGCGGACGCCGAACCGCACCGTGTTTTTGGGCCAGCGATAGCGGATGAAATAGGTGAAGAGGGCCCCGACCGGCACCAGGATGAAGGGATTGCGGTAAAGCCTGTAGAACAGACGGGTTTTCCAATCCGCTTCATTCCATTCCCGCAATGTCATCGTGTTGATTTCACCGGTCTCCCGATGCTCGAGATTGCCGATGCCCGCGTGATGCAGATTGTGGTTCTGTTTCATCACTTCGAACGGAGCGAAGGTGAACGGCGACAGCACGTGGCCAGCCCATTCATTCTGCCGTCGGGTTTCGAACAGCGAATGATGACCGCAATCATGCTGCAGAACATAGAGACGCACTGCCGAAAAGGCGAACACGATCCCAGCCGGGATCATGATGAACCACTGATCCACATAGACGATCGCCAGCGTCAGCGATGCGAAATACACCACGAACGTCCCGAAATAGCTGAGCCCGGCCAGCCGATTGTCCTGCACCGCGTACTGTCTCGTATATTCTCTCAGGTCCATCCAGCCCGCTCCCCACGATGGTCCGGTTCAATAGTCCTTGCGAAATTTTGCACGTCACTGGCACGCGCAAATCGCGCGCGAAATGAATGCACGCATGCGAATGCTAGCGCGATGCTTGGGGGCTGTCACGCCCCAAGCCCGAAAATGCTGAAAATTGGCGCAGTTACGCCTTGCCCTTGAGATGTTTGGCCAGCGCACCCGCGTTTTTCTTGCGGCGCCCCTTGTAGGGGTTCTTGTCCCCCTGCCCGCGCAGCGTCAGCCGGATCGGGGTTCCGGGCATATCGAAATCCTCGCGGAGACCGTTGACCAGATACCGCGAGTAGCTTTCCGGCATCTTGTCCGGGTGCGAGCACATGACGACAAAGCCCGGCGGGCGTGTCTTTGCCTGGGTCATATAGCGCAGCTTGATCCTGCGCCCCTGGGGGGCTGGCGGTGGGTGCTGCTCCAACATGGCGGTCAGCCAACGGTTCAAGGCCGCGGTGGGAACCCGACGGTTCCAGACATCGTGGGCGCGCAGGATCGCATCACGCAGCCGCTCCAAACCCCTGCCCGTCTTGGCCGACACGGTCACCAGAGGTGCACCGCGCAGTTGGGGAAGCAGGCGTTCGAACGAGGTCTTGAGCTCGCGCAGCTTCTCCTGCTTGTTATCCTCGACATCCCACTTGTTCACCGCGATCACCACGGCACGACCTTCACGTTCGGCCAGATCGGCAATGCGCAGGTCCTGCTGCTCGAACGGGATCGCCGCATCCAGCAGGACAACCACGACTTCGGCGAACTTGACGGCGCGCAGGCCGTCGGAAACCGAGAGTTTCTCGAGCTTTTCCTGCACCTTGGCCTTTTTGCGCATACCGGCGGTGTCAAAGATGCGCATGGGGGTGCCACCCCAATCCAACTTCAGACTGATGGCGTCACGGGTAATGCCGGCCTCGGGACCGGTCAGAAGACGATCTTCACCCAGGATCTTGTTGATCAGCGTGGACTTGCCCGCATTCGGACGCCCGACAACGGCCACCTGCAGCGGCTTTTCCGCAGTAATTGCAGGGGCTTCGCCCTCGGTTTCCCCATCCTCGTCCAGATCGATATCCGTTTGGGGAACGTCCTCTGGCTGCTTTTCTTCCATGGCGTCAGCCAAAGGCATCAACGCCGCATATAGGTCGGTCATGCCTTCGCCATGCTCACCCGACAGGCGGATCGGCTCGCCCAGACCCAGGTTGTAGGCCTCGAGCACACCGGCATCCGCCGCCGCCCCCTCGGCCTTGTTGGCCGCCAGGATCACATGCTTGGACCGCTTGCGCAGAATCTCGGCAAACATCTCGTCGGTCGGGGTCAGGCCCACACGGGCGTCGATCATGAACAGGCAGACATCGGCCATGTCCACGGCACGCTCGGTCAGGCGCCGCATCCGGCCCTGCAGGCTGTCGTCGGTGGCATCCTCCAGCCCGGCCGTGTCGATCACGGTGAAGCGCAGGTCACCCAGCCGCCCTTCGCCCTCACGCAGATCGCGGGTAACGCCGGGCTGGTCGTCTACAAGCGCAAGGCGCTTGCCCACAAGGCGATTGAACAGGGTGGATTTGCCCACATTGGGGCGCCCCACGATGGCGAGGGTCAAAGACATGATACTCAACTTTCAAGACTCAGACGCGCCCTTTAACGCATCTTGTCGTCAACGGAAAGCGTGCAGTTGCCCTTTGGTCGAAACCACGTAGAGGGTCTGGTTCGCGACGACCGGTGCCGTTGTCGCCCCGCCCGGAACCTCGACCTGATGCACCAGCGTGCCGTCGACTGGGTTGTAGAACCGCAGATAACCGTCGTTCGAGCCGATGACGATACGTCCGCCCGCCATGATGGGGCCGTAATGCGCAAAGATCGGTCCGCGACGGTTGGGCTTGTCCTTGACGAAGCCCGGCAGGTCGATGGCCCAGACCACAGACCCGTCTGACACGTCCAACCGCACCAACTGGCTGCGGTCGCTGATCAGGAATACGCTGTTGCCGACTGGCCAGACGGTATCGACCGCGCCTTCGAAGGCGGTCCAGATCCGTTCGCCCGAGCTGGCGTCGAAGGCGACCGTGCGTCCCGAGTGGTTGCCGATGTAGATCGAGTTTCCGGATACGATCGGGCCGCCCGTCACATCCACAATCTGCGCTGCGGCCCGCCCCCTGCGGCCGCCGGCGACAGACGCGTTCCAGCGACGGATACCGCCTTTGCGGAAAGCGGCCGCCACATCACCGGACCCAAACGCAAAGACTGCGAACTCGTTCGCCAATACTGGTGCCGGAGCGCCCAGAACGTTGCCCACGCTGGGCGTGCCCTCGATCTGCCAGGCAATGCGCCCGTCCTTTGCATCAACCGCCCAGCCAGTCTGATCCCCCGCCACAAGGTAAAGCAGGCCGCCAGAAACCAGCGGCGCTCCGCTACCGGTCGCGTTTAGTTTCTTTTGCCAGCGAATTCCGCCGGTGCGCGCATCCAGAGCGGTCAGACGGCCGAAACCGGACGAAACGTACAACGTGTTGTCTGCATAGGCGATGCCGCCCCCGGTTGCCTGCTCTTCGCCATCCGTGGCGGGGACGAGGTTTGTGCTCCAGACCAGTTGCCCCTGAGGAGAGACCGCGGAAACGGTTGCCGCCGCGTCCAGGGTGTAGATCAGGCCACCTGCGACGACCGGATCAGCGGTGATCCTTTGTTTGCGCCCGTCGCCGGCCCCGATCGAGGTTGACCAGATGCGCTGCGGCGCGGGGCTGAGCGCCGCGTTGGTGGTACGGAAAGCCGCGGTTCCCGGGCTCTGCGCCCATTCGGCGTTGCGCTTTGCGGCCGGCAGGCTGATCGGTTTGGCACCGGTTGTCTGAACGGTTTCCAGATCCTGGGCCGGGCGGATGTCTTCACGCTCGCCCGGCAGGATCACTTCGGGTTCCTCGCAGGCGCTCAGCGCCGTCAGCGCCAGGGCTGCGACCGGCAAACCAAATCGGGAAAATAGTCTTTTTGCCATGAAACTCCGAACTCGCCTGTCTTGGTTCACTGAAATGGGCCGCGTATCAACCCTGCTGTGCGGTGATCGGTTCGGGCGTTCCGCCCAGCGCGACGATCAATTGGGTTGCACGCTGCTGGATGTCGGCACTGACCTCAGCATCCTGACGGATGGACTGCAGACGTTCCAGCGCGGCCTGAGTGTCACCATCGGTGAGGTCGATCAGGGCCAGTTGTTCTTCTGCCAGTAGACGCAGCGGCGCGCCCGGAGCGGCCAGTGCCTCGAACTGTTGCCGGCGCTCGGCGGCGGGCATGGTTTCGGACTGCAACAATAGGGCCTTGAAGGCAGCGATCGAGCGGTAGATTTCCGGCAGATCACCCTGAACCGCAATCGCGTTCAGCTGTTCAACGGCCTGTTCGACCGATCCCGACTCGGTCATTGCGCCCGAGAGGAGAAAGCCCAAAACAGCCTGTTCGCCGGCCGAATTGGCCGTGACCTGCGCCAACGCATCCGCACGTTCGGCAGCGTCGTTCAACTGCATCGCGGCCAGAATATCGTCGCCCAGCTTCTGGGCCTGACTGGCATCGCGCGCCTTGCGGTATTCATTGAAAGCGGCGCCGCCCACGATCAGAACAACGGCCAGAACACCGACCCAGCCCCATCGACGCAGCTGCAGGTAGAGCCGGTCGCGGCGCACCTCTTCGGTGACCTCATCAATGAAACTGTCGACGTCGCTCATTACTGCCCCCGGGCGTTGCATTCAGCTTTCTGGCGCCATGTCATACCTCGGCGCCATCAGCAAGCCAAGTACCCGAAACGCACAATTGCTCAGCGTCAGGGCGCTCTTGCGAAAAAAAACAAACCGAACTATTCAGTTCAGTATGGACTTCGCGCACGCACACCCCCATGTCATTGCGTGCCCACCGGCATTTGTGCGGACATAATATTTTAAGGAGAATGACGGCATGCGATTGATATCCCTCGTCAACGCCGCATTGGTCATCGTTGCATTGTATTTCGTGGTTTTCGAGCGCGATGCCCTGTTTGCATTTGCCGGTCGCGAAGATGCTGCGAGCCAGTCTGACGCTGGCGCTGAGGCAAACGACGCCTCGGCCGTGCAGGCCGTTGGGGTTGTAGCGTTGCGCTCCACTGCGCGCGAAATCGACAGCGCCGTTTTGCTGCGCGGTGAAACCAAAGCAATCCGTCAGGTCGAAGTTTTGGCGGAAACCACGTCAACCGTCATTTCGGAACCCAAGCGTAAGGGCACCTTCGTCGAGGCCGGCGATCTGCTGTGCGAATTGGATCCCGGCTCACGCCCGGCACAGCTTGCCCAAGCCAAGGCGGCCAAGCTGGAGGCGGAAAGCCGTGTGCCCGAAGCCGAAGCACGGCTGGAGGAAGCGCATGCGCGCGTTGCCGAGGCCGAAATAAACCTGATTGCAGCCCGCAAACTGTCGGAAACTGGCTTCGGCTCCGAAACCCGGCGGATCGCGGCCGAGGCCGAGATGAGTACCGCAAAGGCCGGTATCAAGGCGGCCGAGGCCGAGTTGAAGGCCACCGAAGCCGGCATCGAGGCCGCCGAAGCGGCGGTTGCGGCTGCCGAACTGGAATTGGACCGCATCACCATCGAGGCCCCGTTTCAGGGCCTTCTGGAAAGCGATGCCGCCGAATTGGGCAGCCTGATGCAGCCCGGATCGCTGTGCGCAACCGTGATCCAGCTTGATCCGATCAAGCTGGTCGGCTTTGTTCCCGAAACCGAAGTGAACCGTGTCACCGTCGGCGCTCTGGCGCAGGCACAACTGGTGACCGGATTGCAGGTCGAGGGCCGTGTGACCTTCCTCAGCCGTTCGGCGGACGAAACCACACGCACGTTCGAGGTGGAAGTCACCGTCCCGAACCCCGAGCTTCTGATCCGGGACGGGCAGACCGCAAGCATCCGCATCGCGGCCGAAGGCGCCAAGGCTCACCTGCTGCCGCAATCGGCGTTGACGCTGAACAACGAAGGCCAGCTAGGCGTTCGGACGGTCGGAGCCGGTAATATCGTCGATTTCGTACCCATCCGCCTGTTGCGCGATACGGCCGACGGTGTTTGGGTCGGCGGTCTTGCGGAAACCGTAGACATCATCGTGGTCGGACAAGAGTTCGTGACCGCCGGTGTGGTCGTAGCGCCCACCTATAAGGACGTTTCCCAATGACGGGCATAGTCAGCTGGGCCGCCGACAGGGCCCGAATGGTTCTGGCATTCATTGCCATCTCGCTGATCATCGGCGGGTTTGCCTATGTCAGCCTGCCCAAAGAAGGCGAGCCGGACATCGAGATTCCGGCCCTGTTCGTGTCGGTTCAGTTTCCGGGCATTTCGGCCGAAGACAGTGAAAACTTGCTGATCAAGCCGATGGAAACCGAGCTTGCGGATCTGGACGGCCTGAAGGAGATGACCGCCACCGCCGCCGAGGGCTATGCGGGGATCGCACTGGAGTTCGACTTTGGCTGGGACAAGACAGCCATTACCGCTGACGTGCGCGACGCGATGAACAGTGCGCAGGCAGACTTCCCCGAAGGCGCCGAGCAATACACGCTGACCGAGATCAACTTCTCGGAATTCCCGATCGTCATCGTGAACCTGTCGGGTGCCGTGCCCGAACGCACGATGGCGCGGGTCGCCAAGGATCTGCAGGATGAACTCGAGGCGTTGGATTCGGTTCTTGAGGCCGGGATTGCCGGCAACCGCGATGAAATGCTGGAAGTGGTCATCGATCCGCTGCGGCTTGAGGCGTACAACGTCACCGCGGCCGAGCTGATCAACGTCGTGCAGAACAACAACCAGCTGATCGCCGCTGGTGAGGTCGAAACCGAACAGGGTGCGTTTTCGGTCAAGATTCCCTCCTCCTTCAAGACCGCACAGGATGTCTATGGACTGCCGATCAAGGTCAATGGCGACCGGGTCGTGACCTTGGGCGAACTAGCCGAGATCAACTATACCTTCGAAGACCGCGAAGGCACCGCCCGGTTCAACGGCGAACCGACCGTGGCGCTGCAGGTCGTCAAACGCAAGGGTTTCAACCTGATCGACACCGTGGCTCAGGTGAAAGAGACCGTCGCCAAGGCCGAGACCAAGTGGCCGGCCGAGCTGCAGGCTGCCGTGAATGTCGGCACTTCGAATGACCAGAGCCGCATCGTCGGCTCGATGGTCAGCCAGCTGGAAGGCTCGGTTCTGACGGCCATCGCGCTTGTGATGATCGTGGTTCTGGCTTCGCTGGGTACACGTGCGGCGCTGCTGGTGGGCTTCGCGATTCCGACCTCGTTCCTGTTGTGTTTCGCGTTCCTGGCCATCATGGGCGTCAGCATCTCGAACATCGTCATGTTCGGCCTGATCCTTGCGGTGGGGATGCTGGTCGATGGCGCGATCGTGGTCGTGGAGTATGCCGACAAACGCATCAAGGAAGGCGTCGGCCCGATGCACGCCTATGTCGAGGCAGCCCAGCGGATGTTCTGGCCCATCGTCTCGTCAACCGCCACGACGCTGTGTGCCTTTCTGCCCATGCTGTTCTGGCCGGGCATTCCGGGTGAATTCATGGGGATGCTGCCGGTTACGCTGATCTTCGTTCTGTCGGCCTCTCTGATCGTGGCGCTGATCTACCTGCCGGTGATGGGCGGTGTCTCGGGCCGGTTGAGCCGCGTGTTCGACCGCAGTTCGGATTGGTTGCGCGCGCGGACGCCCTGGTGGGCGCGTGCCGTCATGGTTCCACCCTCGGTCTACATGATCTTCCTGGGCGCAATGCAGCTGCTGAATCCCACCTACCTGTTGCCGGAAGGCGCAGGCGGAGGGTTCTTGCTGGGCGCGGTTCTGTTCCTGTTCGGCGCCTTCGCCGGATCGGTCACGCTGAGCGCAGCCCGGATCGAGCGCAAGCCGGACGAACGTGTCCACACAGCCAAGGAGCATACGCCCTTCGGCTATGTCATCAAGTTCCTGGTCGGCAATCCGATCATGCCGATCGTCTCGATCGTGGCGGTAGGCTTTGCGGTGATGACGGTGATGACCATGTACGGTCAGAACAACCGCGGTGTTGAATTCTTCGTCGAAAGCGAGCCGGAACAGGCCACCGCCTATGTCCGTGCGCGGGGCAACCTGTCGCTGGCCGAAAAAGACGCGCTGGTCTTTGAGGCTGAACAGGTGATCAGCCAACATCCGGCGGTGATCAACGTGTTCTCGTTCGCCGGTGAAGGCGGCCTGAACCAGAACAACGGCGGGGCGCAGGCTCCGGCGGACACGGTGGGCCGCGTGCAGTTCGAGATCATCCCGTGGGAGGATCGCCCGAACGTGTCAGAACCTGTCGCAGGCGGATTGTTCGAGAAGCAAACAGTTGCACCAGATTATGACGGCGATTTCGTGATCGAGCAGTTGAACGCCGAACTGGCCAAGCTGCCGGGTTTCGTTGTCGAGATCCTGCCGTTGGAACAGGGTCCGGCATCGGCCAAGCCCGTGCACCTGCGGATCAAGGGCGACAACTGGGACGACCTGACCGGCGCCACGCTGACCGCGCGCGAAGTGTTCGAAAACACCCCAGGCCTGATCAAGATCGAGGACACCCTGCCCTTGCCCGGCATCGATTGGCAGATCGACGTCGACGTGGCCAAGGCCGGCCGGTTCGGGGCCGACGTGGCAACCGTGGGCGCGATGGTGCAGTTGGTGACCCGTGGCATCCTGCTGGGCGAAATGCGCCCCGAAAGCGTGGATGAAGAGATCGAGATCCGCGTTCGCCTGCCCGATCAGGATCGGGTCCTGTCAACGTTGGATACGCTCAAAGTGCGTACACCGGACGGGCTGGTGCCCTTGTCGAACTTCATCACCCGCAAACCGGTGGCAAAGCTGGCCGAAATCAACCGCGTGGATCAAGAGCGCTATTACGACGTCAAGGCCGATGTGGAACCCAGCCTGAGCAAAGTGGTGATCGCCACCCCGGACGGAGAACAGCGGCTGGCCGTGGTGCGCGAAGTGACCGAAGGCTCGGAACCTGAAGGTGCGACGGTCAACGGTGCCGATGGTACGGCCTATTCTCTGGTTCAGTTGACCGGCGCCGAAACCCTCCAGGAGGTGCAGGCCGCCATTGATGACGGCGACGCCCGCCTGACGCTGATCAACCCGAACGAGCGGATCGCGGTACTGACCGAGTGGCTGGACACTCAGCCCTTTGCCAACACGATCACTTGGGAATGGACCGGAGACCAGGAAGACCAGGCCGAAAGCCAGGCCTTCCTCTCCAGCGCCTTCCTGGCCGCGCTGGGTCTGATGTTCGTGATCCTGCTGGCGCAGTTCAACTCGTTCTACAACTCGGTGCTGGTGCTACTGGCGGTGGTTCTGTCCACCACTGGCGTGCTGATCGGGATGATGGTGATGCAACAACCCTTCTCGATCATCATGACCGGGACGGGCATCGTTGCGCTGGCGGGGATCGTGGTGAACAACAACATCGTTCTGATCGACACCTACCAGGAATACAGCCGCTACATGCCCCGGATCGACGCCATCGTGCGCACGGCCGAGGCGCGGATTCGTCCGGTTCTGCTGACCACGCTGACCACGATGGCGGGCCTGACGCCGATGATGTTCGGCCTGTCACTGGACTTCATCAACGGTGGCTATTCGATCAATAGCCCCACCGCGCTGTGGTGGAAACAGCTGGCGACGGCGGTGGTGTTCGGCCTGGGCATCGCCACGGTTCTGACCCTGATCGTGACGCCCTCGTTCCTGGCGTTGCGGGTGTGGGTGACCACTTATGCCATATGGCTGGGCCGGCTTCTGGCGCGGGTCACCGCGGGCAAGTCGAGCCAGATCGCCCGCGACATGGCCATTGGTAGCACCGCCCGCCAGATGCAGGCAACCGAGATCATCTGGACCGAAGAACCGGACCGCCCGGATGGGACCGCTGCCGAGGGCCAGGACGAAACGCCGCCGGGCGCGCCCTTGAAAGCGGCAGAGTAAAACGACGAAGGGCCGGCAATCGCCGGCCCAATTTCTTTGTCCGCAACCCAATATCCGTCAGGCCGCCTGCGTATCCGATTGCTGGCGGTTCCACAGCTGGGCATAACGCCCTTCACGGCGCAGCAACTCGTCGTGGGTGCCCCGCTCGATGATCTCGCCCTTTTCCAGAACGACGATCTGGTCGGCCTCGGCGATCGTGCTCAGGCGGTGGGCGATGGTGATCACCGTGCGCCCCTCGCCTGCGCGGGCCAGGGCATCCTTGATGTCCTGCTCGGTGTCGGTATCCAGCGCGCTGGTGGCCTCGTCCAACAGCAGGATCGGCGGGTTCTTCAACAGCGTCCGCGCGATGCCCACGCGCTGCTTCTCTCCACCTGACAGCTTCAGGCCACGCTCACCCACCTTGGTCTCGTACCCCTCGGGCAGAGAGGTGATGAAGTCGTGGATCTGGGCGGCCTTTGCGGCGGCTTCGATATCGGACTGCGAGGCCCCTTCGCGGCCATAGGCGATGTTGTAGCGGATCGTATCGTTGAACAGCACCGTATCCTGCGGCACCACGCCGATGGCGGCGTGCAGGCTTTCCTGCGTCACGTCGCGCACGTCCTGCCCGTCGATCCGCAACGCGCCCTTGGTCACGTCGTAGAACCGGAACAGCAGGCGCCCGATGGTGGACTTGCCCGAGCCGGTCGCGCCCACGATGGCCACGGTCTGCCCCCCCGGCACCACCAGAGAGACACCGCGCAGGATCTCGCGGTCCGGGTCATAACCGAAATGCACATCGTCCAGTTCGACCCGGCCTTCGTTGATCTGCAGGAGCTTGGCGTCTGGCTTGTCCACCACTTCGGCGGGTTGCTCCAGCAGTTGAAACATCTGGCCCATATCAACCAGAGCCTGTCGGATCTCGCGATAGACGGTGCCCAGAAAGTTCAACGGCACGGTGATCTGGATCATGTAGGCGTTGACCATCACGAAATCGCCCACCGTCAACTGCCCGTTCTGAACGCCGATCGCGGCCAGAACCATCACCCCGATCAACCCGCAGGTGATCAGGAAGGACTGTCCGAAATTCAGGAAGGCCAGCGAGTATGCCGTTTTCAACGCGGCCTGCGCATAGGCCTTCATCGACACGTCATATCGCTCAGCTTCGCGCCGCTCGGCGTTGAAATACTTGACGGTTTCGAAATTCAGCAGGCTGTCGATGGCGCGCTGGTTGGCCTCGGTGTCCTGGTCATTCATCTCGCGCCGCAGCTTCACCCGCCATTCGGTGACCGTGAAGGTGAACCAGATGTACAGCGCGATGGTGACGGCCACCACGACCAGATACCAGACGTCGAACAGCCACATCAGAACCACCGCCACCAGCAGCAGTTCCAGGATCAACGGGCCGATCGAAAACAGCAGGAAGCGCAGCAGGAATTCCACGCCCTTGACCCCGCGCTCGATGATCCGGCTGAGGCCGCCCGTCCGGCGGGTCACATGGTAGCGCATCGACAGCTGGTGGATGTGCTGGAAGGTTTCCAGCGCCAGCGCACGCAGCGCGCGTTGACCCACCGGCGCGAACAGCGCATCGCGCAACTGCTGAAACCCCACGGTCATCATCCGCGCCACGCCATAGGCCACGGTCAGCCCCACGGCGCCCAGCGCAAGCGGCGGCACGCCCTCGCCCGCCAAGGCATCGACCGCGCCCTTGTACAGGATCGGCGTATACACCGCGATCAGCTTGGCCAGAACCAGCATGGCCATCGCGAAGACCACCCGCCGTTTGACCCACGGCTCATCTTCGGGCCACAGGTACGGAGCCACTTTTCGGATGGTCAGCCAACCCGACTTGCGTTCGTCCATCTGTGGCATGTCTGCGGAATGCATAGGCGCAAGTCTTCTCATGTCTGACCCGAAAAGTTTCGAGGCCGGGCGAGAACCCGGCCCCGCAAGACCTAAGCCTTTATTCCGGGATGGTGAAGACCTGGCCTGGATAAATCAGGTCGGGGTCGCGGATCAGGTCGCGGTTCGCATCGAACAGGCGAACATACAGAACACCGTCGCCAAAACGCTCTCGCGAGATCGCCCACAGGGTATCGCCCTTCTGCACGGTAACGGACCGGATCGGCGTGCTCTGGTCGGCGCCCGGCACCGCATCCTGCGCCTCGGCCGCCTGCAAAACTTCAACCGGTTCGCGCTTGAATGGCGTTTCCAGACGGCTCAGCACCGTTCCGTCCGTGTCGACTTCGTCAACGCGCAGAGTATAGACACCGGGATCGACTTCCCGGATTTCCCCGCGCCAATCACCGTCCTGTCCTGGTGTGATGTCGGCCACCAGCTTGTTGTTCAGATAGAGCCGAACCGCAGCACCCTCGGACACGCGGCCGGACAATTGGACATCGCCAGCGTCGGAATAGCCGATCGTATCAAGCGCAACCTGCTCAGGCGATGCGTCTTCGGACGACGGCGACTGGACGAGCTCAACTCCTTCCTCACCGGACCTCAAAACGGCCACCTGCTGGCTTTCGCTGGATTGAGTCTCGGTCGTGACCTCGGGTGAGGTTGCTTCTTCGTCCTGCGCCCCGGTAACGGTCTCTCTCGCTTGCGCGACCTCGGTGCCTTCTGCCGCTGCTGCCGCAGACGGCTGTTCCGCCGTTTCGTCCTGCGCTTCGGTGTCCGTGCTGGCGACTTGCTCGTCCGTAGCGGGTGGCGCAGGCGGCTTGGGCAACGCGGCAATCAGATAGTCATCCGATTGCGCAGACCGGGTACCGTCACCGGCTTCAAGGACCAGACCTCGCGCGGCCTCGCTGAAGGGGATGGTGACGAATTCGGCGAACTGGCCGCTGCCATCGACCGTGAAGCTGTGGATCGGCTCGCCATCCAGCAGGATACGGATTTGACTGCCCGGGCCGCCTTTGCCGGACAGAAGCGCATTGCCGTCTGGCTCCACGAATATCTGGTCGAGCGTCGGAGCAATTGCGGCCGCGGTAGCCTCGGGTGCGGGAGCCGCCTCTGCCGGCTGTTCTTCAACCGTCGCGTCCTGCGCAGTCTGCTCGTCGGTCGCAGTTGTCTCTTCGGCTTCCGGCGCGGTTGCTTCTTCGGTCTCGGTCGAAGTCTGAACCTCGTCCGCGTTGTCAGGTTCCGCAACGACCTGCGAGTCCCCAGCATCGGGGCTTGGTGCCGGTGCGGTGGCTGGCTCAGTCGTCTCTTCGCTGGCGCTTTCGGCGACGGCCTCTTTCGTAGTGGACTGTTCAGATTGCGGCGCAGGACCAAAGACACCCGAAAGATACAAGCCCCCGGCGCCAATCACAGCCAAGATACCCGCAAGGATACCCCAAACGAATGCACCCGACCTACCGCTTCCCGATTTGGCGTCCATGTTTTTTCCTTTACTCCGCAGCGCAAATGCCTTCACTCAAAAGCTTTCCGCCGAACGGTTGAGCCAATTTATCAATCCCGCTATCACGGGTCAAAACCTCTGACACAACCCCGGAGTCGCTGTTTGATGTCCCAGAAATCGATCTGTGTGTATTGCGGGTCACGCAATGGCGCGAATTCGGCCTACACAAAGGCCGCAGGCACCTTTGGGCGGCTGCTGGCCGCCGAAGGCTGGCGACTGGTCTACGGTGCAGGTGACGTGGGCCTGATGGGCGAAGTCGCCCGGGCTACGCAAGCGGCCGGAGGCGAAACCTTCGGCGTGATACCGGTTCATCTGCTCCGGCGGGAAGTGGGAAAAACAGATCTGACGCGTTTCGTGGTCACCGAAACGATGCACGAGCGCAAGAAAGTCATGATCATGAATGCGGATGCCGTGGTCGTGCTGCCCGGCGGACCCGGGTCGTTGGACGAGTTGTTCGAGGCGCTGACCTGGCGCCAGTTGGGCCTGCATGACAAACCGATCCTGGTGATGAATGTGGACGGATACTGGGACGCGCTTCACACGCTTTTGGATCAGGTAATCGACGCAGGTTTTGCGGATGCCTCCTTGGCCCGTTTCATTACCTGGGTAGACGACGCCGAGTCCGCAATGGATCAGTTGCGCAAGTTATTGAAATAATGGGCGTCACGGGCGGTTTCCTCGCCCGTGTGTCCTGAACCAGCAAGATCAGGCGGTCGAGGTGCGCAGCTGGCGTTGCAGCACCTTTTCGACCTTGTGAAGTGGATGGTTGGTCAGGGTCTTGTCGACTTCGGCGACGACTTTGGCCAGAACTTCGCTGTGAAGGCGCCGGCGCAGCAGGCCCAGGACCTGTGGGCTGGCGACCAGAACAAGCCGTTTGTACGCACCCTTCAGCCCTTTTTTGTTGAGCAGGTTGGCCACATCCTGAACAAACAGGGATTTGGCATGGGTGCGCCAGGTGTCTTCTTCCACCGCAGATTTCTGGTTCGGCCCGGTATCATTTCGCCGTCCCGCCCGATCCGAGGGCTTGCTCCGCGCGGCGAGATGATCCTGTTCCTCAACCGATACGACCACCAGATTGGGGTTCTCGGCATCCGTCACGTTTTCCGTGAACAGCGCTTTTTCCCCGTCGGCGATGATGACCCAAGTACCCTGTGCAAGTGCGACCATTGCGATCTCCCGTTGTGGTTTTCGTGGCCGTCCCCCGCCCGAACAAGAATAGACAACATCTTGCACCCACGGCACAATTTGGCAGCTTTTCCCTCATTGTTTTGGTTTTGGCGGTTCTCTCCTTCCGCATGTATCAGCTAATCACTCTTTGGCGTCTTGCAACGGCGCATGCGCGCAAAAGTTGACGTTTCGGCAAGTTTGCACCCGAGGCACAGATCAGGCAGAAATTTCGACAAGTGTTATCTCGGGTGTAACACCAAACCGGACCGGAAGGATCGAGCACCCGATGCCGCCGGAAATTACAAGATCCTTCCCACCTTCGCGCACCGGGCCGTAGGCATAGCGATTGCCAAACCGCGAGGGCACCACGGGCGACCACCCAAACAGTCTGATTTGCCCACCATGCGTGTGACCGGACAGTGTCAAGGCAACGCGATCTGGCACTTGGGGAAATATGTCCGGTTCATGCGCCATCAGGACGACGGGCGCATCATCGGTAATTTGCCGCAATGTGCCGGACAGATCGTCCAGGCCGCGGTATCGCCCATTGCCCTCCACAATCGCCAGTTGGTCTTCGAGGCCCGCCAGCCAGATTCCCGGGTCATCGAGTTTCTGCGCAGAATTGGACAGGACCGGGATGCCATTCGCGGCCAATGCATCGGCATATAAGTTCGGCCCACCGCCCCGGCGTTGCGCGGCCGTATCATCCCACCAATCATGGTTTCCCAGCACCGCGAAAACCCCATGCCGCGCGGTCAGCCCGGCAAGAACCGAGGTGATGTCCGCCATCGCGACCGGCTTCGAAACCATCCTGTGGCTGGCGGTGAAATCCCCCAGCAGCAAGACCAGATCGGCATCCAGCGCATTTGTGCGCCTTACGACCTGCCTGATACGCTTTAGGGTAACGAATGGCTCGCCGGCATGAAGGTCGGCGATGACCGCGATCCGCAGCGGAGGCGCCGTCCAGTCCGCGCGCTTAAGCTTCCATTTGCGAACCCGCAGCCGCATAGCCGGTTCGATAAAGAACCCGTGCAGCGAAACAACAAGGCCTGCCAGCGTCACCGCCAGCAGGCCCTTGATAAACCCTCGTCGGGTCAAGTCTTACATCCGCGATGCAACGTTTTCCCAGTTCACTAGGTTGTCGAGGAAGTTCGACAGGTAAGCCGGACGCTTGTTGCGGAAATCAATGTAGTAGGAGTGTTCCCATACGTCGCAACCCAGCAGCGCCGTCTGGCCGAAACACAGCGGGTTCACGCCGTTTTCGGTTTTGGTAACCGCCAGCGAGCCGTCGGCATTCTTGACCAGCCACGCCCAGCCCGAACCGAACTGACCGGCACCGGCCGCGCTGAACTGCGATTTGAATTCCTCGACCGAACCGAAGCTTTCAACCAACGCCTTTTCCAGCTCGCCCGGCATCTTCGACTCGCCCGGACCCATCATTTCCCAAAACTGGTTGTGGTTCCAAAGCTGGCTGATGTTGTTGAAGATACCGTTCTGTGCGACGGCCGACTTGTCATAAGTGCCGACGATGATCTCTTCCAGCGACTTGCCGTCCCACTCGGTCCCGGCGATCAGCTTGTTGCCGTTGTCGACATAGGCCTTGTGGTGCAGATCATGGTGATATTCCAGCGTTTCCGCCGACATGCCCTTGGCTGCCAGCGCGTCATGTGCATAAGGAAGATCAGGAAGTTCAAAAGCCATCTCGGCCCCCTGTAAATTTGTGTTGCGTTCCCAAGGTTAAATGCTTTGGCAACCGCCGCAGGTCAAGGCCCGAGCGCAGAAAACCCGGAGGTCCGCGATGCTGACGCAGGCGCGCAAGATGTTCTACCGCGCCCGCGGTCATTATGCAGGCAACCTGAATGGCGAGGCGTTCCGGCTGGACCC
Organism: Ruegeria sp. CRTD044; assembly: GCF_059613485.1. Classification (NCBI taxonomy): domain Bacteria; kingdom Pseudomonadati; phylum Pseudomonadota; class Alphaproteobacteria; order Rhodobacterales; family Roseobacteraceae; genus Ruegeria; species Ruegeria sp. CRTD044. The sequence continues at coordinate 507,063 of NZ_JBXWSP010000004.1, read as the reverse complement.
ATACCATTCGAAATTCTGGCGCAAGGCCTCGGCCGGCGACTGGGAGCCCGAGACATTCGCGGTGCTGGACCAGCACCTGTCGCCCGACCGCGACTATCTGGACATCGGCGCGTGGATCGGCCCGACAGTTCTGTATGGCGCGCGCAAAGCCCGGCATGTCTGGTGTTTCGAACCCGACCCCACCGCCTTTCGCCATCTGGCCTGGAACCTCGACCTGAACGACATCCGCAATGTCTCGGCCTTCGGTGTCGCGCTGTCCGACCGGTTTGGCGTGGCGCGCATGGCTTCAGTCAGAGGCGAGCGCGGCGACTCGACCAGTTCGCTGCTGAATGACGGCGCGCATGGAACCGATGCCCTGACCATCGCCTGGAACCAGTTCGCCACATCGACGGACCTATCAGGCATTTCGCTGGTCAAAATGGATATCGAAGGGGCGGAGTTTGCGGTTCTGCCGACGCTTACCGACTGGCTACGGGAGCAGAAGCCAGCCCTGTATCTGTCTCTGCACGCGCCCCTGCTGGACAAAAGCAAGCGTTCCGAAGGGGTCGAAGCCCTGCTTGCGACGTTGTCTTTCTACTCGAACATGCACGATGAAGCCGGACGCCCAATCTCGGCCCAGGACTTGTTGAGCCCGAGCGCTTTGACCCAGTACCGCAGCGTCCTGTTCACGGAATAGCGTTTCGCCACGAAAACTCTACCCAAACGGGAGTTTGCCCTTGTGCACCCAACGACGCGGTGTTCATTTTCCTGTATTGACCACTGAAGTCACAGGAAAATTGACTTGCGACTTATTCTATTCCTCGCCGCGGCCCTGACGGCACAGGCGGCTGCCGCATCCCCCATGGCTTACAAGTGCACGATCACGAAAAAGGATAGCCACGGCTGGATCGCGCCCGAATATGCCTTTCAAATCGACCCCGAGGCCGGCACGGCCCAAGCCGCCGGCAACTACCATGACTGGACCAACGCGCAGCTTCGGGATCGTGGGGCCAAAGGCTATCGGATGATCTGGAACGTGACGCTCAAGAGTACCGAAGGTCAGGCCATTCGCATGCGCTATCAGGCGAATCTTGCAACAGACGGTGGGCTGAAGGTGAGCGGCAGTTTCGTGAATGTCGGAGCATCGAACAAACCTTACGGAACCGGCAGATGCGAGGTCGTCAAATAATGAAAAGCCCCGGTGATGTCCGGGGCTTGTCCTTTCTGCCAAGGTGGGGTCGGGTTCAGTAGTGTCCGACCTCGCTGCCGGGCTGCGCCGCAACCTTCAGCAGCTTGAACACGTAATCCGCAACTGATCGGAAGCACACCACGCGAAAGGCTTCCTCGTCGTCCATCCAGAACGCCCCCGCAACCTGCGCCAGGCGCGTGCGCTGGATCTGACCGGGCTGGAAGACATCGGACGAGAAATCGACGGGCGCAACCTTTCCCAGCACCTCACGCGCGGTCGGTCCCGAGACCCGGAACACCGCCCGCGCGTCCGAGACATTGACCGCCAATGCATGCACACCGCTCAGCGCGTCCTGCATGGCGGCCAGTTTGGCCTCGACCTCGGCGTAGGGAACAAGCACCAGCAGCTCGTCCGGCGACATCCAGCAGACGCCGGTTTCGCCATCGACGAAAGCCTCGCGCTGGCCGGGCATCTTCTGGCCGGTGGCATCCTTGACCGCTTTGGTCACCAGCTTGTCGGACAGATCGCCGCGCAGGGTGATCATCCCCTGCAGGCCGCATTCCTCGATCCGGGCGATGCCGTCAAAGCTTGCGTGGTTCAGTGCGCTGATGGGTTCAGACATTCTGCTTCTCCCCGTCCTTGTCGTAGAACACCGGGTCCACGATCTTGGCCTTGTAGATTTTGTCGTCGGTGCCCGGGAATTCGATCACTTCTCCCATGCGGTTCGGCCCGTTCTTGACCAGCCCCATGGCGATGCCCCGACCCAGGTTGGCCGAGTAATAGGTCGAGGTCACGCGACCGATCACGTTGCGCTGGCCGTTGGCGTTCACGCCCTCGCCCACCGCATAGGCGCCGTCGGGGATGACGGAACCATCCACAGTCTCGAGCCCCACCAGTTTCCAGCGGTCCGGGTCGGTCATGTGAGAGCGTTCCTGCGCGCGCTTGCCCAGGAAATCCTCTTTCTTCTTCGAGATCGCCCAGTGCAGCCCCAGGTCCTGCGGGATCACGGTGCCGTCGGTCTCGTCCCCGATCATGATGAAGCCCTTCTCGGCGCGCAGAATGTGCAGACATTCCGTGCCATAGGGCATCACGCCAAACTCTTTCCCGGCCTCCATCAGGGCATCCCAGAAGGCCTGACCCTGGCTGGCGGGAACCGCGATTTCATAGGACAACTCGCCCGAGAACGAGATGCGGTAGGCGCGGCAATCAAAGCCGCCGATCTGGCCGTCGCGCCACTCCATGAAGGGCAGCGCCTCGCGGCTGACATCCATGCCGCCGAGCTTCTCCAGCACCTTGCGGGCGTTGGGGCCCACAACGGCGACCTGGGCGTATTGCTCGGTCACGTTGGCGACATAGACCTTCCAGTCCCACCACTCGGTCTGCAACCACTCCTCCATATGGGCATGGATGCGCTCAGCCCCGCCGGTGGTGGTGTGGCACAGCCATGTGTCCTCGTCTATGCGGGCGACAACGCCGTCGTCGATGAGGAAGCCGTTTTCCGAGCACATCAAGCCATAGCGGCATTTGCCGACCTTCAGTGTGGACATCATGTTGGTATACAACATGTCCAAAAACTTGCCGGCATCCGGCCCCTTGACGATCAGCTTGCCCAGGGTCGAGGCATCCAGCAGCCCGAGGTTTTCACGGGTGTTTCGGACCTCGCGGTTCACGGCGTCATGCACGGTTTCCCCGGCCCTGACATAGGCGTAGGGGCGACGCCAGTGGCCCACCGGCTCCCAATCCGCGCCATTCCGGTCATGCCAGTCATGCATCGGCGTGCGGCGGATCGGCTGGAACACCTCGCCGCGCGCCTCGCCCGCGATGGCTCCCATCGAGATGGGTGTGTAGGGCGGGCGGAACGTGGTGGTGCCGACCTTGGGAATCTCCGACTCCAGAGCATCAGCAAGGATCGCCAGGCCGTTGATATTGCTCAGCTTACCCTGATCCGTCGCCATGCCTAGCGTGGTATAACGCTTGGTGTGCTCGACGCTTTCATAGCCTTCGCGCGCGGCCAGTTGCACATCCGAGACCTTTACGTCGTTCTGGAAGTCCAGCCACGACTTCATGCGCAGCTGCACCTCGGCCTTGGCGGGCATCAGCCAGACGGCCTGCATGGGCGCTTCGGTCTCGGCCTCGCCCTGCGGTGCCTTGGTGTTCTTCGGCTTGAAGCCGGCTGCCTTGGCCGCGGCCTTGCCCGCGGCGTGGGCATCGGCCAGCACCTCGCCCAGCGCCAGCGGCCCGCTTGCCGAGCCTGCGGCCACGACAAATCCTTCGCCATTCGCGCCCAGCGGCGGACGGTCAGGGTCGGGGCGGAAATGGGCGTTGGCTTCGTCCCAGATCAGCTTGCCGCCGCAATGTGACCACAGGTGCACTACCGGAGACCAGCCACCCGACATGGCAACCGCATCGCATTCGACCTCTTCCCGAGCGCCGCCGATGCCTTCCTGATTGCAGATCGCGACCTTCTTGACCCGCTTGCCGCCCTTGACATTGGCGATCGCCTTGCCGGGATCGACCCGGATGCCGAGGCTGCGCGCCTCGTCCGCCAGCGGCCCGGCCGAGGGACGGGCATCGACGACGCGCAGCACATCCACGCCCGCCTGTTTCAGGATGATCGCGGTGCGGTAGGCGTCGTCATTGTTGGTGGCGACGATCACGCGCTCGCCCGGGGTCACGCCCCAATTGACCACATAGTCGCGCATGGCCGAGGCCAGCATCACCCCCGGCACGTCATTGCCGGCAAAGGACAACGGGCGCTCGATTGCGCCGGTGGCCGTGACGACCTGTTTGGCGCGGATGCGCCACAGCCGATGGCGCGGGCCTTGGGTGCCCGGTTTGTGGTCGGTCAGCCGCTCGTATCCCAGCACGTAGCCGTGGTCATAGACCCCGGCCCCCATGCAGCGCGACCGCAGGGTGACGTTGTCCATTGTTTCGAGTTCGGAAACCAATTGTTCCACGAACTTATCCACAGGCTCGTCGTTGACGGTGCCGCCGTCGACAGGCGCGCGGCCACCCCAATGGGCGGTCTGTTCGATCAGCATGACCTTGGCGCCCGATTGCGCCGCGGTCTTGGCCGCCTGCAGGCCCGCAACACCGCCGCCGATCACCAGAACGTCGGTGAAGGCATAGAAATGTTCATACGTGTCCGCGTCGCGGCTGTCCTTGTCGGGCGCCTTGCCCAAACCGGCCGACTGGCGGATGAACGGCTCGTACACATGTTTCCAGAACGGTTTGGGGTGGATGAACGTCTTGTAGTAGAACCCCGCCGGCAGGAACCGTGCCAGCGCCGTGTTCACCGCGCCGATGTCATACTCCAGGCTGGGCCAGTGGTTTTGCGAGATCGCGGTCAGGCCGTTGAACAGCTCGGTCGTGGTGGCGCGCTGGTTCGGCTCGAACCGGTTGCCCTGCCCTAGACCGACCAGAGCGTTGGGCTCTTCGGCGCCGCTGGCCACGACGCCGCGCGGACGGTGGTATTTGAAGGACCGGCCGACCATCAACTGGTCGTTAGCCAGCAGGGCTGAGGCCAGCGTGTCGCCCTGATAGCCCTGCATAGAGGTACCGTTGAATGAAAACGTGACTGGTTTCGACCTGTCGATCAGGCGACCTTGATTTGCGAGACGGGTGCTCATTTTGCGGACCTTTCGCAAGTGGAGGCGTCAGGGCCTCCGGCAGATGTGTTCTTGAAAAGACGAAGCATCAGGAGAACTCTCTCCACGTCCAACCCGGCCGTTTGGCCGAAATCGCATCGCGGATTTCCTTTGGCGGCTCGGTGACCTGGGCCGAATAGGTGCCGAACACCTCAAGCGTCGCGGTGCACCGCGCGGCATGAAACCACTTGCCGCAGCCGTTGCTGTGCCGCCAGCGTTCGAAGTGCACGCCCTTGGGGTTTTCGCGCATGAACAGATAGTCATGGAACTCTTCGTCCGACGAGCCGGGACCGAAGCGTTTCATATGCGCTTCGCCGCCGGCAGTCAGTTCGGTCTCTTCGGCTTCGACGCCGCAATAGGGACAACTCAGGATCAGCATGATGCCACTCCTCGCTTGAAAAATAGGGACCACACGCCCAGATTTAGCGCATGGATATTTTGACCATTGTTTTGACCGTTGCTGGCACGCTTGCCGTTTTTGGACTGATCGCCTTCGTCATTTTCCGATCGGAAGAAAGGAAAACGATCAAACCAAGATCCGACAGGGCGAACAGTTCCGAAACCATTCACGGGGCGCATTGGGGCGACTGACATCAATGCGCGACCCCGGCGGCGACGCTTTCGTCGATGAAGCGGCCCTCTTTGAACCGGTCCAGCGAGAACGCCTCGGTCAGCGGGGAATGTCCGGTGGCCATCAGCTGCGCCATGCCCCAGCCGGAGCCCGGGATGGCCTTGAACCCGCCGGTGCCCCAACCGCAATTGATGAAACAGCCGCCCAAGGGCGTCTTGGACAGGATGGGCGACCGGTCGCCGGTCATGTCCACGATGCCACCCCACTGGCGCAGCATCTTGAGGCGCGAGATCATCGGGAAGGTCTCGACCAGGGCGCGGACGGTTTCCTCGATATGGTGGAAGCTGCCGCGCTGGGTGTAGTTGTTGAACCCGTCGGTGCCGCCGCCGATCACCATCTCGCCCTTGTCGGATTGCGACATGTAGCCGTGCACGGTGTTGGCCATCACCACCACGTCCATGCAAGGCTTGATCGGCTCGGACACCAGCGCCTGCAGGGCCAGCGCCTCGACCGGAAGGCGGAAGCCCGCCATCTCGGCCAGTTGGCCCGAATGGCCCGCGACCACGATGCCCAGCTTGTCGCACTCGATGGCGCCCTTGGTCGTCTCGACCCCTGTGACGCGACCGTTTTCAGACCGGACGCCCGTAACCTCACACTGCTGGATGATGTCCATACCCATATTCGAACAGGCGCGAGCATAGCCCCAGGCCACCGCATCGTGGCGTGCGGTACCGCCGCGCTCTTGCCATAGCGCACCCAGAACCGGATAGCGCGGGCCGTCGATGTTGATGATCGGGACCAGCTGCTTTACGCGCTCGGGCTCGATCCATTCGGTCTTGACCCCCTGAAGCGCGTTGGCATGTGCCGTACGCTGATAGCCGCGCACCTCGTGCTGGGTTTGCGCCAGCATCATTACGCCGCGCGGGCTGAACATCACGTTGTAGTTCAGATCCTGGCTCAGATCCTCGTACAGACCGCGCGATTTTTCGTAGATCGCAGCCGACGGGTCCTGCAGATAGTTCGAGCGGATGATGGTCGTGTTCCGCCCGGTATTGCCGCCGCCCAGCCAGCCCTTTTCGATCACTGCGACGTTCTGGATGCCGTAATTCTTGCCCAGATAATACGCCGTCGCCAAACCGTGCCCGCCGGCACCGACGATGATCACGTCATACCGTTTCTTGGGTTCAGGTGAACGCCAGGCGCGCTCCCATCCGGTGTGATAGCGCAGCGCCTCTCGCGCTACGGCAAAGGCTGAATAGTGTTTCATGAGCGAATCCGTCCGGTTCGTGATTGGCCGAAGATATGCCGTGCGGCGACAGATTACCCCTGCCGTACAGCGCCGCAATATCGCACTATTGCGACATGTAGGCCATTCGCGGCCATTTGTCCCTTTTTTCCCGGCGCGTGCAGGTCTAAGTGAGGGCAACAATTCCGGAGAGATCATGACATTCTGGGTTCTGCTTCTGCTCTTTGCGCTGTCGATCACCGCATTCCTGGCCTTTGGCCTGACCCGAACCCGCCGGCGACAGGAACATCCGGCGGCCTACGATCTGCGGGTGTACAAGGAACAGCTTGCCAGCGTTGATCGCGATCTGGCCCGCGGAGTGATCGCCAAAGCCGACGCCGAGCGAGTTCGGACCGAGATTTCGCGCCGTATCCTGGCCGCCGACGCGCAAATCCGTACCGGTGACGCGACGACCGGGCCGTCAACCACTGTTCGGGTGGCCGCCATCGGGTTCGTTGCCCTGGTGCTGATCGGCGGAGCGTTTGCTCTGTACCGCCAGCTGGGTGCCGCCGGATACCCTGATCAACCGCTTTCAGCGCGCATGGAGATGGCCGCCGAACTGCGTGAGGACAGACCCGGCCAGGAAGAGGCCGAGCAGATGGCCCCGCCCGTCGAAGCGCCTCAGCTTGAAGACAGCTATGCCAACCTTCTGAACCAGCTGCGCACGACCGTGGCCGACCGACCGGACGATCTTCAGGGTCACATTCTATTGGCGCAGCACGAAACCAACGCGGGCAATTTTCAAGCCGGTTATGCAGCCCAACGCCGTGCAATCGAATTGATGGGGGACGAGGCCCCGGCGGACGCCTATTCGAACCTGGCAGAAATGCTGATCCTGGCGGCGGGGGGCTATGTCTCGCCCGAAGCCGAAGCGGCCTTGCGTCAGGCACTGGAACGCGACCCGCATTCGGGACCGGCGCGCTATTACTGGGGCCAGATGCTGCTGCAGATCGGACGGCCGGACCAGGCCTATCGCGTCTGGATGGACACGCTGCGCACGTCGCCACCGGGGGCGCCTTGGGCCAACGCCATTCGCGCCCAGATCGACGAACTTGCCTGGCGCGCCGGCGTCTTCAACGCGCCCGAAATGGCAGCTGCTCCGGCAGGTGCGGGCCCCAGCCAGTCGGATATGGAAGCCGCGGCAGAAATGACGCCCGAGGAGCGTCAGGAGATGATCCGCGGCATGGTTGACGGATTATCGGACCGGCTGGCGACCGAAGGTGGTTCTCCGCAGGAATGGGCCCGACTGATCTCGGCGCTGGGGGTGCTGGGAGAAACCGAGCAGGCCGCCGCGATCCGGGATGAAGCCGCGACCAAGTTTGCCGAAGACCCCGCCGCGCTTGAACTGATCAACTCGGCCGCGCAGCAGGCTGGCCTTTCGCAATGATCCAGGACGTGTTCGAGGATTTCGCAGCCGCATTGCCCCCGATGCAGGCGCTGATGGGTCTGGACCTGGGCGAAAAGACGATCGGCGTGGCTGTTTCCGACCGCATGCGCGGTGTGGCCAGCCCACTTGAGACCGTGCGCCGCAAGAAATTCAAGCTGGACTCTGCCCGCCTTCTGGAGATCGCCGCCGATCGCGAGATCGGAGGGATCGTCCTTGGTCTGCCTATGAATATGGACGGATCCGAGGGTCCAAGGTGTCAATCAACCCGCGCGTTTGCCCGCAACCTGTCCCAACTGACCGACATCCCGATCGGCTTCTGGGACGAGCGCCTGAGCACAGTTGCGGCAGAAAAGGCACTTCTGGAGGCGGATACGACACGAAAACGTCGCGGACAGGTTATCGACCACGTCGCGGCGGGTTATATCCTGCAAGGAGCGCTGGACAGGCTGCGCTTTCTCTAACGAGCCCGGAGACCGGCGATGACGAACATGATTTGGAAAAGGGACGAGGTCGAAAGCCCGTGTGTCCAGATCTGCGTCGTGCATCCAACCGAGCGTATCTGCACCGGCTGCTATCGCACCATCGACGAAATCACGCGCTGGTCGAAAATGGAAAGTTCGGAACGCGCCGAAATCATGAATGACCTGCCTGCCCGCAAGCCTCGCTTGGCCAAGCGACGGGGTGGTCGCGCGGCCCGTCTGGACAAGGCCTGACGATCAAAGGGCTTTGTCGGTTTTCCGGCTGTCTTCTTCATCTCTCGCTGTGTCCGTGCATGTCTGTACACCGGATCGTTGCCCGGCCTTCAATTCACTGCGGAACAAACGGGTGATTTCCGACTTGCTGGTCTGCGCCCGCCGAAGAGTGGATTCCTGGAAATCAACTTCGACAGCCGCGCTGGTCATGGATTTTCTTTTCAAAAACTTGATCAGCCGCATACGAGCCTTCCTGAATAAATCTGCGTCGCTGCGGGCCGGTCGAAAGCTCGGGAAAGGGGGATCGAGCCGTATGACTATGCGTGAGTGAGTGGCGGCCCGCAGCGACGAATTGCGCATACCGGAGTCAGGCTTTTGAGAAAGGGGGAAAACCTGCCGTCGCGCTTCAATTTTTTTTACCAATTAGACAAATTAGCCGGAGAGACTCAACAGTTACAATGCTTTCGCGCCCCGCGGCTGGGCGAAAAGGACGTAACGTAACAAGTTGGACCGGCCCGCGACGGCGTCCGATGTCAATCCAAGATTTGGCCCCGGACGCGCAGCGCGGCCCATTCATTCGGGCCGCGCGCCATCGCTATCCCGCTGCCAGCCACGCCTTGGCGTTTTCAATCTCTTCGGACGGGAAAAACTGGGTACGTGTACCCAGAATGTGGCCACCCACGCGCTGCGCGATGTTCTGCCATGCCTTGTCGCCGACGATGGCTGCCCGATCCAGCATTCCCACGTGACCGCGGGCCAGACGGAAATGCGCGGCCAGAGCGGTCAGCCCTTGCCAGCCATCGAACTCTCTCAGGTCGATCAGCAACCGGAACGCATCCCGGTCGCCCAGAATGGCATCCAGATCGGCTTCGGCTTTTCCGTATTCCTCGGGGTCGAGCTTACCCATCAGGCTGACCTGCACGCATGGCCCACCCAAATCCACGATGTGGATCGCGCCCAGAGATTCACGGATCCAGCGGCGCGCTTCTTCCAGCTCGGCCAGCTCGAATACCTGCACCGGACAGGGCATCAGCGGCGCAGCCAGGCGCACGCTGGTCTGGACCCAGCCCTTGTCTGCGACGACCGCGGCGCGATTAAACCCGCGCCAATGGCTTAGGCCCAGCTTGGTATCTTCCCAAGCAGCGCCCAGATCGTAGCCTTTAAACTCGGGGCCGACGATAACCAGCAGGCGGACGGCGTCATGTTCCGACAGCGCAGCCTCGATTGCAGGAACCAGAGTGCTTGTGTAATCGGCGCTGGTTACTTCGCCGGACAATTCGATTTCGATCAATGCGCCGTCGGAATTCTTGTGGACCGTAATCATTTTGAGCCTCCAAAGCCAAAGAATGGCAGAAGGTTACGGGGATTCGATCCATTCGGCCACACCGCCCGGCAGCTCGGGCCGGAAATAGGCAATCATCCGTCCGTCCGGCCCCGCCGTTGCCCCTGCCCCCCAAGGCGCGACCCCATGCAAACAATGGCGATGCAACACGTAGGTTTCGCCGGGCGAGGCCGACACTTCGATACGCGGGCAGGTTTCGAACACTTTGCGGCGAGCCGCCTGATAGGCCTCGGTGATATCGGTCCGCGCCCACTGAGCGCGAGGAACACCGGCCAACGTAGCTCGGAATGCCGCGCCCATGATCCTGTGGCTGCCATCCCAAACGACCAGAGGCGCGGCGTCTGCGCTCGCCTGTGTCAGTGGGATGCCCAGGACCCATGCGTGAGGCTCGTCGATCTTGCGCCGACGGTCCGGACCGCCGGGTTTCAGACCATCCACATGCGCCGCATCGCGCTTGGCCCGGTATCGGGCCGCCGCCTCGTTCTCGCCCCTGCGCGGGCGCGGATAGCCGGGATAAACGACCGAAACCTGCCCTTTGTGCAATTCGATCGACCCATATTGTTCAACCAGAGACTCGACGGCCTGCCCACTCAACGGGGCTGAGGCGCCGACACGCCCTGCGCCGTCATTGGGCAGTGCATCGACGCCGATGAACCAGGTGCTTTCGCAATCCAACCACTGCCGGTGGGCTGGGTCACTGGCGGCCTGCTGCGCCAGTGGTAGGGCGTGGGCCACCCAGTCGGCAATGGGCTTGTCGTAGGGGAATACTTCCCAACCCCGCGACCAAAAAGGCCTTACCACCCCACTGCCTTGCGCAGCATATTCAGCGCCACCAGCGTGAGGAACAGGGCAAACACGCGTTTGAGCGGCTTGGGGTCCATCGCATGGGCCAGTTTCACCCCCCAGGGCGCGGTGATCATCGTCATTGCAACAACCACACCAAAGGTCACAAGATTGACGGCGCCGATGGTCAGCGGCGGACGGTGTTCAGCTGCGATCGGCAGAAACAGAAAGCCCAGTACCGAGGGTACGGCGATGATCACGCCAAAGCCCGCTGCCGTCGCAACGGCCCGATGGATGGGAGTGTTGTAGAGGCTCATCAGCGGCACCCCAAAGCTGCCACCGCCAATTCCCATCAGCACCGACAGAAACCCGACCAAAGGCGAAATCACCAACCGCTTCAGCCCGCCGGGCATGGCATCACCCAATCGCCATTCGGACTTGCCAAGTCCCAGATAAGCGCCAATCACCATTCCAAGGAGTCCGAACAGCGCCTGCAACGCTTCCGTGCGCAAGGCCGAGGCGACCAGTACGCCAAAAATCGCACCGACAGCGATACCCGGACCCCAACCGCGCAGAATATCCCAATCGACGGCGCCTTTCTTGTTGTGACTCAGCACCGAACGAACCGAAGTCACGATGATCGTGGCAAGTGACGTCGCAAGACACAGCTGCATCAGCTGCGGGCCACCATATCCCAGCGTTTGAAAAGCGTAGAAGAAGGCCGGCACCAGAACGATCCCGCCACCGACTCCCAAAAGGCCAGCCAAAACACCGGCCAGCGCGCCGATCACAAGCAAAAGGCCCAGCATCTGGGCCAGCAACATCGTATCGGGCATCCGTCCCCCTTGGTCCCCGGCCCGTGGGCCGTCTTAAACTACCTGCGCCGCCTGGGCATTCGGTGCCACGCGGGACAGCGCGTCCAGAACCACGTCGGGTCCGGCATGGTCTTTGACCGCGCCTTCGGACAAAGCGCGCCTCCAACCACGAGCACCCGGGCGTCCTGCGAACAATCCCAGCATATGTCGGGTGATCTGGTGCAACCGCCCCCCGCCGGCAAGATGCCGATCGATATAGGGCAGCATTTTCATCACGACTTCAACCGGATCCGCCTTTTGCCCCGACCCGTAGATCAGCGGGTCGGCCTCGGCCAGAATGTCGGTTGGCTGATGATAGGCGGACCGCCCGATCATCACCCCGTCCAGTCCGGCGTCCAGATGCACCTGGGCTTCGGCCAGTGTCGTGACGCCTCCGTTGATCGAGATGTGGAGATCTGGAAAATCTGCTTTCATCCGGTGAACCAGATCGTAGTCCAACGGCGGTATATCCCTGTTTTCTTTGGGGCTAAGCCCCTGAAGCCAAGCCTTGCGGGCGTGGATCGTCACGCGCCGACAGCCGGCGGTGCGAATCCGATCCAGAAAATCGGGCAATACGTCCTCGGTGTTTTGGTCATCCACGCCGATCCGACATTTGACCGTGACATCGACATCAACAACTGCCCGCATGGCGGCCACGCATTCGGCGACCCGGCCCGCCTCTTTCATCAGGACGGCCCCAAACGTTCCCGATTGAACCCGGTCTGACGGACAGCCACAGTTCAGGTTGATCTCGTCATACCCGGCCTCAGCCCCCAATGCGGCCGCCTGAGCCAGCTCCTGCGGGTCAGATCCGCCCAATTGCAGAGCGACGGGATGTTCCTCGGGGCTATGGTCCAGAAGATGCAGCGCTCCACCCCGTACCAGAGCAGGGGCCGTCACCATTTCCGTGTACAACAGCGTTTCAGCACTGAGCAAACGATGCAGATACCGACAGTGCCGATCGGTCCAATCCATCATGGGTGCAATGGAGAGGCGTGCCGCTCGCCGCACGTCGGAAAACCCTGATTTTTCTTGGTTTTTCGAAACCACCATCTTCACCGTTTTCCTCGTTTTGGCTCGATTTAGCCCCGTTTTTGGGTGCGGTGCTACAGAATGTAGCACCGACGGCGCCGTGTAGCACTTTTTTCGCCCCAAGTTCCAGCACTCCGGTTCGAGCACTGCCAGGCTGCCATCCTACCCCATCAGTTCCGCCCCATTCGGCTCGATCGCCCCCGATTTGGGTTTCAAACCCAATCAAACCCGCTTCCGAAAAAATCAAACGATCAGATGTCCCGGCCATGGAAAACCCGTGACTGAAAGGAATTCCCATGGGAACTATCACAGAACGCCTCAAGGCCAATGGCAAACCGAGCTTCACCGTCCAGATTCGCAAGAAGAAAAACGGAAAGGTCATCCTCAACCTGGTCGAGACATTTGCCTCGGAGCAGGCTGCAAAAAGCTGGTTGAAGCGTCGTGAAGACGCCTTGAAAAAGCCGGGCGGCCTGGAACGCGCTGTAAAGGCAAAGACGCGCAAAAGCGTTGCCGATTGCATCAGCGACTACATTGATGCCTCCCCTGAAGGTTTCGGCAAATCCAAGTCCCAAATGCTGAGTTATTTTCAGCGACTGGATTTTGGCGCGTCTGTCATCGAAGATCTATTGGCACGGGATTTCGTAAAAATCGCAATGGAGCTTCTGTCCGGGCTTCAAGCACGCCCCGTTGATCCGCAAAAAGACACGCCAGCACATTACACCTTCAAACCCCGCAAACCGCAAACGGTCAACGGATATATGGTGACCTTGGGGACGCTGATCCGTTTTGGTGGACCGATCTGTGGCGTCACCATGCCACGCGCTGAATTCGAAGAGGCCATGCGCACCCTTCAACATCAGAAGATCGTCACGAAATCAGCACAGCGAACCCGCAGGCCAACTCTCGACGAACTCGACTTGCTGATGAACCATTTTGTCAACGGCTACAGGTCAAACCCTCGCATGGTGCCCATGCACAAAATCGTGGCTGCAGCGATCTTCGAAACCCATCGCCAAGGGGCCATCCTGTCGCAAACTTGGGAAGATTATGACCTGGAGAATGAAGAAATCACCATCCGCAACATGAAACATCCCAGACAGACCCAGGGAAATGACATGACGCTCTCCATTCAGCAAGAAGCTCGGGCGATCATCGAGTCCATGCCTCGCACTGAGGACAGGATTTTCCCATACAACAGTGATGTTGTCAGTCGCCGGTTCACCGATGCCTGCAAACTGCTTGGGATCGAAGACCTGCACTTTCACGATCTTCGCCACGAGGGAATTTCCCGCCTGTTCGAGATGGGCCTGACCATACCCCAGGTAGCTCAGATCGCCAAGCAGGCAGAGAAGAAGGCCAGGCTCACCAGAACGGCCTCGATCTGGGGTGACGGTCGATATCACTACAAAGGCGCGACGATCGCAGATGGACTCGGCGTCACGCCGGAAATGGCGCGCCATCTTGGCCTGCAGCAGGTCATCCCGCTTTCGGAAAGAAGGCGCCGAAAGGCGGAGGCAGAACGGCAGCGTCGCTCTGAGAATGGCGCCGTGTCCCGGGAAGAATACTTGGCAAAGAACAACGCCTCGCGTGAAAAACCTTGGGAAAAACTCGGCATCGGCCGAACCAAGTATTACGAGCTGAAACGCGATGGAATGCTCCCTGTTCTGGAGGCGGTGTGATGCCGGACAGGTCCGTGCCCGTTTCAGGGGCGTAGCCAGCGGCCCTGGGAGCACCAGGGGGAGAAAAGAGCCCCCGCCACCTCCCCAACGGCGCACGCTACAGGTAATCAGGATGTGAACCTTCCGGCGGACAGCCCCGCGGCAACAGCGCCGGCACAGACGTGTCCGGAAAGAATCCCGGGGACTTCAAGGATGGTCGGGCAAACCCTGATGGATCCTGCATTTCCGCTCGCCCCCTTTTGGGCGAGGACGCGACCGGAAACGCAAGCTCCTCAGGGGCCGGGTAAAAACGGTTCCTCGTTTCGAGAGTGTGGGTGCCCGGGCCGGTCATGCGGGTCCGGTCCGGGATAGCTCGAAAACCCAGCCGGGTCTTGAAGCCGCGCGCGTCCTGCGTTCGGTAACAGAGGAGGACGTGATGTTCGACCTGACTACCCGACCCCACGGCGAGTTGCAGGATTTCCTGCGGTTCCATTCCGAAGCCCTGCAGAACGCCTCCCTCTTGCTCGGCGGCAAACCTGCGTTGAAGGCGACTCTCGCGCTGATCGACGATATCTGCAACGCCCCCGTTCTCACCCGGCGCCTGCGCCAGGGCCTGATGCGGCTGCACGAGCTGCTCTCGCTCGAGCATGTGCATGATCCAAACCGACCGGAAACAGCATATTTCGAGGATCTCGACCCCAGTGCCCCTTACGTCGAGGACCTGTGCCTGCTGACCGAAGCACTCCAGGATGTCCTGCACCGACTCAACGATCGGCTGGATTTCCCTCGCGCCGCCTGAGCGCACTCGCCGGTGGGGTCCTCCTCCCACCGGCGTCTTGAGAGGTCGCATGGGGCGGCCTCACCACTGGAGGACCCTATATGGATATCGAAACCGAACGCGAGGTTCACGAGCTGACGCTGGCGGCAATCTACCATGGTCGCCTGCTTGCCGGCGAATGGCAGGAAACGGGGCTCGTGCCTCTGGGCACAACGAAACAACTCACGCAGGATCTGCTGCAGAAACTCCATGAGCGACGCGGATTGGAGGAACTGGATGAGGATCGTCTTCACCTGCTGGGTGAGCATATCAGAAAATTCACCAACCAGTATCGTGAAGGCCTGGGTGATCGAGCGCTGCAGCAGAATATCGAGACCGAGCAGATCTTCGACGCGAAAGCGATTGATCTCATCAATCTTGCATGGCGATGGCGGCAGCTGCGCGGCGCCAAGCGCGCGCTGGATGACAAAACTGCTGCCATCCGCGAAACCGAAAAGTTGCTGATTCAAGTATGAAATTGGTTTTGTCTTCCGACACCTTTTTCGCACGAAAATGAGGTTTCAAACCCCTACAAAAAATCCTTCTGCAAAAATCGATTGGAGCCATTTCCTCAAAACCGTCGCCATGGGTGGCGGTTTTCGCAACCCAGGCAGCCCCACCGAAAAAGCTGTCAATCAAGAGGAAATCCAATGAACACCGCGATCATGATGATGGCAATGTACAATGCAAAAGCGATTATCGACACGGAAACCGTCGCGCGCGATTGGTTCAAACTGTCTGTCGGGAAGTTCCACGAAAAGATCCGAGCTGGGGAAATTCTGCTACCACTTGTGCTCATGGAGGAAGAAAGCCAGAAATGCGCCAAGGGCGTCCATCTGATGGATTTGGCGGACTACGTTGATGAGAGACGGGCCGCCGCCGCGAAAGAACTGAAAATGCATGCGGGCTGAGACTGATATGACGACGTTGATGCTGCTGTTAGCTCGCCATGATGGGCGCGACGAGATCTCCTTCTCGCAGATGGCGAGAGAGTACTTTGGCCTTGAGCCGGAAGCCCTTGAACGAAAGATCAAGAAAGGACTGATCTGTTTTGAGTTCCCGGCTTGTCGACTGAACCTACGCACAAGCAAGGTGCCCCTGCTCCACTTGGCACATTACATTGAGCAACGACGCACCGCTGCAAAAGCCAGGATGGCCGAGTATGCGGCTGAATGATTGATTTCGCTTCCGCTCTTCCTATCGATCAACGCACAGGGATCAGAGGCATTCTATGCCTCTTCCTTCGCCTCCGTAGACTCCGCGCTATCCTCCTCATGAGCAAGTTCAACAAGAATTTTCGGCCGGACTCTCTTAATGCGTAGCGCTCGGAATCCAGCCTCTCCATCGGCACGCCCCTCAAGTTCTTTCAAGACCTGTAGCGCCCAGTCCTTTTCGGGCGCCAAATCGCGCTCCAACTGATTTGAGCTGTATCGATTTTCCAAAGCATATTGGATATCCCGCCAGTTCTCACGCGGTGCCTCCATCCAGGAATTCACAAACTCCACAGCCGGAATTTCATGCAGAAGCGGAATGACGGCGTATGGATTGGGGCCATTGTTCGTCGGCGAGACCGCCTCAAAGAAGCCCTTCGGGTTTTCCCGAACCAATTGCAAAAGTTCATTCAATATCTCAGGAAATTCCCGCCTCAGCGCTTCTTCTCGGGCTGCAATCAGATGCCCCCATGTCTCCTTGAAGTAATCTTCGTGTCCCTGGCTCACCCAATATCCAAAGCCATCGTATGACCGGTCAAACTCATCGTACCATCGCCAATCGGTTCCGCGTGCTGGAAGGGCACCTTTGTTCAGCAAGTCATCAATGTAGGCCAAGTTTTCCTTGAAAACGTCCTCCACATTCCTGTCGATGATATTCTGTTCGGCCATCATCATTCGCAGGCAGAAAATATGGAGCATTTCACCCGAACACGTAACTTCCCGCTCTTCGAATTGACGCTGCATGCGCGCCATAGCCTCGTCGACAGTTCTATCCTCCAAGTCATCGAAATGGGAAATTACCTTCCAGGGCGCAACATCTTCGGGAACAAGAAAATATGATGAATTTCCGATAGAGGCTCGTATTTGATCTTCAGGAAACCGCCCATCGACAAGCATGGCGCACAGCACATCGTCGTTCAAGATTCCACCTTCAAGATCAATTGTCGGATACTTGTCATCCGCCTTGATCAAAGCGGGTGTTTCAGGAGTGTTATCTTTCTTTGCATGCGCTCGCAGCATGTACCCATACCGAGCACCACGCCTGTTCCGTAGGTCGTTTTCCAACAAGTGTCCTGCTCTGACCTCGATTTGGAAAGCTACGAAGGTCTTTGTCAGGTCTTCCATGGCGTCGGCATTCTTGAGGTGCTCTTCCCCCAAGACACCATGCAGTCTGGTTAAATCTTCGATCACATGTCGGAGAATACGCAGGGACTTGACCTCAGAGCGAAGGAAGGTGTCTTGAACTTGGTCTTTGAAGTCAGAGACAAACTTCTTGGCTGATGGGTTTCCGATATCCTCAAGAAAGTGGGACAGCGCATCTTCGATCTGAGGCTCTACACGAATGCTCTGACCAAAGGTTTTCTCTTTCATCTGAAGGAACTCATCGGCAAGCCTTTCGTCATGTGCAACAACGACGACACGAAACCCCAAGTGCTCAACGTAAGAGTTGATCGCACCCAAGACATCCTTGAGTTCAAGATCACAGCGCTCCAGGTCATCGAACACAAGGGTTTTCGTGGGCTCGATTTCCCGCTTGAAAACTGCGTTGAATACGCTCGGGATGGCACCTGCCAAAGCCCAGGGGCCTTTCATTCCCGCGACGATGTCGCTGCCTTTGCCAACCATCTTCTCGGCTTTCGCCATGGTCGGGGCGGCGGCAGCGAATACCTCGGAATGAAGCTGTTCAACAGTCTGAACACCGAATAGGCTGACATACAGTCGATCTTCTTCAGGAAGGCAGCTCTTGACTTGGTAGGTCTTACCGGTTCCCCAGTCTCCGGTGACCAATACGGCATAACCAGGAGCCGTGAGTGTCTTGTAGTAGCTCAAATATTCTTGCAAATGGGACATTGACGACAACTTTTCCATGATTGCTTTTCCACTCGACGTTTCAGTGGAATGGTATGGCTTGTGGCTTCTTTCCTTGAACCACCGAAATATCTTCTGGGCGACTTTCATACTTCATCCCAGCTGGGCAAATTGTTCAGAATAACAAGACCTTGGTGCTACAAATGGTGCTACAAAATTCTATAGACCCCCGAGAGGCCAACAAAACAAGGGGTTTCAGAAAGCGTCGCTCCCATCCATCATCGGCGCAACCGACAAGCGCGCAGCGCGAGTGACTTCGCTGCGATCAGCAAGTGCCCGAGATTGAGACCCCGCCATCAGTGCACGTTCCTTTTTGTGGCCCAGACAAATCTGCGGCGCCCGGCCAAGCCGGGTCCGCGCTAGGCGTCTACCACTGTTTGACGCCGGATATCCACCGTCGGATTGCTAGGTCCGGACGTCCTCTGGAGATTGTTCCGAGCGCTCGGCAAAACTGCCGCGCGTCCGGTTGGCGAAAGCCACCAGCGAAAGCATCACCGGCACCTCGACCAGAACACCCACCACCGTGGCCAGAGCCGCACCCGAATTCAGGCCGAACAGGCTGATGGCGACGGCCACCGCCAGTTCAAAGAAGTTCGACGTGCCAATCAGTGCGCAGGGTGCCGCGATCCGGTGCGGCACGCGCAGGGCAAAGGCCGCCGCATAGGCCACTGCAAAGATCCCGTAGGACTGGATCAGGATCGGGACGGCGATCAGCGCGATAACCATCGGGCGGTCCAGGATCACCTGCCCCTGCAGGCCGAACAGGATGACGACGGTCGCGATCAGGCCGACAACGCCCCACGGCTTAACCCGGTCGCGGAACGCCTCGATCCGCTCGGCCGAGCCCAGCCGGTTGCGCGTCCAGACACCTGCCGCCAAGGGCAGAGCCACGAACAGGACTACCGACAGGACCAGCGTCTGCCACGGGACCGAAATGTCGGTCACGCCCAGCAGGAAGGCCACGATCGGAGCGAAGGCAAAGACCATCACGATGTCATTCACCGACACCTGCAGCAACGTATAGTTCTCGTCCCCCTTGGTCAGATGCGACCAGACGAACACCATTGCCGTGCAGGGTGCCGCACCCAGCAGGATCAGCCCCGCAATGTATTGCTGGGCATCGGCGGGCGCGATCAGGTCGGCGAAGACGTATTCGAAGAACAGCACGCCCAGCGCGGCCATGGTAAAGGGCTTGATCAACCAGTTGACCACCAGAGTGATCGCCAGCCCTTTGGGCTGTTTTACCACGTCGCGCAGGCTGCTTGGATCCACCCCCACCATCATCGGATAGACCATGGCCCAGATCAGTACCGCCACCACAAGGTTGACATTGGCCACCTCGGCCGCCGCGATGGCCTGGACCAAACCCGGCGCAAATGAGCCGATGGCGATCCCGGCGGCCATGGCCAGCGCGATCCACAGGGACAGGTATCGTTCAAATACGCTCATGCAGAGATCTCCGAAGTTGTTTGCGGCTGCAAGCGCCCCGCCGCAAGGGCGGACAGCGCGACCATGGCGGCCGCCGTCCCCAGCATCAAGGGCAACCCGCCCCATTGATAGGTCAGCCCGGACAGCAGCGTACCCAACAGCCGCCCGCCCGCATTGGCCATGTAGTAGAAGCCCACATCCATCGTCACCCGCTCGGCCCGGGTGAAGGCCAGAATCAGATAGGAATGCAGCGAGGAATTCACCGCAAAGACCGCGCCAAAGGCCAGCAGGCCACCTACCAGCGTCAGCGTCAGCCAGGGCGCCGGACCAGAGGACATCAGCGCGGCCACCGTCAGGACGGTCGGCACGCAGGCCAGCCCCCAGGCCCAACTGCGCGCCGCCGCGACCAGGTCGGCCTCATCCCGCGACCCTGCCCGCAGCACACGCGGGGCGGCAGCCTGAACAATGCCGTACAGAATGATCCACAAGGCCATGAACCCGCCGATCAGAAAAAAGGCCAAGCGGTTGCCCGCTTCGCTGCCATCCGACAGCACGGCGTAGAAATAGATCGGGATGCCGACGACAAACCAGACGTCGCGCGCCCCGAACAGGAAGACCCGCGCCGCGGACAGCCAGTTCACATTTGCCGATTTTGAGAAGACCTCGGAAAACTTCGCGCCCTTGCGGCCCTTGGGCAGCCCCGGCGGCATCGCCAGCAGCACCGCCACCAGGATCAGGAACAAAACCCCCGCCATGCCCAGCACGGCGCCCGTGAAGCCGAGCCCGGCCAACAAGGCCGCCCCCAGCAGGAAGCCCAGCCCCTTGACCGCGTTCTTCGACCCGGTCAGCACCGCGACCCAGCGGAACAACCCGCCGCCTTCGGTGGGGGCCAACAGCTTGACCGCCGATTTCGATGACATCTTGGTCAGGTCCTTGGCCACGCCGCTGGCGCCCTGCACGACCATCACGAAGGCGACGGACGCACCGATGGTCCAGCCCGGATCCAACTGCGCCAGCGCCAGCAATGCCAGCACCTGTATCGTCAGCCCCGCATACAGGGTCGCGGTCAGCCCGAACCGCGCGGCGATCCACCCGGCGGCCAGGTTAGTGACCATCCCGGCGATCTCGTACAGCACGAACAGATAGGCCAGCTGAACCGGTGAAAAGCCCAGAGTGTGAAAATGCAGCAGCACCAGCATCCGCAGGGCGCCGTCGGTCAGCATGAAGGCCCAATAGGCAGCCGTGACGGCCATATAGGCCGACAGCCCGTCCGGACGTTGGGAAGCGCTTGTCAAAGCGATGCCCCGACCATCATCGCGACATCCACCAGACGGTGCGCATAGCCCATCTCGTTGTCGTACCAGGCATAGACCTTTACCTGCGTGCCGTTCACCACCATGGTCGACGGTGCATCCACGATGCTGGACCGGGTGTCATTGGTATAGTCGGTCGAGACCAGAGGACGCTCCTCATAGCCCAGAATGCCGGCCAGAGGCCCCTCGGCCGCGGACTTGAACAGGGCGTTCACCTCTTCGGCCGTGGTTTCGCGCTCAACCTCGAACACGCAATCGGTCAGCGAGGCATTCAGCAGCGGCACCCGCACCGCATGCCCGTTCAGCCGCCCCGTCAGTTCGGGATAGATCAGGGTGATCGCCGTGGCGCTGCCGGTGGTCGTGGGGATCAGCGAGTTCAACGCCGAGCGCGCACGGCGCAGGTCCTTGGCCGGGCGATCCACGATCGTTTGCGTGTTGGTCACGTCATGAATCGTGGTGATCGAGCCGTGCCGGATGCCCAGGCTCTCGTGGATCACCTTGACCACAGGGGCCAGGCAGTTCGTGGTGCAACTGGCCGCGGTCACGATGCGGTGGCGCGCCGGATCATAGGTGCCCTCGTTCACGCCAAAGACGATATTGGCCGCATCGCCATCCTTGACCGGAGCCGAGACCACCACCTTTTTCACACCGGCGTCAAAGTAAGGGGCCAGCTTCGCCTCGGTCTTGAAGACCCCGGTGCAGTCGATGACGACGTCGACGCCCTCAAGCGGCAGCTCCGACAAGTTGCGGGTTCCGATGAAGGGCAGCCGCACGCCGTCGATGGTGACCGAGCTTTCATCATGGCGGAACTCGGCGTCCCAGCGGCCATGCACGGTGTCGAACTCCAGCAGATGCGAGTGCATGGCCGGGTCGCCCACCGCGTCGTTGATCCAGGCGATCTGCGCGCCATTCTCAAGCAGGGGTTTCAAGGCCAGCTTGCCGATGCGGCCAAGGCCGTTGAGAGCATAAACGGTCATGCGATTTCTCCGGTATGGATCTGGCCGATGTCATCCACGGCCTTCTGAAGGGACATGCGGTCAAGGGTTTCGAACGGCAGCGAGGAAAAGGTCAGGATCCGGTTGCGCAACGCGCCGTAGGCCTGCTGGAAGGCAAGGCTTTTTTGGGCCTCTGTCCCCTCGGCCTTCACCGGATCGGGCATACCCCAATGCGCGCTGATCGGCTGCCCGGGCCAGGCGGGGCAATCTTCGTTCGCAGCCTGATTGCATACGGTGAACACGAAATCGAATTTCGGCGCGCCCGGGGCCTGGAACTCGCCTACATTCTTGGCGCGCAGGTCCGAGATGTCGTGCCCATTCTGCCGCAGCACCTCAAGTGCCGCTGGGTTCAACTGGGACTGAGGACGTGTACCGGCGGAAAACACGTTGAAACGGTCGCCGCCAAGCTGCTTCAAAAGGGCCTCGGCGAAAATCGAGCGCGCGGAATTCCCGGTGCATATGAACAAAACGTTGTAGGTACGCGCGGCATTGGCCGCATGCGCGTCAACGCCGTTGAGCGGACTGGGCGCGCAGAGTTCCGGACGCCCACGGCAGCAATCCAGCAGAAGGTAATCGAACGTCTCCCGGACGGCTTTCATATCCACCGAGTAGCGTAAGGACGTCCCGACCCTTTCCTGCGTCACAAGTCCCGCCTGCATCAGCGCATTCACGTAGTTGGACAGCGTATTCGGCTTGAGGTCCAACGCGATGGCAATCTCGGTCGCGGGTATGCGATCGGGATACCGGCGCATCAACAACCGAAAAACGGCCAACCGAGACGGATGACCCAAGGTGGACAGGCGGTCGGGAATCACTATTTCCATAGTTCATGGATATTTGAATTAACGGCGAAATCAAGTGCCCGTTTTTGGCGCGTTGAAACCGCTCGCAAGAATTCGCGATTAGCCACAATGCCGCCCCTCGCCCAAAACGGAACGACGGGTGAATTGACAAGGAAGAAAATGGTGCGGCCGAGAAGACTCGAACTTCCACGGGTGTTACCCCACAGCGACCTCAACGCTGCGCGTCTACCAATTCCGCCACGGCCGCACTGCCTGTGACTTGGTAGGCGGCGTATAGACGCTTGGCAAAAGGATGTGAAGAGGCAAAAGCAACCGCATTGGAATTCCCGGCCCGCAACCATATCTGTGGGGTCATGAAACCCGATGCCACATTGCAGCAGGAGCATCCGATGCCCACCCCCGATCCTCGCCCCGTCATCCAAGTCGACATCGTATCCGATGTCGTATGCCCGTGGTGCATCGTCGGGTTTCGTCAGCTTGATCTGGCGCTGGAGCAGGAGAACGTGCTGGCGCAGCTCCGGTGGCACCCATTCGAACTGAACCCCACTATGGGGCCGGACGGCCAGAACCTGCGAGAGCACATCATGGAGAAATACAGCTCGACCGCCGAGCAGAGCCAGCAGGCCCGACACCGGTTGACCGCGCTGGGTGCAGATTTGGGTTTCACGTTCAATTTCAATGATGACAGCCGGATAGTGAACACCTTTGCTGCGCATCAACTTCTGGACTGGGCCGAAGCGCAAGGCAGGCAACACCCGCTGAAGCTGGCCTTGTTCAAGGCCTATTTCACAGATCAGCGGGATGTTTCGAAAGTTGAGGTGTTGCTGGATGCCGCTCAGACGGCTGGCCTCGACCCAGACGCCGCCCGCGCGGCGTTGGAATCGGGCGCGCATGCAGGCCCGGTAAGGCAAAAGCAACAATTCTGGACCAGCCGAGGCATCACCGGAGTTCCGGCAATGGTTTTTGGCGGCAAGTACCTGCTGACGGGTGCGCAGGGCACCGAGACTTACGCTCAGGTCCTGCAGCGATGCCTGGCCGAGGCCGCCTAAACTCTTTCGCTCTGACTGCAGGACGGCTATGAGGCGCGCATGGAATGGAAGATCACCGACGGACTGACAGACTATGACACCGCCGTCGCCTTCATGGAGGCGCGGGTGGCCGAGATTGCGGCCGGAACTGCGGACGAGTGCATCTGGTTCTTGGAGCATCCGCCGCTTTATACGGCCGGAACATCGGCCAAACCCCAAGATCTGACCGACCCGGATCGATTTCCGGTCTATGCCAGCAAGCGCGGGGGCGAATACACCTATCACGGGCCCGGCCAGCGGGTCGTTTATGTCATGCTGGATGTCGGGAAGCGCGGCCATGATGTCCGCCGCTTTGTCAAACAGCTGGAAACCTGGGTGATCTCGGCATTGGCCGAATTCAACGTCCACGGAGAAATCCGCGAAGGCCGTGTCGGTGTGTGGGTGCCGCGCAAGGACAAGCCGCTGACCGTCAGCGGCGAACCGGCCGAGGACAAGATCGCTGCGATCGGCATCCGCTTGCGGAAATGGATCAGCTTCCACGGCATCTCGATCAACGTGGAACCGGACCTGGAGCATTTTTCGGGCATCGTTCCCTGCGGCATCCGGGAGTTCGGCGTGACTTCGTTGGTGGATCTGGGATTGCCGGTGACAATGGCCGATGTCGATGTGGCTCTGCGCAAAACCTTTACTGACGCTTTTGGCCCCGAGGTGGTCTGACCCCCACGCATCGACCATGTTCTCGAATCGCAGAATCTGACCCTGCGGAACGACAATCCTCGATGCAGGCTTCTTCTGTTTCTCAATACGGTCGCAAATTTCCGAAGATTGCCGCGAATTGCCTTAAAATTTAGGGAATCTCCTTCTTCCTTCCACACAACAGCCGCAGTTTGAGGTATCATGAATATACCGTTCAAGAGTGAGTGGTATGTTAACCGGTGATCGCGGCCAGCCCGCGAAAATCGATCAAGTGTTTGGTTACGAGTCTGCCGTTCCGACCCCATATCGGAACGGCAATTCTCGTTTTTGGGCCTCAGTTTTCGCCTGATTGGTCCGCGGCATGGCCGAAACGCATGGTCTGCGGGCAAGCCCGACCGGCCGTTTCCACCTCAAGCGTCAGGTGGCCGATTCCAAAACTGTCGCGCATTGCTTGTTTCACCAAACCGCGCACCTCTTCAGCCTGCGACCAGGCGCAGTCTTCGACCACCAGATGCGCGGTAAGCGCGGGCTGGTTTTCCTGCATGCTCCACAAGTGGACATGGTGAACCTCGCGCACGCCGTCCGTTGCCTCAATTACCGAGGCGACCTCTTCGGGGTCCAGATCGGGCGGCGCGCCAAGCATGAGAACACGGATCGTTTCTCCGATTTCACTTTGGACATGCCACAGGATGTAAAGCGAAATTAGAATGGTTACGGCCGGATCGACCCACGTCCAGTTGAACAGGATCACAGCTGCCCCGGCCACGATCACTGCAACCGATCCCAGCGCGTCAGCAACGTTATGCAGAAAAGCCGCACGGATATTCATGCTGGTTTTGGCCATACTATAGGTCAAAAGCGCGGTGATTAGGTCCACCACCAACGCAAGCACGGCAATCCAGACCACAAGCCAGCCGTCAATCGGCTCAGGCTGAAAGAACCGCGTCACACCTTCGTACATCAGGTACACGGCGATGACGATCAGTGTGGTATAGTTGACCAGCGCCGCGACCACTTCGGCCCGACCGTATCCGAAGCTCATGCGCGGGTCGGCTGGGCGGCGGGCGATCTTGCGGGCAAAGAACGCGATGATCAGCGCAATCGCGTCGGAAAAGTTGTGCAGCGCGTCAGCGATGAGCGCCAGCGACCCCGAAAAGATCCCACCGACCACCTGTGCCAGCGTCAGAAACATGTTGACCGCGATGGCCCATGCCACCCGCGCGTCTCCGGCATCGGCGTCGATTTGGGCGTGGTGTTTGTGTCCGGCGTGGGAATGATCATGCGCCATGATGTCGTGTCCTTGTCTGGGCCATGGTCCATACCTAATTCCTCTAGTGACTAGAGGTTCAAGGGGGGATTGGAGAAAATGTTCTCGATCGGGGATTTGTCCCGGCGCACAGGCGTCAAAACCGCCACGATCCGGTTTTACGAAGAAAGGGGCCTGCTGCCACCGCCAGAACGGACCGCCGGCAACCAAAGGCGTTATGACCGCGCCGCGCTCGAGCGGCTGCACTTTGTCAAACACACGCGCGATCTTGGACTGCCATTGGCCGATGTCGAGGCCCTGCTGTCATTGGAAGGCGCCCAAGGCGCCGATCTGAACCGGGCGCACGAAATCGCCGAGCGGCAGCTGACGGACCTGCAGGATCGGATTGCAAAGCTGCGCCGGCTCGAGACCGAACTTGCCCGGATCGCAGCCGCCTGCGACGGGCAGCACGACCATGTCTGCTCAGTCTTGCAGGCGTTTGGGGATCACGATGCCTGTTCTGGGGCGCATCAGGCTCCCCCACCCGTCACGCCAGCGCAGCCCTGATGCGCTCGGCGTGTTTGGCGATCTCGTCGAAATCGCCCATTTTGCCGGGCGGGCGCAGAGAGACGCCCTCGTGCCGGGGCAGGACATGGAAATGCAGGTGAAACACCTCCTGCCCTCCGGCTGCCTCGTTGAACTGCTGGATGGTCAACCCTTCGGCGTCAAAGGCGCGCATGACCGCACGCGCCAGTTTCTGAACCGTGGTCATGACTGCGGCCAATTGCTCGGGTGTGGCATCCAGCACGTTGCGGCAAGGCGTCTTCGGGATCACCAGAAGGTGTCCGTCCGCGCGCGGCATGATATCCATGAAAGCCAGCGTGTCCTCATCCTCGTAGACGCGGGTAGAGGGGATCTCGCCCCGCAGGATCTTGGCAAAGATGTTTTCGGGATCATAAGCGGTCATGGCGGGTCTCCTACAAAGGGGCTGCGTGTTGTTCTGCGGCCAAGCCCGCAGCGGGTCAAGGCGTGATTCCGCCCTTGCGAAGCCCCTGTCCTTGCAATTCGCCTGTTCATCCCCAGATACCGGTCATCCAAGGCTGAAATCGCACGGGTGTCCTCCTGCCCCGCGACAATTAATCTTGATCCAGATCAAACTCGGCCATTGAAGGCCGCCCCCTTGCATTCTAAAACCAGCAGGAATCCCGCGCGCCGGAGAGGTCCGGCTGCGCGGTCTATTTGCAACAGGAGGCACCTAAATGGCAGACGCAGCCATTCATGGTCACGATCATGAAGACCAGCGCGGGTTCTTTACCCGGTGGTTCATGTCGACCAACCACAAGGATATCGGGATCCTATACCTGATCTTCTCGGCCTTTGCCGGGTTCATCTCGGTCGCGATGACCATCTACATGCGGCTTGAACTGATGCATCCGGGCGTTCAGTACATGTGCCTGGAAGGCTTCATGGCCGACCCCTGCACGCCCAATGGACACCTGTGGAACGTGATGATCACCTATCACGGTGTTCTGATGATGTTCTTCGTGGTCATCCCCGCGCTGTTCGGCGGATTCGGAAACTATTTCATGCCGTTGCAGATCGGTGCGCCGGACATGGCGTTCCCGCGGATGAACAACCTGTCCTTCTGGCTGTATGTCGCCGGCACCTCGCTGGGCATCGCGTCGCTGCTGGCCCCCGGCGGCAACGACCAGGCCGGCTCGGGCGTGGGCTGGGTTCTGTACCCGCCGCTGTCGACGACCGAAGGCGGCATGTCCATGGACCTGGCGATCTTTGCCGTGCACGTATCGGGCGCCTCCTCGATCCTCGGCGCGATCAACATGATCACCACCTTCCTGAACATGCGTGCCCCGGGCATGACCCTGTTCAAGGTGCCGCTGTTCAGCTGGTCGATCTTCGTCACCTCGTGGCTGATTCTGCTGTCGCTGCCGGTTCTGGCGGGCGCGATCACCATGCTGCTGATGGACCGCAACTTCGGCTTCACCTTCTTTGATCCGGCCGGTGGCGGTGACCCGATCCTGTACCAGCATATCCTGTGGTTCTTCGGCCACCCCGAAGTGTACATCGTGATCCTGCCAGGCTTCGGCATCATCAGCCACGTGATCGCCACCTTCTCGCGCAAGCCGATCTTCGGCTATCTGCCGATGGTCTGGGCGATCATCGCAATCGGCGCGCTGGGCTTTGTCGTGTGGGCACACCACATGTACACCGTCGGCATGTCGCTGCGCCAGCAGGCCTACTTCATGCTGGCCACGATGGTCATCGCGGTTCCGACGGGCGTGAAGGTGTTCTCGTGGATCGCCACCATGTGGGGCGGCTCGATCGAGTTCAAGACGCCGATGCTGTTCGCCTTCGGCTTCCTCTTCCTGTTCACCGTCGGCGGTGTGACCGGTGTGGTGCTGTCGCAAGCCGGTATCGACCGGGCCTACCACGACACCTACTATGTCGTCGCGCACTTCCACTACGTGATGAGCCTGGGTGCAGTCTTTGCAATCTTTGCAGGCGTGTACTTCTACTTCTCGAAGATGACGGGCCGTCAGTACTCGGAGTTCTGGGGTAAGGTGCACTTCTGGATGTTCTTCATCGGTGCAAACCTGACCTTCTTCCCGCAGCACTTCCTGGGCCGTCAGGGCATGCCGCGCCGGTATATCGACTATCCCGAAGCCTTCGCTCAGTGGAACTTCGTGTCTTCGATCGGTGCGTTCGTCTCGTTCGCTTCGTTCCTGCTGTTCTTCGGGATCGTGTTCTACGCCCTGTTCCGTGGCGCCAAGGAAACACGTCCGAACCCGTGGAACGAATACGCGGATACGCTGGAATGGACCCTGCCCTCGCCGCCGCCCGAGCACACGTTCGAGCAGCTGCCCAAGCAGGAAGACTGGGACAAGGGCCACGCGCACTGATCCCTTCCCGAAAACAGGAAACCCCGCCTTCACGGCGGGGTTTTTCTTTTTCTGTTCGCGCTCTACCGGCCATCGAATTCCGCGGGCGGTCGCAATATCGTTGAAAATCGGGTATCCTTGGCGCGCCGCATGTCCGGCCAATCTCCGAGGTTACCATGCCCGATATTGATTTCTGGTACTCCATCGGCAGCACTTACAGTTTCCTGACCATCATGCGTCTGGACGATTGGTGCGCAGAACATCAGGCGCAGGTTAACTGGCGCCCTTTCGACGTACGCGCGGTCATGTCTGAACAGAAGAACATTCCGTTTGCGGGCAAACCCGTCAAGTCGGCCTACATGTGGCGCGACATCGAACGCCGCGCAGCCAAGTACCATATCCACGCCAAGCTGCCCGCCCCCTATCCGATTTCGAACCTCGAATTGGCCAACCAGGTCGCGCTGCTGGGAATCCGGGAAGGATGGGGCAAGAGCTTTACCCAAAACCTTTACAGGATCTGGTTTGAAGACGGTATCGAAGCCGGCAGTGAAAACGCCATCTCCGAGGCTCTGTTCCGCTGCCAGCTGGACCCGCTGCCGGTCATGGCCCGCGCGCGCAGCCCCGAAATCGAAACCGCGTTGAAAGCTGAAACCGAAACGGCGGTAGCCCTGGGCGTATTCGGCGCGCCCAGCTTTGTTACGCGGGGCGAAGTGTTCTGGGGCGACGACCGGCTTGAGGACGCGCTGTCCTGGGCGCGGGTCGGACACGTCGTTTGAAATTGGCAATCGACACCGGATCAGCAGGCGCTATTTTTGCGATATGCCCTACCATTGGAACGTCAGCTCGAACTCGGAACAGGAATTGCGCCTTTGGCCGCACAATTCCCTGCCACCGCGCGGCGCAATGGCCGTCGTACTATCGGTTTTCCTGTTTGGACTTATACCCCTACTGGCAGTTCTGGGATCGGTTCTGCTGTGGGGGCTATTGCCGTTCCTTCTGTTGACGGTGGCGGGCCTATGGCTTGCGATCCAGTCAAACTATCGGTCCCGAAACGTGTTTGAGGTACTGACCCTTACCGGAACCCAAGCACGCCTGATCCATCATAGCGCCCGAACCGGCCAGCAGGAATGGAGTTGCAATCGATACTGGGCCCGTCCGGAAATGCACAAGGCCGGCGGACCGGTCCCGAACTATGTGACCCTGTCGGGCGAAGGACGGGTGGTCGAGATTGGCGCGTTCCTCTCAGAGGAGGAACGCATTGCCTTGTATGATGATCTGGTAAAGCGGCTGCGCGAACCGGCACCCGAATAAAGTGCGTCAGCAGTCGCCGTTCGACGCGGCGCACAGGTGGTCTTTGACCAGCGGCCCTACCTTTCCAAAGTCCATCTGGCCTGTGTAGTTGGCCTTGAGCTCGCCCATGACCTTGCCCATGTCCCGGATCGACCCGGCACCGGTCGCCGTGATCGCCGTCTGGATGGCCTTTGCGACCTCATCATCATCCAACTGCTTGGGCAGGAATTCCTCGATGATCTTCACCTCGCGCAGTTCGCGCTCGGCCAGGTCCAAACGACCACCTTCCTCATAGGCCCGCGCGCTTTCCTTGCGCTGCTTGCTCATTTTCCCAAGAATCTCAAGAACATCTGAGTCATCACAGCCCTTGGCCTCTTCGTTTCCAGCCGCACGCAGCGCGATGTCCCGATCCTTGATCGCGGCATTGACCAGCCGCAGCGTCGACAGACGCTCGGCATCCTTGTCCTTCATTGCTTGCTTCAGGGCAGTGGTCACCCGAGTTCGCATATCCATCTGTTCTGTCCATCCCCATGGCAACGGAACCCCGAACATATCTAAACAAAATCCGAGGCACAACAGCAGACACATAAGGCTAAATCATTGAAAAACAACAATAGCCCAAAATTTGAACAGGGTTGACCCGAGACCCCAACCCCCTTAGTTATGCGCCGATTTACCCGATAGGAGAGTCGCGCCATGGCCCATCAAGCCACGTCCAAGCCCACCGCATGTCTGGCTCTGGCCGACGGAACGCTCTTCTTCGGAACCGGGTTCGGCGCCACGGGACAAACCGTGGCCGAGCTGTGTTTCAACACCGCGATGACCGGATATCAGGAGATCATGACCGACCCGTCCTATGCCGGGCAGATCGTGACCTTCACCTTCCCGCATATCGGCAATGTCGGCGTCAATCCCGACGATGACGAAACTGCCGATCCGGTGGCCGCGGGCATGGTCGTGAAATGGGATCCGACCGAGCCGTCAAACTGGCGCTCGGCCGAGCGGCTGACCGACTGGCTGGCCCGCCGCGGCCGGATCGCCATCGGTGGGGTCGATACCCGCCGGCTGACCCGTGCGATCCGCCAGCAAGGCGCTCCGCATGTCGCGTTAGCCCATGACCCGCAAGGCAACTTCGACATCGAAGCCCTGGTTGCTGCAGCGCGTGGTTTCGCCGGGCTGGAGGGCATGGATCTGGCCAAGGATGTGACCTGCGCCCAGAGCTACCGCTGGGACGAGATGCGCTGGGCCTGGCCGGATGGCTACCGGCGTCAGGAAGCGCCCGTGCACAAGGTCGTCGCGTTGGACTACGGCGCAAAACGGAACATCCTGCGCTGCCTGGCTTCGGCCGGTTGCGACGTGACGGTACTGCCCGCAACCGCAACCGCGGCTGAGGTGCTGGCGCACGAACCTGATGGCGTGTTCCTGTCCAACGGCCCGGGAGACCCGGCTGCCACTGGCACTTATGCTGTGCCGATGATCAAGGAAATTCTTGAAACCACGGATCTGCCGATTTTCGGGATCTGCCTTGGTCACCAGATGCTAGCACTGGCGTTGGGCGGCAAGACCATCAAGATGAACCACGGACACCACGGCGCGAACCACCCGGTCAAGGACCTGGAAACCGGCAAGGTCGAGATCACTTCGATGAACCACGGATTCGCGGTCGACGCCCAATCGTTGCCTGCGGGGGTGGTCGAAACCCACCGGTCGCTCTTCGATGGCTCGAACTGCGGCATCCGCATGTCCGATCGCCCGGTGTATTCGGTTCAGTATCACCCCGAAGCCTCGCCCGGCCCGCAAGACAGCTTTTACCTTTTTGAACGGTTTGCCGCGGCCATGGCCGACCGAAAAGTGCGCGCTTGATCCCGCAGGTTTGCGGACCGCGTCAACGTTAACCCGGAATTAACCTTGATTGAGCAACTCTGACCCGACATCTCGGGCAGGGTTTTCTTATGGTTGAATTGAATTTTCTGGGTCACGGACCCGCGACCCCGGTTTCCGGAATTGGCCCCCGCAAACCTTTGGGCACCTGCCTGATCGAATTGGGGGTGATCACCCCCGCTCAACTGGATCAAGCCCTGAAACTGCAGGAGCGGCAGAACGCTCCTCTGGGCGAAATTATGGTTGGCGAGCAAATGGCCGCGCGCAGCGATGTGCTGTTGGCGCTGGGTCAACAACATGGGCTGCAGATCGCCGATTTGGAAAGCACGCCGCCACCCGCTGACCTTTGCGCGCTGCGCCCGATGCAGTTCTGGTTAACGCACAATGCCATTCCGTGGCTGCGAGTCGGGCCCGTGCTCTTGGTCGCGACAGCCTACCCAGACCGCTTTGATGAAATAAGGTCCGGGTTGGCAGATTGCGCCCAGACAGTCCTGCCGGTGCTGGCCGCACCCGATGACATCGACCAAGCCATTGCCCGACATTACGCAAAACCTTTGGCTGAGGCGGCGGAAACGCGGGCGCCGCTTTCGCAAAGCTGCCGCTCATGGACTGCGAGCTCGCGTCTCCTGCCGACCCTCTTGGCTCTGGCTGCGCTTGCGGGCCTGGGCCTGCAACCGAATGCCGGGCTATCCGTGCTGTTCTGGGCCGCAGTTTCAACACTGATCCTGTTCCTGATACTTCGGCTGGCCGGGTTGATATCGTATCTCTTCCCCAAAAAGGCCGAGAAACCAGGCGGTCTGCTTGCGCAACACCGCCTGCCCTGCGTGTCTATCCTGGTGCCGCTGCACAAGGAACGGGAAATCGCCGGTGCGCTGATCCAACGGCTGAAACGCCTGACCTATCCAAAGGCGCTGTTGGACGTGATCCTGGTCTTGGAAGAGCATGACGACGTCACCCGGTCAGCTCTTGCGCAGACCACCCTGCCCAGCTGGATCCGAACGCTGGAGGTGCCCGATCTTGGCAACCTGACCACCAAACCACGGGCGATGAACTATGCGCTGGATTTCTGCCGAGGAGATATTTTGGGCGTCTGGGATGCCGAGGATGCGCCTCTTCCAGACCAACTCGAGACCGTGGTGGAGCAATTCGCCCGCGCGCCCGATGATGTGGTCTGCCTGCAGGGTGTTCTGGACTACTACAACCCGCGCACCAACTGGCGCTCGCGTTGCTTCACCATCGAATACAGCGGTTGGTTCCGCGTGATCCTGCCCGGAATCGCGCGGTTGGGTCTTGTGGTGCCCCTGGGCGGAACGACGTTCTTCTTCCGCAGGGACAAGCTGTTGGAATTGGGGGGCTGGGACGCTCATAATGTGACCGAAGACGCGGACCTGGGGGTTCGACTCAGCCGCGCGGGCTATCGCACCGAAATCGTGAATACCGCCACGTATGAAGAGGCCAATTTCCGCGCCTGGCCGTGGGTGAAGCAGCGCTCGCGCTGGCTCAAAGGGTTTATGGTCACATACCTTGTCCACATGCGCTCGCCCTTAGCATTGTTGCGTGATCTGGGGTTGTGGCGCTTTCTGGGTGTCCAAGCCTTTTTCCTGGGAACGGTCGGACAATTCCTGCTTGCCCCCGTGCTATGGGTCTTCTGGCTGACCTTTTTGGGGATGACGAACCCCTTCGAAGCTGTATTGGCATCGCAAATCTTGCACGCCTGTGTCTACCTGTTCCTGACCGCCGAGGCCGCGAATATCCTAGTTGGAGGCTTGGGCGTGCTGGCCGGAGGTCGCCGTTTCCTGCTGCCGTGGGTCCCGACCATGGCACTCTACTACCCCTTGGGCGTGGCAGCCGCCTACAAGGCGCTGTGGGAACTGGCGGTCAGACCGTTCTTCTGGGACAAGACCCAGCACGGGCAGGCCAGCGAAGAAGCGCAGCCAGACGAGGCAGCTATTTCTCGCGCCGGATTGCATCCTGCTTCAGCCGGGTCATGAACGCGACCGAGATATGTTCCTTCAAGGCCCGGTCGGCGGCTTCTTCGTCATGAGCCGCGATCGCCTCGACGATCCCCTTATGCTCACTCTGAGCGATTTCACCGCGGCCCTGCGCGGCCAATGAAGTCGTTGCCATCAGAGCCATGGTGCGATGGACAAGGTCCAATTGCTGCACAAGGTAGCGGTTGTGCGACGCAAGGTGGATCTGCTCGTGGAACCGCCGGTTGGCCCGGGACAGCGCCACGGGATCATCCACAAGCGCGTCATCGGCTTCGACCATATCCTGCAGGACTTTGATTTCCTCATCCGTGGCGTGGCGCGCGGCCAGTCGGGCCGCCAGCCCTTCCAATTCACGCCGAACGACATAGAGCTCGGCCATCTGGTTGTGGTCTAACGAGGCCACGATCAGCGACCGCCCGTCACGTTCCAGCAGCGACTGCGTTTCGAGCCGCTGCAGCGCCTCGCGGATCGGGGTGCGCGACACGCCGAACCGCTCGGCCAGTTCGCTTTCCACCAGCCGGTCGCCGGGTTTGTACACCCCCACGTCGATCGCTTCGAGGATCAGGCTGTAGGCATCGGTCTGGGGCTGTCGGGACTGGTTCATTGGGTCAGGTCTCTCCTCGTTCGGACCTGTCTATCCGGGCCATGGGTCTGCAATCAAGTGCGCCATTGAAAACCCGGTGGCCGCGGCCTAAACCCAAACCTATGGTCAAGCCTGCATTTTCACATGTCACCCAATGGGTGTTCGATCTGGACAACACCCT
Source organism: Ruegeria sp. CRTD044 (assembly GCF_059613485.1). NCBI lineage: Bacteria > Pseudomonadati > Pseudomonadota > Alphaproteobacteria > Rhodobacterales > Roseobacteraceae > Ruegeria > Ruegeria sp. CRTD044. Next base: position 472,415 of record NZ_JBXWSP010000004.1, on the reverse strand, counting down.
CTATCCGCCACAGATGCGCCTGTTCGATCAGATCGAGGTGCTCATGACGGAATACGTGGTCGAAGCTCTGCGCGTCGACCGGGCCGAGGCTGACCGGCTACGCCAGCACTATTGGCGCGAACACGGAACCACGCTGGCCGGGCTGATGGCCGAACATGATCTGGACCCCGAGCCCTATCTGCACGCGGTTCATCAGGTCGACCTGAGCCACATGGAGCCCGACCCTGCGCTGGCCGCGCATATCCGGGCCCTTCCCGGGCGGCGCATCGTCTACACCAACGGCAGCGCGCCCTATGCCGAGAGGGTTCTGGCCTCACGCGGGTTGGATGGGCTGTTCGACGCGATCTATGGGGTCGAACATGCGGGGTATCGCCCCAAACCGGACAAGGCCGCCTTTGAAACGGTGTTTGCTCGCGACGGAATCCGCCCCGACCATGCCGCCATGTTCGAGGACGAGCCGCGCAACCTGAAGGCCCCGCATGACATGGGCATGCGTACCGTGCATGTCGCGCCCGATCCGCATGACGCGGATCACATCCACCACCACACCGATGACCTGACCGCCTTTCTGGCCGGGCTGATCTGAACCACCCGAGACTGCGACGAAATGCGCCTGCGTGCAGCCTGAAACTGCGACGATCCGCGCATTCTGCAGCTGCAAAGTCGTTCCTACATCAGGCTCAGCGACGAACAGAACTGGAGACCCCGATGACCGCGATCGAGATGCCCGGCCGCCTGCCCTTTTGGCAGCGCCTGCTTTTTGCAATTCCCCTGTTTGGCTGGCTGGCCCGCGATGCGGCCAATGGCAAGCCCGAGGATCTGGGTTATACCGTTGCGGCGCTGGTCAGCATGTGGGGCTGTTCGGCCCTGTTGTTCGGCCTGCCGGGCCTGTATCTGCCGGCCCTGGCGATGGTGCCGGTGATGTTCCTGATTCTGGTCCTGATTTCACGCGGCTAGACCACGGGACAGGATGTCACTTGGCGCAGGCCCCAGAACCGCACTAGGGTCCGCGGGCAACGGAGAGTGACGCGATGACCGACAGTTGTGACATCCTGATTTCCGGCGGTGGCATCGCCGGTTTGACTGCGGCGGCCGTATTAGGCGCCGCAGGGTTCGACGTGATCTGCGTGGACCCGACCCCGCCCGTCACCGACCGCGACGCCGACGGGTCCGACCTGCGCACCACCGCGTTTCTGCAGCCGGCGCACGGCCTGCTGCAGCACTGCGGGTTGTGGGACCGGCTGGAACCCCACGCCGCGCCGCTGCAGATCATGCGCATCGTGGACGCGGGCGGCGACATCCCTGAACCGCGCGTGGTGCGGGATTTCAACGCTGCCGATATCTCGGATCAACCCTTTGGCTGGAACCTGCCCAACTGGCTGCTGCGGCGCGAGATGGTGGCCCGGCTGCACGAACTGCCGAATGTCGATTTCCGCCCCGGCACCGGCACCGTCAGCCTGTTCACCCGCACCGCCGAGGCGCGTGTGGGCCTGTCCGACGGCACGCGCATCCGCACCAAGCTGGTGATCGCCGCCGACGGCCGCAACTCGCCCATGCGCGAGGCTGCGGGGATCAAGGTCCACACCACGCGATACGGGCAGAAGGCACTGGCCTTTGCGGTGACGCATCCGATCGCCCATGAAAACGTCTCGACCGAGATCCACCGGTCCGGCGGGCCGTTCACTCTGGTCCCCCTGCCCGACTGGCAGGGCCAGCCCTCGTCGGCGATCGTTTGGATGGAGCGCGGCCCGCGCGCGGTCGAACTGCTGAACCTGCCCGAGGCCGAGTTCGAGGCCGCGATGACCGAGCGGTCCTGCGGCCTGTTCGGGCCGCTGAAACTGGCCTCGCGCCGGACGATCTGGCCGATCATCAGCCAATCGGCCGAGCGCCTGTCGGCGCAGCGCGTGGCCCTGATGGCCGAGGCCGCCCATGTGGTGCCCCCGATCGGCGCGCAGGGGCTGAACATGTCACTGGGGGATCTACGCAGCCTGCTGGACCTGGCCCAAGCCCGGCCGGAGGGTCTGGGAGATACCCAGATGCTCGACGCCTATCACAAGGCCCGCCATGCCGAGATCGAATTGCGCGTTAAGGGGATCGACCTGCTGAACCGCGCCTCGATGGTCGAGGCGCGGCCGTTGCGCGATGCTCGCGCAGCGGGTCTGAACGCGCTTTATTCGATGCCGGTGGTGCGCAAGACGCTGATGCAGATGGGCCTCGGCGTGCGCTGAGGCCCGTACCGGCCTACAGCACCTGATCCAGCCCCCGCTTCAGCCGGGCCACCGTGGCATCGACAGCGTACAGCTTGTCCAGCCCGAACAGTCCCAGACGGAAGGTGCTGAACCCCTCGGGCTCGTCACATTGCAGGGGCACGCCGGCGGCGATCTGCATGCCCAGCGCGGCGAATTTCCTGCCGTTCTGCACCTCGGGGTCGTTGGTATAGCTGACCACCACGCCCGGTGCGCCAAAGCCTTCGGCCGCGACCGAAACGACCCCCTTGTCGCGCAGCATCGCCCGCACCGCATTACCCAGCCGCCATTGCGCGTCGCGCAGCTTGTCGAACCCATAGTCACGGGTCTCCAGCATCGTGTCCCGGAACGCCCGCAGCGCATCGGTGGGCATGGTGGCATGATAGGCATGGCCGCCACCCTCATAGGCCTGCATGATCTGGCGCCATTTCTTCAGGTCCAGCGCGAAACTGTCCGAGGCGGTCTCGGCCAGCCGCGCCTCGGCGCGGTCGGACAGCATGACCAGACCGGCACAGGGCGAGGCGCTCCAGCCCTTCTGCGGGGCCGAGATCAGAACGTCCACACCGGTGGCCTTCATGTCGATCCAGGCACAGCCCGAGGCGATGCAGTCGAGCACCATTAGCGCGCCGACCTCGTGCGCTGCGGCGGCCATCGCGGTGACATAGTCGTCCGGCAGAATGACCCCGGCCGAGGTTTCCACATGCGGCGCGAAGACCACGCCGGGTCGCTGGCTGCGAATGGTTTCGACCACCTCGTCGATCGGCGCGGGCGCAAAGGGCGACGGGCTGGAATTCCCCGTTTGACGGGCCTTCAACACGGTGGCTGACACCGTCAGCCCCCCGGTTTCGATGATCTGGCTCCAGCGATACGAGAACCAGCCGTTGCGCACCACCAGCACATTGGCGCCGCGGGCGAACTGGCGGGCCACGGCCTCCATCGCGTAGGTTCCGCCACCCGGCACCACTGCTACGCCTTCCGCGCCATAGACCTCACGCAGCATCCCTGAGATGTCGCGCATCACCTGCTGGAACGCCTGCGACATGTGGTTGAGAGAGCGGTCGGTGAACACGACCGAGAATTCTTCGAGCCCGTCCGGATCGACTGTATTCAACAATGCAGGCATGTTGTCTCCTTTTCTGGGTTGCTCACTTTCTGAAGGCTTTGCATCTGTTGGTAAAGTGCTCATTGACCCTCACGCGCTTCCCCTAAGTCAACGGTCAGAAGCTCGGCTGGACACACGTTTCAGCAGCCTGAGAGGCCGAATTGACGCCAATTAGTGTCACCTCTCTCTTTACACCTTGACGTGTTTCTGAACAGATACGCACATCTTGAGCTTGAAAGGATATTTTAGACCGTGAACGTTCAAAAGCGGATCAGTTTTCAATTCGTTCGGGACGAAGTGAAGCGGCGGATCGAGACACGGGTCTGGCCCCAGGGTTCCTTGCTGCCGACCGAAACCCAGCTTGCTGAAGAGTTCAACTGCGCGCGCGCAACCGTCAACCGTGCGCTGCGCGAACTGGCCGAGCAAGGGTTCGTCGAGCGCAAGCGCAAGAGCGGAACGCGGGTCAAGAAATCACCCAGCAAACAGGCCAAGCTGGAACTGTCGCTGGCCCGTCAGATCGTCGAAGACCAGAACCAGACCTACCGCTATGCCCTGGTCGAGCGCAGCGTTGACAAGAGCCCCGGCTGGCTCAGCTCGCAACTGGGTCTGCCGCCGCAATCGCAGATCCTGCATCTGGTGTGTATGCACTATGCCGACAACCGCCCGTTTCAGCACGAAGAACGCTGGATCAACATTTCGGCCGTCCCCGAGGTTGAAGATGCCAATCTGGAAGAGGTCGGGCCGCATGAATGGCTGTTGAACGCAAACCCCTTCATTGACGCCGAGCTTGCACTCTACGCCATTTCCGCCGACAGCCATCTGGCAGATTACATGGGAACAACGACCGGGGCCGCGATGATTCAGCTTGAGCGCACGACATGGAAAGACGGACAGCCGGTTTCGTTTGCCCGCCTGACCCACCATCCGGGCTATTGCATCCGTACCCGCTACTGACCGCTAGCCAATCGGCCCGGGCAGGCGTTCCTCGCTCAGCAGTACATTTGCTTCGACATCCCCGGCCCCCGGCAGGGTCATGATCCGCCGACGCAGGACGCGTTCGAAGTCCGCCAGGTCGCGCGCGACCACGCGCAGTCGGTAGTCGTACAGGCCCAGAACGTGTTCCACGGTTTGCACCTCGGGAATGGCGCTGACGGCGCGTTCGAAATCCTCGAGGCTGACCTGGCCTTTGCGCGCCAGCTTGACGCCCAGAAATACGGTGACGCCGAACCCCAGCGCCTCGGCGTTCAAGCGCAGCCGGCGCCTCTTGATGACACCCGCCTGCTCCAGCCGCCGGATCCGGCGCCAGGTGGCGGGCTGCGACAGCCCGAAACGCCGCCCCAGCGCCCCCGCGCTTTGCGTCGCGTCCTGAGCCAAGGCCCGTAGAATCTTCCTGTCCAGATCATCCAGCTCGATCATACCGGCAGCACCTCGTCCCGCTTGACCCGCGCGATGTGCATCAGGGCCTCGATGTCGGCGATATGCGGCAGGGTCAGGATACGGTCGCGATAGACCTGCTGATAATGCGCCATGTCCCGCGCGATGACGGACAGGCGGACATCCACCCGCCCCAGAAAGGTCTGGATCTCGATCACCTCGGGCACTTTGCGGGCGGCATCGGTGAATTCGTCGAAGGCGCGCGGCTGGGTCTTGTCCAAGGTCACCCGCAGCGACACCTCGACCGCATAGCCCATGGCGGACCAGTCGATCACGGCCTCCTGCCCCTGAATGATCCCGGCGGCCTGCATCTTCTCGATCCGCCGCCAGCACACGCCATTGCTGATCCGACACCGCTCGGCCAGTTCGGCGGTGCTCAGGCTTGGGTCGGCCTGAAAATGGCGCAGGATGCGGCGGTCGATGTCGTCAAGCATTACTTTTTCAAGTTTTCCGGTTTCTAAGAATTATTCTTCACTTCTTTCGTCAATATCCAATGTCATCGCTCTCGCCAATAGCAATCACTGCAGATAGAACCGCAGCAATCGAAACAGAAAGGACCGGCAAAATGCGCGTCTATTACGATCGCGATTGCGACATCAACCTGATCAAGGACAAGAAAGTGGCCATCCTGGGCTATGGCTCTCAAGGCCACGCCCACGCGCTGAACCTGCGCGACTCGGGTGCCAAGAACCTGGTCGTCGCCCTGCGCGAAGGCTCGCCCTCGGCCAAGAAAGCCGAAGCCGAAGGCCTGCAGGTGATGGGCATTGCCGAGGCCGCGGCCTGGTGCGACGTCATCATGTTCACCATGCCCGACGAGCTTCAGGCCGAGACCTACAAGAAATACGTGCATGACAACATCAAGCCCGGCGCGGCCATCGCCTTTGCCCACGGCCTGAACGTGCATTTCGGCCTGATCGAGCCGAAAGAGGGCGTGGACGTCATCATGATGGCGCCCAAAGGCCCCGGCCACACCGTGCGCGGCGAATATGTCAAAGGCGGCGGCGTGCCCTGCCTTGTGGCGGTCCACACCGACGCGACCGGCAAGGCGCTGGAAATCGGCTTGTCCTACTGCTCGGCCATCGGCGGCGGCCGTTCGGGCATCATCGAGACCAACTTCCGCGAGGAATGCGAAACCGACCTGTTCGGCGAGCAGGCCGTTCTGTGCGGCGGTCTGGTCGAACTGATCCGCTGTGGCTTTGAAACCCTGGTCGAGGCCGGCTATGCACCCGAGATGGCCTATTTCGAGTGTCTGCACGAGGTGAAGCTGATCGTGGACCTGATCTATGAAGGCGGCATCGCCAACATGGACTACTCGATCTCGAACACCGCGGAATACGGTCAATACGTGACCGGCCCGCGCATCCTGCCTTACGAGCAGACCAAGAAGGCGATGAAAGAGGTTCTGAACGACATCCAGCAGGGCAAGTTCGTGCGTGACTTCATGCTGGAAAACCAGGTCGGTCAGCCCACGATCAAGGCTTCGCGCCGGGCCAACGACGAACACCAGATCGAAGAAGTCGGCAAAAAGCTGCGGGGCATGATGCCCTGGATTTCGGCCGGCAAGCTGGTCGATCAGGAAAAGAACTAAGCCCGAACGGCTTGGACCCAAGGGCGGCCCCGGTGGCCGCCCTTTTCATGCAGAACGGATGAACGGCCAGCGATGGTGCCTCAACCCAACATACGCGACTGGAGCGGCGTCATTGCCCTGGGCCTGATCTGGGGCGGCACCTTCATGGTCGTCGCGATGGCGTTGGAAGGCTATGGCCCGATCACGGTGGCCACGGCGCGGACGACGCTGGGCGCGGTGATGCTGCTGGCCTTGATGGGGCTGACCCGGCGGCGCATCCCCAGCCTGACACCAAGTCTCGCGTGGTCGGTAATCCTGATCGGCATCCTGTCCACCGCGCTGCCTTTCGTGCTGCTCAGCTGGGGGCAGCAATATGTACCCTCGGCCTTTGCCGGGCTGTCCATGGCCGCAATTCCGCTGATGGTTCTTCCGCTGGCGCATTTTTTCTCGGATGAACCCCTGAACGCACGTCGTTTCGTCGGGGTATCGCTGGGCTTCACCGGAGCGCTGGTGCTTATCGGCCCAGGGCTGGCGCAACTGGGCAGCGGGGCCGAGCCGCTGGCACAGCTGGCCTGCATCGGGGCGGCGTTCTGCTATTCGGTGGCGTCGATCCTGACCCGGCGATGCCCGCCGATCGACCCGGTGGTTCTGGCCGCACTGACATTGGTGGTGGGCGCAGTAATCCTGGTGCCCATCATGCTGGCGACCGAGGGCGTGCCCGCACCGCAAGGCCTGCGCCCCACGCTTGCGCTGATCGTGCTGGGCCTTGTGCCCACGGCCTTTGCCACCCTGCTGCGGGTGTCGATCATTCGCAGCGCCGGGTCGGTCTTCATGACTCTGGTGAACTATCAGGTGCCGGTCTGGTCGATGATCTTCGGCGCGTGGATCCTGTCCGAGGCACTGCCGCTGCGGTTCTACATAGCATTGGCGCTGATCCTGACAGGCATGGCCATCAGCCAATGGTTCAGCCTGCGCAAGTTGCTGTTGGGCTACTGACGCGCGGCGGCTTCGACCTCGGCCACGATCCCATCGACCACCTGTGCCAAAAGGGCGTCATCCTCGCATTCCGCCATCACGCGGATCAAGGGCTCGGTGCCCGACTTGCGGATCAGCAACCGCCCCTGCCCGTTCAGCCGCGCCTCGGCATCAGCAATCGCGGCCTTGACCGTTTCCGCTTCCAGCGGGGCCTGCCCTTCGCCATAGCGCACGTTCTTCAACAGTTGCGGCACCGTCTCGAACTGCTGCGCCAGATCCGAGGCTTTGCGCCCCGAATTCACCATCTCGGCCAGGAAGTGCAGCCCCGCCATCAGGCCATCGCCCGTGGTGGCATAGTCGCTCATGACGATATGGCCGGATTGCTCGCCGCCAAGGTTGAACCCGCCTTCCCGCATCCGCTCGACCACATAGCGGTCACCGACCGCCGTCCGTTCCAGCCGTAGCCCGCGCGCACCCAGGAACCTCTCCAGACCCAGGTTCGACATGACGGTCGCAACAAGCGCGCCGCCTTTCAGCCGTTCGGAAGTGGCCCAGGCGGTGGCCAGAAGGGCCATCAGTTGATCACCATCAGCGACCTGCCCGGTTTCGTCCACGATCACCACCCGGTCGGCATCACCGTCGAGGCAGATGCCCACATCCGCCCCATGCGCCACGACGGCCTCGGCCGCCACGCGCGGCTGGGTCGAGCCGCAGCCCAGATTGATGTTCTTGCCGTTGGGCGCGGTTCCCACCGGGATCACCTCGGCCCCCAGTTCCCACAGCACCTCAGGCGCGGTGCGGTGCGCGGCGCCGTTGGCGCAGTCGATCACCACCTTGAGGCCATCCAGACGCAGCTCGCGCGGCAGAGATGACTTGACCCGCTCGCCATAGCGGAACCGCGCGTCATCGACACGCCGGGCGCGCCCGATATTCTGCGCCTGCGCGGGTTTGACCCCCTCTTCGATCAGCTGTTCGATTTTAAGTTCGGCCTGGTCGGACAGTTTGAATCCATCGGGGCCGAAGAACTTGATCCCATTGTCCTCGGCCGGGTTGTGGCTGGCCGAGATCATCACACCCAGATCGGCCCGCATCGACCGGGTCATCAGCCCGACCGCCGGTGTCGGCACCGGCCCCAGCAGCAGCACGTTCATGCCGGTCGACGTCAGACCCGCCGTCAGCGCGTTTTCCAGCATATAGCCCGACAGGCGCGTATCCTTGCCGATCACCACCCGATGAACGCCCGAGCCATCCCGGCGGAAGTACCGCCCCACGGCCGCGCCGATCCGCAACGCCATCTCGGCCGTCATCGGATAGGTGTTGGCGGTGCCCCGCACCCCGTCGGTTCCGAACAGCTTGCGCATACCTGTTACTCCACAAAGTCCTGCCTGCGACCGGATTACCGGACAGCGGCCCACAGGCGCAAGGCCTGAGCGGTCTCGGCCACGTCATGCACCCGGATGATCTGCACACCTTGCGACAATCCTGCCAACGCAACGGCAATTGATCCCGGCGCGCGGGCATCCTTGCGCGGTTCCGCGCCGATCCGGCCGATGAAGCCCTTGCGCGATACGCCCAGCAGAATCGGGCAGCCCAACCCGTGAAACAGGCTGAGATTGCGCAGCAGGGTCAGGTTATGTTCCTCGGTCTTGCCAAAGCCTATGCCCGGATCAACGATGATCCGGCCCCGATTCAGCCCAAGGCCTTCCAGCCGGGCCACTTGCCCCGACAGGAAATCGAAAACGTCCAGCAGAACGTCATCATAGGTCGGGTTGTCCTGCATCGTGGCCGGGTCGCCCTGCATGTGCATCACGCAGACCGGCGCTTTAATCTCGGCGCAGAAAGCGCCAAGCGCGGGATCGAAGGTAAAGCCCGAAACGTCGTTGATCAGCCCCGCCCCCGCCTCAACTGCGGCCCTTGCCACGGTGGATTTGCGCGTGTCGATCGAAATCAGCGCCGGTGTCTCGGCCCGGATCGCGCGGATCAAGGGCTGGGTGCGGGCGATCTCTTCGTCCTCGGGCACGAAATCAGCACCGGGGCGGGTAGATTCACCGCCGATATCCAGAATGGTCGCACCGTGCGCGACCATTTCCCGAGCCGCCGCCCGCGCGGCATCAGGCGTGTTGTGCTTGCCACCATCGGAAAAGCTGTCTGGCGTGGCGTTCAGGATGCCCATGATCTGCGGCTGCGTCATATCCAGCCCGGCAATCGCGGCACGCGTTTGCGTCATCCGGTCGAGCCACGATTCAGGGATTTCGGCGGCCGCAACGATCCGGGGTGCCGCGTCACGTTGCAGGCATTCGGCATGGGTGAACCACAGGCCCTGCCCGGCCAGTGGCAAGGCCCCGTCCGGGCGCATCGGCCCGTGTTGCACCAATGGGCGATAGTAACTGGTCAAAGTTGCGCCTGCTCCACCGGAACCGCCCGGAGCGGCGTTTTGGGCGACTCGGGCAAATCCCCGCCGATCACCAGCATTTCGCTGGCCTCGAAGGTGGCGGCGAACCAGGCGGCCAAGGCCACCGCATCGGACGGTGCCGCCGAAGGCCCATCGACCGCATCCAGCACGATCTTGGACGGTGCCCAGACACAGATCTGGCCGTTCTTCATGGCCCAGTCCAGTTCGGTCCGGGTCGAGACGACGACGCAGCGATGATCACGCGCGGCCAGCACCCAGGCATTCTGCTCGATCGCCAGCAGGTCGATCCGGCGCTGGGTCATGGCATGCCCGGTCTGCGGCACCGGTAGTTCGGAAGCACCCACGCACAGGATCAGCGGCCGCTGTCGGTTCTCCAACTGGTCGATCCAGCCCGACAAATTGGCCGACTCAATCGCTGCGTTCGACAGAAAGACCAGCCGGGGATGTGGACGCTCTTCCTCGATGACATCGTGATGGACTGCATCCTTGCCACGCACGATCTCGACTCCCAAAGCGCCGGGGCCCCGGTCCAGTTTTTCGATGCGGACAAAAGCCCTTACCGCCTGAGGCTCAAGCAGGATCCGCTCGGCTATTCGATCCGCCAGCGTCTCGAGCAAATTCAGACGCTCGGCCGCCAGTTCATAGGCAATGGCCTCGGTCACCCGGTCATAGGACAGGATGCGATCGACATCATCGTCGATGTTTTCGGTCAGCGGCCGCACTTCGACCACGATGTTGAAACAGATGCGCTGGGTTGTGCCCCGCTCGGCCTGAAAGGCGCCGATCTCAACCTCGACAATGTGGTCGCGCAGCGAGATACGATCCAGCGGCCCGCGTGGCGCGGTCGCCTCGGACCGCTCGGACGGGTGCGCAAAGGCAAGGCGGATTTCAGTACTCATGGCGCGGGCCTTTTCGGGCAGCTTGGACAGGTTTGCCCAATTTAGTGGTTCCGCGCGGCTATAGCATTCAAGCAAACGCCATTCCAGCCGCCGAATGCGGCGTCAGGTGACGCGGTACCAACTCATCATACCCGATGCGGCGTGTCCAAGCATATGGCAATGCAGCAGCCAGTTGCCCGGGTTGTCGGTGACCAGCGCGATCTCGCGGGTTTCGCCGCGTTCGACCAGAACCGTGTCGCGCCATGGCCCAAGACTTCCGTCCGGCAAGATCAGCCGAAAGTGGTGGCCATGCAAGTGCATCGCGTGCGGGAATGCAGTTTCGTTCACGAAGGCAATCCGGTGGACGCTTCCCAAGGGCGCGTCCAGAAACGGGTCATCCGGTCGCTCGGCGTAGCCATTCAGCGCCCAGAACCGCCCCAGCTGAGCCAGTTCCCGGCCCGAGAGCTCGGTTTCGCCAATCCGCGCGCTTTCAAGCCAGCGCATGGCACCGCCCTGCAGCCTCATCTCGTGCCGCGGTACGTTGTTGAGGTCCGTCAATTCCGGAAGCGGGTTCGGCGGCAATGGCCGAACTCCCGACCGGGGAGTGGAAGCCGCCTGCCCCGCCACTGAAAATCGGGCCAAACCAAAGGCGCCGTCACGTTCCTGACTGAACAGGCTGGCCGTTTCCGCATTCGCAGCCAGCACATCCACCAACAAATCCGCACGTTGTGCCGGGGCCAGCGGGAACGTGTCCTCAATCGGGATCGGCTCGGCCAAAGGCATTCCATCCAGCGCGACGATCCATCCGGTCATTCCGTCCAAGCCAACAGTGAAGACACGCGCATTTGCGGCGTTGACCAACCTCAGGCGCAGGCGTTGGTTTTGTTGAACAGGAAAGGATGGGTCGAATGCACCATTGACCGTGATGAGGTTTCCCAACCGTCCAGCATGGCTGAGGTCATGGCCGTTGTCGAAATCTTGGGTAATCTGGGCCGTTTCCGGATCAAGTCGCCAGTCATCCAGCATCAGCACCAGATCCTGCTCCACATCCGGCGCCTCGGACTCGTGCACGATCAATGGGCCATACAGGCCACGGGCCACCTGTTCGACTGACTTGTTATGCGCATGATACCAATAGGTTCCGGCGTCCGGCACGATGAAATCATAGTCGAAGGTCGCGCCGCCTGGAACCGCATCCTGAGTCAACCCCGGCACGCCATCCATAGTGTTGTCGATGCGGATACCGTGCCAATGAACCGAAGTGGCTTTCGGTAATTCGTTCACCAAGCGGCGCTGAACCCGCTCGCCTTGCTGCAGATGGATTGGGCTGCCCGGCACCTGCCCATCAAAGCCCCAGATAGCGGTTTCCGGAAACCCCGGAGGGGCAATCAACTGAGCGCCCTCGCGCGCAGTCAGGGTCAGCGGCGCGGAGCGCACTAGCGTTGGAAACACCGCAAGCGCGGCGGCAGATTTCAAAAGGCTTCGGCGGCTCAGATTCATTGCGGGTCTCCTTGCCCGCAATATAGCCCTTGGTTTCACCCGCGCCATCAACGTTCCAGCGCGGGTGCGTCAATGCGCGCTAGTTGCTCGCAGTGCGGTAGTTGTGGCGGTAGAAGATATGCACACCGATGCGCGCAGTTTCCTTGTAAACGCGCGACCACGACGGGCGCACCGCCTTGGTGTGGTAATGCGTGGCCCCCGACGTGAGCGGATCGCTGACCCCCTCGATCGCGGCCTTGGCAACTTTGGCCACCCGCTCATAGGCTTTCTTCTCGTGAATGACTTCCTTGCGGCCGTCACAGGTATAGGTGAACTGGCACTGGTATTTCTTGCCTGTTCCCTGGCGGATCACGCCGCAGACGGTGTTCGGGAAACGGGTGCTTTCCACCCGGTTCAAAATCACCTCGGCAACCGCGAATTGGCCGCGCACGCTCTCTCCGCGCGCTTCGAAATACAGGGCCTCGGCCAAGCATTTCAGATCTTCGCCGCCGCTGGCTTTGGGTTGTTGGTCCAGCCAGGCCTTGGTGTAGGAAACCTCGACCGGTTGGACCTCTTTCCTGGGTTGGAACAGCTTCAGATAGTCGCGAAAGCTTTGTCCCGGCACCTCGTTGCGCGACACCAGTTCGCGCTTGGCAGTCTCGGTGGCTTCCCTCTCGGCAACGGACGCACTCGGCATCACGGTTGCCGCCGCAATGGCAACAGCCAGTATGTATCGTAGCATCAGATAACCTCGCACAGGCACTTCACGCGCCATACCCTCCCCCGGCGGGCGCGACGGGGTCTTAACGCAGAAGGCGCGAAAGGTCCAGTTCTGAGGAAAAAGCAAGAAAAATCTTGCCCGCGGGGCCAAAACTAATCAGCCACAGGTCCATCCCGAAACCACTATTCCTAGGGCTTTGACGGCCTGTCAACCCCCAAGTTTTGACGAAATCGCCAACTGAGCGGCAGCCAGCCGAGCGACCGGGACTCGGAAGGGTGAACAGGACACATAATCGAACCCCAAATCCCGACAAAGGGCGATTGATTCGGGATTGCCGCCATGTTCACCACACACCGAAAGCGTGACATCGGGCCGAGCTGTACGCCCCCGCTCCGAGCCCAGCTTGAGCAGTTCGCCGACCCCATCGGCGTCCAGAACATGGAACGGATCCTCGGTGAACACACCCTGCCGGACATAGGCCGACATGAAGCGTCCCGCATCGTCGCGCGACAGGCCATAGGTCATCTGTGTCAGGTCGTTGGTGCCGAAACTAAGGAACGAGGCGTGAGGAGCGATTTCCTCGGCACGCAGACAGGCCCGGGGCGTTTCGACCATCACACCCAACCGGTACTCGAACTCCTGACCACGCTCGGCCGCAACGGCGGCGGCAACTGTGTCCACCCGCGCCTTGATCAGCTCGACCTCACGCTTGGCTGAAACAAGCGGGATCATGACCTCGGGCACCACCGGTGCACCATTCTTGCTGGCTTCGAGCGTCGCCTCGAAGATCGCGCGGGCTTGCATGTCATAGATCTCGGGCACCGTGATACCTAGACGCACGCCCCGCAACCCAAGCATCGGGTTGTATTCGCTCATTTCGTCCACCCGACGCTCGACATCCGAAACCGGAAGGTCCAGCGCCTCGGCCAGCTCGCGCTGCCCGCTGCGCGTGGTCGGCAGAAACTCGTGCAGAGGCGGATCAAACAATCGGATGCAGACGGGCTGGCCTTCCATGATCCGGAAAAGCTGCACAAAATCATCGCGTTGCATCGGAAGCAACCGTTCCAGAACCGCCGCGCGCCCCGATGAAGTCTGAGCGAAAATCATCTCGCGCATCACGATCAGGCGACCGGGGTCAAAAAACATATGCTCGGTTCGGCACAATCCGATCCCCTGCGCCTGGAAGTTCCGCGCAGCCTGCGCGTCGGCAGGTGTGTCGGCATTGGCACGAATTGATATGTCACGCTCGGCGTCGGCCCAACTCATCAATGTCTGAAAACAGTCATCCAGAGCAGCTTCAAGCATCGCCGGCTCGCCTGCCAAAACCTGGCCCGAGCTTCCGTCAATCGTCAGAATGTCGCCAGTGGTGAAAACGCGGCCGTCCGGAACGGAAAGCTGCTTTTTCTTGGTCTGAAACCGCATCTCGGACGCGCCGACGATACAGGGCAGCCCCAGGCCGCGCCCGATCACGGCCGCATGGCTGGTCATGCCACCCTTTTCCGTCAGTACTGCGACCGCGGCGTGCATGCCGCGCACATCCTCGGGCGAGGTTTCACGGCGCACCAGAATGCAGGGCTCACCGCGTGCGGCGCTGGCTTGTGCCTCGGCCGAAGTGAACACGATCCGGCCGGTGGCCGCTCCGGGACTGGCCCCGATGCCCGTGGTCAGCACGTCACGCTTGGCCTCGGGATGCACCTGACGGTGCAGCAACTCATTCAACGAATGCGGATCGATCCGCATGACGGCTTCCTGCTGGGTGATGATGCCATCCTCGGCCAATCGAACGGCGATCCGCATGGCGGCGCGGGCGCTGCGCTGAACGCGGACCCCGTCCAGAATATGCACCTTGCCGTTTTCGATCACGAATTCGACCTGCATCTCTTCGCGCAATTTGCGCCGCATCAACGCCGCATGTGCCTTAAGGTCGGCAAAGGCCTGAGGCGCAACATCCTCGAGCGCCTGCCCGCGCGGGTCTTTTTCAAGGTACAGGGCGGCAACCCCCTCGCCCAGCGCATCACGCCCCTGGCTTTGGCTCAGGTAGCGGCCAGTGATCTGCGGCATGCCGGTCGAGGAATCCACCAGCTGCAACACACCCGATCCGCATTCGCCCTGGCCGACGCCCGGGATCATCTCCTGGATGACAAGGCCCAGCCCGGCATCCGCCGGAGCGCCCTTGGCCTGCCGCAATAGGCGGGCGGACGTTCCATCCCACGCCCGCGCCATCGAGCGCAGGACCGCCAGCAACTGCTCGCCCCGGTCCTGGGGGAACGCTTCGTCGGTTTCGTCCTCATACGCGCGCAGGGTCTGGCGCAGGCCTTCGCGACCATCGGCTTCGATGTCGTCGAAAACGTCTGCGTCCAGGCGCGCGACGTGGATCGCGTAGCTTTGGACGAACCGCAGATACAATGCGGCGGCGGCCTCGGGGCCCATCTTGTCGGACAATTCCACGAAACGGGCATCGTTGATCCCGATGTTCAGAACCGCGCCGGGGCCACCCCAGTCAGGGTCCTCGGAACTGGGACGCACGCACAGCAACGCCGATGCGTCGAACTGTTCAAGTATGGCTTCGATTGCCGGGATATCGCCGTCAGCGATCCGTCGCACCTGATCGAAGGACAGGGCCACCGTACGCGGTACGGGAAGGTCCAACCGCACAAGGCGCTGCAGGCATTTCGCCCGGCCGCCATGGGTGTCGGCGGCGACAGGAGCATCAGGAGTGATGAGCGTGGTATGCGGATTATTCTGCACTGCGGCACCTTTTGGTTTCACCGCAGCATAAGCGCCCCAGCCTTCCGCGCAAGGGCCTTGTGGGCGCGCCAGAGCGCGCCCTTTGGGTCAGCCTTCGATCTTGGTCAGGTCCGCGACGCTGGAGCAGATCTGGCGGATCTGGCTCAGCAGATTCAGACGGTTGCGGCGCAGCACGGCATTGTCGGAGTTGACCTGAACGTCCTCAAAGAACGCGTCGATCGGCCCGCGCAGCGCGGCCATGGCCGCCATCGCCGCCGGGAAATCCTCGGCCTTGAGTGCCGGTGCGATCTTGGCCTGCGCCTCATCCAGCGCGGCGAACAGGGCCTTTTCGCTGTCGGTCTCGGCGAATTTCAGGTCGGCACCGAAAGAGTATTCGACCCCGTCCTTCTCCTCGGCCTGGGTCAGGATGTTGTTGGCGCGTTTGAAGCCCTGCACCAGGTTTTCGCCATCTTCGGTCGCGATCACCACATTCAACGCGCGGGCGCGTTTGACCAGCAGGTTCAGGTCGTCATTGCCGTCCATCGCGATACAGGCGTCGATCACGTCGTGGCGGATGCCCTCGTCACGTAGGAAGACCTTGAGCCGGTCGTGGAAGAAGGAGAGGAGATCGTCAGATGCGTCTGGGACCTTTTTCTCAAGTTCAAGAAAGGCCGTGGCAGGCAATCCTCCGATTTTGTCCTTGACCGCTTGGAATGCAGCACCAAAAACACCTCGCTCTGCAATTTCTTCCAACAGATCAAGAACGTTAGCTTCCGGCAACGCCTCATTGATTGCGCTTTCTGCTCGAACAAGTTGGCTGTCAAAGAAGCGATCCAAAGACAGCCGCAGATCGTTTTCGAGAACCAATCGAGAGATACCCAAAGCAGCGCGACGCAAAGCAAACGGGTCTTTCGACCCAGTGGGCTTTTCATCAATCGCCCAGAACCCAGTCAGCGTGTCCAGCTTGTCAGCCAGCGCCACCGTCACCGACAGCGGTGCGGTCGGTACGACATCCGATGGGCCCAGCGGTGAGTAATGCTCCTGCGCCACGGCGGCCACGGCGGCGTCTTCTCCAGCCGCCTCAATGTAATACCGCCCCATAAGCCCCTGAAGTTCGGGGAATTCATAGACCATTTCCGAACTCAGATCGGCCTTGGCCAGACGCGCGGCCCTCTCGGCCTGATCCGGGTCGGCGCCCGTCACCGGGGCCAGTTCGCGGGCCAGTGCGGCGATGCGCTCGATCCGCTGCGCCTGGGTGCCCAGCTTGTTGTGGAAGGTCACGTTCTCCAGCGCACGGGTCCATTGCGTGATGTCCGATTTGGCGACGCGCAGGTCGTTCTCCCAGAAGAATTTCGCATCGGCCAGACGCGCCGACAGCACCTTCTGGTTTCCGGCCAGAATGGTCGCGCCATTGTCGGTGGTCTCGCGGTTGGCCACGGTCATAAACCGTTCGATCCGCCCCGTCTTGGTGTTGCGGACCGAGAAGAATTTCTGGTGCTCTTTCATCGAGGTCTGCAGCACCTCGGGCGGCAGGTCGAGGAATTCATCGTCGATCTGCCCCATCAGCACCACCGGCCATTCGACCAGCCCGGCCACCTCGGCCAACAGGCCCTTGTCCTCGACCACCTCCAGACCGGCGGCAAAGGCCATGTTCTGCGCGTCGTTCCAGATGTGCTCGGCCCGTTCCTCGGGCGACAGCACGACAAAGGCGCGCTTCAGCTTGGCGGCGTAGTCCTCGAACCCGGTCACGGCAAACCGGCCCGGCGCCATGAAGCGGTGGCCCTCGGTGGTGTCACCGGCGGTGATCCCGTCGACCTCCATCGGCACGACCTGCGCGCCGCTTTCATCGCTGAGGATGCACAGGATCGAATGCAGCGGCCGCACCCAGCGCAGGGCCCCGCTGCCCCAGCGCATGGATTTCGGCCAGGGGAAGTTGCGGATCGTGTCGGCCAGAACCTCGGCCACGATCTCGGCCGCCGGGCGCCCCGGTTTCTCGATGGTGGCAAAATAGACCGCGCCCTTGGGCGTCTCGCGCTCTTCCAATTGGTCGCGGCTGATCCCAGCGCCACGCAAGAAGCCTTCGATGGCTTTTTCGGGCGCGCCGACCTTGGGGCCCTTGCGTTCCTCGCGGATGGTGGGGCTTTCGGCCAGCAGCCCCTCGATCGCCAGCGTCAGGCGGCGCGGCGTGGTCAGGGCGTGGGCATGGGCATAGGTCAGACCGGCCTCGACCAGACCGTCGGTGATCCGTTTTTTCAGATCCTCGCCGGCGCGGGTCTGCATGCGCGCGGGGATTTCCTCGGAAAACAGTTCGATCAGCAGGTCGGGCATTTTCGATCCTTAGAAATAGACGATCGTCTGGATGACGATGGCATTGGCGATATCCACGAAGAATGCGGATACAAGGGGGAGCACGATAAAGGCAATAGGCGAAGGCCCGTATCGCTTGGTTACGGCGGTCATATTGGCAATTGCGGTCGGTGTCGCGCCCAGCGCGAAGCCGCCGAACCCCGCCGCCAGCACGGCTGCGCGGTAGTTGGCGCCCATGACCGGGAACAGAACCCAGATCACGAAAGCCACCGCAAACAACGTCTGCGCCGTCATGATCACCACGATGGACAGGCCCAGATCGGCGATGGTCCACAGCTGCAGGCTCATCAGCGACATGGCCAGAAACGCGCCCAGCGCGAATTCCGAGATCAGCGCCAGCGACGGCGTGCGCGACACCGGCGCGGCGCGCGGGGCCAGCAGCGGGCGCAGGTTGCCAATTACGATGCCCATGATCAGGCACGGCACGAACAGCGGCAGTTTCAAACCCGCGGCCAGGATCACCTCGGACAGAGCATAGCCCGCGATGATGGCTATGTTCAGGTACAGCAGCACCCGCATCACCGTCAGGTGGTCGATCTTCGCGGCCGCGTCTGACGGCTCGTCGGGTACGCCGATCGTGTGTTCCTCGTCCGGTCGGTTTGGCGTCAGGTCGCGCCCTTCGATCAACAGACGCGCGATGGGGCCTCCGACCAGTGCAGCCAGAACAAGCCCGAGGGTCGCAACGGCCACCCCCAGTTCGGTCGCACCCTCAAGCCCGGTCACCTGCGCGACCTCGGGCGCCCAGGCGATGGCGGTGCCGTGGCCGCCGATCAGGGCGGCCGACCCGAACAGAACGCCGGCCTGCGCCGGATAGCCGAAGGCCGCCGCCCCAGCTGCGCCGATCAGGTTCTGCGCCACGATCGTCACCAACGTCAGGATCAGCAGTAGCAGCAGAGGCTTTCCGCCTGCGATCAGATCGGACAGCCGGGCATTCAGGCCGATCCCGGCAAAGAACAGCACCAGCAGGAGATCCCGCGCGGTCAGGTCGAACTCCAGCTCCATCCCGAACAACAGATAAAGCGTCAGAACCACCAGCGAGGCCAACAGACCTCCGGTTACGGGTTCGGGAATGTTGAATCGGCGCAGAACCTCTGTGCGGGCGTTGATCTCGGCGCCCATCAGGTAGACGGCAAAGCCCAGCGTTGCCGTCAGAAATCCTGGGATTTCAACGATGAACCCCATCCCGCCCACTCAGTTTTCCGGTCGGGGCGGACACTCTTCGCCGACAACCGTTCCGTCATAGGCCTTTTCGCCGCAGTTGTTCAGAGCATGCCAGGCAAAGCCCGAGCCGTCCTGCATCACCGCGACGATCCGATCAACGCCGTAGTGGACGTTCTTGACCCCTATGAAAGCGCGGGCGGATCCGTTCGCCAACGCCTCGGCCAGAGCAGCCGCATCATAGCAGTCGAACCAACCCGGGGCCGTCAGCGGCTCGGCCTTTTCGGCGCTCATGTAGCGGACGGCCAGCTGTTCCGGCTTCAGATCTGTCTGGAAACACGCCCGATACCGGATCGGAGAGCTGTCGGCGTCGATCGCCTGAAACGCGCTGTAGGCTATGGGCACAGGTTGGCCGGTCGCGGTTTCGGTCAGAACAACATCCTGACCGGGTGAGGGTTCGACCTCGTAGTAGTAGCCGTAGACCTGCAGGTAATACATGCTGACGCCAGCGATGACGGCGCAAGCGACCAACAGAATTGCCAGCATTTTCCCGGTCATGCACGATCCTCCTATGGGGTGCGACGGGCCATCAGGCCTCAAAACCTGCGGCTTCGGTCTGCACGAAGGCATCGGCGCATTGCTTGGCCAGCGCGCGCACCCGCCCGATATAGGCCTGCCGCTCGGTCACCGAAATCACGCCGCGCGCGTCCAGGAGGTTGAAGATATGGCTGGCCTTGATGCACTGGTCATAAGCAGGATGCGCCATGATGATGCGCTTGCCCGTTTTGGGGTCAACGTTTTCCTGGCTCAGGATCGCGGCGCATTCTTCCTCGGCCTCTTCGAAGTGGCGCAGCAAAACCTCGGTGTTGGCCACGTCAAAGTTCCAACGGGCGTATTCCTCTTCGGTTTGCTTGAAGATGTCGCCATATGTCAGCGGGCTGGGTGATTGTGGGTCGTTGAAGGGCATGTCCATTACGTGGTCGATGCCCAGCACATACATCGCCAGACGTTCCAGACCATATGTCAGCTCGCCCGAGACCGGCGCGCAGTCATGGCCGCCGACCTGCTGGAAATAGGTAAACTGGCTTACTTCCATTCCGTCGCACCAGACCTCCCATCCCAGGCCCCATGCGCCCAAGGTCGGGCTTTCCCAGTCATCCTCGACGAAACGGATGTCGTGCAGGTCCATGTCGATGCCGATGGCCTGAAGGCTGCCCAGATACAGCTCTTGCAGGTCCGGCGGGCTGGGTTTGATCAGCACCTGGTACTGATAGTAATGCTGCAAGCGGTTTGGGTTTTCGCCATAACGGCCATCGGTCGGACGGCGCGACGGTTGAACGTAGGCCGCAGCCCAGGGTTTGGACCCCAAAGCCCGCAGGGTGGTTGCAGGGTGGAATGTACCGGCACCGACCTCCATGTCGTATGGCTGCAGGATGGCACAGCCCTTCGAGGCCCAGTAGTTCTGAAGCCGCAGGATGATTTCCTGAAATGAACGTGGTGCGCTGGACGGTTCGGTCATGACATTCCCTTTGGGCGCGGATTTGCCCGGTTCCGGTCGGTTTTGCCCTTCCTATGCAAGGGGCCAAGGGGCGTCAACGGGCCAATGCCCGCCTGCTGTCACTGTGCCGCCACACCAGAAATTCCCCGTATCGTGGGCATAGCGTTTTCACCCCTGAATCGCGTAAGTTGAGGCAAAGCCAAAACACTGCATAAAACGGGCAGAAAATGACACGCATATTCGTTGCAATTCTTTTACTGATTACAGTCGGCCTGCGCGCTGCGTATGCTCAACAGGGGGCTGACGCAGGCGTCTGGGTTCAGGTCGAAGCGCAGCCATCGCTGCGCGAGGCGCAGGACCGGGCGCAAGTCTATGCCAATGCCCTGCCCGACGTGAACGGGTTCCGCCTGAACAGCGGCTGGTACGCCATAGTGATCGGCCCCTATCTGCGGGCCGACGCCGAGCAGGTGCTGCGCGTCTACCGGGCCGAACGGCAGATCCCCTCAGACAGTTTCATCACATTTTCAGGCGCCCTGGGGCAGCAGTTCTGGCCAATCGGCGCCAATGTCCTGAACCGCGGCGCAATCACAGCGCCCGTTCAGCCCGAGCCGCAGCCAGAGCAGCCTCAGGCCGGTCTGACGCCGCAACCTTCGGACGAGACGAGATCACAGGCCCAGCAGTCCGAGCGGCTGCTGAGCGGACAGGAACGAAAAGACCTGCAAACCGCATTGCAGGCTGCCGGGTTCTACAGTTCGACCATCGACGGGGCATTCGGCCAGGGTACACGCCGGTCGATGGCGGAATGGCAGCGGTTCAACGGCTTTGAACCGACCGGTGTCCTGACGACGGCACAGCGCAAGGCTCTGATGGATGACTACAATGCCCCGCTGATCAGTGTCGGCATGGCCCGTCACGTTGATGATCGCGCCGGAATTTCCGTTGATCTGCCGCTTGGAGTGATTGCCTTCGACCGATACGAGGCGCCGTTCGCGCATTTCAATTCCAGCGGGGATCTGGACGCACGGGTCGTTTTGATCAGCCAGGAGGGCAGCAAAACCACTTTGCGCGCGCTGTTCGAGGCGATGCAATCGCTCGAGATCGTGCCGCTGAACGGCCCGCGTGAGCTGCGTGGCGACAGGTTTACCATCGAAGGCCGTGGCAACGGGATCGTATCCTATACACAGGCCAATCTGAGCGACGGCAAGATCAAAGGCTTCACCCTTGTCTGGCCCGAAGGCGATGACGCACGCCGCGCCCGGGTTCTGGCCGCAATGACCGCCAGCTTTGAAACCACCGATGGTGTTCTTGATGCTGCGGCTGGCGCCAATGCCGAGCAAAGCATCGACTTGATGTCCGGTCTGCAACTCAGAAAACCCAGGTTGTCGCGATCGGGCTTTTTCGCCGATCCCAACGGTCTGGTCCTGACCGTGGCCGAGGCGGTGCAGAACTGCACCCGCGTCACCCTTGAGGACGGTCAGGAACTGCAAACCGTGTGGAGCGATCCCGAACTGGGCGTTGCGGTCCTGCGCCCCAACAAGACGCTGGCACCGATGGCCGTTGCGGCTTTGAACGAAGCCCAGCCTCGCCTGCAATCCGAAGTGGCCGTTGCGGGGTACTCATATGAGGGCGCTTTGGGGGCTCCGACCCTGACCTACGGCAAGATCGCCGATATCCGCGGGCTGAACGGAGAGGCCGGCGTGACCCGCCTGAGCCTGACCGCACAACCCGGAGACGCAGGCGGCCCGGTATTCGATGATCACGGCAACGTGGTCGGAATGCTGCTGCCTGCGCAGACCGAGGGGCGTACCCTGCCCCGAGATGTCAGCCTTGCTGCCGCGGCCGACCGCCTTCACGAGATCCTTTCAAAGGCCGGGGCCACGGCCCAGACCGCGCAGGAAACCGGCCAGGTTTCGCCTGACGAGTTGAACCGCCGCGCGACTGGCATGACCGTGCTGGTGAATTGCTGGGGCTGACCGGAAGTCACGAACAGAATTTGAAGGCGCCGCAGGATGTTGCGGCGCCTTTTTTTCATCCCTTCAAGATATCGGGCGTGACGTGCACAAGGGTCGGCACTGGTGCGTCAAAGGCCGCACGAACGGCAGCCTGCATTTCCGGCAGCGAGTTCGGAGCGGCCGACCGCGCACCGAAAGCCTCGGCCAGCTTGCAGAAATCAGGGTTGCGCGCGACAACCGCATTCGGAGCAATCTGGCTGCCGACCATGCTGTCCTCGATCTCTTTCAGCTTACCGTTGTCCCAAAGGATGATGGGCAGCGACAACCCCAGCTCGACCGCCGCACCCAGTTCCTGCATCGTATAGTGGAACCCATAATCACCCGCGATCACGGCAGTTGGCTTTCCGCGCCGCGCAACCGCGCCGCCGATCCCGGCCGGCAGCGCATAGCCCAGAGTGCCGAATCCGGTCGGGTGGTGCCAGTGGTATGGGCGCGCCATGTCCCAGACCTCTTTCGCAACATAGGCGAACTGGGTCATGTCGGAATAGATCATGGTGTCGGCGGGCATCGCCGCACGCAAGGCGTCGGCAACCGGCACGATACCCGGTCTTTCCGCGTCGACCTCGGCGCGCCAGCGCGCGCGGGCTTCGGCCACCTCTTCCGGCGACCAGCCGGTGGCCGGTTTGCAGTCTTGGGTCGCGGACCACAATGCATGGGCAAAGCTTTCGCCGTCGGCCTGCAGCTTGACGGCCGCCCGGTGCCGGTCGGCCAGCACCTCGGGGTCGAGGTCAACCCGCACCAAGGTCGCGTTGTGGCCCAACCGGTCGCGCCAAAGGTCGACCTCACCCAATTCGGCACCGACCGCGATGACCAGATCGGCCGACCCAATCACCTCGGCACTGCCGGGTCGCGGCAAGGTCGCACCAAAATCAAGGGCGTAGCCGGTGCCGACCAACCCACGTCCCGCATAAGTGGTGAAACAGGCCGCACCCAGCTGAGACAGAATCTGCCGCCAAAGGTTCGACCGCGACCCACCACCCAGTATGAACAGCGGCCGCCGTGCGATGTTCAGCAGCGACAGAACCGGCGCAATGTCCGGCGCCAGAGCCTTCACCCGCACCGCGTCCTGGTTCGGAAAAGGAGTGGGGTCGGCCTCGGCCTCCAATTGCGCAATCGGGACCTGGATATGCTTGGGGCGGGGGCGTTTCAGCGCGAACTCCTCAAAAGCGCGTTCGATCAGGCCATAGGCTGATTGCGCGTCATTTGCCTGACAGGACCAGTCGGTCACGCATTCAGCGGCCGCGCGCTGGTCTTTCATCTGGTGCAACTGGCCACGCTGCGCCTGAGTTTCGCCCAGACAGGACGACAGAACCAGCATCGGAACCGAGTCGGTATAGCTCTGCCCCATCGGCGTCATGACGTTGCACAGGCCAGGACCGGTGATCACGTAGGCGACGCCGGGCTTGCCCGTCGCCCTTGCATAACCGTCAGCCATGAAGCCCGCGCCCTGCTCATGCCGCGCCAGCACATGAGTAATGCCCGCTTCTTCGATTCCACGGTACATCTCCTGATTGTGCACACCGGGAACGCCGAAAATGACTTCGACTCCCCGATCCTTGAGCATGTGTGAGATTTGGGCGCCCAACGGTCTCTTCATCAGCCTCTCCAGAACCGAATGGTGAACAGGACATACACGGCCATCAGCTCCAGCCGGCCGGTCAGCATTCCGAAGGTCAGCAACCACTTGGCCGTGTCGTTCAGCCCGGCGAAATTCCCTGCGGGGCCGATCTGGTCACCCAAGCCGGGGCCAACATTGGCAAGCGCCGTCGCTGCACCGGATACTGCCGTGATGAAATCCAGACCAGTCAGCGCCAGCGCCCACGACAACGCCCCCAGCGACAGCGCGAAGAACATGAAAAAGCTCATGACCGATGTCAGGACATCGCGGCTGATGGCGCGGCCATCATATTTGGGAACGAACACCCCGTGCGGTGACCGAATCCGGCTGATCTGAGCCTTGATGGAAGCAATCAGCAATTGATAGCGGAAGATCTTGATGGAGCAGGCCGTCGAACCGGCGCAACCACCGATCAGACCGATCATGAAAAACATCATGATCGGAAAACTGCCCCAGGTCATGTAATCGACACTGGCATAGCCAGTGCCGGAAATGATCGAGGTGATGTTGAACAACGACTCGCGCACCGCCTGTTCCCAGTGGTGCGGAAAGACCGATGTCAGAAAGACCGCCATGATCACCACCAGAACGGCAATCGTGGCCAGAAAGGCCCTGATCTGGCTGTCTTCCAGGATCGAGCTTGTCCGGCCGTTGACGAACTGCACATACCGCACGAACGGCAGCGCAGCCAGGATCATGAATACGGACGCGGCGTATTCCGCGGGCCCCGAAAACGTTCCGAACGAAGCATCATAGTTCGAGAACCCGCCAGTGGACACGGTTGTGAACGCATGAACGACCGCGTCGAAAAAGTTCATGCCCAAACCGGCATACACCAAGGCGCAAGCTACGGTCAGGAAAACATAGATCAGCGAAATCTGGCCCGCGATCTCTTGCGCGCGCGGAAGGATTTTCCCCATGGTTTCAAACCCTTCCGAGCGGAAGATCTGCATACCGCCGACCTTGAGCTCGGGCAGGAAGACCATGGCCACGACGATGATGCCGATCCCGCCCAGCCATTGCAGCAAACCGCGCCACAAAAGCAGGCCACGCGGCAGATCATCCAACCCGGAAATAACGGTCGAACCGGTGGTGGTCAGCCCCGACATGGCTTCGAAATAGGCATCGACAAATCGCAGTTCGGTCTCACCGAACACGAAGGGGATTGCCCCGAACAGCGGCAGCGCGACCCAGACGCCGGTGGTCAGCAAAAAGGTCTGACGGATGGTCAGCCCCTCGCCCACACCGTTCGAGCAGCTCATGGCCAGAACCACGCCGGTCAGGATGGTGATGACACCGCTTTCAAAGAAAACGTTCCACTCGCCCCGACCCTCGATGATGTCCGCAAGCATCGGCAATAGCATGGTCGCCCCAAGTATGGCGACCAGCAAGCCAATCACATATCCGACCGGGCGAAGATCCATCATGACGGGCAGCGTTGGCGCGCCGGCCCGACAGTGTCAAGCAGATGATCTGTGATCAGTCGTCCATTTTTTCAGCCACGGGTGGCATGGCCGGTGGCTTGGACGGCGCACGCGTGCGGCGCGTGGCCGGATTCGGTGCCTCGGCGGGTTTGGTAGTTGCAGTCGCTACGGGCTTCTTGGCCTTGGCTGCTTCGGTTGAAGCCGCAGGTTTTGCCGAGCTGGGCTTGACCTTGGGCGTTTCGGCCGGCGCGGGTTTTTCCGATGCGACCGGAGCAACGCGCCGTGCAGTGGTGGCCTTTGCGACGGGCTGAGATGGCTTTTGGGCCGGAGCAGGCGGCGTTTTGGGCTTGGCTGTGGCCTTCGCGACCGGTTTCGGTGCGGCTTTTGCAGGTGCCTTCGGCTTCGGAGCCGGCTTTGCGACCGTCTTGGCCTTGGCCCTGACCACAGGTTTCGCCTTCTTCGCGGCGGGTTTGGCCGTGGTTCGCGCCACCGGTTTCTTGGCCGGCTTCACCGCCAGCTTCGTAGGTTCGGTGACCGAAGCAACCGGCATCGGGAACACTGTTTGAGCAAATGCCTGCATCATTTTCATCTGGCTGGTCACGGCATAGCCGGCCAGCCGCAAGGCAGCGGCCTGCAGCTCAAGCTGTTGGGCAATGGGATTCATTCCAAGTCTCTCCTATAGCAATGAAGCAGCCCGATTTCCGAGGTAGAAAAGCCCTTGCCGTTCCGATCGCGCGGACGGACGATGGTGTATTGCAGTCCAAGGCGTAACACGTCCCGGGTTCCTTTCGGGGTGGTGCGCCACGACTGACATGGCGCGCCACAGCTGCAGTCACCTTCAATGTATGCAAATAATCGCGCTCATGCAGCATTTTTTGCTGCATTGCGGCAAAAAGGCGCCTACCGCCCTATACACGCCGGTTTTCGCGGCGCTTTTCGTGTCAGCCGACGTGGAACAGCGTCGTGAACAAGCGCGGGTCCAGACTGGTGGACGCAAATGTCGGCCCCTCGGTCAGAATCGACACCGCATCGTGGCTGTGCAGACTTTCCTGATGGCTGGCGATGACCCGGAAGTCGCCCACGTGATGATCGGCCAGCAGCTCGGCACAGAACAGACGCGCGGCATCTTCTACAAAGATGGGGTTGGCGGCGTTCAACTCAGCAAAGGCCTGTTCGTCCTCGCGCTTGACCATCACCTGGGTTTCAGTGGGAACGGCGCGGCGGCACAGGGCGATCAGATCCTCGAACCACAAACAATCGGCGTCACAATCGACCACGACCGAAATGCGGGCCACGGAACGCTGCGAATGCGGCGTCGCTAGCTGTCCGCGCACCGACCGGGCGTGTTCGCTGAGTTCCAGCGAGCATGGGCAGGTCGAAGAATAGACATAGTCGAGATGCATGATCTTCTGACGCAAGCCGCCCTGTTCGACCAGTTCAAGCGCGATGTCGTAATACTGGTAGCCCACAAGCCCCGAACGCAGGCTCTTGACCCGATCGGGATAGGAGAAGCGCATCTGAAGCCTTGCGTCGAAACTGTCGAGGTCGGTCAGATAATCGCTTAGGGCGGATTCCATCACCTCAAAACTGAACGTACGCTCGGCATGTTTGTAAAAGGACCGCATGATCCGGGACATGTTGATGCCCTTCTTCTCGGCCTCGAGGCTGACCGTCCCGGTCACCGAGGTTTCCAGCGTCAGGTCCGGCCCGTTCTTGCTGTGAAACCGGATCGGCAGGCGGAAATTCGAGATGCCCACATGCTGGATCTGCTGTTTCGCACCGCGGATCAGGCTGGACGGGCCGTTCTGGAGATCGGGCAACGCAGATTTGTAGGCTTCGTCGACTTTGAAGTCTTCGGGGTATTCACGTGACATCGAAGGGTAGTTGTCCGGCATCAACCCGGGCACCAGGCGCGCAACCGCCGGATCAAGCTGGCTGATCTCGGCCACGCTGGCGCCCTTTGCCCATTTCCGCAGGACCTTGAGAGCCTCAGCGGCCTCGTCCCGATCAGGTTTTTCGTCAATGTCGCGCGAATGAATGTTCATTGGCTGCGTATCCTCGGTGTGTCGTCAGGCCATCTCTGACTGCGGCGGAAGCCGCAGTGTAACCCAATACGGGTGAGATAGCAGCCCGGATCGAAAAAACCATCGCAAAACCGCCATTTCCGAACGGATTGCGCCCTTTTTTCCGGACGACATTGCGCGGTTGCCGATGTGTTCAATGGCGCGTGTGCGCCGTCACACCGCAGCAGCCGACAATGCCCGCCGAATATCCTCCAGCAGATCGTCGGCATCCTCGAGCCCGACAGAAAAGCGGATCAAACCGGGCGTGATGCCCAATTCGTCTTTCTGCGCATCGCTCAACCGCTGGTGCGTGGTCGTTGCGGGATGGGTTGCGATGGACTTGGCATCGCCCAGATTGTTCGAGATCACCGGGATCGTCAGCGCGTTCAAGAACCGGAAGGCCGCGTCTTTGCCCCCCTTGATGTCCAGCGACAAGACCGTACCGCCCTTGCCCCCCAGCTGGCTCTGCACCAGAGCGTTCTGGGCATGAGATTTCAGGCCCGGATACATGATCCGCTCCAGCGCCGGGTGCCCCTCCAGCGCCTCGGCCAGCTTCTGCGCCGTCTCGGCCTGGGCATTGACCCGCAGCGCCAACGTTTCCAGCCCCTTGAGCATGACCCAGGCGTTGAACGGGCTGAGCGCGCCGCCGGTGTGTTTCAGGTAAGGCTCTACCGTGCCGCGGATGAATTCCTTGGTTCCAAGGATCACGCCGCCCAGCGCGCGGCCCTGCCCGTCGATATGCTTGGTGGCCGAGTAAACCACCACATCCGCGCCCTGCGCGATCGCCTGCGAAAACACCGGGGTCGAGAACACGTTGTCGACGATCACGGTGGCCCCCACCGCATGGGCCAGTTCGGCCACCGCTCGAATGTCGATGACTTCGAGCGTGGGGTTCGACATGGATTCGAAGAACACGGCCTTGGTGTCGGGCCGGATCGCGGCCTTCCATTGGTCCAGGTCGGTGCCGTCGACAAAGGTCACCTCGACACCATAGCGGGTCAGAATATTCTCCAGAATGTACAGGCAGGACCCAAACAGGGCCTTGGCTGAAACCACGTGATCGCCCGCCTTCAGCATCGAGGTCAGCGCCCCGTTCACGGCCGCCATACCGGACGCCGTCGCAAAACCATCCTCGGCCCCCTCAAGCGCAGCGATGCGCTGCTCGAACATCGCAACCGTCGGGTTGCCATAACGGGCATAGATGAACTCGTCCGGGCCAGTCTCGATGAACCGAGCTTCGGCCTGCTCGGCGGAGTCGTAGACGAACCCCTGCGTCAGGAAAATCGCCTCGCTGACTTCGTTGTACTGGCTGCGACGGATACCGCCGTGGACGGCTTGGGTGCGTTTGTTCCAGCTTTCGCTCATGTCTTTACCTTTCGGCCCCGAAACCCGAGGGCAAATCAAAAAAACCCCAGACGCGGTCAAGCGAAAGGGGTCTTTCATCCTGACCTTTTAGCGGTGTTGTTTAGCGTGGCCCGCAATCCGGTAACAAATCGCCACGTGGTTTCTGGATTGCGCATACGCCTCGGGCGCGCGGGCGTCAAGCCGCGACATCCATCGCACACTTGCCCTTTGCGGCGAATGGCTCATGATCGTCCCGCAACACGGAGGCCCCATGACACACCCGATCGACCTGTATTTCTGGCCCACGCCAAATGGCTGGAAAGTATCCATTGCCCTTGAAGAGATGGGGCTGCCCTACCAGACCCACCTTATAAACATCGGCAAGGGCGATCAGTTCGCGCCCGAGTTTCTGAAGATTTCGCCCAACAACCGGATGCCGGCGATCGTCGACCCAGAGGGCCCGGATGGCGCACCGATCTCGGTTTTCGAAAGCGGCGCGATCCTGATGTATCTGGCCCGCAAGACCGGCCGGTTCTACGGATCGACCGAGCGTGACCGGATCGCGGTCGAGGAATGGCTGACGTGGCAGATGGGTGGCGTCGGACCGATGGCCGGACAGGCACACCACTTTCTGAAATATGCCCCCCAGTTGGACCCGCCGCAGGACCTGCCCTATGCCAAGGACCGCTATCGCACCGAGGTTGCGCGCCTGTACGGCGTTCTGGACCGGCGCCTTGCCGACAACGAATATGTTGCCGGCGACTTTTTTTCGATCGCCGATATGTCGATTTGGGGCTGGGCCAGCCTGTGGGAGGGTCAACAGCAAACGCTGGAGGACAAACCCCACTTTGGCCGGTGGCTGGAAACCGTGGGAGCCCGCCCCGGAGTTCAGGCGGGACGTGCCCTGCATGCCGAGCTGCGCGGAGATCATCGCAGCAAAGACGCGCAGAACGTTCTGTTCAAACGGTAGCGTTCACCAAATGCTGAAATTTCAGGCAACTCGGAGCGTATCGCACCTCTTTGTGCGTCAAAGCCCTGACGAGAGTTGAATTGCGCGTTGGCCGTTCTGTAACTACAAGCGGTAACAAGGAGTTACGGTTTGGCGACATTTAATTTCACGGTGCCGATCTATGGGTTCGACCAATGGACCGGCGCATCAACGAACAACACTGTCGGCTATCCCGTCGGAACCACCTTTTCCTTGAATGCCGGTGCCGCACTGACCGTCATCAACGTCGAAGATGACGACGGCACGGCCAGCCAGCTGTTTTCGGACGGTTACATCGACACGCCCGGAGACGGGTCGTCGCCCAGTACGGCCAACAACGACCAGGTATTGAGCCAGGCGGTGACGATCAACGGACAGACCTTTCAGCCCGGCGATCAGGTCGAGCTCGAGTTCGGTTTTACGACAACCTCCGGCGACACGTTCTGGGTCATTCGCATCGACGGTGTGAATGTCGGCATCAGCGGTCCCGTCCTGCCAACTCCCGGTACGAACTATGAGGTTGCCGGCAGCAGTGATGGTCAGGCATCGCCGATTTCGAATGTCCCATGCTTTACCGCCGGTACATTGATCAGCACCAAGGACGGGACAAAAAAGATCGAAGACTTGTCGGTCGGAGATCTGGTTCTGACCTACGCCGGCAGCTATGAACCGATCCGCTGGATCGGGCGCCGTGAACTGGACAGCGTCGACCTCTCCGTTAATCCGAAACTGGTTCCGATCCAGATTTCCGCCGGCGCGCTCGGCGCAGGGTTGCCAACACAGGACCTGACCGTTTCACCCCAGCACCGCATTCTGGTGCGGTCAAAGATCGCGCAACGCATGTTCAACACCAACGAGGTGCTGGTTTCGGCCAAGTCGCTGCTGCCGCTGGACAGCATTGACCGGGTCTGTGCCACGGAATCCGTTTGCTATTTCCACCTTCTTTTCGACACGCATCAGGTCGTCTTTGCCAACGACACCCCAAGCGAAAGCCTGTTCGCCGGCCCCGAAGCGCTGAAATCCATCCCCGAGGCGGCTCGCGCCGAGATATTGGCCCTGTTCCCCGAGTTTGAGGACCCCGGCTTTGAACCGCGGCCAGCCGCCCTGATCCCAAAGGGTCACAAGCAGCGCGGTCTGATTTCGCGTCACCTCAAGAACGGTCAAGCGCTGCTGGCCTGATCGTCATCGGGTATTTTCTGACCCTGGTCGGAGTGTGCGGGACCTACCGTCAGGTCTTTCGGCAGGTGAACGTGGTCGCTGACAGTGGCATCGTCATGCCCTGCGGAGCAAAGACGCGCTTCAATTCAGAGAACATCCGCGCCGCCACGTCCGTGGGATCCACGCCGCCGCGCTCTCGTATTTCATCGACCAACGGGTTTCCAAAAACCAGAGCGTGGGCAAAGGCTTCCGGGTTGACGATGGTCTTCGTCAGCCGGATCGTTTCGTGTTGGATATCCGTCCAGCCTGCGGCGCTCAGATCAGCCCGGACAGCCTCGGGGTCACCATAGTGAAACGGTACCTTGTAGAATCCCGGCGGATCCTGCGGAAAGAAATATGCGCCCACATCGTGCGCGACCTGCGAGAACGGATTCTCGGACATCGGGCTCCACACGTTGAAAACATAGCGCCCACCCGGTCTGAGCACCCGCGCCGCCTCATGGAACGAAGCGGGTTTGTCGGGAAAGAACATGACCCCGAACTGGCAGGTAATCAGGTCGAACGCGCCGTCTTCGAACGGCAGATCCATCGCGTTGACGACCGCGAACTCGACGCTATCCGCCGCCGTGAACTTGGCCTTTGCAACCTCCAGCATGGGCGCGTTCAGGTCCGAGATCAAAACTTGGGTCTCACTCGGCAGCACATCGCACAGCTTGCGGCTCAGGATCCCCGTGCCCGCGGCCAGTTCGATGGCCTTGGCCACCGGCTCTTCGGCGCAACGGGCGGCAAGTCTGTCCGCGTAGTCAGTGAAGATATTCGGACCCAACCCCGCGTCGTAATGACTTGGAATATTGCCTACGAAACCAGCCGAATTCGTCGACATCTGCGCTCCCCCCCGGCAACCGCATGATGCAAAAGACTAGCCGAAATTGCGCGTTTTGGCGAACTCATTGTGCTCTGCAGTCGGCTGAGGCCGACAGGCATCCGCCCCGTCACCCCGCACCAGCAGGTCCAGCATGCCCGAGATGTCCTCGATCTCTTCCGCGATCACATGGGTCACCGCATGGGCCCGCTGCATCCGCCCGGTCACCCGCAGCAACCGCCCCGAGATCACCGCCCGGCGGAACCGCTCATAGATCTTGCGCCAGACAATCACGTTCACGATGCCGGTCTCGTCTTCGAGCGTGATGAAGATCACCCCTTTGGCCGTACCAGGCCGCTGCCGCAGGATCACCAATCCCGCCACAGCAACCCGCGCACCCTCGGGCGGGTCGTCCAGTCGGTCGGCTGGAAGGCAGGCCGGTGGTCTGGGCCATGGGCGGCCCGAACTGGGCTGTGGTGTCGATGCGATACGCATGAGAACAAAAATAGAACAAATACCTTGAATGTCCAGATGCAGGGGACCGAAACCACAGCCAGAAAGGTCATGCGCTACGCGCGGCCGCAGCGCAGACCAATGTCACTTGGCGTCATGCGCGTTGAACGTGGCCAAACCTTCCCGCAGAACCGCCTTGGCCTTGGCCAGGTCATCCCCGTCCAACGCATCCAGCGCCCGCAAAACGTCACTGCGCAACCGCAGAGCCTTGGGGCCCGGAGCTCCGACCGGATGAAGCTCATCGTCATTCGCTGCTGCCAATGCACCATGGCTGATCCCGTCGATCACCTCCACGATTTTCGCCTGGCTTTCGCCAAACCACGCGGCAATGTCATGCTCGGCATCGCCCCGCTCGTTCATCCCAACCACAATCTTTGCGTCCTGAACCGTCAACGGCATCTGCTCACTCCCTTATCAAATCACGGTCTCACGACCTGAACACAAATCCATGCACGCAACAATCGAAACCGCTATCCGCGCATCAACCTTTGATGGAAAACCCCGGTCAAACCATTCGGTTGCGGCGCGAACGCGTGGAATTTGGGCGACAATGACGGGCCGTTTGCCCGATCACGCCCAGATTGGTCGCAAATGGCACTGGAAAGACCTAAATCCCTTGACTAATGAGGAACCTGAACACCGCAGAAGGAAGACGCGAGCAATGGCAAAGATCACCTATGTCGAGCATGGCGGCACCGAACACACAGTCGAGGTCGCCAACGGCCTGACCGTCATGGAAGGCGCCCGTGACAACAACATTCCCGGCATTGAGGCCGATTGCGGCGGCGCCTGCGCCTGCTCGACCTGTCACGTCTACATCCATCCCGATTGGGTCGAGAAACTGCCTGCCAAGGACGACATGGAAGAAGACATGCTGGACTTCGCCTACGAGCCCGACCCGGCCCGTTCGCGCCTGACCTGCCAGATCAAGGTGACGGACGAACTGGACGGGCTGGTCGTCCAGATGCCGGAAAAGCAGATCTGATGCGACGGCGCATGCCCCGCTCGTCCGGCGGCATGCGCTGCGGCTTCAAAGCGCCGCGTCCGGCGGTGCGCTTTTGGCCATGCCGCGTGCGCGGCGCGCTTATGGCTGCATGCCTGTGGCTGGCGGGTCCTGCCTTGGCCGCCGAAACCATAACGACCGCCCGCTACACGGATCCGACCACCCGCTATCCCCACGGCGTTCTGGGTGACCAGATCGAATGGGGTTCGATTGAACTCACGTTTTCAGATGGCAAACACCGCAGCTTTACGCTGCCCGATCATCTGGTCTTCGAAGACCTCGCGCCCCGCGTGATCGACGTCACGGGCGACGGTCTTCCAGAAGTCATCGCGGTGGAGAGTGACGCACGACAGGGCGCGCGCCTTGCCATCTACGGCCCGCAGGGCCGCATGACGGCGACACCGCATATCGGCACTCGTTTCCGCTGGCTGGCTCCGGTCGGAGCGGCAGACCTGAATGGCGACGGGCATATTGAAATTGCCTATGTCGACCGCCCACACCTGGCCAAGACCCTGCGCATCTGGAGCTTCTCAGACGGTCGACTGACGGAAATTGCCGCGCTCCCCGGCCTGACCAATCACCGGATCGGAGAGGATTTCATTTCAGGCGGCCTTCGCACCTGCAACGGCCAGCCTGAGTTGATCGTCGCCAGCAGCGATTGGCGCCGGATCATTGCTATCCGCTACGATGGCGGCTGGAAAACCCAAGATCTTGGCCCGTTGAAAAACAGACAAGCCCTTGTGAGCGCGCTGAACTGCTGATCCGGGGATTCATCTGGTCAAGAAATCCCGAGGTGAGGCCGTCGGCCGAGGCCCCTCTTACCTGCAGGCCCTCAAACGTCAAAGCGCCCGCCAACCGATATCGCGGCGATAGAAGCCGCCCGGCCAATCGATGGCCTCGACCATCGCATAAGCATTGTCCCGCGCCTCCTGAAGTGTTGCTCCACGCGCCGTCACGTTCAGAACCCGCCCCCCTGAGGCCATGACCTGCCCGTCCTGCGCTTTGGTGCCTGCGTGAAAAACCATATGGCTACTGTCCTCGGGCAAGTCATCCAGCCCGTTGATCACGCTGCCTTTTTCATATGCCCCAGGATAGCCCTGCGCGGCCATCACCACGGTCAAGGCGTGATCGTCGGCCCAGTTGACCCGCGCCTCGTCCAGCCGTCCCTCGGCTGCCGCATGCATCAGGTCCAGCGCCTGCGCCCCCAGACGCATCATCAGCACCTGACATTCCGGGTCGCCAAAGCGCACGTTGTATTCCACCAGCCTCGGCTGCCCGTCCTTGATCATCAGCCCGGCATACAGCACCCCCTGAAACGGCGTGCCGCGCCGGGCCATCTCGGCCATCGTCGGGCGCACGATCTGTTCCATCGCACGTTCTTCGACCTCGGGGCTCAGAACCGGTGCCGGAGAATAGGCCCCCATGCCGCCGGTGTTCAGGCCGGTATCGCCCTCGCCTACGCGCTTGTGGTCCTGCGCGGTGCCGACCGACAGGATGTTCTCGCCGTCGCACAGCACGAACAGCGAGGCCTCCTCACCCTCCATGAACTCCTCGATCACCACCTCGGCCCCGGCCCCGCCGAAGGCGCCGCCGAACATGTCGTCCACGGCCTCCAGCGCGGTCGCCTCGTCCATCGCCACGATCACGCCCTTGCCCGCGGCCAGACCGTCGGCCTTGACCACGATCGGCGCACCCTGCTGGCGGATATAGGCCTTGGCCGGCTCGGCCTCGGTGAACCGGGCGTAGGCAGCGGTGGGCGCACCGGCCGCATCGCAGATTTCCTTGGTAAAGCTTTTCGAGGCCTCCAGCCGCGCCGCCTCGGCCGAAGGGCCAAACACCAGGATGCCCGCCTCGCGCAGCCGGTCGGCCACCCCGGCAGCCAGGGGCGCTTCCGGCCCAACGATCACGAAATCAATCGCGTTTTCCTCGGCGAAACTGACCACCGCGCCGCCATTCTCTATATCCAGCGCCGCGCAATCGGCGATCTGCGCGATCCCGGCATTGCCCGGCGCCACGATCAGGCGGTCGCATTTGGGGTTCTGCATCACCGCCCAGGCCAGGCTGTGTTCGCGCCCGCCGCTGCCGAGAATGAGGATGTTCATGAAAGTCTCCGATCTGCTTGGCCTTGCCTGCGCGGCGTTCTAAGCTGCGCGGGCAATCGAAACAAGGCGCTGAAATGTCCGACCTGCTTGACGATCCGATTCCCGGCCAGAATACCCCCGAATACACCGTGTCCGAGATCTCGGGCGAGGTGAAACGCACGCTGGAAGGTACATTTGGCCGAATCCGCGTACGGGGCGAGGTCGGGCGTGTGTTCAAGGCGCGCTCGGGGCATTTGTACTATGACATCAAGGACGACCGGAACGTGCTGGCCTGCACCACCTGGAAGGGCCAGATCGCGGGCCTGTCGGTGGTGCCGGAAGAGGGGCTCGAAGTCGTCGTCACGGGCCGCCTCACAGCTTTTGGCGCGCAGTCGAAATACAACCTGAACGTCGACGAGGTGGCCGTAGCCGGGCAAGGCGCGCTGATGGCGCTGCTGGAAAAACGCAAGAAACAGCTCGAATCCGAAGGGCTCTTCGCGCCCGAGCGCAAGCAGCCCCTGCCCTTCCTGCCGCAGATCATCGGCGTCGTCACCTCGCCCTCGGGCGCGGTGATCCGCGACATCCTGCACCGCCTGCGCGACCGTTTCCCGCGCAAG
The DNA here is from genome assembly GCF_059613485.1 of Ruegeria sp. CRTD044. Lineage (NCBI taxonomy): Bacteria > Pseudomonadati > Pseudomonadota > Alphaproteobacteria > Rhodobacterales > Roseobacteraceae > Ruegeria > Ruegeria sp. CRTD044. Next base: position 436,167 of record NZ_JBXWSP010000004.1, on the reverse strand, counting down.
GTGCTGATCTGGCCCGTGGCCGTGCAGGGCGCCAATTGCGCGTCCGAGGTCGCCAACGCCATTCAGGGCTTCAACCGCCTGACACCCGGCGGCGCGCTGCCCCGCCCCGATCTGATCATCGTCGCCCGCGGTGGCGGCTCGATCGAGGATCTGTGGGGATTCAATGAGGAAATCGTCGCCCGCGCCGCCGCCGAGTCCGAGATTCCGTTGATCTCGGCCGTGGGGCACGAAACCGACACCACATTGATCGACTATGTCTCGGACCGCCGTGCGCCCACCCCCACCGCCGCCGCCGAACTGGCGGTTCCCGTGCGGATGGAACTGCTGGCCTGGACCGGCGAACAGGGCGCGCGTCTGTCCCGCGCGGCCACCGACGCCGTGCAGCGCCGGGCCCAACGCCTGCGCGATCTGTCGCGCGCCCTGCCGCGCCCCGAGACCCTACTGGATGGTCCGCGCCAGCGACTGGACCTGATTGCCGATCGTCTAGCCCCAGCGTTGCAACGCGGTGTGCAAAACCGCCGCCTGCAGGTGGTGGAACTGTCCGGGCACCTGCGCCCGTCAACGCTGCGCAACCTCGTGGCCGCGCGGCGGGACACGCTGCACAACCTGTCCTCGCGTCTCTCGATCCGCCCGATCCAACGCGACATCCAGCAGCAACGCGAACGGGTCAACCAGTTGGCCCAGCGCATGACGGCCGCGCAGACCCTGCGGGTGGACCGGCTTCGCCAGCAACTGGATGCGACTGACCGGTTGCGCGAGACGCTCAGCTACAAGGCCACGCTTCAACGTGGCTATGCCGTTGTGCATGCCGAAAGCGGCGTGGTCACCACAAAGGCACAGGCCAGCAAGCACGCCGCTTTGACCATCGAGTTTGCCGATGGAGAATTGAAGACCGCACTGCTGTCCGGGACGACCTCGACCGCCAAGAAACCATCCAAGCCACCAGCCCCGGATCAAGGGTCGCTGTTCTGACGAAAGCCCACGTTCAGACGCCGACCTCGGGCCCGTAACAGATCATTTCTTCGTCGACGTCGGCTGCTTCATACAGTTCGGTGGCTTCGGGGTTGTCCTCGAACTGCGCGATTAGTCCCTGGGACGAGCGGGTAAAGACCCAGCATTGCGGGTCGGGGCGATCTTCGTAAACAAAGCAAATCTGGCCGTTCTGTTCGTACCAGATGCCCTCCTTGCAGTCGCCGTCCAGAAACGACCAGACCACGCGCCCGTTGGGCAAATACCGTTCGACGCCATAGGTCGTTCCACCAAAGCCGTAGAAAAGGGTTTTGCCGCGTGTATAGGCATCAAATTCCGCCCCTGACAGAGACTGCGCGACGACCGGCTGGGCCAGCAAAGATCCGAGAATCAACGAACGTATCCACATCATTTCATTCTGGCAGATGCCACGGCCGCGCGCCAATCTTGGAACGCCCTGCCCCAACGTTATGGGTTGAGCGTAAACTCGGTTCGCGGCGACACTACATTGCATCGGTGCCATCGGAAGGCAGGACATGACGATACTCGTACTCGCAGCGCTAGCCTGTGCCCTGGCCTACCTGGCCCTGACGGCCCGTCCGGCCAGCCTGCTACGCACGGCCCTGAAAACCGCCAGCGTCGCCTTACTGGCGGTCGAGGCCGCGGTGCAGTCAGGCCCGCTGCTTCTGATCCTCGCGCTGTCTCTCTGCGCCTTGGGCGACGCCCTTCTGTCGCGCGAAACCGACGACACCTTCATGGCCGGCATCGGGGCGTTCGCCGCCGGGCACCTGGTTTACATCGCCCTGTTCCTGACCCATCCGAAAAGCGACACCGCCCTGATCCTGGACAAACCCGGATACGCCTGGACGCTGGTCATTCTGGGCATCGTGATGGCCACGCTCCTGGCCCCTCGGGCCGGTGATCTGCGCGGACCGGTCCTGGCCTATATCCCGATCATTCTGGGCATGGGCATCACCGTTCTGGCCCTGCCCGAGGCCGGAGCGCTGCGATGGGCTTTACCGGCCGCGATGGCCTTCATCGCCTCGGACCTGATCCTGGCAACCGAAAGGTTCCTGCTGCCGCCTGGACACCCGGCCCTGCGGCTGACGCCGTATTTGGTCTGGCCGCTCTACTGGAGTGCGCAGTTCGGCTTTTTCCTCGCCTTCACCTGACCCTTTGCAACTGCCGCCATTCCGCATTAGGTGAAGGGAATACCTGCGGAGACCAAGATGGCGTTTTTTACCAAGCTCAAGGACCGGCTGTTCAAATCCTCGTCCCGCCTCGAACAGGGGCTTGAGGCAATCGTCGAGGACGGCGGCGAAGAAACCACCGCCCCTGACCCGGTGATTCCCCAGCCCGAGCCCGAGCCGCAACCCGTCCCGGAAATCCCCGAACCCGCGCCCACGCCGCAACCGGTCGAGACTCCTTCGCCCGAGCCGGCCGATCCGGTGCCTGCCCCGCCTCCGCCGGAACTGCCGGAACAGGCGCAATCCAAAGGCCTGATCGGGCGTCTCTTCGGTCGCGGCGATGCTGGGCCTGTGGTGCGCCGCACGCTGGACGACGACATGCTCGAACAGCTCGAGGAACTGCTGATCGCGTCGGACATGGGTGTCGATACCGCCCTGCGCGTCACTGCCAACATGGCCGAGGGGCGCTATGGCCGCAAACTCTCGACCCAGGAAATCAAGCAACTGCTGGCTCAGGAAATCGCCCGCGTGATGGAGCCGGTCGCCAAACCGATGCCCCTCTACCCCAAGCGCCCGCAGGTGGTGCTGGTGGTGGGCGTCAACGGCTCGGGCAAGACCACGACGATTGGAAAGCTGGCCAGCCAGTTCAAGGCCGCCGGCAAAAAGGTGGTCATCGCAGCGGGCGACACTTTCCGCGCCGCTGCCGTGGAACAGCTGCAGATCTGGGGCGACCGCGCTGGCGTTCCGGTCCTGACCGCGCCCGAAGGCTCCGACCCCGCCTCGCTTGCCTTCGACGCCCTGACCAAGGCACAGGCCGAAGGCGCCGACCTGCTGATGATCGACACTGCCGGCCGCTTGCAGAACCGCGCCGATCTGATGGAGGAACTGGCCAAGATCGTCCGCGTCATCCGCAAAATCGACGAGACCGCGCCCCACAACACGCTGCTGGTGCTCGACGCCACCACCGGCCAAAACGCGCTCAGCCAGGTGGAAACCTTCCGCAAACTGGCCGATGTCTCGGGCCTGGTGATGACCAAGCTCGACGGCACGGCCAAGGGCGGCGTTCTGGTGGCGCTGGCCGACAAGTTCGGCCTGCCGATCCACGCCATCGGCGTCGGCGAACAGATCGACGATCTGGCCCCTTTCGACCCCGAGGAATTCGCCGCCGCCCTGACCGGACTCGCCCCCAACTGACCTTCATCTGGCCCCAAATATCCTCGGGGGTCTGGGGGTGGAAAACCCCCAGCCTCTCCACCAGCGAAAGACCCTCAGCGTGAGCGACTGGCTGATCTCCCTCGAAGGCACCGAGGCCGGACACAGGCTGGCCCTTGGTCTCGCCCTGATGGCGGCCTTCCTGCACGCGGTTTTCGGCGCGCTGCAGAAGGGTCGGCACGATCCCTGGCTGTCGCGCGGGGCGATCGACGCCTGCTATTGCCTGATGGCCGCGCCCTTTGCGTTCTTCGTCGTGCCCTGGCCCGAACCCTTCATGTGGCCGATATTTGCCGTGGTCTGGCTGATCCATGTCGCCTACAAGACGCTGCAGGCGATGGCCTATACCAAGGGGTCCTACACCGTGGTCTACCCGGTGGTGCGCGGCACCGGCCCGCTGTTCACCGTCATCGGTGCCTATCTGCTGTTCAACGAAACCTTCTCGCCCACCCAATGGCTGGGCGTTGCCGTGCTGCTGACCGGTATCTTCGGATTGGCTGCCTACAATTTCCGCTTCCTGGAAACCAACCGCGAGACTTTGGGCATCGCATTGGCCCTTGCGGTTGCAACCGGCCTCTTCGTGGCGCTCTACACCACCTATGACGCCTACGGAATCCGCGCCACGGCTGATCCGTTCACCTTTCTGGCCTGGTTCTTCATGATCGACGGGGCGACAATGCCGATCTACGCCTTCCTGCGCTGGCGGGCGATGGTTCACCGCCCGGCAATCGGGCCGTTGATGCTGCGGGGGCTTGCAGGCGGGCTGATCGCCCCCATGTCTTTCGGAGCGATCATGCTGGCCACCCGGCTGGACAAGGTCGGCGAAGCCGCGGTGCTGCGCGAAACCTCGACCGTCTTTGCCGCCCTGATCGGCTGGCTGGCCCTGAAAGAGACCGTGGGACCTCGGCGCATAATCCTGATGGCACTGATTGCATTGGGCGCGGTAATAGTTGAAATGGGCGGGTGAACAGCAGGACGACAGGCATGGCAGACAAGAAAGAGATCAATCCGTTTCTGAAACAGGTGCTGGAACTGGGACCACCGCTGGCCTTCTTCTTCATCTACCTGCGCCTGCGCGACGACAGCTTTCTGATCGGTGGCACCGAATATTCCGGCTTCATCGTGGCCACCATCATCTTCGTTCCGCTGATGCTGGGGGCGATGGGTATCTTGTGGTACCTGACCGGCAAGCTCAGCCGGATGCAGATCTTCACCGCCATCATGGTCATCTTTTTCGGCGGCCTGACCGCCTGGTTCAACGACGAGCGGTTCTTCAAGATGAAGACCACGCTGGTCTACGGGTTCTTCTCGCTGATGCTGGGCATCGGCCTGCTGCAGGGAAAATCCTACCTCGCCTATGTTCTGGACGAGATGCTGCCCATGCGCCACGAGGGCTGGATGATCCTGACGCGCCGCCTGTGCGCCTGTTTCGCCGTGCTGGCCGTGGCCAATGAACTGGTCTGGCGCACCCTGTCTACCGATCTGTGGGTCAAGATCGAAACCTTTGGCTTCCCGATCGCCTTGATGGGGTTCCTGATGCTGCAATTCAGCATCCTGCAAAGCTATATGGACGATCCGGACAAGCAGTAATGCGTCCCTGACACGGGCCGGCGAACCTTGGGGAAACCTTCGGAAAACCGGATAAAATCCTTGGCTTAGCTCCAAAGCTGTGGAAAGCTGGGAAACCACCCACACCACTCATCCGGAGAACCGTGTCTTCCATGACCGCCTTTCCGAACAGCGGGTTCCTGTCCGAAGCTTCAGACCGGCTTCGTGATATGCTCACTGCGCTAGCCACTTCTGTCTCGCTGGACCGCGGCGAGGTCTTGTTCGAACAAGGCGACGAGGGTGACGCCCTCTATGCCTTGCTGGAAGGCGCTTTGGAGGTGTCCTTCCTGGCCATGAGCGGGCGCAAGTTGGCGCTCAGCCTGATGCGCCCGGGCGAGGTTTTCGGCGAAATCGCCCTCTTCGACAGCGGCCCGCGCACCGCCACGATCACCGCAGCCGAGCCGTCGCGTGTACTGCGCGTGCGTCGCAAGGATCTGATGGAACAAATCCGCAAGCACCCCGAACTGGCCGAGGACATGATCCGGCTGGCCGGACTGCGGATGCGCTGGATGGGGGCGCAGTTGAACGAGCAGGTGTTCCTGCCGATGCCGGTACGACTTGCGCGAAAGCTTCTGCTTCTGGCCAACCAACAGGACGCGCCGTCCGAACGCATCGCCCTGTCGCAGAGTGAGCTTGCGGAATTTGTCGGCGCAACGCGCGAGGCAGTATCCAAGACGATCTCGACGTGGAAGCGCTCGAACGTGGTCGAGGCTTCGCGCGGTGGGCTGCAGATCCACGACTTTGACGCCCTGCGCCAACTCGCCGAATCCGATCTGATCTGACCTGCTGCCCGGAAAATGGCCCGGATGTGATCCGCTTCACATACAACGGGATTCGCTTCCATTAGGTAATGAACTGTTACCGTAGGGTGCCAGAGTATCATCCCCGATATCTGTCCACTGGCATCTCCCTGCACCAGAGCCACGCGCCTCCCCGGCGTGTGGCTCTTTTGATTTCTTCAGCCAAAATGAAAATCGGCCGGAGCATCTGCCCCGGCCGATCATGTTGACCAAACTGGCTGTCCTACTCTTCGAGGCTCAGCGCGACGAAGCGCGGATCGCCACCACGGCGCACCAGCAGCAGCAGCGACTTGCGCCCCGCCTCCCGAGCCTCGTCGATCCGATCCTCGAGATCGGAGATCGACGACACTTTCTGCTGACCAGCCTCGGTGATCAGGTCGCCTGCCCGCAGGCCCTTGGCGTAGGCTTCGGAGGCTTCATCCACATCCGTCACCACCAGACCATCCGCGTCCGCGTCCAGACCCAGATCCTCGCGCAATGTGTCGGTCAGCGGCGAAATCGTCAGGCCAAGGATGTCGGCATTCTCGTCCAGCGGCGCCTCTTCCGCACCATCATCACCGGTTTCCGCACGCTCGGCATCCTCGCGACGCCCCAGAGTGACAAGCACGGTCTGAGTGCTGCCGTCCCGCTGAACAACCACGCGCACGGACTTGCCGACCGGGGTCTCACCGACCTGCCGCACCAATCCGCGCGTGTCCTTCACCTCGACACCATCAAAGCTGAGAATCACATCCCCTGCTAGCAGACCCGCCTCTTTGGCAGGGCCGTCCGGCACATCGCTGATCAGCGCGCCGCCCGGCTTGTCGAGGCCCATCGCCTCGGCCATATCCTCGGTCACGTCCTGAATGCGGACACCCAGCCAGCCGCGGCGGGTTTCGCCGAATTCCCGCAACTGATCGACAACCTTGGACACCACGTTCGACGCCATCGAAAACCCGATGCCGATCGACCCGCCGTTCGGTGACAAGATCGCGGTGTTCACGCCGATGACCTGACCGTCCATGTTGAACAGAGGACCGCCCGAGTTGCCCCGGTTGATGGCCGCATCCGTCTGGATATAGTCGTCATAGGAACCGCTGAGCTCGCGATTACGCGCCGACACGATCCCAGCCGACACCGAGAAGCCCTGGCCCAGCGGGTTACCCATGGCAACCACCCAGTCCCCCACAAGCGCTGTGTCGCTGTCGCCGAAAGTGACGTATTTCAGTGGACCCGACGCCTCGACCTTGAGCAACGCAATGTCCGTTTTCTCATCCGTTCCAATGACCTTGGCCGGCAGCTCTTTTACAGGCTGACCATCGCCGGGAAAGAACTCGATCAGAATTTCATCCGCCTCTGCGATGACGTGATTGTTGGTGACGATGTAGCCATCCTCGGAAATCACGAACCCCGATCCCAAGGCATTGCTGCGGCGCGGGCGATTGTCCTGGTCGCCATTGCGGTCCTGGAACTCGCGGAAAAAGTCCTCGAAGGGGGACCCTTCGGGAACGATCCCCTGCGCACCCGACTGCCCCTCGATCAAGGTCGTCGTTGTGATGTTGACCACGGCCGGGCTGATCCGGTTGACCAGCGGCGCCAGGCTTTCCTGACGGGCCTGTGCAGCCATCGTCTGGAACAACAAAAGGGAAACCGCGGCAAAGGCCAGCCATAAAAGCCGCGCCATCGTCACCACATCGTCCCGGCGGACGGATACACTGCGTGCTACTGCCTGCACTTGGTCTCTCCTTGTCGACATTGTTCTGTTGGTGGCTGCCTGAGCAGCTTGCTGGGAAACAATGTAGTCAGTTTGTGACCGCCCGCAACTCGGGAAGTTGAGGAATTCACTGCCAGTTTACTTCGACCGATCAAAACCCCAACCGATTGGCCGTCCACAACAGGACGAAGCCACTGACCACACAAAGAAGTCCGACCAGTCTGCGGGCCGGTTCGGGAATGCTGCGCAACGCCTCAAGCATCCGCTCGACAAGCGAAGGGGCCAGCGCATAGGCCAGCCCCTCGACAATCAACACCAGCCCGAAGGCCAGCAGGATCATGCCCATCACTCGGCCACCGGTGCGGCACCCAACCGCCCTTCGGACGACCGGAGATAGTGGAAGAACTCGGAATCTGGCCGCAGCACCAACGAGCTGTTGTTGCCCTGCAGGGCATTCTCGTAGGCGGTCAAGGACCGGTAGAATTCAAAGAAATCCGGGTCCTTGCCGTAGGCTTCGGCAAAAATCGCATTGCGCTGCGCGTCGGCCTCACCGCGGACGATCTCTGCTTCGCGACGGGCTTCCGACACCAGCTCGACCACGGTGCGGTCGGCTTGGGCGCGGATGCGCTGCGCGGCTTCCTCACCACGCGCGACCTCGTCGGCGGCCTCGCGTTCGCGCTCGGCGCGCATCCGGGCAAAGGTCGCTTCGAGGTTGGCCTGCGGCAGGTCAGTGCGCTTCAGGCGAACGTCGATCACCTCAAGGCCCAGATCCCGCGCCTCGGTGATGGCGCCGTTTCGGATGCGAAGCATCAGCGCCGCCCGGTCCGAGCTGAGGATGTCATTCGAGCTGACCGAACCCAGCACTTCGCGGGTCTTGGCGCGCAGGATCGAATCCAGGCGCGCCTCGGCGGTCTGAATACCGCCTGCGCCCACGGCTTCGCGGAATTGGCGCACGTCGGTGATGCGATAGCGGGCAAAGGCATCGACCACCAAACGACGGTCATCCAGTGGCGTTACTTCCAGCGGCCCGACCTCGCGGCTGAGGATACGGTCGTCATATCGCACCACTTCCTGGATGACCGGAATCTTGAAAGCCAGGCCCGGCTCCTCCTTGACGTCGATCACGCGGCCGAATTGCAGAACCAGCGCCTTTTCACGCTCGTCCACAATAAAGACCGCCGACAGGGCAATCACGATCGCCACGAAAACGGCTGGAAGGATAAATGTTGTCTTGCGCATAGATCAGTTCTCCCCTGCCGAATTGCGGCGCAGTTCGTTCAGCGGCAGATATGGCACAACGCCCTGCCCGTCACCCGATCCGCCGGTGCCTTCGTCCAGAATGATCTTATCCACGTCGCGCAAAATCTGCTCCATCCGTTCAAGGTACAGGCGCTTGCGGGTCACGTCAGGCGCCTTGGAATACTCTTCCAGAACCGCGCTGAAGCGGCTGGCCTCGCCCTCGGCTTCGTTCACGACCTGTGCTCGATAGCCTTCGGCCTCTTCCAGCACCTGCGCGGCTTCACCACGCGCGCCGGCCAAAACCCGGTTCGCATAGGCATCGGCCTGCTTCTCCAGCCGGTCGCGTTCCTGTCCAGCCGACTGAACCTCGCGGAAGGCATCCTTGACCGGTTCCGGTGGGTCGGCGCCGTCAAAGTTCACACGGACGATGTTGATACCCGAGTTGTAGCTGTCCAGAGTCGACTGGATCAGTTCCTCAAGCCGTTCGGCGATGATAGCACGGTCGCGGTTCAGGATCGGCGCAAGGTCCGACTGCGCGATGATCTCGCGCATGGCCGACTCAGACACGGCCTGGATAGTTTGTTTCGGGTCGCGCAGGTTGAACAGGTAGTCCGCAGGATTCGAGATATTCCAGACCACCTGGAAATCGATATCGACGATATTTTCGTCTCCCGTCAGCATCAGCCCGGCGTCCGAACCGCGACCGCCCGATCCGATGGTTTCGGTCTGTTCGACCTTCACCGGGATGACTTCGGCCGTGACAACAGGCCACGGGGCAAAGTTCAGACCTTCGGTGCCGATTCCGGTAAAGCGACCGAACAGCAGTTCAACCGACTGCTCTTCGGGCTTGACCGTATAGGCGCTGGCAAAGCCCCACAGAACCAGAGCGGCAACCCCGCCCAGCAGGATGGTGCCCTTGGTAATTGCCGGGCCGCCACCGCCGCCCTGGCCGGATCCGTTGCCGCCTCGGCCCCCGCCGCCGCGCCCGCCCATCAGCACGCGCAGCTGCTCCTGGCCTTTTTTCATCAACTCGTCGATCTCGGGGATCTGCGGCCCGTCGCCTTCGGGCGGGCGTCGCCCGTCCCCATTGTTTCCCCGGTTTCCTCCGCCACCGGATGAGCCTCCGCCCCCCCAGGGGCCTCCGCTGTTGCCCGCCATGTGTTTCATTTCCCTTGTTTTGGCCCGTGTGCTTACGGGATCACTTGTAACCTGTGTGCGCGCGCTTGCAAATCAAGCGGTACGCACGGGTTGCCGCATGGTTACCAGTTCTTCGGCCATCACCGGATGAACTGCAACCGTGCGATCGAAATCTTCTTTGGTGGCGCCCATTTTCACGGCGATGCCCGCCAACTGGATCATCTCGCCCGCGCCGGGGGCGACAATGTGACAACCCAGCACCTTGCGGGTGGCCTGGCTGACGATCAGTTTCATCAAAACCCGCTGGGTGCCCCCTGCAAATGCTTTCTGCATCGGCTTGAACGAAGTCGCGTAGACCTCGATCGGCTCCTGCTCGGCGGCCTGTTCCTCGCTCAGGCCCACGGTGCCCATCTCGGGCTGGGTGAAGATCGCGGTCGGGATCAGCTCATGATCCACCGGGGTGGGGTTGCCCTTGAACACGGTCTCGACAAAGGCCATCCCCTCGCGGATGGCGACCGGCGTCAGGTTCACCCGGTCGGTCACGTCCCCGATGGCATAGATCGAGGGCACCGCGGTCTGGCTGTATTCATCCACGATGATCTGCCCCTTGCGGCCACGTTCGACGCCCAGCGCCTCAAGGCCCAGATCATCCGCGTTTGGCGCCCGGCCCGTGGCATACATCACCACGTCGAACAGCTGTTCCGACCCGTTGGTCGCCTTGACCCAGATCTTGTCGCTCTGCTTTTTCATCTCAAGCACATTAGTGCCCAGATGCACGTCGACCCCGTTTTGGCACATCTCTTCACAGATCAGCCCGCGCGCCTCGTCGTCGAAACCCCGCAGGATTTGCGCGCCGCGATAAAACTGCGTGGTCTTGACGCCCATGCCGTTCATGATCCCGGCGAATTCGCAGGCGATATAGCCGCCGCCGACGATCAGCATGGTCTCGGGCAGCTTCTCAAGGTGGAAAACCTCATTCGAGGTGATCGCCAGATCTGAACCGGGGAATTCCGGCACCACAGGGCGCCCGCCGGTGGCGATCAGGATGTGCTTGGCCGTCTTGCGGGTGCCGTCGGCCAGTTCAACCGTATGCGGGTCGACCAGTTTCGCGCGCTGGTCAAAGGTTTCGACGCCGTTGTTTTTGAGGATGTTGCGATAGATCTCTTCCAGCCGGTCCAACTCGGCATGCAGTTTGCCGCGGAACTGCGGCCAGTCGAAAGCGCCCGGCTGAATGTCCCAACCATAGGCACGAGCGTCCTCGACCATTCCCGCGTATTCGCTGGCAAACACCATCAGCTTTTTGGGAACGCAGCCACGGATCACGCAGGTTCCGCCATAGCGGTCCTCTTCGGCCAGCGCGACCTTGGCCCCGGTTTCGCCCGCCGCCACGCGCGCCGCGCGGACACCGCCTGAACCGCCTCCAATGACGAAAAGATCATAGTCAAAGCTCATGCCGCGTTCCTTTTGTCAGCCTGCCTGAAATTGCCCTGAGTATTTGGGGGCGTGAATGATCGTGCCAACCCCTTGGCCCGGAAATCGCACACCGCTGTGAAGCAGGGTGCGCGGTCGGCTCAGTCGGCCAGGTCCGAAAAGAGGTTATCGTGCTCGTCGCCCAACCGATCCAGCTCGATCGTACCGCTGTTGAAATCGCGCAGCTCGACCCGGCCGTCGCCGTGGCCGATCACGACCTTGTCGCAGATGTCGATGAACAGCCCATTTTCGACCACACCCGGTATCTGGTTCAGCACCAGAGCCAGTTGCCTCGGGTTGCCGATGCGTTGCAGGTGCAGGTCGAGTATGTGATTGCCCTCATCCGTCACGGTCGGCGCCTCGCTGTTCATCCGCAGGGTCGCCGAAGTGCCCAGCACGTCCATCGTGTCCAGCAACTCCTCGATCAGCGTGCGCGTGGTCTGCCAGCCAAAGGGAATGACCTCGACCGGAAGCGGGAACGCCCCCAGCGCCTCGACCTCTTTGCCCGCATCGGCGATCACGATCATCTGGTCGCTGGCCGTGGCCACGATCTTTTCCTGCAGCAACGCCGCGCCGCCGCCCTTGATCAGGTTCAATTCACCGTCGAACTCGTCGGCGCCATCGATCGTCACGTCCAGCCAACCCGCCTGATCCAGCGAAACAACCTCGATCCCGACCTCGCGCGCCAACTGTGCCGTAGCCGTTGACGTCGGGACGCCTTTGATCCGCAGACCTTCGTCCCGCACCCGCTCTCCCAGACGACGCACCAACCATGCCGCGGTCGATCCGGTACCCAGACCCACGCGCATCCCGTCTTCGACCATCTCGGCCGCGCGATAGGCGGCGACACTCTTGGCCTGGTCGATGGGTGACAACTCTGCTGTCATTGCGGCTTCCCCTCAGTTCTTTGCGGAACTTATACGGAAAGCCCTGCCCGACTGCGAGGCCCAAAATCCGCGGGACCGGCGCAATAATCGATACATGAATACGCGTTTCCCATCGGAAACGTCGCAATCAAATCTTCAGTGCTCGGCTCGGTTGTGTAAATAAAGCGCATACAGTTTCCCAGCGGTTCGGGCGGTTCAAATCGGCCCGGCCGCCAACTCGCCACAAGGCTCTGCGACCAGACATGTTTCTATCCGTCTTCGATATGTTCAAAGTGGGTGTTGGCCCATCCTCGTCCCACACGATGGGGCCGATGGTGGCGGCCGCGCGGTTCCTCGATCTCATGCGCGCTTCGCCGTTCGAATTTGCCGGCTTGCGCGCTTCGCTGCATGGATCTTTGGCCTTCACCGGCGTCGGCCACGCCACGGACCGCGCCACGATCCTTGGGCTGGCTGGGTTTGTCCCCGACAGCTATGACCACGACCGTGCCGAAGCGGCACTGGCCGCAATTGCCGAAACCGGCACTGTCACACCCGAGGGTTTGCCGACCCTGCGGTTCGATCCAAAGGCCGATCTGGTCTTCGACTACGACAACACCCTTCCCGGCCACGCCAACGGCATGATCCTGATGGCCACCGACGCCCAGGGCGACGTGATCTTGCGGCAGGTCTATTACTCGGTCGGCGGCGGCTTTGTCCTGACCGAAGAGGAGCTGGCCGAAGGCAAGGACACCAATGACGGCCCGCCCGTGCCCTTCCCGTTCAAGACCGCCGCCGAAATGCTGGAAATGGCGCGCAGCAGCGGCAAGACCATCGCCGAGATGAAACGCGCCAACGAGATCGCGCGTGGTTGCGCCGACAGTTTCGCGAAGGGCACCGCTCGACTGTGGGAGGTGATGAACGCCTGTATCGAGCGCGGGTTGAGCTCCGAAGGCATCCTGCCCGGCGGCCTCAAGGTGCGGCGCCGGGCCAAGGCGATCCACGATGCACTGATGGCCGAGCGCGGCATGAACCTGAACGCGCCGCACACGATCAACGACTGGATGAGCGTCTATGCGATGGCGGTGAACGAGGAAAACGCCGCCGGCGGTCAGGTCGTCACCGCCCCCACCAACGGCGCTGCGGGCGTACTGCCGGCGGTGCTGCGCTATTACCTCGACCACGTTCCCGGCGCATCGGAAAGCCATATCGAGGATTTCCTGCTGACCGCCGCCGCGATTGGCGGGTTGGTGAAGTACAACGCCTCGATCTCAGGCGCCGAAGCCGGCTGTCAGGCCGAGGTTGGCAGCGCGGCCGCAATGGCCGCGGCGGGTCTTTGCGCAGTGATGGGCGGCACACCAGAACAAGTGGAAAACGCCGCCGAGATCGCGCTGGAACATCATTTGGGCATGACCTGCGACCCGGTCGCCGGGCTGGTGCAGGTTCCCTGCATCGAGCGCAACGGGCTGGGCGCGATCAAGGCAGTTTCGGCGGCGTCGCTGGCCCTGCGCGGGGACGGGCAGCATTTCGTGCCACTGGACGCGGTGATCGAGACCATGCGCCAGACCGGTCATGACATGCACGAGAAGTATAAGGAAACCTCGCTGGGCGGTCTGGCCGTCAACGTGCCAAACTGCTGAGGGATCAAACCGGGAGGGCAGCTCAATGCGCGGACATTGCCTGTGCGGCAGAATCGGGTTCGAGGTCGACCCTCCGGTCCTGTCTTGTGTTTCCTGCCATTGTGACAGCTGCCGCCGCCAGTGTGCCGCGCCGATGACCACATATTTTGGTATTCGCGACGGTCAGTGGCGTTGGACCGGAGAGGAACCGAAGCGGTTCAACTCGTCCCCCGGTGTCGAGCGCAGCTTTTGCCCGCATTGCGGAACGCCGATCTCGTTCCGATCCACTACGATGTCCGACGTTTTGCACCTTTATGTAGCGACACTGGAGAACCCCGAAGCCCTGCGGCCAACGCTGCATGTCGCCTATGAAGAGAAACTGACGTGGCTCGAACTGGGTGACGGGCTGCCCACTTGCATCGGTCCGGACTACACAAAGGTTCAGCCTTTGCCCGAGGACTGACGACGGGCCTTTCCCATTCTTCGGGAAACGTCTAGCGTCGCGCCCATGACACAGGATCGTCCCGTCTTCGGCATCGTTTTGATGCTTGGTTTCTGCGTGCTTGCACCGCTGGGCGATGCCTTGGCCAAGCTATTGGGAGAAACCACTCCGCTTGGCGTTCTGGTGCTGGTGCGTTTTGCGGTGCAGGCGGCCATCCTGATCCCGCTGGTGGCGCTGACGGGTCGGACCTTGCGAATGCGCGGGCGCGTCCTGCGGCTGACCGTGCTGCGCACGCTGCTGCACATTATCGGAATCGCCGCGATGTTCAGTGCGCTGCAGTATCTGCCGCTGGCCGATGCCGTCGCCATCGCCTTTGTCATGCCCTTCATCATGCTGCTGCTGGGCAAGTATGTGCTGGGTGAAGAAGTCGGGCATCGTCGTCTCATCGCCTGCATTGTCGGCTTTGCAGGCACGTTGCTGGTCATCCAGCCCAGCTTTGCCGAGGTTGGTGCTCCGGCCCTTTTGCCGCTGATCGTGGCTGTTGTCTTTGCCCTGTTCATGCTGGTGACCCGGCAGATTGCCAAAGAAACCGATCCAATTGCCCTGCAGGCCGTGTCCGGGCTGCTGGCCACCGCGGTCCTGGCTCCAGTGCTTGCGATCGGGGCTCTGACAGGTCTTCCGGATCTGGCACTGACCCTGCCGCAAGACGACGCCCATTGGTTGCTGTTGGCGATCGGTGTTCTGGGCACCGTGGCGCATCTGCTGATGACATGGGCGCTGCGGTTCGCGCCTTCGGCAACGCTGGCGCCGATGCAATATCTGGAGATTCCGGTGGCGACGTTGATCGGCTGGCTCATCTTTCACGACCTGCCAAACGGCCCGGCGACCTTGGGGATCGCCATCACGATCGCGGCCGGGCTTTATGTCATCCTGCGCGAGCGGGCCAGCGCCCGGTCTGCTCCGACGCAAACGCCCGCATGACAGCATCAAGAGCGTCACGCGGCACCATGACCAGCAACCCGGGTCCGTGGACCTCGAGGGTAACCTGAGCCAGCGCACGGTTCGATGTTCCGACCCGTCCGTCCGGCTCAAGTACCAGACCGTCGATCGGCCATTCCAACCCCGAACTGCGCCCGGTTACCCGCTGATATGGAAACAATGACACTGTGTCGCCCGGCGTGAGCGACAGTGATATCCTAGGCGGGGCGTGAAAGACCACTTCGCGTGCGCCCAGCAGGACGCAAGGCCTGTCTTGGTGGCAAACCAGCGTATTGAGCACCGCCAATTGGTGGTCCAGCCGACCTCCGAGGAACCCGACACCCAAGACCATCGGCGCGCGGATATTGCGCAGGGCCTTGTCGAAATCGGTGCTGTCCTGTTCCCGGATCGGAAACAAACGGTCCTCTGGTATCCGTGCAAGATAGGCGTGCGCCAACGAATCGAAGTCGCCGATCACCGCATCCGGAACGCGCCCCGAATCGATCAATGTGGCGGCTCCACCGTCCGCAGCAACAGCGCCGTTGACGCGATTCAGCGCCAGATTCAGGTCATGGGGGCCGATTTCCCCTCCTCCGAACAGGGCAATTGGTCTTTTGGAATGAACAATTTCGCCGTTTTTTCCAAGATTGACCATTTTTCCCGCTTTTGGACACATTGAGACCACAAAATGATAGGTTCTTTAGAACAGGTTCGAGCTGACGAACGCGCCCAGCGTCGCGCGGGTTGGCTCTGTGTAGTTTGTAGAGGACGTGCGTCTGATGGTACAGAACAACAAGGTATTGACCGTTTCCTACGGAACCTTCTCATGCACTTTGGAAGGCTTTGACGATTCCTTTGAGACGATGAAGGCGATTGCCGAATACTTCCGCGATCTTGCCGCAGATGACAGGTATTTCGGGTCCGAGCCTCCGCAACCAGACGCAGAAATGTTGACCCGTATCGCTCAGCGTGACGCTTCGCGCCGTGTGGAAGCCAAGCAGAACGACACCGGACTGTTGCTGCGCGCCACGGACGAAGCCCATGATGCGGCCCCGCAACAACCCGCACCCGTGGCCAGCACTCCGGCGCCCGCCAGCCCTGACCTGAGCGTGGTCGACACGGCACCGGCGGCTGGTGCTGCCGCATTCTTTGCCGATGCCGAGCCGGTCGAATCTGCAGCCCCCCAGGGCGCCGACAGCATCGCCGCCAAGCTGCAGCGCATCCGCGCGGTCGTCTCGCATAGTGACCAGACGCCCCCCGCCTACAGCGAAGACGAAGACAGCGGTTTTCTAGCCTCGCCCGAGCCCCAGATCGACGCCATCTCGGCCGCATTCGAAGCCGGAGCGCTCAGCCCCGACGATTTGGATGCAACCGAAGAGGTGACGCAGGAAGATGCTCCGGTAGAGGCCACACAACAGCCCACGGACCCGTTTGCCGACCTTGCGGAGGAAGAAACTCAGGCCGCAGTCGAATTCGAAGCGGAAGAAGAATTCCCGGCAGCACCGGAAGTCGAAGCGGAGCCTGAAGTTGAAGCGGAGGCTGATGAAGCCGCCGAGGATGCTCAGGAAGTTGAAGCTGATCTGGAAGAGGTTGAGGAAGCCGCGGCGGAAGAAACAGCCTACGACGACCAGGCCGCCAGTGATGAAGAAGCCTCGTCCGAGATTCTCTTCGCGGATCTTGAAGAGGACACCGACTCGGAACCCGAGGCTGACGACATCCTCAACATTCTGGGTGACCAGCTCGAAGATGCCGATGAGGAAGTCTCTGAACTCGCGGAAGACGGCGTCCTGACTGCCGAAGACGAAGAGAGCATCCTGGGTGAGATCTCGGAAATCGAGGCGGAGATGGATGCGCGCTCGAAGCGCGACGCAAACAAGCCTCAGGACGTGGACTCGGACGTGTTGCGCCTGATGGAGAAGGCCGACGCCCAGATGGACGACCCGGCCACTTCGGACAAGCGGGAGACTTATTCCCACCTGCGCACAGCTGTGGCAGCGACCGAAGCTGAAGGCGGCAAGGCCCGCGATGCGGATGAGGACGAAAACCAGAAATATCGTGGAGACCTGGCCTCGGTCGTCAGCCCCCGTCGTCCGGAAATCCATGTCACCAGCATGCGCCCCGAGTCGGATACGGCCGCGCCGCTCAAGCTGGTGGCCGAGCAGCGCATCGATACGCAGGACGCGGACGCCGGTCCGGTCACCCCGCGCCGCGTGACCGCAGCACAAGACGACGACGCATCCGAAGAAGGCGGCTTTGCCCATTTCGCTCAGGAGCAGGGCGCACAATCCCTGCCCGACCTGCTGGAGGCGGCCGCGGCCTACCTGTCTTTCATCGAAGGCCAGGAGCAGTTCTCGCGTCCGCAGCTGATGAACAAGGTGCGTTCACTCAAGCAGGATGAATTCAACCGCGAAGAAAGCTTGCGTTCGTTCGGCCAGCTTCTGCGCGATGGAAAGATCGAAAAAGCCGGCGGAGGGCGCTTTGCCGCCTCGAACCAGATCGGCTTCCGCCCCGACGACAAGCGCGCCGCGGGCTGACAAGACCCCCCAACTGCCCAAGACAGGCCGGAGATCCTCTCCGGCCTTTTTTGCATTTTGCGTGAAAGCTCAGAACTTGAACGCCAACGCCACGTACGGGCCGGTCAGTATAAGGTCGACAACGTTGCGGCCGTCCTCAAAATCAACGCTCAGATGACGGTAGCCGGCTGCAACATCGATGGTCTCGGTCCAGCTCCAATTGGCTTGAACGATGGCTTCCCACTGGAATTTCGACCCATAGCCAAAACCACCGATGTTGCCCATGGCCGCAAGTTTCCACCGCTCATTCAGCGCACGAGAGTATCGCGCCCCGACGATTGGATCTGTCCAGCTTTGGTCAGTGCTTGCCGTGAAACCGGCCACGGTTGTCGACAGATCAAGATCCCAATGGCGCAGCCCGCCCAGCACCTCAATCCGGGACTGGCTGTCCTCTGCCACCGCGTAGCTGCCCGCAAGCGAGGTCATGATCCCGTCCAGCTCCCAGCTCGCGGCGTTGCTGAATGGTCCGATGGAAACGGTGTCGCCCAGATTCAGATAGTTGAACTCGGCTCCGATCGTCCAACGCCCATTCCGGGCCTCGCCCGCGATCAGAAATGCACTGTTTAGAATGTCGAAGATGGATTTGCTGCCATCAACCGGAGGGTTCGGCCCAATATCCAGAGAGGTTCTGAAATCCGGCCCCCAGAGATAAGGGGCAATGACGAACTCCCAATCATCAGCCCAGACGGCGCCCGAACTCAGGGTTGCGAGACTGGTCAATGTGACCAAAACAGCATTTTTCATCAAGGATCCACCTGCCGAATTGTGCTTACCGAAACTGTTTTTCGGACAAGCCTGTCAAGTTGGCAGGTTTCTTACAACGGTCTGGCCTATTGCTGATCTTGATCCGGGTCTTCTTTGCCAACGCCACGAAACACAAATTTGAATGGCAGCGCCCACAGAACACCCAAAACCACATAGACCAGCAGTTCGACCAGGATCGATGGTCGGTCCAGCCAGTTCACGATGGTGACCACTGCCACAATGTACAGCGGCAGCCCCACCAGCAACAGAACCAGCGACCACCGTCTGCGGGCCTTGTAGCTGAGGCCGGGTTTGTCCGCGCCTGCCATCAGTCGGCAAACGGGTCGGTCACCAGGATGGTGTCGTCCCGCTCCGGGCTGGTAGACAGCAGCGCCACCGGGCATTCGATCAGTTCTTCCACCCGGCGGACATATTTGATGGCGTTTGCCGGCAAATCTGCCCAGCTGCGCGCGCCCTCGGTGGACTCGCTCCAGCCCGGCATTTCTTCATAGATCGGCGTGCACCGCGCCTGCTGATCTGCAGCCGTGGGCAAATAGTCCAAACGCTTACCGTCCAGTTCGTAAGCGACACAGATTTTCAGCGTCTCGAACCCGTCCAGAACATCGAGCTTGGTCAGGGAAATTCCGTTGACGCCGCTTGTGGCGCAGGTTTGCCGCACGAGGCAGGCGTCGAACCAGCCGCAGCGCCGCTTGCGGCCTGTCGTGGTGCC
This sequence comes from Ruegeria sp. CRTD044, assembly GCF_059613485.1. Lineage (NCBI taxonomy): Bacteria > Pseudomonadati > Pseudomonadota > Alphaproteobacteria > Rhodobacterales > Roseobacteraceae > Ruegeria > Ruegeria sp. CRTD044. The sequence goes on along the minus strand of NZ_JBXWSP010000004.1, from coordinate 416,906 downwards.
GAATTCATGTCCGCGCTCTCCCAGTCGCTGTCCGTCGGCGTCGTGCAGTTCGGTCGGGAACGGGCCTTCGCCAACACGGGTGGTGTAGGCCTTCACGATACCCAGAACGAAGTCGATCGACCCCGGACCGATCCCCACGCCCGTCGCCGCCTGCCCTGCAATCACATTCGAAGAGGTCACAAACGGATACGTGCCGAAATCGATATCCAGCAAGGCACCCTGAGCGCCTTCGAACAGGATGCGCTTGCCCGCTTTGCGCTTTTCGTTCAGCACCTTCCAGACGGGAGCCGCAAAAGGCAGGATCTGCGGAGCGATCTCCTTCAATTGGGCGATCAGTGCGTCACGATCCACGGCGTCGATACCCAAACCCTTGCGCAGCGGGTCGTGGTGTTGCAACGCCCTATCGACCCGAGCCTCGAGAGTCGCCTCATCCGCCAGATCGGCCACACGCACCGAACGGCGACCAACCTTGTCTTCATAGGCCGGGCCGATCCCGCGTCCGGTCGTGCCAATCTTGGTACCCTTGCTCGCTGCTTCCTCGCGCGCGCGGTCCAACTCGCCGTGGATCGGTAGGATCAAGGGTGTGTTTTCGGCGATCATCAGCGTTTCAGGCGTAATCTCGACGCCTTGCGCACGGATCGTTTCGATCTCTTTCAGCAGATGCCAGGGATCCAGGACAACGCCGTTGCCGATCACGCTCAGCTTGCCACCACGCACCACACCAGACGGCAGTGCATGCAGTTTGTAGACCTCGCCATCGATGACCAGCGTATGCCCGGCGTTGTGCCCGCCCTGAAAACGCGCGATCACGTCTGCCCGCTCGCTGAGCCAGTCGACGATCTTGCCTTTTCCTTCGTCACCCCATTGGGCGCCGACAACAACCACATTGGCCATATCCGGTCCTTTTTGCGCTGAGTTACCAAACCCGGCTCATATAGCGGGGCGCAGGCAACAGGGAAACCGGTAATTCGCCGCAGCCACCAATCGCGCCGACGCGCAATGCTGTTGTCGGGGATCATGGCCACCGGACGGAGTCCGCGCCGCTGTTCATTTGGCTTAAAAGATGCCGGGATACCCCCCGGAACGGGCAGCACCTTGAAAGCCAACTTGCGCTACAGGCGTACCGGCATTCCGTGAGGCGTCTTTAGATACGCCTCCTCCCAAGCTGCGCGCATTTCGTGGACTTCTTCGGGCAATGCCGTTTCCTGCTCTGCCAAAACCGACTCGAGCGTTTCGAGCCAGGCCATGAAATAGTCATCGCCCCCGTCCAGGTCGCGGTTCAGCCCGTGGCGCCGCAACGTCTCGGAGAACCGGGCGGCCCAATCGGTCCAGGAAATCCGACCGGCTTCGTTCAACGCCACCGTCACCGCAAACACCTGAGCGTGCCAGGGGTTCTCAAAAACCGGACTTGGGGCATTGTGATCGGGACAGATGCTCATGCGGTTTCCAGATAGCTTTGCCAGAGATCCAGAATCACCTCGTCATCCGGGTGTTCGGGATCGGCCCACAGTTCTGACGCGGGAAAAGCAACGGCATAAAGCGGCTCGGGCGCTTCACCCAGGCCATGCGCGCTGGCGTCCGGCAAGACATGTGTGCCGTGAAACCGCAAAATTCGTCCGGTCGCGCCCGCTCCGTAAGCGGGCAGCCGCGTGTGTCCCCCGTCAACAAGACGATTGGCAGAAGGGCGCAGCGTGCGAACGGTCTGGCCGACCTCAAAAGCGACAGGGGTATTCGACGGGCGATCGGCCGGTCCGCCTTTGGCCAGAACTCTGGCCACCGCATCTGCCGGCAGTTTTCGCGGAGCAAGCGGATGTGGCTCGTCAACGCCCTGCCCGCGCAGATCCTCGATCCGCAGAACTCCGGTCTCGACCAAAAGGTCGGCCAGGGCCGAAATCCATTTCTCGTAATAGCTGAACCGGGCATAGTCCTTGGGGGACAGCCTTTCCCGCGCATGGCGCGACGTGTCGATGTTCCATTGGCCCAACGCGCCCGCAGCCAGTGTCACGGCAAGGGCCCGCGCGTGCCAGTCTTCGGCAAAAACCGGCGCGTCTTCAGGCTCGGGGCGCACCGGCCCGTCGCCGAACCGCCCGCCCATGTCGTGGACACGGGTCATGCTGGCACCTTCGGCAAACCCGTACCGATCATACTGTCGCGCGTGACCAGCGCGGCGAGGTCCCCTTCGCTCAGATCGTCAGTGCCTTCCGGGCGCATGGGCAAAACCAGATACCGTATTTCGGCGGTCGAATCCCAGACACGAACCGCTGTACCTTCGGGCAGTTCAACTCCGAACTCAGCCAGGACGCGGCGCGGCTCGCGCACGGCACGGGCGCGGTAAGCGTCAGATTTGTACCAGCCCGGGGGGATGCCCAACAGCGGCCATGGGTAACAGCTGCACAAGGTGCAAACGACCATGTTGTGCGTCTGGGGAGTATTCTCGACCACGACCATATGTTCGCCCTGCCGGCCATAAAACCCCATCTCAGAGAGCACAGGCGTGGCATCGTCCAGCAGGGCGCGTTTGAACTCCGGGTCAGACCAGGCTTTGGCGACAACCTTCGCACCGTTCTGCGGACCGATCCGGTTCTGATAGGTGTCGATGATCTCGTCCAGAGCGGCCGGGTCGATCAATCCCTTGCGGGTCAGGATCGTCTCAAGCGCTTTGACGCGCAAAGCGGGGTCCGGGGGCAGCAACGCGTGCGGGTGGTCGTGATAGTCATGTGGCATGGCCGCAGCCTGAGCCAGGCACCGCCGTGTGTCCAGCCCCATTTGGCCTGTTCGGCACAATCCCCGGCGGTGATGGCAACTCGTGGCTTGCCCCCGGCCTCAAACTTGCTTAAGTACCCGGCGATACACGCCACGCCGCACAGGAACACCATGGAAAACGTCGTTCTCATCATCCACCTTCTTTTGGCTTTGGGCCTGATCGCCGTTGTTCTGCTGCAGCGGTCCGAAGGCGGTGGCCTGGGCATGGGTGGCGGCGGCGGTGGCGCCATTGCAGGACGTTCGGCAACGACGGCACTGGCGAAGGTGACTTGGATCCTTGCAGCCTGCTTCATCGTTACCTCGATCACGCTGACGATTCTTGCCGCAGAAAAATCGGCTGGAAGCTCGGTCATCGATCGGCTTGGCGTTCCGGCTCAGGACGCGACCGAAGAGAGCACACCTGCTGTTCCCTCGGCCGAGGACCTGCTGCCGCCGCCGCAGGGCGACAACGCGCCGCTGATCCCACAGGCCGACTGATCCACAAAACCTAGAAATCAGAAAGAGAACCACAACAGCATCTTGCGGTTCTCTTGCGCTTTTTGCGCGAATCCTTTATACGTGAAGTCCCGTGATGCTGCGGTTTTTTCGAACCGCCGGGCAGTTGATGTTGACGTCTCACGGGGGCAGCCGAAGAAACATGGCGCGATTTATTTTCATCACTGGTGGTGTTGTTTCATCCTTGGGCAAAGGGCTGGCGTCCGCTGCTCTGGGTTCGCTTCTGCAGGCTCGGGGATACTCGGTTCGGCTGCGCAAGCTGGATCCCTACCTGAATGTCGATCCTGGCACGATGTCGCCGTTCGAACACGGTGAAGTCTTCGTCACCGACGACGGGGCCGAGACCGACTTGGACCTGGGACACTACGAACGCTTCACGGGTGTTGCCGCACGAAAGACCGACTCGGTCAGTTCGGGGCGGATCTATTCGAACGTTCTGGAAAAGGAACGCCGCGGCGACTATCTGGGCAAGACCATTCAGGTGATCCCGCACGTAACCAACGAGATCAAGGACTTCATCGCCATCGGCGAGGATGAGGTCGATTTCATGCTGTGCGAGATCGGCGGCACCGTGGGCGACATCGAAGGCCTGCCCTTCTTTGAAGCCATTCGCCAGTTCAGCCAGGACAAGCCGCGCGGCCAGTGCATTTTCATGCACCTGACCTTGCTGCCTTACATCAAGGCCTCTGGCGAGCTGAAGACCAAGCCCACCCAGCACTCGGTCAAGGAACTGCGCTCGATCGGCTTGGCACCCGACATCCTGGTCTGCCGTTCCGAAGGACCGATCCCGCAGAAAGAGCGCGAAAAGCTGGCCCTGTTCTGCAACGTGCGCCCCGACGCGGTAATCGCCGCGCAGGATCTGTCGACCATTTACGACGCGCCGCTGGCCTATCACCGCGAAGGTCTCGATCAGGCTGTGCTCGACGCATTCCAGATCAGCCCGGCGCCCAAGCCCGACCTGTCGAAGTGGGAAGACGTCAGCGACCGCATCCACAACGCCGAGGGCGAAGTGAAGGTCGCGATCGTCGGAAAGTACACCCAGCTGGAAGACGCCTATAAGTCCATCGCCGAGGCGCTGACCCATGGCGGCATGGCCAATCGCGTCCGGGTCAAGGTTGAGTGGGTCGATGCCGAGATCTTCGACACCGAAGACCCCGGCCCGCATCTGGAAGGGTTCCACGCCATCCTCGTTCCCGGCGGTTTTGGAGAGCGCGGCACCGAAGGCAAGATCAAGGCCGCGCAATATGCCCGCGAACACAAGGTGCCGTATCTGGGCATCTGTCTGGGCATGCAGATGGCAGTGATCGAAGCCGCGCGCAACGTGGCCGGCATCTCCGGCGCGGGGTCCGAGGAATTCGACCACGAGGCCGGCAAAAAACGCTTTGAACCGGTAGTCTATCACCTCAAGGAATGGGTTCAGGGCAACGCCAAGATCGAACGCAAGGTTGGTGACGACAAGGGCGGCACCATGCGTCTGGGTGCCTACAACGCGGTTCTGACCGAAGGCTCGAAAGTGGCCGAGGTCTATGGCAGCACCCAGATCGAAGAACGGCACCGCCACCGCTATGAGGTGGACACCAAGTATCGCGAACAGCTTGAGAAAGCAGGCCTGAATTTCTCGGGTATGTCACCCGATGGACGCCTGCCCGAGATCGTCGAATGGTCAGACCACCCGTGGTTCATCGGTGTGCAGTACCACCCGGAACTGAAATCCAAACCTTTCGATCCGCACCCGTTGTTCCGCGACTTCGTGCGCGCGGCCAAGGACACGTCACGTCTGGTCTGAGGCGGACTGTACGGCTTGGTCTTGCTTTGCAAAGCGTTCCGGTTCAGTTTGAGCCGGAACGGGCAGAAGGAGCAGACCGCGTGAGCAAAGGATATTGGGTGGCCCATGTCGATGTAGACGACATGGAGACCTACAAGACCTACATCGCTGCCAATGGCGAAGCTTTTGCCGAATACGGTGCCCGATTTCTGGTGCGCGGTGGAGATCGGCAGGTGAGGGAAGGCGCGGCGCGGGCGCGAACCGTCGTTATCGAATTTCCCAGCTACGAGGCCGCCCTAGCCTGCTATGAAAGCGATTTGTACCAAAAGGCTAAAGCCTTGCGCGATCCTGTTTCATCCGGTGATTTGGTGATCATCGAAGGGTATGACGCCTAGCACGGACACGGTGACAGAAATACGGATTCCCCAATGCCACTGCTAAAGAACTTCCTGCAGGCTTTGCGCCCTCCTCAGCAGACCACGCTGCCGGACCCTGATGCGGAACTGGCGCTTGGCGCCTTGCTGGTGCGTGTCGCGCAGGCCGACCGCGACTACAAGATCGAGGAAATCAGCCTGATCGACCGCATCCTGGCACGGCTCTATCAGCACAACGCGATCGAGGCCGCCAAGGTCCGCGCCACCTGCGAGAAGCTGCACGCCGCAGCCCCCGACACGGATACCTTCGGCAAACTGATCCGCGAAACGACGGATTTGCATGAACGTCTGGCCGCGATGGAGGCCCTTTGGGAGGTTGTGCTGGCCGACGGCAATTCGGACGAGGGCGAGATCAAGATCGTCGAAGAAGCGCGTATCGCCATGGGCCTCAGCTACAATGACAGCCAGGCCGCGCGCGAACGGGTGCAAAGCCGCTTGGACGCGGACTGAGTGGCCGCTATATCTAGGCCATGTTCAACGCCTTTCTGTCCCGGCTGACCCAGCCGCAGCCCGACCCACTGACCGATGACGACGCCCGGCTGGCCTTGGCCGCTCTGCTGGTTCGCCTTGCCCGGTCCGACGATGACTATGCCGATACCGAGATGTCGCGCATCGACAAGGTTCTGGCCGAGCGCTATGGCCTTTCGCCGTTCGAGGCCGCAGGGCTGCGTGCCCAGGCCGAAGACCTCGAGGCCGAGGCCCCTGATACCGTCCGCTTTACCCGGGCTATCAAGGATGCGGTGCCGTACGACCATCGCCTTGGCGTGGTTCAGGCGCTGTGGTCGGTGGCGCTGGCCGACGGTCAGCGCTCGCAGGACGAGGACTCGCTGCTGCGACTGGTCGTCAGCCTTCTGGGCGTCAGCGACGTGGATTCAGCCCTAGCCCGGCAGAAGGCCGCCAAATCGTGACGGCGATGCTGGGCATGTACGACTTGCCCGCTTTGCAACCTGCCAACGATCGCTTTTGGAGTTTGATTCGCGCACATTTGGGCGAAGGTCCGAACCATTTGAACCGCGATCGTGATTTCTGGGACATCTGGCAGGATCCGAGCCTGGTCTTTGCCCAGACCTGCGGTATGCCTTATCGCACGCGCCTGCACGGCAAGGTGCACCTGGTTGGCACTCCAGATTATGACCTGCCGGGCTGTCCGCCGGGACACTACTGCTCGGTTTTCGTGGCCCGCGCCGATGACGCGCGCGATCTGCCTGAACTGGCGCTGGGCATTTTTGCCTATAACGAGGCGCTGTCCCAATCGGGCTGGGCCGCGCCGGTCACGCATCTGTCCGAACTGGGCCTTACGCCGTTACGCCTGCTGGAAACCGGCGGACACGCTCTGTCGGCGCATGCGGTGGCCGACGGCCACGCCGATTTCGCATCGTTGGACGCACTTACATGGGTGCTGCTGCAAGAGCATACCGATCTGGGCCAGCGCCTGCGCCCGGTGGAAAGCACGCGCCCAACCCCGGCGTTGCCCTACATCACTGCGATCGCGCGCGATCCGTCCCCGGTCGCCGCCGCGGTTCGCGCCGCGATCTCAGACCTTTCCCCGGCTGATCGCGCAGCGCTGCACATCCGCGGGTTGATCGACATTGCCGCCGATCTCTACCTGGCCGTTCCCAACCCGCCATCGCCTGCGGCGTTGCTGCCCGAAAGCTGACCAATTTGACCACTGACCGTGGCCGAATCGGAGGTTTCAGGACTTGAACTTGTCATTTGCGCATTGCATTGCTCTTGTTTTTCGGCCCTAGTACCGCACCAATGCAATCAACAAGACCAGGACGACCCGTGACAGACAGCACTCCCGTCATCGAGATCAAGAACCTGCACAAAAGCTTTGGCAATCTCGAAGTCCTCAAAGGAGTGGACATCACCGCCCATCGCGGCGACGTGGTGTCGCTGATCGGATCATCCGGGTCGGGCAAATCCACCCTGCTGCGCTGCTGCAACCTGCTGGAAGACAGCCAGGAGGGCGAAATCTTGTTCAAGGGCGAGCCGGTGCGCTGGACCGGAACTCGCGATCACCGCCGCCCCGCCGATCCAAAGCAGGTGCTGCGCATCCGTACCAACCTGTCGATGGTGTTCCAGCAGTTTAACCTTTGGGCCCACATGACCATCTTGCAGAACGTGATGGAGGCCCCGATTACCGTGCTGGGCCGTGACCGGCACGAGGTCGAGGACAGCGCTCGCAAATACCTGGACAAGGTTGGCATCGGCGACAAATGCGACGCCTATCCGGCACAGTTGTCGGGCGGCCAGCAACAGCGCGCCGCGATCGCGCGCGGCCTGTGCATGGAGCCCGAGGCGCTGCTGTTCGACGAGCCGACCTCGGCGCTCGATCCCGAGCTGGAACAGGAAGTGATCAAGGTGATCAAGGATCTGGCCGCCGAAGGCCGCACCATGATCATCGTCACGCACGACATGCAGATGGCGGCCGACATCTCAAGCCACGTGGTGTTTCTGCACCAGGGCCTGATTGAAGAAGAAGGCTCGCCCGAAGATATTTTCACTGCTGCCGAATCCGAAAGGCTTCGGGGCTTTCTCTCCGCCACAAAGGCGGCGTAAAATCAGGACAGAACCAAACAGGGGAGTTACCAATGAAAAACCTGATTCTGACCACTGCAGCGCTGGCGCTTGGCGCTGGTATGGCCATGGCCGACACGGTCCGCATGGGCACCGAGGGCGCCTATCCTCCGTACAACTTCATCAACGACGCCGGCGAGATCGACGGCTTCGAGCGTGAGGTCGGCGACGAGCTGTGCAAACGCGCCCAGCTGGAATGCGAATGGGTCAAGAACGACTGGGATTCGATCATTCCGAACCTGGTCTCGGGCAACTACGACACCATCATCGCGGGCATGTCGATCACGGCCGAGCGTGATGAGGTCATCGACTTCACCCAGGACTACTATCCGCCGACCGCTTCGGCCTATGTCGCAACCTCGGCTGATGCTGACGTGACCGGCGGCGTCGTCGCCGCACAGACCGCCACCATCCAGGCTGGCCACGTGGCCGAGTCGGGCGCAACTCTGGTTGAATTCGCAACGCCCGAGGAAACCATCGCCGCCGTGCGCAACGGTGAGGCTGATGCCGTTCTGGCCGACCGCGACTACCTGGTGCCGCTGGTCGAGGAATCGAATGGCGAACTGGTCTTTGTCGGCGATCCGGTCCCGCTGGGCGGTGGCGTCGGCATGGGCCTGCGCGAAAGCGATGCCGAACTGCGCGGCAAGTTCGATGCCGCCATCACCTCGATGAAAGAGGACGGCACCCTGAACGAGATGCTGAAAAAGTGGTTTGGTGAAGACACCGCCACCTACGCACCTGACGGCTCGGTCGTCACCAACTAAGCATCCGGTCCTGCGGTTCGGCGCCACGCGCGCCGAACCCATCCCGGCCCGCGCCGGACCCGACGTTCGAAAGACGCCCCATGTTTTCCTACTGCGCTGATCCCGACACGCTCGGCACGTTCCGCTGGTTTTCATGCTATCTGACCAACGGCGTGCACTGGTCGTTCTACCTGTCGTTCATCAAGGTTCTGGCCTTGCTGGCGGTGACGGCCCCGGTGGCGTTGGCCTTCGGCTTTGCGGGGGCGATGGCGGCGCGATCGCATATCCCGCCGCTGGGCTGGCTGGGCAAGGCCTATATCGCCATCGTGCGCGGTGTGCCCGACATTGCGTTTTTCCTGTTCTTCGTGATCGCCTTGGACCAGGGGTTCGAGTGGATGCGGCATCAGGTGCTGTGTCCCGACTGGACCGATCCGATCCGCCAGGGCAACGACTTCCTCGTCTGCCCCGCCGCCAAGCTGCCGCTGGGCACCGCACCGGAATGGGTGCACGAAACCTACGGCTTTTTCCTGGCGGTCATCACTTTCTCGATCGTGTTCGGCGCCTTCGCCGCCAACGTGCTGTTCGGCGGTATGCGCGCCGTGCCGCTGGCGCAGCTTGAAACCGCCGAGGCCTATGGCATGACCCGCCGCCAGACCTTCTGGCGCATTCTCGTGCCGCAGATGTGGGTCTATGCCCTGCCGGGCCTGTCGAACCTGTGGATGGTGCTGATCAAGGCCACGCCCCTGCTGTTCCTGCTGGGGGTCGAAGACATCGTCTATTGGGCGCGCGAGCTGGGCGGCACCAAGACCTCGAAATTCACCGCCTATCCGCATGGCGACTGGCGCATGTGGTACTTCCTGTTCCTGCTGATTTTCTACCTTGGCATGACCCGCGTTTCCGAGATCGGCCTCGAACGGCTGATGCGCCGCCTGTCGCATGGCCAGGCCACATCGGGTGGAGAGTTGCTGCGCAAGGAGACCACCGCATGAGCTGCCTGCAGACCATCCACGACTACGGCCTGCGCTCGATCGGGTTTGGCGAGCGCCTGCTGCCGCGCAGCGATTTCACCCTGTGCGAACAGTTCACCCTGATCGGTTCAGGGATGATCTGGAACATCTATTTCGGCGTGATGGCTCTGGCCACCGGGTTCTTCCTGGCCACGGCCGTGGCCCTGGGCAAGGCGTCCAGCCGCAAGTGGCTGCGCAAACCGTCCGAGTGGTTCATCTTCATCTTCCGCGGCTCACCACTGTTCATCCAGTTCTTCTTTGCGTACTTCCTGTTCCTGTCGCTCAAGAAGACCTACCCGATGTTCGACGCCTTCACCTCGGCCTGGCTGGGGGCGCTGATCGTGCTGTTCCTGAACACCGCCGCCTATTCGGGCGAGATCTTCTATGGCGCGCTGCGGTCGATCCCCAAGGGAGATATCGAGGCCGCCGATGCCTATGGCATGTCCGGCTGGTCCCGCTTCCGCCGGATCGTGTGGCCCACCATGCTGCGGTTGGCCTGGCCCGCCTACACGAACGAGGCGATTTTCCTGTTCCATGCCACCACGCTGGTCTTCTTCTCGGCCTTCCCGGCCTGGCAACAACGCGGGGACGCGCTGTACTATGCCAGCTATTTCGCCGACAAGACGTTCAACCCGTTCGTCCCCTACCCGATCCTGGCGTTCTATTTCATCCTGCTGACGCTGGTGATCGTGGGCGTGTTCGGCCTGATCAACAAGCGGCTGAACCGGCACCTGCCGGTGGGGCGCAAGGCCAAGATGCGGTTCCGCCTGAACCTGGCGCGCTGAGGCGCCGGGGCTCAGGCCATCCGCAACCGGCCCAGCATCGGGCAGTCCACCGACCCTTCGGCGCAATTTGCCGTCAGCTCGCCCAGGGCGGCCTCTAGCCGTTGCAGCTCGGCAATCTTGCGGCGGACGCTCTCCATGTGACGTTGGGCCAATGCGCTGACCTCGGCACAATCGGCCGCGCAGCCCTCGGACAGGTCCAGCAGGGCCTTTGCATCGCCCAGTGAAAACCCCAGGTCACGGCAGCGTTTCAGAAACCGCAACCGTCCCACATCCTGCGCGGAATACAGCCGCCGATTGTTGGCCGCCCGCGCCGGGCGCGGCACGATGCCTTCGCGCTCGTAATACCGGATGGCCTCGATCCCTACGCCGCTTTGACGGGCCGCTTCGCCGATCGCAATCATGTGACCTCGTTTCGCTTGATCCTGTAGTGGCTACAGGATTTATACCTCTGCCCACACGCTGCGGCAATGCCGCGGCCCCTGGATGACGGAGGAACAAAATGCGCGGATTTCTCGGCCTCAGCTTTGCCGGATCCCTGTCGGCCCTGGGTGTGGGCGCATGCTGCGTGCTGCCGATGACGATGATGTTGCTGGGTCTTGGCGGCAGTTGGCTGGCCGTCTTTGGCCAGATCGCGGCGCTCAGCTACTATGTTCTGGCGGCTTCGACGGCACTGGTCGCGGTGGCGTGGCTCGTGGCCTTTCGGCGCAATGCCGTGCGCCATCTGAAATGGGTTCTGGCGGCCAGCACCGCGATGACCGCCCTCGCCTGGGTCTTCGTGTACAACGAGGCCCGCATCAACGAATTTCTGATCCAGCAGATGTGAGACCATGACAGACACGACCGTAACGCTTGAAAGCATCCTGACCTGCCCCGCCTGCGGCCACGCCCAGACCGAGACCATGCCCACCGACGCCTGCCAATGGTTCTATGAATGCAGTGCCTGCCACACAGTACTGAAACCAAAGCCGGGCGATTGCTGTGTCTATTGCTCGTACGGAACCGTGGCCTGCCCGCCCATTCAGCAGGGGAACAGCTGCTGCGGATAATTTGATCAAATATCGTGACAACACCCAAAAGCTCGACTAGGTTTGCCGCGACATACCGACGGAGCCCCAGATGGACCTTGCCGCCCTGCACACTTTTCGCGTCGCCGCCTGTGATCTGAACGGCCAGATGCGCGGCAAACGCGTGCCCCCATCTTACGCCGACAAGCTGGACAGCGGCGCGGTGCGCATGCCGTTTTCGGCGCTGAACGTCGATCTGTGGGGCGCCGATATCGAGGGCAGCCCACTGGTGTTCGAAACCGGCGACGCCGATGGAGTGCTGCGCCCGACCGAGCGCGGCCCGGTGTCGATGCCCTGGCTGACCACACCCACGGCGCTGGTGCCGATGTGCCTGTACGACGATCACGGCACACCCTTTGCCGGCGATCCCCGCCATGCGCTGGCCGCGGTCCTGTCACGCTATGCCAAGCGCGGATGGAAAGTTGTTGCCGCGACCGAACTAGAATTCACCCTACTTGATTCCTCGGACGCGCAACCAAAGCCCCCGCATAACCCGGTTACCGGTCGTCGGCTGCGCGGCGAGGCGGTGTTGTCGATGGCCGAAATGGACGCCTTCGACGCCTTCTTCACCGAGCTCTATGACGGGTGCGCCGAAATGGGGATTCCCGCCCAGACGGCAATTTCCGAAAGCGGCATCGGCCAGTTCGAGATCAACCTGAACCATCAGGACGCCATGCGCTGCGCCGATGATACGTGGCTTTTCAAGGCATTGACCCGTGGGCTGGCCCGCAAGCACGGCTTTACCGCAACCTTCATGGCCAAACCCTATGCTGATGATGCGGGGAACGGGATGCATGTGCATTTCTCGGTGCTGGATGGCCAGGGCCGCAACGTCTTTGACAATGGCGGGCGTGAAGGGACCGAAATCCTGCGCTCTGCCGTCGCCGGCTGTCTGACCGCCATGCCCGGCAGCACCCTGATCTTTGCTCCGCATGGCAATTCGTACACGCGGCTCGTACCCGGAGCCCATGCCCCCACAGGCGCGGCCTGGGCCTATGAAAACCGGACCGCCGCAATCCGCATTCCGGGCGGTGCGCCCGCCGCCCGCCGGATCGAGCACCGTGTGGCCGGCGGCGACATCAACCCCTATCTGATGCTGGCCGCGGTTCTGGGCGCGGCTCTGATCGGCATCGAGGACGGCCTGCAGCCCCCCGCCCCGATCACCGGCAACGCCTACGAGATCGAAGGGCTTCCGCAATTGGCGGGGGACTGGGATTCGGCCATTTCGGCGTTCGAGACGGACCCGATCATCGCGCGTATCTTCTCTGGGGATCTGATCCGCAACATGGTGATGACCAAAAGGCAGGAATCCGCACGCTTTGCCGACATGGACCCCGACAGTCACTGGCTGAGCTATCTGGAGTCCGTATGATCCTCTTGCCCGTGGATCGAGACTCGGGTAGATTGAATTTGATCAAATTTGGTGACTCATGAAAATCGGCATACTGCAGACCGGCCACGCGCCCGAACCGCTGGAACGATCGTTCGGCGACTACGACCTGATGTTTCAACAGCTTCTGGACGGCAACGATTTCGAGTTCGTGACCTATGCGGTGGTGGATGATGTGTTCCCCGACAGCGCAAGCGACTGCGATGGATGGGTGATTACCGGCTCGCGGCATGGCGCCTACGAAGATCATCCGTGGATCCCCAAGCTTGAGCAACTGATCCGCGAGATCCAAGCGGCACGGAAACCGTTGATCGGGGTCTGTTTCGGCCACCAGATCATCGCTCAGGCGTTGGGCGGCAAGGTTGAAAAGTTCGACAAGGGTTGGGCGATCGGACGCACGGAGTATGACTATGACGGGCGCAAGGTGTCGTTGAACGCGTGGCACCAGGATCAGGTGACGGCCTTGCCCGACAGCGCCCAGCTATTGGGTAGCAACGCGTTCTGCAAGAACGCGATGGTTGCCTACGGGGACACGATCTGGACGGTGCAGGCACATCCCGAATATTCCAACGATTTCATTCAGGGCCTCATGGAGACACGCGGTAAAGGCGTGGTGCCCGACGCCCTGATGGACGACGCAAAAACCCGATGGAACGCTCCGGATGACAACGCCAATATCGGGCGTTTCATGGCAGAGTTCCTGAAGAAAGAGAGGGCCTGATGGCCGACTGGACAGACCAACTTCCACAAGCAGCACGGGATTACATCGAAGGGCACCGGCTGGACGAGGTCGAGTGCATCATCTCGGACCTGCCGGGGATTGCCCGCGGCAAGGCGGTTCCGGCATCGAAATTCGCCAAGCAGGCCTATTTCCATCTACCCGACAGCATCTTCTACCAAACCATCACTGGTGACTGGGGTGAGGCCGCGGGCGAGGATGGGTTCATCGAACGCGATATGATCCTCAAGCCCGATTTCAGCACGGCCTCGGCGGCACCGTGGACCGGTGACTGGACCCTTCAGGTGATCCATGACGCCTACGACCGGGACGGTGATCCGATTCCGTTCAGCCCGCGCAACGTGCTGAAACGCGTGGTCCAGCTGTACAAGGACAAAGGGTGGAAACCGGTTGTCGCGCCCGAGATGGAGTTCTTTCTGGTCGCCCGCAACGTGGACCCCGCCAAGGGGATCGAGCCGATGATGGGCCGCTCGGGCCGTCCGGCGGCGGCCCGGCAGGCCTATTCCATGACCGCCGTGGATGAATTCGGCCCGGTTATCGACGACATCTATGATTTCGCTGAGGCGCAAGGGTTCGAGATCGACGGCATCACCCAGGAGGGCGGCGCCGGTCAGCTTGAGATCAACCTGCGCCATGGCGATCCGGTCAAGCTGGCTGACGAGGTGTTCTATTTCAAACGCCTGATCCGCGAGGCCGCGCTGCGTCACAACTGCTTTGCCACCTTCATGGCCAAACCGATCGAGGACGAGCCGGGATCGGCCATGCACATCCATCACTCGATCATCGACATGGAGACGGGCAAGAACCTGTTCTCGGGGCCTCAGGGCGGCGAGACGGACGCGTTCTACAACTTCATCGCCGGTCTGCAGCTGCACCTGCCCGCCGGGCTGGCAGTGATGGCGCCGTACGTCAACTCGTACCGGCGCTACGTCAAGGACCATGCCGCCCCGATCAACCTGGAATGGGCGCGCGACAACCGTACCACGGGGATCCGGGTGCCGCTGTCGGGTCCCGACAGCCGCCGTGTGGAAAACCGCATCGCCGGGATGGATTGCAACCCCTATCTGGGCATCGCCGTGTCGCTGGCCTGCGGCTATCTTGGTCTGGTCAATCAGGACCGGCCGCGCCGTCAGTTCTATGGCGACGCTTACGAAGGTGACGGCGACATCCCGCAGGTCATGGGCAACGCGCTGGATCTGTTCGACGAGGCCGACGCCTTGCATCAGGTTCTGGGCCCCGAGTTCGCCCGCGTCTACAGCATCGTCAAACGCGCCGAGTACGAGGAATTCCTGCAGGTGATTTCGCCGTGGGAGCGTGAACACCTGCTGCTGAACGTCTGAGCCATGTGCGCCATGAACCTGCTGTACAGCAATGACAAACGCGGCACCTACCCGCCCAGCTGGTATGCCACCACCGCGCACCCGCGAACCCCGACCAAGCCTTTGCGCGGCGATGTCACCGCCGACATTTGCGTCGTGGGTGGAGGGTACACGGGTCTTTCCACCGCGCTGCATCTGGCCGAGGCCGGGTTCAGCGTGGTCCTGCTTGAGGCGCACCGCGTGGGTTTCGGCGCCTCGGGGCGCAATGGCGGGCAACTGGGCAGCGCGCAGCGCATTGATCAGGAAGACCTGGAAAAGCTGGTCGGGCGCGACGACGCGGCCAAGCTGTGGGATCTGGCCGAAGACGCCAAAGCACTGGTCAAATCCCTGATCGAACGCCACGGCATCGATTGCGACCTGAAACCGGGCATCGCCACGCTGGGCTTCAACGACGGCGAACGCGCCGAATTGCATGCCCACGCCAAGCACCTGAAAACCGCCTACGGCTATGACCAGCTCGAGCTGCTGGATGCCGAAGCCGGGCGCGCGCTTTGCCCCTCGCCGGCCTATGCAGGCGGCTATCTGGACATGGGCGCGGCCCATCTGCACCCGTTGAACTATGCGCTTGGCCTGGCCGAGGCCGCCTTGGCCGCCGGCCTGACGCTGCACGAAAACACCGAGGTTCTGGGCGTCGAGGAAGGCCCACGCGTCACCGTTCGCACTGAACATGGTTCGGTCACGGCCGACCATCTGGTTCTGGCCTGCAATGGCTATCTGGGCAACCTGAACCGCAAGGTCGCGGCGCGGGTCATGCCGATCAACAATTTCATCGCCGCGACCGAGCCGCTGGGCGCCGAGGCCGCAAAGGTTCTGACGCAGGACGTGGCGGTTGCCGACACGAAATTCGTGGTGAACTATTTCCGCCTCAGCGCCGATGGGCGGCTGTTGTTCGGCGGTGGCGAGAGCTATGGCTATCGTTTTCCGTCCGACATCGCCACCAAGGTCCGCAAACCGATGACCGAGATCTTTCCGCATCTGCGCGACGTGCGGATCGGCTATGCCTGGGGCGGCACGCTGGCCATCACCATGCGGCGAATGCCCTACCTGACACGCCTGGCGCCGAACATCCTGTCGGCCTCGGGCTATTCCGGGCATGGGGTCGGCACTGCAACCCATGCCGGACAGTTGATGGCGCTGGCCATCCAGGGTCAGGCCGAAGGGTTCGACACGATGGCCCGCGTGCCCACTCTGCCCTTTCCTGGAGGCTCAGCCCTGCGCAACCCTCTGCTGGTGTTGGCAATGACATGGTATGCCATGCGTGATCGGCTGGGCCTTTGACCCGAGACTTGTGACAGTTCGGTGAAATTTCGCCCAACAGGCGAATGAAGACTTGGTTTGCTCAGCTTTTCATTTTATCTTTTCCAAACATAGAATTTGGGATTATCAAATATGACGCTGCCACCCAACGTCCATGACGCCGAACCCATCCCTACCGCCGCCAAAGACGCGATCGAGTCCCTGATGCAATCCGGGGACCTGTTCCGCTATACCGCGCCGCAGGACGCGCCGGTTGCTTTGCTTGAGGCAGAGTTCGCCGAGTTGCTGGGCAGCAAATACGCTCTGGCGGTGTCGTCCTGTTCGGCGGCTCTGTTCCTGTCGCTCAAGGCGCTGGGGCTGCCGCGGGACGCGCGGGTGCTGATCCCGGGCTTTACTTTTGCGGCGGTGCCTTCGTCGGTGGTGCATGCCGACTGCGTTCCGGTCCTGTGTGAGGTGGGCGACAATTACCGCATCGACATTGACGATTTCGCGACCAAGCTCGACGGCGTTCAGGCGGTGATCATCAGCCACATGCGCGGCCATACCTCGGACATGGATGCGATCATGGCGCTGTGCGACGCGCACGACATCCCGGTGATCGAGGACGCGGCCCATTCGCTGGGCACCACCTGGCATGGCCGCAACATCGGCACCATCGGCATGGTGGGCTGTTTCTCGTTCCAGTCCTACAAGATGATCAACGCGGGTGAAGGGGGCATCCTTGTCACCGACGACCCCGACCTGGTCGCCCGCGCTGTGATCATGTCGGGCGCCTACGAGCACAACTGGAAGAAACACAAAGGCCCGCACGGCCAGAATACACCTGATCTGGAGCAAGCTTTTGCGCGATGGCAGAACAAGCTGCCGCTTTACAATCTGCGTATGAGCAACCTCAGCGCTGCGGTGATCCGCCCCCAACTGCCTGAACTGGCGCGGCGGGTGCGCGACGGGCTGGCCAACCACGATTATGTCGCGCAGCGCCTGAACAGCTCACCGCACATCCACGTACCCGACCCGCTGACACCGGAACGACGTGCGCCGGACTCGATCCAGTTCAACCTGGTCGATCTAAACAAAGACCAGATCAAGGCATTTGCCGCGGCCTCCGAGGGCCGTGGCGTCAAGGTGCAGGTCTTTGGTCTGAGCGAGGACAACGCCCGCGCCTTCTGGAACTGGCAGTTTCTGCCAGAGCAGGTCGAGCTGCCTCGAACGCGCGCAATGCTGATGTCGGCCTGTGACGTGCGCCTGCCGGTGCGCCTGACCCGCGCGGAACTGGATGTAATCGCTGACATCATCCTGGCCTCGGTCGGCGAGGTTACCGCGCCCGAAGTGGCCTTCGGCACCTGACCCCAACACAAGAAAGAAAAGGCCCGGGTTGTCCGGGCCTGTCTGGTATCAGCTGAGCTTGGAAAGCTTCTGCTGCAACTCGGCCAGTTGTTTCTTGATGTCGTCCAGGTCTTCTTTGGATTCGGACTTGCCTTCTTCGTCCTTGTCCGGCCCGGACCAATTGCCCGACAGCCCGCCTGTCATGGCCTTCAGGAACGCCTGCTGCTGCGCCTGCATTGCTTCGAACCCGGGCATGCTGCTCATGGGGTTCATCGCACTCATGTTTTCCATCATCTTGGCCTGGCTTTCGCGCAGCATCTCAAAGCTGGATTGCAGGAATTGCGGCATCATGCCCCCGCCCGGCACCATGTAGCTGCGCACAAGGTCATTCAGCACGTTCACAGGCAGAACGTTTTCGCCTCGGCTTTCATGTTCGGCAATGATTTGAAGCAGATACTGTCGTGTCAGGTCGTCGCCGGTTTTCAGGTCGATAATCTGAACCTCGCGCCCGTCGCGGATGAACCCAGCGATGTCCTCGAGCGTGACGTAGTCGCTGGTCTCGGTGTTATACAGCCGACGGCTGGCATACCGCTTGATCAGCAGAGGTTTATCTTTGTCCGACACCGTTTACCCTCCCCAAGGATGATGCGTTGCAGCAGAGGTTATGCGACTGCAGAACAAAAAGAAAGGGCAGGCCAATGGACCTGCCCTTAGCGATTGCACCAATTTGGGAGGGATGGGTGCGTTTCGCGGATCTTGCTTACTTGGCAGCCGTTGCTTTCTTGGCAGCAGCGGTCACTTCGTTGGTGGCTTTCTTGACGGCCGCGGTGGTTTCTTCCGCAGCTTCTTTGCCAGCAGCCATCAGCAGTTCGACGGTTTCCGACTGAACTTTCTTGGCGATTTCAGCGAAAGCAGCCATGTTTTCGGCAGCAACTTCAGCCGAAGCGCTTGCGAAATCGGTCATCGCCTTCGCATAGTCGGCCGGCTCGGCTTTTGCTTTCGACATCTCGGCCAGCTTGGCCAGCGTGTCCTTGGTCCACTTGCTCGAGATCTCGGCCGACTTCTCGGCGGCTTCCAGCGCAACGCCGGACAGTTTCTCGTTCAGGGTCGCGGTCGATTTGAACGCGTTTTCCATTGCGGTGGTGTCCACCGGGAACGCACCCATCATTTCTTTCAGGGTCGCGGTGAAGTCTTGGGTCTTTGCCATTGTCCTAATCCTTTCAGCCGGTCCGGGCCCACCCCGGGTTTCATCAGCTTGAGGACAATATGATTGCTGCGGCGCAGCATTTCAAGTTTTTTTTGCTGCGCCGCAGAATTCTTTAGTTTCAATTTGAAATCAAGACTTTGGTTTGGCGACTACATAGGTTCCCGGCGCCGGAGCCAACGGTGGATGGCTCGAATCACCCGGTTCGCGCGCCGGAACCTGCTTGCCAGACCGCTTTTTCAACCAGGCTTCCCAGCGGGGCCACCAGGAGCCTTCGTGGAAGCTTGCCTCTTTCATCCAGGTGTCGGCATCCGCCTTGAGATCGGTGTTGGTATAGTGACCGTATTTCTTTTTGCTGGGCGGATTGACGATGCCTGCAATATGCCCCGATTCCGAAACGATGAAGGTTTTGCTGCGTGATCCCATTTTCTGCACGCCGCGATAGCAGTCTTTCCAAGCGGCGATATGGTCCGTCTCGCAAGTGATCGACATCAACGGCACATCCACGTCGCGGACATGCAGCTTGTGGCCCATCAATTCGAACCCGTCCGAAGCGAACTCGTTGCGCTGACACAAGCCACGTAGATACTGCACAGCCATTTTCGCGGGCAGGTTCGCGCCGTCCCCGTTCCAGTACAAAAGGTCAAAGGCGGGTGGCGTCTCGCCCAGCATATAGCTGCGGATCGCCGGTCCATAAACCAGGTCGCGAGACCGAAGGAACGACATCGTGCGCGCCATGATCCAGGACCGCAGCACACCCTCCTTGTTCACCTCTTCCTCGATCCCGTCGATGAAATCATTCTGCAGGAACGGGGTAAACTCGCCCTGATCCGAAAAATCGGTCAGCGCCGTGAAGAACGTGGCGGATTTGATTGACTTGTCACCGCGCTGTTTCAAAAGAGACAGAGTGAGGCTCAAGGTCGTGCCGGCAATACAATACCCGACCGCATTGACCTGTTTGACCTTGCAGATCTTCTTGGCCTCTTCGACCGCCGCCAGGAATCCGTCCTGAACGTAGTCTTCCATTCCCGTTTCGGCATAGCTGTCATCCGGATTGACCCAGCTGACGACGAACAAGGTATATCCCTGATCGGTGATCCACTTGATCAGACTGTTCTGTGCCTTCAGATCCAGAATGTAGAACTTGTTGATCCAGGGCGGGAACAGAACGACGGGGGTTTCATACACCGTCTCAGTCGCAGGACTGTACTGGATCAGTTCCATCATCCGATTTCGGTAGACGACTTCGCCGGGCGTTGTGGCCAGGTTGCCGCCCACCTTGAAGGCGTTTTCGTCCGCAAGCTTGACGATCAGCTCGCCATCATTCGCTTCGAGATCGGCAACAAGATTCTCCAGCCCCTGGATCAGCGACTGGCCATCGGTTTCGATCGCCTTCTGCAGAGCGTCGGGGTTGGTCGGCAAGAAATTCGTCGGCGACATCATGTCGACAATCTGCTGCGAGAAGTATTTCAGCCGCCGCTTGTCCTTGGCGTCCAAGTCCTCGACCGACTCCACTGCGTTCGCGATGGCTTCGGCATTGGTCAGGTATTGCTGTCGGACGAGACGGAAATAGGGGTTCGTGTCCCACAGCGGGTTCGAGAAGCGTTTGTCCTTGGTCGGAGCCTCTTCCGCTTCGCCTTCGCCCGCCAGCAGGGCCTGCTGCGCCGCAGCAAAATTCAAGACGGACTTGCCCCAGTATTCCAGCTGTTGTTCCAACAACTTGGCCGGGTTCTGCAGGGCCTCAGCCCAATAAGCTGTTGCTGCTTTTGCAAAAAGTTCCTGATTCGGGCCGTCCAGCGCGGGAGTATGAGCTTTTTTCGACGCCATCACCTCGATCAGCCGCTTGGACAGATCTTCGACTTTCAGCATATTTTCCTTAAGGCGTTCAACGTGTTCGTCGCTTAAGTCGGGCATGTGGCCTTCACTTGTTGTCATTTTAACAAATCCCCCCTAACCTCGCTGCTGTGCAGAATATCGTCGTGGGCACCGGGGGGCAAAGCGACGAATGGTCCGAACTCTCAGGCTGACATTTAGGAGGCCATTCCCGTGCGTTACATGATGACCTACGACCTGATGGAAACCATGCGCAACACCAACCAATGGCTTGGTGCAACCGCAAGCGCGATGGCGTCCTACCCCCAGTTTTCCATGATCCCCAACCCCGCATTCAACTGGATGGCCGCGTGGGGCGAAGTAACCGAACGCACGTTTCAACGCATGGTCGTGAAACCCGATTGGGGTATCCGAACGTTTACCTGCGAAGACGGCAAAGATCATCTGGTAGATGTCACCTCGGTGCTTGAACGCCCGTTTGGCGATCTGGTCCACTTTCGCGTGAATGGCCGCAAAGAGCAACCGCGCAAGGTGCTGTTGGTTGCGCCGATGTCCGGACACTACGCCACCCTGCTGCGCTCGACCGTGAAGAGCCTGCTGGTCAATTGCGAAGTCTACGTGACCGATTGGCATAACGCGCGCGACATCCCGGTGTCCGAAGGCAAGTTCGATGTCGAGGACTACACCCTGTACCTTGTCGATTTCATGAAGGAGCTTGGGCCGGACACGCATGTCGTCGCTGTCTGCCAGCCCGCGCCCCTGACCCTTGCGGCGACGGCGTATCTTGCCGAAACCGACCCCAAGGCGCAGCCCAGCACGCTGACGCTGATCGGTGGCCCGGTTGACCCTGATGCAACCCCGACCGAAGTCACCGATTTCGGCCGCCGCGTGACCATGGGCCAGCTTGAGGAAACAATGATTCAGCGGGTGGGCTTCAAATACAAGGGCGTGGGACGCATGGTTTATCCCGGGCTTCTTCAATTGGCTTCCTTCATGTCGATGAATGCCGAGCGCCATGGCAAGGCGTTCACCGACCAGATCCAGCGCGTCATGCGGGGTGAGGCGTCGGATCATGACGCCCACAACCGTTTCTACGATGAATATCTGGCCGTGATGGACATGACGGCAGAGTTCTACCTCTCGACGGTCGAGCGGGTGTTCAAGAACCGTGAGATCGCCCGGAATGAGTTCATCGTGGATGGACATAAGGTGGACATCGGCAAGATCACGGATGTGGCGGTCAAGACGGTCGAAGGCGCCAATGACGACATCTCGGCCCCTGGTCAGTGTATCGCGGCGCTGGACTTGTGCACCGGCCTGCCCGACAGCAAAAAGGCCAGCCATGTCGAACCCGGCGCGGGCCACTACGGTATCTTCGCCGGACGCAGTTGGCGTGACAATATCCGCCCGCTGGTCATAGACTTCATGAACGAAAACAGCCGCAAACCGCGCCGCCGTGCTGCCAACAGCAACAAAGTTGCTTGATGTCCGCAAACCCGGCCCCCGCCCTTCCGTTCGCCTGCAACTGCGGCGAGCTTAGCGGCGAGATCACGTCCAAAGGGGTGTCCAGCGGCACCCATGTCGTCTGTTTCTGCCCCGATTGCCGCGCCGGACAACTGTATTTCGGTCAACCTGACCCCGCACCCGGGCCGGTCGACATTTTTCAGATGTCGCCCGAATATATCCGCATCACGAAAGGCGCCGAGAACCTAGCCGTGATGCGGCTGGGCCCCAAAGGTCTGTTTCGATGGTATGCCAAATGCTGCAACGCGCCTGTGGCGACCACCACCAGCAGCATGAAATTCCCCTTTGCTGGTTTTGATGTCGCCAGGTTTTCCGATCCATCCCCTCTGGGGCCGGTGAAGACCCGCGCCCATGTTCCGCAGGCGAATGGGAAATGGAAGCACGAGAATGTGGCTCCTGCTGTTCTCGGCATGATCCGCAGAGTCATTTCGGCGCGCCTTTCCGGTCGTTGGAAGCAAACTCCGTTCTTCGACATCGCAACAGGCAAGCCGGTTGTGGCTCCGCATGTCATCACCCTTGAAGAACGCAAGGCGCTGTACGACTAGAAAACTCGCACGGGTATGTTCAACCAATCGGACAGCGCGTCCGTGGTTTCAACCGGCGCCTCAAGCGTTGGAAGATGCCCCGCCATGTCCACCACATGCAAGGCGGCCCCGGGGATCAGCTCGGCCATGAAACTGTGTTTTCTGACCGGCGTCAAAGTGTCGTGTGCCCCGCACAGAACCAAGGTCGGCACCTTTATCCTCCGCAGGGTGCCCTGCTGATCCGGGCGGCGCTGCAGAGCGCGCATTTGGCGCACGAACAGGTCCGGCCCCAGCTCCAGCGCCATTTCCAGCATGTGGTTCAATATCGGAATCCGCTGCGGTCCGGGGGCCAGAGTGTCCGAGCCCAGAACCTTGCGCATGACATCCTCAAGACGGCCAGCCTGCGCCGCAACGATCAGCTCTTCGCGGTCGGCTGCGATCTGGGGGGTATCGGCCTGCGCATCCGTCGCCATGAGGCAAAGGCGGGTCACGCGTTCCGGGGCGCGGCGCACCAGTTCCAGCGCGACAATGCCCCCCATGCTCAGACCAGCCAACGCAAAGCGGTGCGGCAACTGGTCCAAAAGCGCCGAGGCAATCTCCTCGATCCGATCACCGCCGCCGATCGGCGCGACCATCACCGGCCGGGTCTGAGACAGCCGGGTTGTCTGCGGCTGAAACAGCCGAGCATCGCACATCAATCCTGGCAACAAGACCAGCGGCTCGATCACGCAGGGCCTCCTTGTACTGGCCGATCGGCTCGGCCGTTTTGTTGATCAGGATGAGAGTTTCGGCGCAGACGGGCAAGAAAAACTTTAGGGATAGCGGATTGCGCGAAATTCGGGAAAGTCCGCATAGCGCCGACGGCGTTCGCTCAGGGTCTCATCCGGATCGGCACCGGCCCGGAGCAGGCTGCCACGCGGCGCAATGTAGCTGTCGATCCGGCGCAGTGGGGTGGGCCGCCACACCAGATTGAAGGCGCAAAGTTTGGGAAAGAACCAGATCTCGGAATAATCCAGATGATCGTGCATCCACCAGGCCAGATCGCGCCAGTCCCTGCCTTGAGCGTGACGGTCGGCAAACCATGGGATCACGATCGAGGCTCCGGCAATTCGCGCCTCGCCTGTGCCGCGGTCCCAGATGTGGCATTCAAGGGGATGATCGTTGCGCGCGCAGTTCAACTTGTTCTCGTTTCCAAACCGGTTCAGCGAGGGTGACCGGTATCCAGACCGGACGGCAACACGCCCGAATGTTTCCTCCAACGGGTCCAGAAGGGTTTCGCAGAATGCACGGCCGGTTTCGATGGCCAGATCCGGGTTGTCCGGCAGGTTCTGTTTTTCGTGAAAGTTCCCGATCTCGGAATAAAGGAATTCGCGCATGAAGAAATGGCGCGACAGGCGCACGCGGCCGAGGGTCTCGAGGCTCCACATGCTGCCCGGTCTGCGCATATTCAGTACCCGTTCCAACGAAAGGCCCCATCCGGCGCAAGGGCCGAGTGCGGGTTGAACGCAACTTCCCAGATCGTACCATCCGGTGCCCGAAAGTACCCATGGTGCCCGCCCCAGAACACGTCTGAGGCTGGTTTCAGGATTTCGGCCCCCGCTGCCTCGGCAGCGTGCAACAGTTCAGCGACACCCTCCTTGGATCGGCAATTGTGGCTGAGCGTCATCGCGCCGCGCCCCGGGGTTTCAACGCCAACCCCGATTTCTTCGGCCAGAGCGGTCAATGGGTACAGACCCAGCGTCTGGCCGATCAGGTCAAAAACGATCACCCCGTCCGGGCTGTCGGTGCGGCGCCAGCCCAACGCCTCGTAAAAGCGGGCTGCGGCTTCGGGATCTTCGGCCCCGATCGTGATCAGGCTGACGCGTTGCTCCATCACTCTACCCCCAAACCGTTCAGCCATTGCAGAATACCCGCCACCGTCGCATCGGTCTGCCCCGGCGACATCAGCCGTCCGGCAATGACGTGCGATTGCGGGTCGTCACCCGGCCCCATGGTTACGGTCTGAACGGTCGCAGGTGCCCCCCAGTCTTCTGCAACTTTGTGAGTCAGGTCGGGCCGAACCACCTGATCGTCATCCGAGAACCAGAACAGAGCCGGCACCAGTGCACCCGAAAAATCCAGCGCGTCGACGGTATCCACCAGAACAGACATCGGAACCACCGCCTCCCACGGATAAGAGGACGACCAGTACAGGTTCTTTTCCGGATCAGGGCCCGACACGTCGCGGGTTTCCCCCATCAGCAACGGCAGCCAGCTGCGCGCCCAAGGCAGTGACGGGATCCAGGATCCGGCCGCCTGCACCCCGAAATTGGGCGAGATGAACACCATCCCGACCACATCCTTGCTCAGCTCGGGGTCCAGCGCCGCGGCTGCCGCCAGGGTTCCCCCGGTCGAGGTCGAGATCACGATAACCTTGTCGCCCACCGCGCGGGCGGCGGCCAGTCCTTCGGCCATGTCCTGCATCCAGCCCGAGGCCGTCCCTTCGGCCATTGCCAGCCCGTCGCGCCCGTGCCCCTGCAGGCGCGTATAGAACAGATTGGCCCCCAGCGCGTCGGAGATCCTGTCGGGCACCGGGCGGATTTCCTCGGACGAGGCCGAGAACCCGTGCACATAGAGCACCGAATATGGCGTGCGACGTTCCTTGAACCCGTCCTGCCAGATCACCCGCTTTTCGACACCGGGCACGATATCGTCATAGGCGGACTCGATGCTTTCGAAATAGACCTGAACCCCCTCGCCAAACTTGCGCGGATCGAACCGCGGGTGCAGATCCACTTCTTCGCGCGGGCCGAACCAGTAGATCAGCCCGCCGACCACCACCAACGCCAGCAAGGCCCGCCCGAGAAACCGCCCCAGCCGCCGCATCAGTTTGTCCCAATCACGTCGCGAACCGCATCCTCGATCAGCCCCAGGCACGGCCCGTCCGAGAACCGGTGATCCGCGTCCTTGACCAGCAATAACCGCATGTCCGGCCCGCTGGCATGGTCGAGCAGCCGTACAGCGGTGTCGACCGAAACCGCCGTATCCGCCGTGCCTTGCAGAAACCGTACCGGGAACGGCAGGTTCAACGGCGACCGCAACACCAGCCGCGTCCGCCCATCCTCGATCATCCGCTTGGTGATGATGTAGGGCTCCATGTAGTCCGAAGGCAGTTCAACATGCCCGACCGTCTCCAGCGCCTGTTTCTGTTCGTCGCTGAACGAGGCCCAATAGCCATCCTCGGTGAAATCCGGCGCCGCCGCGATGGTGACCATGCCGGCGATCCGCTCGGGCATGGCCTTGGCCAGCAACAGCGCCTGCCACCCGCCCATGGACGAGCCCACCACGATCAGCGGTCCATCGGTCAGCGCTGAAACCGCCGCAACCGTGTCCTCGTGCCAATCCCCGATGCAGCCTTCCTCGAACCGGCCGGAGCTTTCGCCATGCCCGGAATAGTCGAACCGCAAGTAGGCCTGCCCACGCGCCCGCGCCCAGTCCTCGAGATGCACCGCCTTGGTGCCCTCCATATCCGACTTCAAGCCGCCCAGAAAAACGACCGTAGGCCCTGTCCCTTCGCTCTTATGATAGGCCAGCCGCCGCCCCTGCGGCGTTTCCAGAAATGTCGTCGCTGCCATGAAATCCTCACATGCTTTTCCAGCATCATGCACGCGCCGCGCCCAAGTGCAATTCCCGCCCCTCCGTCATCTGGAGGCAGATATCCCGCGGCACGCCAGGAGCAGAGCCCTCTGCCCGCCAACGCTTGACACGGACACCACCAACTGCCAAACGGACCCGACACCATAACCCGCAACCGGGCGTTCAGTGGGCGCCAAACCGACGAGGAGAGCCAGACCATGGCCTTGGATTCAAAATCCGTCTCTCTTACCTTCCCCGATGGCAATTCCCGATCCTACGCAGCAGGCGTTACGCCGGCCGAGGTCGCTGCCGACATCTCCACCTCGCTGGCGAAAAAGGCCATCTCGGCCACCGTCAACGGCCAGCACTGGGACCTGCAGTGGCCCATCGAACAGGATGCCGAAATCGCTCTCCATACGATGAAGGACGAGGCCCAGGCCAACGAACTGATCCGCCACGACTTTGCCCACGTGATGGCCCGCGCGGTGCAGGAAATCTGGCCCGACACCAAGGTCACCATCGGCCCGGTCATCGAAAACGGCTGGTATTACGACTTTGACCGCGCAGAGCCGTTCACGCCCGAAGATCTCGGCCTCATCGAAAAAAAGATGAAAGAGATCATCAACAAGCGCGATCCCGTTACCACCGAGATCTGGGACCGCGAGCGTGCCATCGCGTTCTACAAGGCCAACAACGAGCCCTACAAGGTCGAGCTGATCGAGGCGATCCCGGGTGACGAGCCGGTGCGCATGTATTGGCACGGCCACTGGCAGGACCTGTGCCGCGGTCCGCACCTGCAGCATACCGGCCAACTGCCCGGTGACGCCTTCAAGCTGATGTCGATCGCCGGCGCCTACTGGCGCGGCGACAGCAACCGCCCGATGCTGCAACGCATCTACGGCGTGGCCTTCACCGGCAAGGAAAAGCTGAAGGCGCACCTGCACATGCTGGAAGAGGCCGCCAAGCGCGACCACCGCAAGCTGGGCCGCGAAATGGACCTGTTCCACATGCAGGAAGAGGCCCCGGGCCAGATCTTCTGGCACCCCAACGGCTGGACCATTTACACCCAGCTTCAAGACTATATGCGGCGTGCCCAGCACCGCGGCGGCTATGTTGAGGTCAACACCCCGCAGGTGGTCGACCGCAAGCTGTGGGAACGTTCGGGCCACTGGGACAAGTACCAGGAAAACATGTTCATCGTCGAAGTTGACGAGGAACACGCCCGCGAAAAGGCCGTGAACGCGCTCAAGCCGATGAACTGTCCCTGCCACGTGGAAATCTTCAAGCAGGGCCTGAAATCCTATCGCGACCTGCCGCTGCGCATGGCCGAGTTCGGATCCTGCGCGCGCTACGAACCCTCGGGCGCGCTGCATGGCATCATGCGGGTCCGCGGTTTTGCCCAGGACGACGCGCACATCTTCTCGACCGAGGACCAGATCGGCGACGAATGCGCCCGCTTCATCGGGTTTCTGACTGATGTCTACAAAGATCTGGGTTTTGACAGTTTCAAGGTCAAATTCTCGGACCGCCCCGAACAGCGCGCCGGCTCGGACGAGGTTTGGGACAAGGCCGAAGAGGCCCTGCTGACCGCCACCCGCGCAGCTGGGGTCGAGCCGGAACTGAACCCCGGTGAAGGCGCCTTCTATGGGCCGAAACTGGAATTTGTGCTGACCGACGCGATCGGGCGTGACTGGCAATGCGGCACCTTCCAGGTGGATTTCGTCCTGCCCGAACGGCTGGACGCCACCTATATCGGCGCCGATGGGGCCAAACACCGTCCGGTGATGCTGCACCGCGCCTGCCTGGGATCGTTCGAACGGTTCATCGGCATCCTGATCGAAGAACACGCCGGCAAGCTGCCCTTCTGGCTGGCGCCGCGCCAGGTCGTCGTGGCCTCGATCACCTCCGAGGCCGATGACTATGTTCTGGAAGTGGTCGAGACGCTCAAGGCCGCCGGTGTCCGGGCCGAGGCTGACATCCGCAACGAGAAGATCAACTACAAGGTCCGCGAACATTCGGTCGGCAAGGTGCCAGTGATCCTGGCGGTGGGCCACCGCGAGGTCGAAGAGCGCACAGTCAGCGTCCGCCGCCTGGGCGAGAAGCAGACCCAGGTCCAGCCGCTCGACGCTGTAACAAAAGAGCTGGCGCACGCGGCTACGCCCCCCGATCTTCTGTAACAATCGGCACAGTCTTGCCGCCAATCCGGCCCCCAGCACGGGGCCGGATTGAAACAATTCTGGATTTCCTAATTTATTACAGTGTGTTAACTTGCAAGGGGCATTAACGCTCCCTGACACAGCCGTGAGACACGGGCTCGTGAATTCAACAGAGCAGTGTCAGCCGTTACCTTTGTCACTGTCACAAGCAGACATACGCAATCACGAAAAGGATTACCTGAGATGTCGAACACCGCCAAAACCCTCGTAATCGCAAGCGCCGTTGCCGCAGCCGTTGCGGGCTCTGCAACCACCGCCGCCGCTCAGGCCAAAGAAAAATGCTATGGCGTGTCGCTGGCAGGCCAAAACGACTGCGCCGCCGGACCGGGCACCACATGTGCCGGCACCTCGACCGTGGATTACCAAGGCAACGCCTGGACGTTGGTCGATGCGGGCACCTGCGCCGACATCGAGCTGCCCAAATCCGCGGACGGAACGCCCCGCAAAGGCTCGCTTGAGCCGCTGGAACGCGATCTGCCGGCATAAGGCACGGGAAGGAATGTCAGGGGCGGGCTAAACCAAACAGCCCGCCCTGTTTCTTGCTGAGAAGGATCACGCGATGTTGGATGACGCCCGCAGAATGCAACGGCTGCCCGCCGCGCCCGGGGTCGGCTACAAGCCGCAGCACTATACCGAGATCCTTGACCAGCCCGGCCCGGTCGGCTGGCTGGAAATTCACGCCGAAAACTACATGGGCGACGGCGGTCGCCCCCTGGCGCAGCTGCGCCACCTGTCCGAACGGTTTCCCATTTCGGTGCACGGCGTGGGCCTGTCCATCGGTGGCGAAGGCCCGCTGGACGCCGAGCACCTGGCCCGCCTGAAGCATCTTGTGGGCTGGCTGAAACCGGCCAGCTTTTCGGAGCATCTGGCATGGTCCACCCATGACAGCCAGTTCCTGAACGACCTGCTGCCCCTGCCCTATACCGACGCCACACTGACCCGCATCTGCGATCATATCGATCAGGTACAGGAGACGGTGGGCCGGCAGATGCTGCTGGAAAACCCTTCCAGCTATCTCGCTTTTGCTGAAAGCACGTGGTCCGAACCCGACTTCTTGCGCGAGATCACGCGCCGGACTGGATGTGGCCTGCTGCTGGACGTCAACAACGTCTTCGTCTCGGCCACCAATCTGAATTACAGCCCGCAGGCCTATATCGACGCCTACCCTCTGGACCAGGTTGGCGAGATCCACCTGGGGGGCCATGACGAGGATCAGGACGATCACGGCCAACCCCTGCTGATCGACAGCCACGGCCGCGCCGTCGTCGATCCGGTCTGGGCGTTGCTGGATTATGTGCTCGACCAGTCAGGCCCCAAACCCGTGCTGATCGAATGGGACAATGACGTGCCCGACTGGCCCACCTTGCGCTCCGAGGCCGAACGCGCGCAATCCGCGCTGGACCGGATCCCGGCATGAGCGTTTCGCAATCAGAGTTCCGGGCGGCCGTGCTGGACCCAGCGGCGCCTGTGCCCGAAGGCCTACTGGACGACCAGGCCCGTCCCGCCGGACGCCGCTTCAGCGTCTATCGCAACAACGTGGCCGTGTCTCTGACCGAAGCCATGCATCAGGCCTTTCCGGTCATAACCAAACTGCTGGGGCCGCAGAACATGGACGGTCTGGCCGGAATCTATCTGCGTCAGCACCCGCCTAGCTCTCCGCTGATGATGTTCTATGGCGAGAGCTTCCCCGAATTCCTCGCCGACACCGAGCAACTGGCGCATCTTGGCTATCTGCCCGACGTGGCGCGGCTGGAACTGGCCTTGCGCCGGTCCTACCACGCCGCCGACAGCCAACCGATCACGCCCGACGCGCTGGCCGCCCTGCCGCCCGAAGACCTGATGCAGGCGCGGCTGGGCTTTGCCCCAACCATGCAGCTGATCCGGTCCGACTGGCCCATCCACGCCATCTGGCGGTTCAACACCGAAGACGGCGCGCCAAAGCCCCAGCCCGGCGCGCAGGACGTGCTGATCACGCGCCCCGAATTCGACCCCGCGCCGCGTTTGCTGCCCGAGGGCGGGTTCGACTGGATCACCGCCATGCAGGCCGGCCGGACCATCGGTCAGGCCTTCGAGGCAACCACCACCCGGACGCCCGAGTTCGACCTGGGCGCCACCCTGGCACTGCTGCTGCAGGGCAGTGCAATTACTTCAGTGACTATCGAAAGGCCGGAAACATGACTGCCCTGATCTCTATGCACAATTCCGTTCTCGGAAAGCTGGACCACGCCTCGAACTGGCTGACACCGACCGTGGCGCGGCTGACTTTCATAGCGGTTCTTCTGGTCTATTACTGGAACTCGGCCATGACCAAGCTGGGCAGCGGGTTTTTCGGGTTCCTGTTCCCCTCGGATGGGGCCTATGTCCAGATCTTCCCCAAGGCCATGGAGGCCGTCGGCTACGACAGCTCGCAGCTAGGGTTCTTTACCTGGCCCGTTGCCGTCGCCGGAACTTGGGCCGAGTTCATCCTGCCTGCATTGCTTCTGGTGGGGCTGCTGACGCGCCTTGCCGCCCTGGGCATGATCGGGTTCGTCTGGGTCCAGACCTTCACCGATGTCACCGGGCACGGGGTCAAACTGGGCGGTCTGTTCGACAACACCATAACCCTGATGGATCAGCGGGTTATGTGGACCTTCCTGTTCGTGGTTATCGTGATCAACGGCGCGGGCCCGCTCTCGCTCGACCGGGTTCTACGCCTGAAATGATCTAGAAATGCGCTTTGGGTTCGTCCGGCTTGCCCGCGGCGATCCCAAGCAGCCCCGCAACGCCGGCGAACGCAATCGGGAACATGGTGAACACGCCGAAGCCAAAGGCGTAGTACATCCCCGCCGCGGAAATCAGCAACAACACACCGGCCAACAGAGCACGCGCATGCGCCATGGCACCCCCGGCAATCGCCAGCAACGGCGCCAGAAGCGATGCTGTCTTGATAAGCTGGGGGTTGTCCACTTGTTCTGCGAGCCCCTCGATCTCGCCGTAACGATCCACAAGCTCGACAAACCCGTACCCAAAAAAACCGACGATCATTCCGACCAGACCGGCAATGACACCCAATATCATGGCTGCGTTTCGCATGAAGTATTCCTGATTGTTGCGCCGGTTCAGATAGTCACCCGATCAAGCAATGCCAAGGGCTGCGCGGGTTTGCGGGGTCCAGCCCAGGAACAAGTGACCGTCACGTTCGATCAGCGGACGTTTCATCAGGGCAGGATGATCCGCCAGCAGTTCCAGCGGTGGGCGCGAGCGTTGATCGTCGTCCAATCCACGCCAGGTTGTCGAGCGGGTGTTGAGCAACGCTTCGCCGAACTGGTCAAACGCTTTGGTCAACACCTCCGAAGGAACACCCGCGCTTCGGACATCGATGAATTCGGCATCAGGAAGTGATTTCAGTGCCTTACGGCAGGT
Organism: Ruegeria sp. CRTD044; assembly: GCF_059613485.1. Taxonomy (NCBI): domain Bacteria; kingdom Pseudomonadati; phylum Pseudomonadota; class Alphaproteobacteria; order Rhodobacterales; family Roseobacteraceae; genus Ruegeria; species Ruegeria sp. CRTD044. The sequence goes on along the minus strand of NZ_JBXWSP010000004.1, from coordinate 384,861 downwards.
ATCGCAGGTCTTCAGGCCAAAAAGGCGCATAGTGTATCTACTCCGGTCGTTGCAGCAATTTCGGGCAAAACGAATAGGTTAGCCCAGTATTCCTTGATTTTTTACTTCACCGTGCAATGTTGAAAAAGGCGAAACACACAATTTACGCCGTCTCGTTCGTTCGGAACTGCGTGGGTTTGTGGTCGCTTTGACTATGCCCTGCCGATTTGCTGGGTGACGCGCAAGGAGAAGGAGACACGGGAAATGCCAACCGGCACCGTGAAGTGGTTCAATACGACCAAAGGCTATGGTTTTATTGCCCCCGATGAAGGGGGTAAGGATGTGTTTGTGCATATCTCGGCCGTAGAACGATCCGGCCTGACCGGACTCGCCGACAATCAGAAAGTCTCGTACGAGTTGCAGGACGGACGTGACGGCCGCCAAATGGCGGCTGATTTGAAGCCATTGTAAAAGGGCCCGCCAACTGGCGGGTGCGACGAAACAAGGTCAACGGCCAATTCACAGGCCGTTGTCCACCCTCTTCCCGGATAGTCTAGCCTCGCGTCGGGTCGGTCTCGATGCGGTTTGTCCAGTTGTCGCCCATGGCCACAATGCAGGACGTCCCGGTCGCATAGGTTACGACAAGGGTCCAGTCACCGCGACGGCTGGTCCACACCTCCATGATCTGCTCGGGTCCGCGAACACCAGAGGCGGTCTGCTGCGCCCCAAATTGGTGGCGCAGTTTGTCATGCATCCGCGCCGTGGGCTCGCAGATCACCTCAGCGATTGGCGACTTTGCATACGCTGGCTGGCCCAGCAACAAAGCGACCGCTGCAGTTCTAAACATCAAGCTGAACGTCATGCCCAAAGTGTAACAGGATCATGACAATCCGAACAGGTGGCGATCAGCCTTCGCGGATCACCGCTTCGAACTCACGCCATTCGCGCGCAGTCATGCCCGAGTTTTCCTGCGTCACCTGCTCGCCCTTCAGCATCCGACGCAGCGCTTCGACCATCTGCGCCGACAGGTTGACCGCACCCAGGCGATAGTCTTCGAACGCCTTGTACGCGAACGGTACCCAGTCGGCCACGATCTTGCACATGGTTTCGGCATAGACGCGGATCTCGTATTGCGCATGCGGATCTGCCCGCAGGCGCAGGAAGTGGAACAGATTGTGCAGGTCCACCTTCCAATACCACTGCGTGTAGATGTTTGCCGGCAGGTTCATCCGCGCCAGTTCGCGCGCCAGACCCTGCTGGCCATCCTGGCCGATCATCGCTTCGTAATTGTCATAGCAGCGGGCGCTGTCGGCCTTGAGAATGTCCAGGACACGCGCAGCCTCTTCGCCCTGCAGCGCCTCGCCCCGCCCCTGATTGTTGATCGCTGATTGCGCCGCCAGCTGATCCGGCGCGGGAATGTAGAATTCCCGGTCAAGGATCGAATAGCGGGCAGAGTATTCGTTCACGTTCGCCGTGCGGTGGCGGATCCACTGACGGGCGACGAAGACCGGCAGTTTCACGTGCAGTTTCACTTCGCACATCTCGAACGGGGTCGAATGCCAGTGGCGCATCAGATAGCGGATCAACCCCTCGTCATTCTGTACGGACTTCGTACCTTTGCCGTAGGACACGCGGGCCGCCTGGCAGATCGCAGCATCATCGCCCATATAGTCGATGACCCGCACGAAACCATGGTCCAGAACAGGATGCGCAGTGTAAAGGTGTTGTTCCATCCCCGGAGCCACAACACGGCGGGTCGACTGCGTTTGTGCGCGTTGCTCTTCGATCTCGGCCAGTTGTTCGGCGGACAGCGGCATGGACATACCTCGTTTTTGAAATGAGTCGCCGACCACTATATATCGGCAAGATCAGCACTGAAACCGCCATATGTGTGCTGCGTCGCGCATTTTTCGGTTTCTCTGCGACCGCCCCCTCGACACGCCCCTGCAGCGCGCTAAGCTGCACACAATAATCAACACCGAAAGGATCGCCGAGATGGGGCTGAGATACCTCCACACCATGGTGCGCGTGAAGGATTTGGAAAAATCCATGGCCTTCTACAAGCTGCTGGGACTCCAGGAAACCCGCCGCTACGACAGCGAGGAAGGGCGGTTTTCGCTGATCTTCATGGCCCCTCCGGGTCAGGAGGACAGGCCGATCGAGCTGACATGGAACTGGGATGGCGATGAGGGTTTGCCAAGCGACAGCCGCCATTTCGGCCACCTGGCCTATGGGGTCGACAACATTTACGAGACCTGTCAGCACCTTGCCGACAATGGCGTCGTCATCAACCGCCCTCCGCGCGATGGGCGCATGGCGTTCGTGCGCTCGCCTGACAACATTTCGGTTGAACTGCTGCAGAATGGCGATGCCCTGCCCCCGGCCGAACCTTGGGCCAGCATGGAAAGCACCGGCCACTGGTGATCCGCTGGTTGACAGGATTGGGGCTGGCCGTTCTGGCCAGCTCCGCTGAGGCCCAAAACTGCCGGCTGGCCTTGGCGCTTGCCTTGGATATCTCCGTTTCGGTTGACGCCAAAGAAGACGCCCTGCAGCGGCAGGGCCTGGCTTCAGCCTTGATCGCTCCGGAAGTCCGGAAGGCGTTCTTTTCCTCGCCGCTGCCCGTGGCCCTGACGGTTTATGAGTGGAGCGGTCGCGACGCCCAGTACATCGTCCTTCCCTGGCGCCTGATCGAAACCGAGGCTGATCTGCTTGTTGCAGCGACACAAGTGAGCGAGTCCCAAAGATCTGACAGAGGCTCGGCCACCGCCATGGGATATGCTCTGGCTTTCGGGGCCTCGCTGATGGAGCAGGCTCCGCAATGCCTGTTTCAAACGATTGACCTGTCAGGTGACGGCTCGAACAATGACGGCTACGGTCCGCAGATCGCCTATCGCCACTTTCCCTTCGACCGCATAACCGTGAATGGGTTGGTCATAAATGCGGCGGATTTCGAAGGGGAGCTGTTCCTCATCCCGTTTTTTGAGAACAACGTCTTGCATGGGCCAAACGCCTTTCTGGAAATCGCTCAAGGGTTCGAAGATTTTGAACGCGCCATGCGACGCAAGCTGGAACGGGAATTGACCAGCCTTCAGGTTGGCGCTTTGGGGCGCAAGGCAGAATGATCACGCGTGCGCTGGCTCTGTGTTGTTTGGCCTTGGGCAGCCCGGCCGCCGCTCAATGCCGGCAAGCCTTGGCGCTTGGTTTGGATGTTTCAGGCTCAGTCGACAGCAACGAATACCGGCTTCAATTGGACGGCTTGGCCGCTGCCTTGCAACGGCCGGAGGTGGAGCGGTTGATCCTGTCAAATCCGGAAGCCACCGTTCGCATCTCTGTTTTCGAATGGAGCGAGGCAGGTTTCCAGCGGCTGTTGGTCGGCTGGACCGATATTCGGTCCCCGACCGATTTGTCCGGGATTGCGCAACGCCTGCAATCCACTCGTCGGTCATCGGCACCTCAGGGCACAGCGGTGGGGTCTGCCATGCAGTACGGGGCTGATTTGTTGGATGCCCAAGCCGCCTGCTGGAAGCGGACGCTGGACCTCTCAGGAGATGGCAAGCACAATGTCGGCCTCCATCCCAGGGAGGCCAAAGCCCAACTGCAGGCAGCCGGCATCACGATCAATGGGCTTGTGATCGGAGCCGATGATCCCAGCACCGGGGACAAGCGGTACGTGCAAATCGGAGAGTTGTCAGCCTATTACAATGCCTGGGTCATTCTGGGCCCCGGAGCCTTCGTCGAAACCGCTTTGGGATTTGAAGCCTACGAAGACGCGATGACACGCAAGCTGATCAGAGAGCTGGATTCGCTGGCCCTATCCCAAGTTTTGTCATTGAACGGCGGAAGTCAGTAGATGTACCGGATCTGATCCGTCCAATACCGTTCGACACGGCGCAAAGCGCTGGTAATCTCTTCGATCCCTTCGGTGCCCAGGACACCTTTGGCCTGCAACCCTTCGGCGTGGCGCGAGAAGAGATCGGCCACGATGTCACGGATTTCCCGTCCCCGAGGCGTCAGACGCACCCGCACCGAACGTCGGTCAATCTCGCATCTCTGGTGATGCATGAACCCCATTTCGACCAATTTCTTGAGGTTGTAACTGACATTGCTGCCTTGATAGTAACCGCGGCTTTTGAGCTCGCCGGCAGTCACCTCGTGGTCGCCGATATTGAATAGCAGCAGCGCCTGCACCGCGTTGATTTCCAGAACGCCGACCCGCTCGAACTCGTCCTTGATGACGTCCAGAAGCAACCGATGCAGACGTTCAACCAATGCCAGCGCCTCGAGATAGCTGGACATGAACCCCTTGGTTCCGGGTGCGGAGACCTGCAATTCCAAACTCATCCGATCCTCCGATTCAATCGCGCCGTTCTGGAAACTTTGACGCGAAATTCCGAAGAATCGGTTAAGTCTGTTTTGCCTTTATTTTTGAAATACTTGCGAGATATCGAAGATCATGCTCGCGTAGTGTTCGGGGGCGGCGACCTGCCCGGTTACCCATTGGTAGAGGTCCTGATCGTTTTCGTGCAGCAAGGCTTCGTATAAATCCAGTTCGGCTGCAGACATCCGGTCAAGCCGCTGGTCGGCATAGGCAGACAGAATGATGTCCATTTCCTTGATGCCGCGCCGCATCGACCGCATCTTCAGCCGTTTGATCCGGATGTCGTTCATTCGCCTTTCTCCAGCTTCAGCCGCAGCGTCTTCTCGACCCGCGCAAGGCGCTCGGAACTGGCGCGCATCTCGCCTCGGATGGCGCGCAACTCCGCAACCAGCGGTGCCAGCTCCATATCCGCGGCTTCCGCAACATCCGGAGCATCCATGCCCTCGCCTTCACCGGTCAGCAGCCACATGATCGACACGTTCAACATGCCCGCCATCATCGACAACTTGTTGGCGCGCGGTTCGGACAGGTCATTCTCCCAGGCCACCACAGTGGACTTCTTGACACCCAGCCGACGGGCCAGTTGGGTCTGGGTCATACCAGCGGCTTCGCGTGCGCCTGCAACGCGGTCTCCGAATGTCGCGGCCTCGGGTCCGAACCAGTCGGTTTCGTCACTCATCAAACTCTCCAGTTCTTAAAAAGCATATCGCTTGATCGTGTTTCAGCGGCACCCTATGACAGTCCTGAGCAACATACAAACCGGGGCCCGCCATGAGCTTTCTGTCTGCGACACTGTCGCGCGTCAAACCTTCGCCGACCATTGCCATGACGGCCAAGGCCGCCGAGTTGAAGGCCGCCGGACGAGACGTCATCGGCCTCAGCGCAGGTGAGCCCGATTTCGACACGCCGCAGAACATCAAGGACGCAGCCGTTGCCGCAATCGCCGCCGGCAAAACAAAATACACCGCGCCGGACGGCATTCCCGAGCTGAAACAGGCCGCTTGCGCCAAGATGAAACGTGACCACGGGCTTGACTACACGCCAGCACAGATCTCGGTCGGAACAGGTGGCAAGCAGACGCTGTACAATGCGCTGATGGCGTCGATGAACCCGGGCGACGAAGTGATCATTCCCGCCCCCTACTGGGTCAGCTACCCGGACATGGTGCTGCTTGCGGGCGGTTCGCCTGTCGTCGTTGAGACCACACTGGAAAACAGCTTCAAGCTGACCCCAGACCAGTTGGAAGCCGCAATCACGCCAAACACCAAATGGTTCATCTTCAACTCGCCGTCAAACCCGACCGGCGCCGGGTACAGCCGCGCCGAACTCAAGGCTCTGACCGATGTTCTGATGCGGTATCCTCATGTCTGGATCATGTCGGACGACATGTATGAACACCTCGCCTATGACGGGTTTGAGTTCTGCACGCCAGCCGAAGTCGAACCCGGGCTGTATGATCGCACGCTCACGTGCAACGGTGTCTCCAAGGCCTATGCCATGACCGGCTGGCGTATCGGCTATGCCGCAGGCCCTGTTGAACTGATCGCGGCTATGCGCAAGATCCAATCACAATCCACGTCGAACCCGTGTTCGATCAGCCAGTGGGCCGCAGTCGAGGCCTTGAACGGCACCCAAGACTTCCTTGCCCCGAACAATGAGACCTTCAAGCGCCGGCGCGATCTTGTGGTCGGGATGCTGAACCAGATTGACGGCATCACCTGCCCCACTCCCGAGGGCGCATTCTACGTCTACCCCTCGATCGCTGGGCTGATCGGCAAGACCACGCCCGCCGGTACGGTCATCGACAGCGACGAGGCCTTCGCCACGGCCTTGCTGGAAGAGGCCGATGTGGCCGTGGTATTCGGCGCGGCCTTCGGCCTGTCCCCGAATTTCCGCGTCAGCTATGCGACTTCGGACGAAGCCTTGACCGAGGCCTGCACCCGCATCCAGCGGTTCTGTGCGTCCCTGAGCTAACACCGAGGTTCGACATGTCCGCAGCACTGCCCGAATATTACTTTCGCGTCCGCGAGAACGGCGCGGTCGTGTTCAAGATCGACACGGAGAACCGGCAGCGCCGGATCGAAATGGACCAGATCGCGGTGATCAACATCCGCAACGGCGAGGTCAAGCCGCATGGTCAGGGTACCCTGACCGAAGCCGACAGAACCGAAATCGCCCGTTGGATGGACGAACGCAAAGCCCTGCTTGCGCGGCGCGACGTAGACGACATCCACCGCACGATCGATCACCTGAACCTGACCACGCAATGGGCCCAGTCCAAGGCGACCGATACACAGCTGGAAGACATCACGGACCGGTTGCTGCTGGCGATGCACGACTTGCGTACGGTGCTGGTGCGCAAGAAGGCCGATCGGCTGGAAAAGGGCTGAACGTGCCGGTTGTCGCTATTCGGCTGGCGCACCAACCACGCGGATGGATCGCAGCCAGAACCGTCCCATCAGCATGACTGCTGCGCAGGCCAGACCCAGAACAAGGCCAAGCCACACTCCAATCCCCGCCATGTCTTGCACGAAACCAAAGTAGTAGGATGCGGGGATCCCCACGACCCAATAGCTGAGGCCTGCCATAACCATGGGCACCTTGGCGTCTTGCAACCCGCGCAGAAGACCCAGAGCGATTACCTGCGCGCCGTCCACCAGCTGGAACAGGGCCGCCATGGCCAGCAGACCGGTCCCGATTGCCAGAATCTGAGGACGCTGCGGGTCGTCCGGTTCGACAAATACCGAGATGAGCGGCTCGGCGCAGGTCAGGAACAGGATGATTGTCAGCACGGACACCACAAGGGACATGCCCGTGACCGCAATTGCGCCTTTCTCGAGATGCGGTCGATCCTTGCGGCCCAACGCGTTGCCGGCCCGGATCGTTGCTGCATTCGACAGGCCCAGATGCACCATGAACGTCGCGGACGCCAGGTTCAGCGCAATCCCGTGCGCCGCCAGCGGCACCTGTCCGATCCATCCCATCATGAAGGCGGACATGGCGAACAGAGACACTTCGGCCAGCAAGGTCAGACCGATGGGCACACCCAGCTTCAGGACGCTCAGCAACATCTCCCAATCCGGGCGCCAGAACCGCTGGAACAGGTTATGCTCCGGCAGGACTTTCACCGCGTAAATGATCACCGCCACCAGCGAAACGGTCTGCGTGACGACCGACGCAATCGCGGCCCCCATCACGCCCAGTTCCGGCGCGCCCCAGTTGCCGAAGATCAGCGCATAGTTCGTAAGTCCGTTGACCACTGCCGCCGCGACGGTGATCCACAGCACGATCTGCGTGCGCTCCAGCGCGGCCAGATAGGATTTTAGAACCATCACCACCAGCGCCGGAAACAGGCCCCAGCCCGCAACCTGCAGATACTCGGAGGCGGTTTGCGCCACTTGCGGATCCTGATCCGTGGCGATCAGAATCGGGTAGGACCACCACAGCAGCGGCATGACCAGCATGCCATACAGCAGCGACAGCCACAGGCCCATTCGGGTGCTGCGGCGAATGCTGGTTTCATCCTCCTCGGCGGCCGCGGTCGCGACCATCGGCATGACGGCTAGGCCAAATCCGCCTCCGAAAAGAAACAGAACAAAGTAAAAGCTGCTGGCCAGCGTCACCGCGGCCAGAGCCTCGACGCCATACCAGCCCAGCATGATCGTATCCGTCAGGCCAATGGCGAATTGCGCCAGATGACCACCGATCAACGGCAGCCCCAGCACTGCAATGGCCCGGAAATGGGCGGGATATGTCATGACCTTTCTCATCCCGCCAGCCATATGCGCGGCCCCGAGCCGGGGCAAGGGGAGATCTCTGAAATTTCATCTCGAGACCTCGATGACGCCCGTCGGGCCAATCAGGTGACGCGCGCCTCGGGATGTATCGCTGTGCCCAGGATGTGATCTGACCGGTGAACCACATGATGCGCCTGCCCCACGATCAACGGATCGGGCTGGCCCACGATGTCATGATCCTTGTCCGGATAATCCAGCGTCGACAGGAAATGCCGCATGCAGTTCAGGCGGGCGCGCTTCTTGTCGTTCGACTTGACGATGGTCCAGGGCGCGTCGGCGGTGTCGGTATAGAAGAACATCGCCTCTTTCGCCTCGGTATAGTCGTCCCATTTGTCCAGACTGGCTTTGTCGATGGGCGACAGTTTCCACTGCTTCAACGGGTCGGTCTCGCGGCTCTTGAAGCGGCGCAGCTGCTCATCCCGCGTCACCGAGAACCAGTACTTGTACAGCTGGATGCCCGACCGAACCATCATGCGCTCCAACTCGGGCGTCTGGCGCATGAACTCGAGGTACTCGTTGGGGGTGCAGAACCCCATCACCCGCTCGACTCCGGCCCGGTTGTACCAGGACCGGTCATAAAACACCATTTCGCCGACGGTGGGCAATTCCTGGATATAGCGCTGGTAATACCACTGGCCCTTTTCCTCCCAGGTCGGCTTGTTCAGCGCAACCACCCGGGCCTGACGCGGGTTCAGATGCTCCATGAACCTCTTGATGGTGCCGCCCTTGCCGGCAGCGTCGCGACCCTCGAACAGCAGCACGAACTTCTGCCCGGTCTCCTGCGCCCACAACTGCACCTTCAACAATTCGGCCTGCAACTGGGCCTTCTGCTTTTCATAGGCCGCCCGCGACAGTTTCGAGCGATACGGATACTCCCCGCTTTCAAAGGCCTGCCGGATCTTTTCGCGAGTGGGCGCTTCGGTGTCCGCGTTCGGTTTGGCCATGACGGCCACGGGGGCTGCGTTCGTCTTTTTTCGGGTCACTGCGTCCATATGCTCTCTCCTGTGTCACTGTCCGCCGAAACGCCTAGCAAATTTGCATCTTTTCCGCGTTGATCCGTATCAAGTTGACTTCGGCGACGGCTCCGAAAACTCTGCAAGAGAGAACTCAGTCAGGGACATCCCGCATGGACAGCGATTTTTTCGACCTCAACGGCCACCGGTTCTTCGTCCGCCGTTGGGGTGATCCCAACCTGCCTACGCTTTTGATGTTGCACGGTTTCCCGGAGTATGGCGGCGCGTGGTCCGACCTGGCCCCGCACCTGTCGGACCGCTTTCACTGCATCGCGCCGGACCAGCGTGGCTATGGCCAGAGCTGGGCGCCCGAGGGTATTTCGAACTATGCGCTGTCCAAGCTGGTGTCGGACATGGCTGCGCTGATCAAGCAGTTTGGCGGCCCTGTCACCGTGCTGGGACATGATTGGGGCGCCTCGGTAGCTTACGGTCTTGCCATGTTCCACCCCAAGTTGGTCAGCCGCCTGATCGTCGCCAACGGTGTTCACCCTGTCCCGTTCCAACGCGAATTGGCGGCAGGTGGCAAACAATCTGAGGCCTCGCAATACATCAACCGCCTGCGCGCGCCCGATGCAGCCGAATTTCTTTCGGCCGACAACTTCGCCAAGCTGGAACAATTCTTCCGGCACAGCATGGGGTTGGACTGGATGAGCGATGCGCGCATGGACGACTATCGCACCGAATGGGCCCGCCCGGAACGGCTCGACGCCATGCTGAACTGGTATAGGGCCTCACCCCTGGTGGTGGCTGAGCCAGGTGCGCCCTGCACGGACCTGCCGGAACTGCCCGTTGACAGGCTGAGGGTCCGCTGCCCGCATTTGCTTCTGTGGGGGCCGCAGGACCAAGCCTTGCTTCCCGAATGCACCGTTGGGCTGGAGGGATTCGCTCCCAACCTGACCCGCAAGCAGATCGACGGAACAGACCATTGGCTGCATCACCAGAGGCCTCAGGCGGTGGCCGACGCTATTCTCGATTGGGTTAAGGACAACTAAGCCAACTCTTCGCCCGACACTGAAGGACGCAGGAGGCAGCGCCCTTCACCGATGGCCCCAGTCATCCGGATTGTCCGAATTGTTCGGAGACAACCCCAGAATGTCACCCTTGGTCGAACAGCCAAGCCCCAGAACGGTGCGGTTGGCGTAGGAGAAATAGGCGCAGACCTGATTGATCTCCAGGATCTCACCATCATCCCAGCCAACAGATCGCAACGCGTCGATATCCGCCGCCGCCAGGCCGGCCGGGTTATCGGTCAGTTTTCGGGCGTACTCCATCGCCGCCACCTGTGCGGGGTCCAACGGCGCCGTCTCGGGTGTTTCCGCCTCGATCGCCGCGCGGATGGCCAAACCGCGCTGCTCGTCACCCAAGAGTCGCTGCAACCCGCTGAAATGATGCTCGACACAATAGCCGCAGCGATTCAGCGAACTGACCCAGACCCCGAGCACTTCCAGAAACCACTTGGGAACCGAGTTTCCCGAATGGTGCAGCACGTTCTTGTAGAGCGCCATGTGACCTTCCATCGAATGTGGACGCAGGGAATGCACCATCATGATGTTGTCCACATTGTTCCCGGGCCCCGTGACCCGGTCATACAGCGTCTTCAAGCGACCGCGTGCCTCGTCGAATGGTATCGTCTTGATCCAGCTCATCACCTGCTCCTCCGCGATTTCCGCAACTCAGCGGGAAAACCACCCGTTTTGCAACCCGCCACCGACCGCAAGTTTGATACAACACCTCGCGTGCCTCTTCCCCCGACCTACATCACCTGCCATAATGGGCCAAACCCAAAAACAAGAGCAGCACCCATGCCCGACGACCTGTTGACGCCCGAATCCGCCACCACCTACGACGCCTCCTCGATCGAGGTCCTCGAAGGTCTGGAGCCCGTGCGCAAACGCCCCGGCATGTATATCGGCGGCACCGATGAACGGGCACTACACCACATGGTCGCCGAGATCCTCGACAACTCGATGGACGAGGCCGTTGCAGGCCACGCCAATCGTATCGAGGTAGAGCTGCACGAAGATTATTCTCTGACCGTGCGCGACAACGGCCGCGGTATTCCAATCGACCCGCACCCGAAGTTCCCCGACAAATCCGCGCTCGAGGTGATCCTGTGCACCCTGCATGCGGGCGGCAAGTTCTCGGGGAAGGCCTACCAGACCTCGGGCGGTCTGCACGGTGTGGGCGCCTCGGTGGTCAACGCGCTGTCGGATTCGATGGTCGTACAGGTGGCCCGCAACAAGGAGCTGTACGAACAGCGCTTTTCGCGCGGCATCCCGCTGGGTCCGGTCGAAAAGGTGGGCTCGGCTCCCAACCGGCGCGGCACCATCGTCACCTTCCACGCCGACCCCGAGATCTTCGGCCACCACCGGTTCAAACCCGCCCGCCTGTTCAAGTCGATCCGCTCCAAGGCCTACCTGTTCTCGGGCGTGGAAATCCGCTGGAAAACCGCCATCGACGACGGCGAAACTCCCACAGAGGCCACCTTCCACTTCCCGGGTGGCCTGTCGGATTATCTCAAAGAGACGATGAACGGCTCCTCGACCTATGCCGACCAACCCTTTGCCGGCACCGTCGATTTCAATGAAAAATTCGGCACCGCCGGCAAGGTGGAATGGGCGATCAACTGGACGCCGTCGCGCGATGGCTTCATCCAGTCCTACTGCAACACCGTTCCCACGCCCGAAGGCGGTACTCATGTTGCGGGCTTCTGGGCCGCGATCCTCAAGGGCATCAAGGCCTACGGTGAACTGATCAACAACAAGAAGGCCGCCCAGATCACCCGCGATGACCTGATCACCGGCGGCTGCGCGCTGGTTTCGTGCTTCATCCGTGAACCCGAATTCGTCGGCCAGACCAAAGACCGTCTTGCCACGGTCGAGGCGCAGCGGCTGGTCGAAAACTCGGTCCGCGACCATTTCGACAACTGGCTGGCCGCCGACACCAAATCCGCCGGCGCCATTCTGGACTTCCTCATCCTGCGGGCCGAGGAACGCCTGCGCCGACGGGCCGAGAAGGAAACACAACGCAAGTCCGCCACTAAGAAACTCCGTCTTCCCGGCAAGTTGGTGGACTGTAGTAGTTCAACACGCGACGGCACCGAATTATTCATCGTCGAGGGCGACTCGGCTGGCGGCTCGGCCAAGATGGCCCGCGACCGCAAAACACAGGCCCTGCTTCCCCTGCGCGGCAAGATCCTGAACGTACTGGGCGCGGCCAGCTCGAAACTGGGCACCAACGCCGAGATCAATGACCTGACGCAGGCCCTTGGCGTCGGGCTGGGCAGCAAGTTCAACCTCGACGATCTGCGCTATGACAAGATCATAATCATGACCGACGCCGACGTGGACGGCGCGCATATCGCCTCGCTGCTGATGACCTTCTTTTTCACCCAGATGCGCCCGATGATCGACGCGGGCCACCTGTACCTGGCCTGCCCACCGCTCTACCGCCTGACCCAAGGCGCCAAGCGCGTCTATTGCCTGGACGAGGCCGAACGCGACGAGTGGCTGGAAAAAGGTCTGGGCGGCAAAGGCAAAATCGACGTCAGCCGCTTCAAGGGTCTGGGCGAGATGGACGCCAAGGACCTGAAAGAGACCACGATGGACCCCAAATCGCGGAAATTGATCCGCGTCACCATCGACGAGGACGAACCCGGCGAGACCGGCGACCTGGTCGAGCGCCTGATGGGCAAGAAACCCGAACTGCGGTTCCAATATATTCAAGAGAACGCGCGGTTTGTGGAGGAGTTGGATGTTTAAAACTGGGCTTTGTTTGAAACTATGGAAGCTACGGAATTAACAAAAAGAATATCGCTTCCAACTATTCAAGTGGCCGTCGCAGCACTTGCGCTCGAGGTTTTTTCGCTTTTTTCTATTGGGAAATCGCCAGCGTACCTAACGGTGGCTGATCTTCTGAACCAAGCGTCTTTGAGCATTGGATACTTTGCGATAATCTTCTCGCTAACCGCGTTCTTATTCATGCTGCTGCTGTTGCTGGTATCAGTATTGGCAAATTTACTTGCGTGGCATGTACTATCATGGCCTTTGCGTAAGATACGACTTCTGCGTGTTGCGATGCAGTTTAGTCGGCGGGCTACTTATGTAAGTTCCGAGGCAGTAAGACGATACGCTGAAGAGACAAACAATGATGATCTTCTGAATAAGCTCAACAAAAAGGAACGGGTTGTGAGCCGACCGACCACGATGCTTCCATTGCTAATCGTTGTGCTTCTGTCGATCATGCTTTACATTTCATCGCCTGAAAAACCGAACTTTTTCATGAAGGTTTGCTCCCTTAATGAACCAACCGGCACGTGCGGGGCATACTATTTGTTACTAGTCCTAGCTTACTTTCAAGCATTTATCTTTATGGCACTTCATGGGTTTCTGTTTCGCCAGACTTTTTGGTTTCCTCGGAAAGAGCTGCCAGTTACGACTATCAAAGTTAAAAAGTTGAATGAAAATCCCACTGTGCAAAAATTGAATACTGCAATGAAAACTTGGATGCGCGGAAAATAGGAAGCTCAAAAACTAGGGCAGGATGAGAGTTGCCGAAAGGCGTTTGCATCACCACTAGAAAACCCCGCAAATGGTGTAACACTTCATACTAGGCGCCCTTGCTCGCGACCCAACGGTGCTGCGGAACGCTCCCGTGGTCCAACCTCAGCTTTGCCTCAGTCATAACGCGGTCGGGTCAGGCGCGTGCCTAATGCTCTGCATCAAGCTTGGAGTGAATGGTGCCGCACACCTCGAATACCTGTAGACCGGGCTTCAGCTCGGCACACCGCAATCCCCTTGCCTAACCCGTTGATCCCGTTCACACTTACTCTCAACCCGTCATCCAAGAACGAGCTTTGAGGTTCCGAGCGTCCAAGACCCAATTTGAAAAACGGATATCCGAACGGGAGGACGACATGAAGACTTTGACCCTCGGGCTGGCCTTGACCCTGAGCGCCTCGGCAGCCCCCGCGCAGCAGATGCTCAGCACCGCATCCCCCATCCCCGACGGCGCCGAGACCCGGTTCTGCTATTACGACGGCATGGCCTATTCCGAGGATGCCTTTGTGCTGATGGTCGGTGACAACACTGTCACCAGCACGGTGAGCACGGTGCAGGAACGCCTGTTGCGTTGTTACCGTGAAAGCGACGGCGTGCTGCGTTGGCGGCCGCAGAGCACGTTTCAGGTCAGCAAATAACGCCTGAACGGCCCCTAGCCCAGCTTCTGGTCCAGCCAGTCCGCGATCTTTGCGGCTGGCTTTTCCCAACCGGGCTCCATGAACAGAAAATGCGCGTGACCTTCCGCAGACAGAAAGGTCGCGCGGTCGCCATAGAGTTTCGCCAACGCACGGCAGGTGTTGGGGTTCACTGCCCTGTCTTCCGAGCCTGAAACGATCAAAACCGGGCAGTCGACCTTGTCGATATCAACCTTCATCGCGTGGTGATCGTCGAACATCCAGAAAAACATCTCGAACATCACCCGCCCGCTTTCCGGGCCAAGCTGATCGAACACGGCATGTTGCTGGGCCTCAGGCATTTTGTTCAGCGCGAAGGGGGCCATCAGGTCGAAATCGACGCGCATGGGCTGCTTCCAGAACGCCCCACCCTCCATCAAGGCGCGCGGCACGGCGCGTTCGTCATCGGTTTCCGGCAGGGTGCCCCAGGCCGCGTTCGGGTTGATCAACACGATGGCGCTGGCCAGCCCGCGAGACGCAACCTGCTGGGCAACGACGCCCGCAATGGCATGCCCGAGGATCACGGGTTTGCTGCCCAACCCCTGAACGAATTCGGCGATGTCGTTGGCATAATCCAGAACGCTGGTGTCGGTCAGACCCGCATCGGGCTCGGCTGCGGGATCGCCACCATGGAACCTCAGCGCCGGGGTGTGCACCGTCCAGCCACGGGCGCGGAAGAACCCCGCATAGTCCGCCATGCACCACGGCCCGGCAAACGCCCCGTGGATCAGCACAATCTCTTTGGTCATTACGTTCTCCCTCCGGCCCCTGCCCCGAGTATGGGCATCCTGACACGCGTTACAACTGCACGTGATCGCTGTTGCGTGGGAAGGCTGACCACTTAAACTCGGGTGCATGAGCTTCATCACCGACTACCAGCTGCCCCTGCTGTTGCTGTTCTTTCTGGCCGGATCGATTGGCACCGCGTTCCTGTTTCGCAAACCAGCGGGTCACCGGGCATGGAAGCTGGCCGACCTCGTGTGGGTCGTATTGGGTGGGCTGGGCGCGCTGGTGGCGGTCATGGCGGGGCTCTACAAATCCGACAGTTCAAGGCTGGACCGACAAATCGACGTTGCCTATGCGGCGACACTGGCCTTCGATCGCGACGCCGCGCGGTTCCGGCTGCGGTTCTGCGATCCGGCCTACGACCCGGACACGGCGGTTTTGTGCGACAAGGTCGAGTTCCTGTCGGCCTCGACCGCCAGCAACGCCGACCTGCCGCTGTTCATCGCCGTCACCAACGAAGTTGCGCCGCTGCAGGGCCTGAACTTCATCTTCGGCGCACGGTCCCGAGATCAGATGGATGACATTCAGGACATGGCTGCCAAAGCGGATGCCTTCGACATCGAGCAATTCCTGGTATTCACAACACTGGACGAAGAAACGCAGACCGCGATCGACAACATGCGGCGGAAAGTGCCGGCAATCGCCGGAGACTATATGATCCTTGCGCAAAGCTATGATGACCTGATCGCTCAGGTCGCCAAATTGAAGGGAGAGTGGGAGTATCTTCAGGAAAACGCCCACATTCTCGTGCTACAGATCATCGCGCTGTGTCTGGTCAGCTTTGCGGCACCATTCCGGTTGGGCAAATCTGTTGTCGAGTTGCGGTCCAACCTCATCACCGAGCCTCCGGCCCGGCAACCAACCTCGGAAGCACCTGAAACCGAGGTTACTGAGGTGGAGCCTCAGAACGCGCCCGATCACGGCGCCCGGCACCTGTAATGGCACGCGCCCGCAAAAGTGTCGCGCGCGGCAGAGAGCGCATCAGCGCCCCCTCCTTCCCCGGTTGATCCGGATATCCGCCGGCGGCCTTGTACAATTGCGCCGGCAGCAGCAGGCCCTGATTACCCGACGCCAGTCCGAAGACCCAGCTGCGCAAATTGACCCAACCTGCTGCCAAGGTCGGCATCAGGCCTGAGGACCGGGACCCAAGGCGAAACACACCCGGACGCCGCGTTACGAGGTGCTCGGCCACCGCGTCGGTCCACCCTGGCTCAAGCTCGGTCCCCGGACGGATCACCAGCAACCAGTCGCCCACCGCGGCGTCGCATCCCACGCGCAGCTGTGCGGCACGAGACCCGGCCCCGGCAACGATCCGGGCACCTGCATCATCGGCTATACGCAATGTATGATCGGTCGACCCTCCGTCGGAGATGACAAGCTCGCGGATCAGCCTGGCGTGCAGTCCCTCCATCAGGGTCATCAGCGTGCGCGCGAGTTCGGTCTGGGAGTCGAATGTCGGAATCACGATGCTGATCGGGGCTGACACGTTCGAAACCTCTGGTCTTGGCAACGGGTTCGCTTATATCACCGCTCTCAGGGCAATGACGAGGACCCAAAGATGAGCACCCGCCGCATTTTGCGCCTGACCGGCACGGATACCGACAGCTTCTTGCAAGGTCTGGTCACCAATGACACCCGCAAGCTGGACGATGGTCTTGTCTACTCGGCCATCCTTACCCCGCAGGGCAAATACCTGGCCGATTTCTTTCTGAAACGCGATGGCGCCTCGGTGCTGCTGGACGTGGCGGAGGGGATGGCGGATGCACTGATCAAGCGGCTGAACATGTACAAGCTGCGGGCGGATGTGCGTATCGAGGAAACCAACCTGCACCTGCAACGCGGAACCGGGCCCGCACCCGAAGGCGCCCTGCCCGATCCTCGTCACTCCGATATGGGCTGGCGCGCATATTCTGACGCCCCCGAAGCCGATGATGGAACGGATTGGGACGCAATTCGGGTGCGTCATTGCATCCCGGAAACCGGGATCGAGCTGACACCGGACACGTATATCCTCGAGGCCGGTTTCGAGCCGATCAACGGCGTCGATTTCAAGAAGGGCTGCTATGTCGGGCAAGAGGTAACCGCCCGCATGAAGCACAAGACCCAGTTGCGCAAGGGGCTGCGGGTTGTCGCCATCGACGGCGCGGCTCCGGTGGGGTCCGAAATCCTCTCGGCTGGAAAGTCGGCTGGTACGCTCTTCACGCAATCGAACGGACAGGCCATCGCCTATCTGCGCCTCGATCGGGCGGGCGACGACATGCGGGCCGGAGACGCCCGCCTGCGTCTGCTGGATTGAGCCTGTTGCCCAACCGGCACGGCCAACGACCAGGCCGCTTTGCAAACGTTTTATCCGGCCCGGCCACACGGTAAGACTTGAGGCACTTGGCTGATCGGGTGCCTGCATGCTCCAACTGTATTCAGCCATCTGGCGCGCCAGCGCCGGACGGCAAGTCATACTGATCCTGTTGTCCTTGTCGGTCGCGGCTCTTGCCGCGGCCCCGTTGGAGTTTCAACGGGACATCATCAACCATCTGACCTCGGACAATATCGAGGCGCCACATCTCCTGCTGCTGGGTGCCGGAATGATGGGGGTGATCCTGTTGAGCCTCGCCCTGAAGTGGGTGCTGGGATATCGCGCGGGGACGTTGGGCGAAGACATGATCCGTCGGATCCGTCAGCTTTTGCTGGCCCGCACCGTGGACGTGGACGAGTCGGGCGAAAATGTCCGCAAGGGAACCATGACAACGGCCATCTCTGCCGAAGCCGAAGAACTGGGAAAATTCGCCGGAGGCGCATTCTCGGACCCGGTCGTACAGATCGGAACCTTGGTCAGTGTGATCGGCTACATCTCGTCGACGCAACCCTGGCTGGGACTGATTGCCCTTTCGATGATCGCGCCGCAGATCCTTATCGTTCTCGTCTCGCAAAGAAAGGTGAACGTGTTCGTGGCGGACCGCGTCCGCATATTGCGTAGCGCGACCGACCATCTGACGATCGAGGACATCGAGGCCGTGACTCAAGAGGTGCATGACCAGTTCGACGCGATCTACGACACCCGACGGCGGATGTTTCTGTGGAAACTGTCGGCCAAGTTTCTGCTGAGCGTGATCAACGGTGCAGGCACCGTGGGTGTTCTGATGCTGGGCGGATGGCTGGTTCTGCAAGGAGAAACCGACGTCGGAACCGTGGTCGCCGCGACCAGCGGTCTGGCCCGGATCCAGGGGCCGACCGGGTTTCTCATCGCTTTCTATCGGCAGGTCAGCGCCAATCGCATCAAGTTCGAGCTGTTGCTGGAACTGTTTGGCCCGGACCGCGCCCGCTACCGCAGGGGCGGGGCCGCCTCGCAAGAAAAAAACCGCGCCGAATAGCTGCGCGGTTTCTTGGTCTTTCTCCGAGTATGACGCGACGTTACGCGCGCTCGGAATATTCCATGGTCTCGGTGTTCACGACGATCATCTCGTCCTGCGCGATGAACGGCGGCACCATGACTTTGACCCCGTTGTCCAGAACCGCCGGTTTGAACGAGTTCGCCGCAGTCTGACCTTTGACGACCGGTTCGGTCTCGACGACCTTGCAGACAACTTTTTGAGGCAGCGTCGCGTTCAGCGCCTCGCTTTCATAGAATTCGACTACGATGGTCATCCCGTCCTGAAGGAACGGACGACGGTCACCCAGCAAATCTGCAGGCAATTCAATCTGTTCATAGGTCTCGGCATCCATGAATACCAGCATCCCGTCGCTTTCATACAAGAACTGCTGGTCTTTCTGCTCCAACCGAACACGCTCGACCTTGTCCGCGGAACGGAACCGCTCGTTCAGTTTCGAGCCGTTGCGCAGGTTCCGCAATTCTACTTGTGCAAAGGCACCGCCTTTGCCCGGTTTGACGTGATCGACCTTGACCGCCGCCCACAGACCGCCGTTATGCTCAAGCACATTGCCCGGGCGAATTTCGTTCCCATTGATCTTGGGCATGACATATTTCCTTCACACATGGTTGATGCGCCAGTTGTCGTCCCTATATCTGGCGGGACCGATCCATGCAATACAACGAAACCTAGTGCTGCACCTGCAGAGAGCCATGCAAATGACGCAACGCAACTATGCAAATTAGGTGTATCCGAATCGCACTAAATAGGTCATAAGGACCGCCACGCCGAAAATTACAAGAGCAAGAACAACAAGGAAAACGAGATGAGAGATTTCGTTGACGGCACCGCCTTTAACAATGAGCAAGGCAACCGTGCCCGCAAACTTTTCGCGGCCGTTGTGCTGGCTGCACTTGATGATGCCATCGCCGATGACAAGAAATACGGCAATGGCCCGGAACAAATCGCCCGTTGGGCACGCTCGCGCGATGGCCGCGAAGTGCTGTCCTGCGCTGGCATCGACCCGAACGAACGGGTTGTCCACGGACTGATGGAGTTCGTTGGCCGTGGCGTGCGTACGTCCGTCGCCCTTTCGCGCGAAGAAAGCGAACGCCGCAACGCTGCTCAGCAGGCCGAAGCCGCCTAAGGCTTTGCCCGACCCAAAAGTGCGCGCCGGTACATTCGGCGCGCTTTTTTTTGCCCGTACGCAGCGGATTAGTCGCATTCGTCGTGCAAATGGCCCGATCCGCGCTTTCGTCGGCTGAATAAATGCGGTCATCTGCCAACATCCGCAGGAGGCTCAGATGGTTCGCGCGATCATGATTCAGGGGACCGGCAGCAATGTCGGCAAGTCGATGCTTGTGGCCGGGCTGGCCCGGGCCTTTGCGCGGCGAGGTTTGAAGGTTGCCCCCTTCAAACCGCAGAACATGTCCAACAACGCCGCAGTAGCGGCAAACGGAGGCGAGATTGGCCGCGCCCAGGCGCTACAGGCCCGGGCGGCGGGGCGCGCGCCGCATACGGACATGAACCCAATCCTTCTGAAGCCGGAAACCGATACCGGTTCGCAAGTGATCGTTCAGGGCAAGCGGGCGGGAACAATGCGGGCCAAGGACTATCGCAGGGACAAATCCAAGCTTCTGAACGCCGCGCTCGAGAGCTTTGCCAGGCTTTGCCAAGATGCCGATCTTGTGCTGGTCGAGGGCGCCGGCAGTCCGGCCGAGACCAACCTGCGGGCAGGCGACATCGCCAACATGGGTTTTGCCTGCGCCGCAAATGTGCCCGTCATACTGGTGGGAGACATTCACCGGGGCGGCGTCATAGCGCAGATCGTCGGCACCCATACAGTGCTGGAGAACGCTGACCTTGCAATGATCCGCGGCTTTGCGGTCAATCGCTTCAAGGGAGACGTCAGCCTGTTTGATGACGGGCGCGACGACATTGTGGCACGCACCGGATGGCCTTGCCTGGGCGTCGTTCCCTGGTTTGAGGACGCTTGGAAACTGCCGGCCGAAGACATGATGGATATCCGCTCGCACGCCGGTGGCACCTGCAAGGTTTCGGTGCCGCAGTTGGAGCGCATGGCGAATTTCGATGATTTGGACCCGCTATCTGCTGAGCCGGGTGTTTCGGTCGAGATCATTCCGGCTGGCCGCCCCCTTCCCGGTGACGCGGATCTGGTGATTCTGCCGGGCAGCAAATCCACCATTGGAGATTTGGCCTTTTTCCGCAAACAGGGTTGGGACATCGACCTGTATGCACACGTTCGGCGGGGCGGCCATGTTCTTGGCCTCTGCGGCGGGTATCAGATGCTGGGTCGGGTGATCGCCGACCCCGATGGCGTGGACGGCAGACCTGGCAGCGTCGATGGGCTGGGTTTGCTGGACGTGGAAACGGTTATGTCCGGGGAAAAACGGGTCGAACTGCGATCAGCGCAGGCCTTGCCCGGCGGCGAGCCTGTCACCGGCTACGAGATCCACATGGGGCGCACCCAAGGTCCGGATACTGCCCGTGCATGGTTACAGGTGGAAGGGCACCCGGAAGGCGCCGCATCGAGAGACGGGCGCGTTCTGGGAAGCTATTTGCACGGTATTTTCACGTCAGACGCCTTCCGCGCGTCGTATCTGCAGCGGTTTGGCGCCAGGTCGGAACTGGCATACGAAGACAGTGTTGAGCAAACGTTGGAGGCTTTGGCCGACCACCTCGAACAGCATATGGACCTTGATGCCCTGCTGTCACTGGCAGCCGAGCCTCGGTTCGGCTGAGGGTCAATCCAAATTCTGAGCGGCCAAAGCGCGGTTGATCTCGCGCCGCACCAGCTTGCGAATGTTGCGGGTGATACGTTCACCCAGCGCGCCCTGCAGTTCCTGACGGACGATGTCTGCGATCAACTCGCGCAATTCGTCTTCATCCATCGTGCCGGTCGCCATCGCCGGCGCTTCCTGATCCAGCTCGACTTCGGCCTCTGAGGCATCCCGGTTGTCCCGAATAAACGTGGCAGGCGTTGGCTCCTCGTCGCCGTCAGCGTCCATTTCGGCTTCGGACTCAATCGCATCCTTCGAGGCCGAAAACCCGGTGTCAGAGGCCCAACTGACCTTGTCGGTGCGCGTGCCGGAATAAGCGTCGTCGCTTTCGCCGTCGGGCTCCCACTGATCTTCGGTCCGCGCAATCGCAGCCTCGAGAGCCGCGATCTTGGCGCTCAGGCTTCCGGCCAGATCCCTACGGCCTTCGCGGTCACCCGAAGACTCACCGCCAATGTCGTTGATTGCCGGAGTTCCGGGACGAACGATATCGCAAGACCGCAACCGCATAGGTTGTGACAGGTCGTTTGCCGGGCGCAACGCCTCAACATTCGCAGCATGCTGTGAGGCCGCCTCAGCCGAGATCTTTTGGGCCAATTTCAACGGTGCTTTTGGATCCTCGGCCGGTGTGCCAACCCGCAGGGCATCCGTCAAAACCAGTCGGCCCGGCTTGCGGGCCGCAGTCGCTTTGATCAGGTTCGGGACCTTGCGCCCTTCTTCGCTGACCAAACGCTTGATCGACGACAATACGTCTTCGACACCTGCTTTGACACTGCTATCCGTCATTGTTCTCTACCGCTCTGACCTTTTGGACCAGTGTATCCAATCCGGTCGAACCTAACAACAGATAGTGTGGCTGATCACTCGCGCCGCAAAGCTTTGAGAACTCGATCCAGGTCGCGGCTTTGCTTGCTGATCTGTGCAGGCGCCTTTTTGACCAGGTTGTAGTAGAGCGTCGGGTCATAAATCTGGACCGCCAGTCCAAGGCGCTCGGCCGTCAACAGACCTTGTGCCTGCAACAACTGATAGGCAGCCAGAGACCGTTCCGTCCGCGAGGCAACTTCGGCCAATTGTGCGTCCAGCAAATCCTGCTGAGCGGTCAGAACGTCCAGTGTGGTCCGAGCCCCCAAGGTGGCCTCTTCGCGAATCCCGTCAAAGGCGACCTGTGATGCGCGTACCCGTTCGACGGATGCCCGCAGGCTGGCAGTGGCCGTTTCAAAGCGCACATAGGCGTCCGTCACACCCTGAGTGATGTCTTTCTGCACATTCAGGAGGTTGGCGCGCGATGCGTCCCGCTGAGCCATTGCGCGGCGCACGTTGGCCGCCAATCGGCCACCGGCATAGATGGGCTGATTGAAATTCAACGAGATGGACGCATCGTTGGTATAGTCGTCGTTGTCATAGCTTTCCGTGATCCCCGCGTCCGCGTTCAGGCTTACATTCGGACCCAGGCCCGCGCGCTGCTGTTGCACGGTCAGATCCAAGGCACGCACCTGATGCTGCGCCGACAGGATTGCCGGATGGTTTCTTTGTGCCAGGCTGATGGCCTCGGCCAGAGAACCGGGCAGCTTCGGCAGACGCGGCTGGCCCGCAGTACGGCCCGGCTGTTTGCCGACGGCGTTCACATATTCCGCTTGGGCAGTGCTCAGGTCGCCTCGGGCATCCGCCAGATCAGCCTGCGAGCTTGCCAACTGCGCTTCGGACAGCGCGACGTCGGTCCGGGTGACCTCACCGACTTCAAAACGGTCCTGCGTGGCCCGCAGTTCCTCGCCTGAGAGATTGACGTTGTTCTGGCGAATCTGAACCGTTTCTTCCTGTAGCAGAACACTCAGATAAGCCGTCGTTGCGCGGAACAGAACCTGTTGCTCAATATCGATCAATGCTTGGCGAGTTGCCAGAACTGTTTCCTGAGCCGACTGTTTCCCGAGAATCGATGCACCGCCGTCATAGACCAGCTGGCTCAGCGTGAGTCCCGAGAAGAAGCGCGACGGTTCGACCGTCGACACCACTGTTCCGGCGCGAGACTTGGCATAATCCTGGCTGACACGGACGGTCCAGTTGATGATCGGGCGCAGGGCCGACAACGCGATTGCAACGTCTTCATCGGCTGCGCGCAGCAAGGCGCGGTTCTGTTCCAACAGCCCGCTTGTGTTGTATGCACCGATGAACGCGTCGGTCAGATTGTCCGCCAAAACCGAGCGCCCCGGCATCACGCTCAGCGCGATTCCCGCCGTCAGAGCGACTGCCTTGACCAGCTTCCCTCCAGCCGTTCCAAGCATACCCAAATCCTCTCAAATCAAAATAACGCAAGCCCGCAGGCAGTTTGCGCCTTTGTTTTCAACTAATCAAGGGACCGCGGAAAACCGCTGATCGACTATAGCGAAAATGCACACTCGGCCGAAAACGCCGGCAGTACCGGGGCGTTTGCGTTGAAGCCATGACGCCATGTCACCCGCCCATCGGACTTTCGACCAATGCGAACGGTGCCCAGGTTGCCTTCGACGAACAGGCAAGCGATGCGGCCATGATCTTTCAGTTGATCGAGCAGGGCATCGGGCAGACGTTTCACACCGCCCTGGATGATGATGACATCATAGGGGCCATGCTCGGCCGCCCCCTGCTCCAAAGGTCCGACATGAATGATCGCGTTGTCGATATCCGCCTCCATCAGGCGGGACTGCGCGTCGGCTGCGTTGGCCTCGTCATCCTCGACGCCCACCACAAGCTGCGCCATGTTCGCGGCGACGGCGGTCGAGTATCCGAACGCCGGGGCGATATCCAGAACCACCTCGTCATTCGAAATATTCAATGCATCCAGCATCTTCGCCAGAGTCCTCGGCTCCAGAAGGCAGCGCCCATTGCCTAGGTCGATCAGGTCACCAGCATAGGCCACCTCGCGACTGGCATCCGGCACGAAGTTCTCGCGCTGGACCTTCAGCATTGAATCGATGATCGGGAATTTGGTGACATCAGAGGGCCTGACCTGAGTGTCTACCATCGTGTGGCGTCGGGCTGCGAAATCCGTCATGTGACCGCTCGTATATTTCCCATGGTTGCTCGGCTTTTGCCACATCCGATCCCGCCCGGCAACGGCCAGCCCGGCAAAAATTGCAGGCCGCGACAAAAGTTGCCACTGCGCTGACCGGCCATCCAACGCCATGGCCGGCGGAAATTTCAGCAACCCTCTGGACGTTGTTCTGGAAAGCTGCTAGAACCGCGCCTGCACCACGTCAAGTAATTGAAATTGCTTGAAAAGGCGAGTTGGCGGAGTGGTGACGCAGCGGATTGCAAATCCGTGTACACCGGTTCGATTCCGGTACTCGCCTCCAACTTTTTAGCCTCGCACTGCATCGCTGCGCTCTGGTCCTAATAAAAGTCGACTGGAACAGTTTGTTGATACGAAACGCCAAAATACGTGCGGAGATGGTTAGCGCAGCCGAGCTAACCAATAATTGCCGGGCAAGGATTTAGTCCGTGCTGGGGCACCGCCTACGCACTCGACCCACGCAAGACACACCCGGAAAGGGCGTGCCTCTTACTGACCGTCCGATCAGACCGCGCTTCTACCTTGCGGAATCACCTCGTACCCCGGCTCTTCCGGTTCATCGTCCTGCATCTCGGCCGGAAAACCGGGCGCGGTAATGCTCAGCCCGGTTGCATCCTCAAGCCGTCGAATGACATTGGGCGACAGCTCGCGCTCGCCATAGCGGGCGATGGCGTCGTCGAATATCTTGATCATCAGGGGGTTCATTTCCAACGGCACGCCGGCGCGGTCGGCGACCTCCTGGAACAGGCCGATATCCTTTTTCACCAGATCCATGGTGAAGGAAATATCGCGCGAGCCGTTCAGGATCACCTGGCTTTCGGTCTCATGCACGAAAGACGTGCCGGACGAGATCTTGATCGCCTCATAGGTGGTGTTCAGATCCATCCCGGCGGCCTTGGCGGTCACCAGCGCCTCGGCGCAGGTAATCAGGTTGGCGGTGGCCAGATAGTTGGTTAGCACCTTCAGAACCGAGGCCGTGCCCAGATCGCCGGTATGCAGAATGCGCCGGCCCATCGCCGTCAGGAACGGCAGAATCCACTCGAACGTTGCCCGGTCGCAGCCCGCGAAGATCGAGATATTGCCCGTGGCCGCCCGGTGGCACCCGCCCGAAACCGGGCAGTCCACCGCCGCCCCGCCGCGCTCGATCACCATGGCCCCCAGGCGTTTGACCTCGGCCTCGTCAGTGGTGGACATCTCCATCCAGATCTTGCCGCGGGTGACCTCGGGCAGCATCTGCCGCATCACCGCGTCCGAGGCAGCGGGCGACGGCAGGCAGGTGATGACCGCATCGCAATCGCGCATCATCTGCGCCGGGCTTTCACCGGCCTTAGCGCCCTTGGCGGAGAACTCCGCCACAAGATCGGGGTTAAGGTCGTATACCGTCAGGTCGATACCGTTGCGCAGCAGCGACCCCGACAGCTTGCCCCCCACATTGCCCAAACCGATGAACCCGACCTTCATGTTCTGCCCTCCTGCAGGCGCAATTTCGTTGGCCCGAGTATTTCCGTTGCCCACCGACAAAAGAAACGAATAAAAAGTCAGTTTAGATGCAAAAAATTTTGGTGCTGAATGGACCGCCTGCCCAATCCGGCCTGGCTGCGCAGCTTCGAGGCCGCTGCCCGCCACCTGAATTTCACAACCGCCGCGCAGGAACTGGGCCTGACGCAAACGGCGGTGTCGCTGCATATCCGCTCGCTCGAGGCGGACCTCGGGCAGCCGCTTTTTGCCCGCAACGCACGACACCTGTCGCTGACGGAGCTGGGCCAGTCCTATGCGCTGACCGTGCGCCGGGCGTTGTCGGATATCGCGCTATCCACCAACAGCTTGTTCGCCCCCGCCTCGCGACAGGCGTTGACCATCCGGGCGGCGATATCGTCGATGACCTACTGGATCGCGGCCGAGCTGCCCGCGTTCAGCGCGCAGCACCCCGAGATCCCCGTGCGGCTGGTGTCGCATATCTGGAACGACTCGGCCGCGCCTGCCGATGTGGACGTGGAAATCCGGCTGGGCTATGGCGACTGGCCCGGTGTTGCGGCCGACCGGCTGTGCTCGGAGCGGCTGGTGCCCATCTGCCGGGCGCAGGACCCGGCGCCAGACCTGCGCAACGGCCCGTTGATTCACATTCTGGGATACGAGGACAACTGGGCGCGGTACGCCGAGGCCACGAGCATCGACCTGCCCGACCGCCCCGCGCGCCATTCGGCGGATACGACCGTCACGGCACTGCAACTGGTGATGGCCGGCGCGGGCTACGCCACCGTTCTGGAGCGGTTCGCGCTCAACGCCATCGCCCAGGGCGCGCCGATCCGGATTGCGGGGCCGGCGATTCCCTTTACCCAGTCGCACTACCTGATCCGCAGCGTCAGCGCGGCGCCTCCGTCCATCCCCGCCCAGTTGTTCCTCGCGTGGTTGCGCGACCGATTGGCCGGTGATGCCGCGGATTGACCCCGGCAAGTCGCTTTTTCGATCCGACGCAAAGCACTTGCCCCTGCGCGCTTGACAACCCCCCTGCCCGTACCGCATGTCGCTTGCGTTGGTGTCTGTGCAAGCAGATGAAAAGGGAATGCGTCAGCGGTTTTCCGTCAAACGCAGCCGCCCCCGCGACCGTGACCGGAGAGGGTGCCCAAATGCCACTGGCCGCAGGCCGGGAAGGCGGGACATCCGACAGAGCACCGCTCTGACATCCGCAAGCCGGGAGACCTGCCAACGCCCGAAGACAAACCGGACGGGGTGTTCCGGTGTCGGGCCCATGTCCGCAACGTGGCCCGCGCATACCCCGTCCCCCGACAACCGAGTGAGGGGGGATGAGAGACGTGACCGAAACCACACCAGTCGAGCTGCTGGTCTGCACCACCTGCCGACGCGGGCTGCCCATCGAGGACGACGCCCAGCGCCCCGGCACGCTGCTGCACAAGGCGCTGGCCGCCGCCGACCTGCCCGAAGGCATCACCCTGAAGCCGGTCGAATGCCTGTCGAACTGCGATCAGGGTTGCTCGATCGTTCTGCGCGGCGGGCCGTCGCGCTGGACCTTCGTCTATGAGAACCTCAACGAATCCGACCATGTCGAGATCATCGTCGAAGGCGCCACCAAGTACCTGGCCGCCGATGATGGCCTTGTGAAATGGCGCGACCGCCCTGAACATTTCCGCAAGAACTGCGCCGCCCGCATACCCCCGATTGGAGCCTGAGCATGAGCACCCTCGAAAAACTTCCCGTCACTGTCATCACCGGCTTTCTCGGCTCGGGCAAGACCACGCTGATCCGCCACCTGATGTCCGAGCCGCAGGGCAAGCGGCTGGCCGTGGTGGTCAACGAATTCGGCGATGTGGGCGTCGATGGCGAGATCCTGAAAAGCTGCGCCATCCCCGATTGCCCAGCGGAGAACATCATGGAACTGGCCAATGGCTGCATCTGCTGCACCGTGGCCGACGATTTCATCCCCACGATCGAGGCGCTGATGGCGCTGGACCCGCGTCCCGATCACATCCTGATCGAAACCAGCGGTCTGGCCCTGCCGAAACCGCTGCTCAAGGCGTTCGACTGGCCCGATATCCGCTCCAAGATCACTGTGGACGGCGTGATCGCCCTGGCCGATGCCGAGGCCGTGGCCGCGGGCCGTTTCGCCCCGAATGTCGCGGCGGTGGACGCCCAGCGCATGGCCGATGACTCGATCGACCACGAAACGCCCCTGTCCGAGGTGTTCGAGGATCAGATCTCGTGCGCCGACATCATCCTTCTGACCAAACCCGACCTGGCCGGCCCCGAAGGCGTGGCCAAGGCGCGCGAGGTCATCGCCGCCGAGGCGCCGCGCCCCCTGCCCGTAGTCGAGGTTGCCGAGGGCGCGGTGGACGTGCGCGTGGTGCTGGGACTGGAAGCCGCAGCCGAAGACGACATGGACGCCCGCCCCTCGCATCACGATGGCCATGACGACCACGAACATGACGATTTCGAAAGCATCGTTGTCGAGTTGCCCGAACAGACCGATCCGGCGCAGTTGGTCGCCAAAATCGAGCGTCTGGCAAACGAGCTGAACATCCTGCGTGTTAAGGGCTATGCCGCCGTTCAGGGCAAGCCGATGCGCCTGCTGGTTCAGGCGGTCGGCGCGCGGGTGCGGCACCAGTATGACCGCCCGTGGAAGCCGGACGAAGAGCGCCGCTCGCGCCTTGTTGTCATCGCCGAGCATCACGACATCGACGAGGCTGCGATCCGCGGCATCCTGACGGGCGTCACCGAGGCCGCCGAGTAAGCACCGATGCACGTCGTCTTTCGCGAAAGCCACGGGCTCGAGGAAACCGAGACCCCGACCGATCTGGGCCAGAGCCCAGCGGATCTGGTGGTGCTGTCCTTTTCGGACAGCGATCTGGGTGCCTTCGCAGCCGGATGGCATCGCGGCGGCGGGCCCGAGGGGCGGATGCCCTCGTTGCGGCTGGCCAACCTGACGGCGCTTAAACACCCGCTGTCGGTCGATACCTATGTCGAACAGACGCTTCAGGGCGCCAAGGGCATCCTGATCCGGCTGATCGGCGGCGTGCCCTATTGGTCCTACGGGTTGCAACAGGTGCTGGCTCTGGCGCAGGCCAAAGGCATCGCGCTGGCGGTGCTGCCCGCCGACGGGCGCGAGGATACGCGGCTGGACGACTATTCCACCCTGCCGGTCTCGACCCTGCGGCGGCTGGCGCATCTGTGCGATACCGGCGGCGAGGTCGCGGCCCAGGCGGCGCTGGCGCAGATGGCGCTGGCGGCGGGGCTGTATGCCGGTCCGGTGATCGGGGCCAAGACACTACCCGACTGCGGTACGTGGTGCCCGGATCGCGGCGTGATTGCGCCCGAGGACGCATTCGCGGGCGAAGGTCGGCGCATCATCGTAACCTTCTACCGCGCCTACCTGACCTCGGCCGATACCGCGCCGGTCGCGGCCCTGATCCGGGAAATCCGCGCGCGGGGTCATCAGGCGGTGGGGCTGTTTGGGCCCTCGCTCAAGGCGCCTGCGGCGGCTAAATGGCTGGCCGAGAACATCCCCGCGATGGCACCCTCGGCGATCATCAATGCCACCTCGTTTTCGGGCAAAGGCGCGTCGGGCACATCGCCCTTGGACGTGGCGGGCGTGCCGGTGTTCCAGGTCGCGCTGGCGACCTCGCGCCGCAAGGCCTGGGCCGAGGCCGAACGCGGCCTGTCGCCTGCCGATCTGGCCATGCATGTGGTGCTGCCCGAAGTGGACGGGCGCATCTCGGCCGGTGTCGCCTCGTTCAAGGAACCGGGCAAGCGCGACCCGCATCTGGAATATTCCCGCTTCGCCCACCGCCCCGAGCCCAACCGGATCACCGCGATCGTCGACCGGGCGATGGCCTGGGTGGGCCTGGCCGAGAAACCAAAGGCGCAACAGGTCCCCGCGCTGGTCCTGTCCACCTATCCGGGCAAAGACTGGCAGATGGCCCATGCGGTGGGGCTGGACGCGCTGGCCTCGGCCGAGGCGATGCTGTCCGACCTGCAGGGCGCGGGGTATGACACCGCCCCCGCCGAACCGATTGCCGAGACTCTGCTGGACGCCCGGATTTCATGGCCGGTCTCGGCCTACCGCGCGGCGCTGGCGCAGCTGCCCGAGACGTTGCGCGCCGATCTGGAAACCGTCTGGGGCAAGCCCGAGGATGACCCGGCCTGTGCCGATGGGGCTTTCCACTTCATCGCCTTGCGGCGCGGCAAGGCGTTGGTGGTGCTGCAGCCCGAACGCGGCACGCCGGAACTACGCGACGACGAATATCACGACCTGTCGCGCACGCCCCGGCACGGCTATGTGGCCTTCTACCTGTGGCTTCGGCACGGGTTGGGCGCGGATGCGCTGATCCATATCGGCGCACACGGCACGCTGGAGTGGCTGCCGGGCAAATCGGTGGTCCTGTCGGCGGAATGCTGGCCCGAGGCGCTGATCGGCGATCTGCCGGTGATCTATCCGTTCATCGTGAACGACCCGGGCGAAGCCGCGCAGGCCAAGCGCAGGATCGGGGCCGTCACGCTGGGCCACATCCCGCCGCCGATGAAGCAGAGCAGCACGCCAGACCGTCTGGTGCGGCTGGAATCACTGCTGGACGAGTTTTCCAACGCCGACGGGCTGGACCCCAAGCGGCGCGACCGGTTGCAGGCCGATATCCGTGACGAGGCCCGCGCCATCGGGCTCGAGGCCGATCTGGGGCTGGATCAGGCCACCAGCACCGCCGAGGCGATCACCCGCATCGACCGCTTCGTCTGCGACATCAAGGAAAGCCAGTTCGGCGACGGCCTGCATGTCTTTGGCCGCGCGCCGCAGGTCGCCGGCAATTTCGACACCGCCGCCTCGGCGCAGGCCGAACGCGCAGCCCTGCTGGACGCGTTGGCCGGCAAGCGGATCGAGGCCGGCCCGTCGGGCTCACCCTATCGCGGGCGCACCGACGTGCTGCCCACGGGCCGCAACCTGTTCACCACCGATCCGCGCTCCGTCCCCACCCGCGCGGCCTATGCGCAGGGCGTGAAACTGGCCGAAGAGCTTGTGCGCCGCCACCTGCAGGAGGAAGGCGATTACCCCAAGGGCCTGATCGTCGATCTGTGGGGCTCGGCCACGATGCGCACGGCGGGCGAGGAATTCGCCATGACGCTGCACCTGCTGGGCGTCAAACCGGTCTGGGATCCGGGGTCGGAGCGCGTGAGTGGGATCGAGGTTCTTCCGATCACTGACTTGGAGCGCCCGCGGCTGGACGTGACCTTGCGCGTCTCGGGCCTGTTCCGCGACGTGTTCCCGACCCTGTCGGCCCTGTTCGGTCAGGCGGTCCGGGCGCTGTCCGAGCGCGACGAGGCGCCGGACTGGAACCCTTATGCGGGCCAGCCGCCCGCCGCCCGCGTCTATGGCCCGGCGCCGGGCAGCTATGGGCTGAACATGACCCACCTGTCGGAGACCTATACCGACGAGGGCCGCGCGCAGGCTGGTCAGGCCTGGCTGGACGCCAGCGCCTTTGCCTTCGAGGGCCAGCACATCGCCCACGACCCCGACGGGATCACCCAGCGCGTGGCGCAGGCCGACAGTTTCGTGCACCTGCAGGACCTGACCGAGACCGACCTTCTGCTGGCCAATGACTATGCCACGCATGAGGCCGGATTTGCCGCCGCCAAAAAGCTGACCGGCGGGCAAGCGCAGCTGTATCACCTCGACAACACGAACCCCGAAACACCCCGCGCCCGCACCCTGCCCGAGGAAATCAGCCGCGTGGTCCATGCGCGCGCTGCCAATCCTGACTGGATCGCCGGGATGCAGCGCCACGGCTTCCGCGGCGCGGCCGAGATCGCGGCGACGCTGGATCACATGGCCTCGTTCGCACATCTGTCAGGCAGCGTCGCCCCGCATTTGTTCGACCTCTACCACGATGCCACCCTGGGCAACCCCGTGGTGGAGGCGTTTTTGCAGCAAGCCAACCCGCAGGCCCATCAGGCCATGCAGGACAGGTTCCGCGCACTTTATGAGGCCGGGTTGTGGAACACCCGCCGCAACTCGATCCGCGCCGATCTGGAGGGGTTGGGATGAGCGCCCCGGTCGTTCAGGGCTGGTGCCCCGGAGCCCACCGCCCGATGATGTCCGGCGACGGGTTGGTGGTACGGGTGCGCCCGCGTCTGGCCCGGCTAAGCGCCGCGCAGACGCTGGGGCTGTGCGATCTGGCCCTGCGCTTCGGTAACGGCACCATCGACCTGACCAACCGCGCCAACCTGCAACTACGCGGCGTGGCCGAAGACGATCACCAGCCACTGCTGGCCGAGTTGTCGGCGCTGAACCTGCTGGACGCCGAACCGGGCATCGAGACCCGGCGCAACATCCTTGTGGCTCCGCTGTATCAACCGGGTGACCCGACCGCACGCCTGACACAGGCATTGATCGACCGGCTGGGCGATCTGCCCGCCCTGCCCGCCAAGTTCGGTTTTGCGGTGGATACCGGCGAGGCACGGCTGCTAGCCGGGGACTCGGCCGATATCCGGTTGGAGCGGGGAGCTTCGGGCCTGATCCTGCGCGCCGACGGGGCCGAGACCGGCCGTTTGGTGACCGAAGATGAGGCGATCGATCGCGCCATCGACCTGGCCCGGTGGTTTGCCGAGCGCTTCACCCCCGACACCCGCCGCATGGCCCGCCTGATCGCGACGCAGGCCCTGCCCGAAGAATGGCAAGGCCACGCCCCCGGCCCCACGGCACCGGCGCTACAACCCGGCAAAAGTGTAATCGGCCCGATCTACGGCGCGGCCTTCGGGCAACTGCCCGCCGCCGATCTGCGCGCGCTGGTCGAAGTCTCGGGCGCGACCGCCCTGCGCGTCACGCCCTGGCGGCTGTTCCTGCTGGAAGGCGGGGCGGCGCTCCCGGCCCCGGCCTTCGTCACGGACGGCGCCGGCCCTCTGTTGACCACCGACGCCTGCCCCGGCGCGCCATTCTGCCCGCAGGCGCACGCCGAGACCCGCGCCATCGCCCGCGCTTTGGCCCCGCGTGTGTCCGGCAGCCTGCATGTCTCGGGCTGCGCCAAGGGCTGCGCGCGCATGGGCGCGGCCGATCTGACGCTGGTGGGCCGCGACGGGCGATTTGATCTTGTAAAACACGGCCGCGCGGGGGATGAGCCCCTCCAGCGCGGACTGGATCCCGAAACACTGAAGACCATGGACCTGACCTGATGCCTTATGAATACGAAACCGACGGCGCGGCGATCTACAAGCAATCCTTCGCCACGATCCGGGCCGAGGCCGATCTGGTCCGTTTCGACCCCGATGAAGAGCAGGTCGCCGTCCGCATGATCCATGCCGCCGGGATGGTCGGGCTGGAAGAGTTCATCCATTTCTCGGCCGGCTTCGTGCGCACCGCCCGCACCGCGCTGGAAAACGGCGCGCCGATCCTGTGCGACGCGCGGATGGTGTCCGAAGGCGTCACCCGCTTTCGCCTGCCCGCCGACAATCAGGTCATCTGCACCCTGCAGGACGAGCGCGTGCGCCCTCTGGCCGAGAAGATGGGCAATACCCGCTCGGCCGCGGCGCTGGAACTGTGGCGCCCGCATCTGGAGGGCGCGCTGGTGGCCATCGGCAACGCGCCCACGGCGCTGTTTCACCTGCTGAACATGCTCGAGGACCCCGACTGCCCCCGCCCCGCCGCGATCATCGGCTGCCCCGTGGGCTTTGTCGGCGCGGTCGAATCCAAGGACGCCCTGTGGGAGGCCCAGCCCGTGCCCAGCTGCATCGTCAAGGGCCGCCTGGGCGGCAGCGCCATCACCGTCGCCGCGGTCAACGCCATCGCAAGCCGGGCGGAATGACCATGGGCACGATCTATGGCGTGGGCCTCGGCCCCGGCGATCCCGATTTGATGAGCGTCCGGGCCGACCGCCTGCTGCGCGGGGCGAAACACGTGGCCTATTTCCGCAAGCACGGCCGAACCGGGCAGGCGCGCAAGATCGTGAACGGGATGATCCGCGACGATGCGGTCGAGTTTCCCATGGAATACCCGGTCACCACCGAAATCCCCGTTACAGATCCGCGCTACAACGCGCTGCTGTCCGAGTTCTATGAACACTGCACCGCGCGCTTGAAAGAACTGGCCGATCAGGGCGAGGACGTGGTGGTGCTGTGCGAGGGAGACCCGTTCTTCTACGGCTCGTTCATGCATCTCTACAGCCGCCTGCGCGACTTGGTGCCCGTCGAAGTGGTGCCGGCGATCACCGGCATGTCGGGCGCGTGGACGGCCTCGGGCGATCCGATCACCTGGGGCGACGACATCCTCACGGTGCTGATGGGCACCCTGCCCGAAGAGGTTCTGGCCGACCGCATGGCGCGCACCGACGCGCTGGTGGTGATGAAGATCGGCCGCAACATCGACAAGGTAAAACGCGCGCTGAAAACGGCGGGCCTGTTTGACCGGGCCTGGATCGTGGAATACGCGCAGATGCCCAACCAGACCGTTCGCAAACTGAGCGACGCCTGCACCGAGGTCACACCCTATTTCTCGATCATCATCGTGCATGGACAGGGGCGTCGGCCATGAGCGGCTGGGTCAAGATCGTGGGGCTTGGCCCCGGAAACGAGGCGCTTGTGACCCCCGAGGTCACCGCCGCACTGGCCGAGGCGACCGACGTGGTGGGCTATATTCCCTACGTCGCGCGGGTGGCCGAACGGTCGGGCCTGACCCTGCACGCCAGCGACAACCGGGTCGAGATCGACCGCTCGCAGCACGCGCTGCGCATGGCGGCCGAGGGCAAGCGGGTGGTCGTGGTCTCGTCGGGCGATCCGGGCGTGTTCGCCATGGCCGCCGCCGTGTTCGAGGCGCTGGAAAACGGCCCCGAGGAATGGCGCGAGATCCCGATCGAGGTGCTGCCCGGCATCACCGCCATGCTGGCCGCCGCGGCCCAGGCGGGCGCGCCGCTGGGGCATGATTTCTGCGCCATCAACCTCAGCGACAACCTCAAGCCCTGGGCGGTGATCGAAAAACGCCTGCGGCTGGCCGCGCAGGCCGATTTCGCGATGGCCTTCTACAATCCGCGCTCGAAGTCGCGGCCCGAAGGTTTTGTAAAGACGCTGGAAATCCTGCGGCAGGAATGCGAGCCCGAGCGCCTGATCCTGTTCGCCCGCGCCGTATCGCGCCCAGACGAGGCGATCCGCATCGCGACCCTGGCTGAGGCAACGCCCGACATGGCCGACATGCAGACGGTGGTGATCGTCGGCTCGTCGCTGACCCGCGTCATCGACCGGCCGATCGGCCCCATCGTCTATACGCCAAGGTCCACGCCGGAATGAGCCAACCAGTCCAGAACCTGCGGCACGCTTGTCAACTCGACCCGGCGGGGCAGCCTGGGCCGGTCGATCATCAGCACCGGGATGCCCAGCGCCCGCGCGGCGTCCAGCTTGGCGCGCGCGCCGGTGCCGCCGGCGTTCTTGGACACCACCAGTTCGGTCCGGTGCCGGCGCATCAGCGCCGTGTCGTCTTCAATGGTGAACGGCCCGCGCGACACGACCACGTCGCAATCGCCGAAGGGCAGCGGACCGGGTTCATCGACAAGCCGCAGAAGATAGTGATGCTGGGGCTGCGCCGCGAAATCCTCAAGATGCATGCGCCCCACCGCAAGGAACACCCGACGCGGCGGCCCGGCCAGCGCGGCGACGGCGCTGGCGATGTCGGGTACGCGCTGCCACCGGTCGCCGGGCGCGGCCGTCCATTCCGCGCGGGTCAGCGCGGCCAACGGCGTCTGCGTCTGCTGGCAGGCGGCGATGGCGTTGCGGCTCATCTGCGCGGCAAAGGGATGGGTCGCGTCGATCACATGGGTCACGCCGGTGTCGCGGATGTGGCGCGCCAGCCCCTCGGCCCCGCCAAAGCCACCCACGCGCGTGGGCAGCGGTTGCGGTCGCGGGTTGTCGACCCGGCCCGCATAGGAATAGGTTGCCGCCACACCCAAATCCGCCACGGCGCGGGCCAATGCGTTGGCCTCGGTCGTGCCACCAAGGAGCAGGAGGTTGGGCATGTCTGAAACTCCGTGGCTGACCATTCTGGGCCTGGGCGAGGATGGACTGGATGGCCTGTCGGCCGCAAGCCGTCAAGAGCTGGAGCGCGCCGAGGTGGTCATGGGCCCGCCGCGGCACCTGTCACTGGTTCCCGAAACCGGCGCCGAACGCATCGCATGGCCAGTGCCTTTCGCCGACGGGTTGCCCATCCTTCAGGGGCTGAAGGGCCGGCGCACAGTGGTTCTGGCCTCGGGCGATCCGTTCTGGTTTGGCGCCGGGTCGGTGATCGCGCGCAATTTCGCCCCCGAAGACTGGGTGGCACGGCCGGGGCAGTCGACCTTTTCGCTGGCGGCCGCGCGGTTGGGCTGGCCGTTGGAAAGCACTGCCACCTTCGGCCTGCACGCCGCCCCCCTGACCCGCCTGCGTCCGCATCTGTCGTGCGGCCTGCGCGCCATCGTCCTGCTGCGCGACGGGGCCGCTGTGGCCGAGCTGGCCCGCTATCTGACCGAGACCGGGTTTGGCGATACGACCCTGCACGTGATGGAGGCCCTCGGCGGCCCTCGGGAACGCGCGCGCAGCATGTCCCTGACCGAAGCCTTGCTGGGCGCGTTCGAGCATCCGGTCTGCGTTGCGTTCGAGGTTTCGGGCGACGGGCGCTCGCTGCCGTTGGCCTCGGGCAAACCCGACGAGATTTTCGAAACCGATGGGCAGATCACCAAACGGCCGGTGCGCGCGCTAACCCTGTCGGCGCTGGCACCCGCGCGGGGCGAGCATCTGTGGGACATCGGCGGCGGCAGCGGATCGATCGGCATCGAGTGGCTCATGTGCGACCCGTCCCTGACTGCCACCACGATCGAGCCGCGCGCCGACCGCGCCGCGCGCATCCGCGCCAATGCCGACGCGCTGGGACAAGATCGGTTGCAGGTCATCCATGGCCGGGCGCCCGATGCGCTGGACGGCCTGCCCTTGCCTGACGTGGTGTTCATCGGCGGTGGGCTGAGCGACGCACTGCTGGACTGGGTTGCGGCCAACCTGCCCTCGGGCACCCGGCTGGTGGCCAATGCCGTGACGCTGGAAAGCGAAGCGGTGCTGAGCCAATGGCACGCCAAGCTGGGCGGCGACCTGCTGCGGATCGAGCTGGCGCAGGCCGGGGACCTCGGCCCCCGGCGCGGCTGGAAATCGGCCTATCCGGTCGTGCAGTGGAGCGTGACCCTATGATCGTGGCCGGGCTTGGGTTTTCGTCCACCGCGACCTGCGCCAGCCTGCGTGCCGCGTTCGACCGCGCCACTGCCGGACAGGCGGTGAACGCGCTGGCCACCGCCGCCGACAAGGCCGGCCATCCGGCGCTGGCCGAATTTGCCGCCGCTTGCGCCCTGCCCCTGCATTTCGCGGACCCGGCCGATCTGGCCGGGCAACGCACCCTCACCTGCTCGCCCCGCAGCCGCGCCAGTCATGGCACCGGCAGCGTGGCCGAAGCTTCCGCCCTTGCCGCCGCCGGACCGGGCGCGCGGCTGCTTTCACCCCGACAGATCTCGGACGACCGGCTTGCCACCTGCGCGGTCGCCATCGGAGGACAGACATGACCGTTCATTTCATCGGCGCCGGACCGGGCGCCGCCGACCTTCTGACCCTGCGCGGACGCGACATCATCGCCGCTTGCCCGGTGTGCCTGTATGCCGGGTCGCTTGTGCCCGAGGAGATCCTAGCCCACTGCCCCGAAGGCGCGCGCATCGTGAACACCGCGCCGATGGATCTGGATCAGATCATGGCCGAAATCAAAACCGCCCATGACGCCGGTCAGGACGTGGCCCGCCTGCATTCGGGCGACCTGTCGGTCTGGTCGGCGATGGGCGAACAGATCCGGCGCCTGAAACAGATGGGTATTCCCGTCAGCGTGACCCCCGGCGTTCCGTCCTTTGCCGCCGCCGCAGCCGCTTTGGGCACCGAACTGACCCTGCCCGGGCTGGCGCAATCGGTGGTGCTGACGCGGACCCCGGGGCGCGCCTCGTCCATGCCCGAGGGCGAAACGCTGGAAAACTTCGCCCGCACCGGCGCGACGCTGGCCATTCACCTGTCGATCGGCAATCTGGACAAGGTTGTGGCCGACCTGACCCCCGCCTATGGCGCCGATTGCCCGGTGGCCGTGGTGTACCGCGCAAGCTGGCCGGACGAGCGGATCATCCGCGCGACGCTGGGCACGTTGAAGGACTCGCTGGACGAGAGCATCTCGCGCACCGCGCTGATCCTGGTCGGGCCGGCGCTGGCCGGTGAAGGCTTCGACGAAAGCTGTCTGTATTCCAAGACTTATGACCGTCGCTATCGCCCGCAAAGCGCCGACAGCCCGTGGTCAAGCTGGAGTCACGGAGATGACTAACCCGCCCGGAGTGCTGATCTCGGCCCCATCCTCGGGGACGGGCAAGACCACGGTGATGCTGGGCCTGCTGCGCGCGCTGGCCGAGGACGGGCTGACCGTGCAGCCGTTCAAGAGCGGGCCGGATTACATCGACCCGGCCTTTCACCGGGCGGCGGCGGGGCGGGCCTCGTTCAACCTGGACAGCTGGGCGATGGGCGCGCCGTTGCTGAGCGCGATTGCAGCGCAGGCCAAAGGCGCCGACATCGTGGTGGCCGAAGGGTCGATGGGCCTGTTCGACGGGGTCGCCAAGCCGGGAGAACTGGGCCATGGGTCCAGCGCCGAGACCGCGCTGCGCATGGGCTGGCCGGTGGTTCTGGTGCTGGATGTGGGTGGTCAGGCGCAATCGGCTGCCGCAACGGCGCTGGGGTTCCGGATGTACAACCCCGACCTGCCCTTTGCCGGCGTGATTCTGAACCGCTGCGCCAGCCCGCGCCACGAACGCCTGACCCGTCTGGGGATGGAGCGCGCGGGCCTGCCGGTTCTGGGCGTGCTGCCCCGGCGCGGCGACCTGACCCTGCCCGAGCGGCATCTGGGTCTGATCCAGGCTGTCGAGCACCCCGATCTGGAAAGCGCGATTGCCGGATACGCGGCCTTTCTACGCGAACATGTGGATCTGGAGGCGATCAAGCGGGCGGCCTCCTCGGGTCCAATGGGGCCGTCGTCGGCCGCGCTGCCGCACCCTCCGGCGCAACGGATCGCGCTGGCCCAAGACGCGGCATTTTCCTTTACCTACCCGCATCTACTGGAGGGCTGGCGCGCGGCCGGGGCAGAGATCCTGCCGTTCTCCCCGCTTGCAAACGAGGCGCCGGCCCCGGATGCCGATCTGGTCTGGTTGCCCGGCGGGTACCCCGAACTGCACGCCGGAACCCTGGCTGCGGCAGAGCGGTTCCTGACCGGCTTGCGCAAACGTGCTGAAACGCGGCCCGTTCATGGCGAATGCGGTGGCTACATGGCCCTGGGCGAAGGGCTGATCGACAAGGACGGCACCCGCCACCGGATGGCCGGGCTGCTGGGCCTCGTCACTTCGTACGAGAAGCGCAAATTCAACCTCGGCTATCGCCGGGCCGAGTTGCTGGCCGACATGCCCGGGTTCTCGGCCGGGACCGCGCTGCGAGGGCACGAGTTCCACTATTCCTCGATCGTGGAGCAACCCGACGCGCCCCTGGCACGGGTTTTTGACGCCGAAGGCGCCGAAGGCCCGCAGACCGGATCGCGCCGCGGGCATGTCACCGGTACGTTCTTCCATCTGATCGCAGAGGCCAGCGCATGAGCGGTTTCGTTTCCTTCATCGGGTCCGGTCCCGGCGACCCGGAGTTGTTGACCCTCAAGGCCGTGGACCGGCTGCAAAAGGCCGATGCGGTTCTGTTCGACGATCTCAGCAGCGGGCCGATCCTGAGCCATGCGCGCAAGGACGCCGACCTTGTGGGCGTGGGCAAGCGCGCCGGGCGGCCCTCGCCCAAGCAGGACCATGTCAGCCGCCTGCTGGTGGAGTACGCCCAGACCGGCCAAAGGATCGTGCGGCTGAAGTCGGGCGATGGCGGCCTGTTCGGGCGGCTCGAGGAGGAACTGGTGGCCCTGCGCGCCGCCGGCATCGCATACGAGATCATTCCGGGCATCCCCTCGGCCATTGCCGCGGCTGCGGCGGCGGGCATCCCGCTGACCCGCCGGCTGACCGCGCGGCGGGTGCAATTCGTCACCGGCCACGATGTCAGCGGCAAGCTGCCCGAGGACCTGAACCTGCCCGCGCTGGCCGACCCGGGTGCGACGACCGTAGTGTTCATGGGCAAGCGCACCTTTCCCCTGCTCGCGCAGACGCTGCACGCGCATGGGCTGCCGCTGGACACCCCTGCGCTGATGGCCGAGTCGGTCTCGACGCCTGAGCAATCGCTGTACCGGTCCACCGTCGGCGCCCTGGCCGAGCGCCTGGGTTCTGAGATCGGCACCGCGCCGGCGCTGATCCTTTATGGTCCGCTGGCGGAGAGCGACGATGATTGATCTGGTCTTGATCGGGATCGGCACCGGCAACCCGGACCACGTGACCTTTCAGGGCGCGCAGGCGATCCGCGCGGCCGATCTGATCCTGATCCCGCGCAAGGGCGCCAACAAGGCCGATCTGGCCGGCGTGCGCGAGGAAATCATCCGCATGGTCACCGACACACCGCCCCAAATCGCCTATTTCGACATCCCCGAGCGCCGGTCGCAGGATGGCTACCTGCGCGGCGTGGATGAATGGCACGACGCAATCGCCCTGCGCTGGCAGGACGCGATGGCCCGGCACCCCGAGGCGCGCACCGTCGCCCTGCTGATCTGGGGCGACCCGTCGCTCTATGACAGCTCGCTGCGAATCGCGGCGCGGCTGGACCCGCAGCCGAACACGACGGTGATCCCCGGCATCACGGCGCTGCAGGCGCTGACGGCGGCCCATGCCATGCCGATCAACGAAATCGGCGCGCCCTATCTGGTCACCACCGGCCGGCGCCTCCGCGACGAGGGCTGGCCCAGCGACACCGATACGGTTGCGGTGATGCTCGATGGCGAATGTTCGTTCCAGACTTTGGACATGGCCGATTTTGACATCTGGTGGGGGGCGTACGTGGGTATGTCCGAGCAGATCCTGATCAAAGGTCCGCTGGCGGATGTGGCCGACGAGATTCTCCGCACCCGCGCCGAGGCCCGCGCCCGGCACGGGTGGATCATGGACATCTACATTCTGAAAAAGCGCGGGAATTGATGCGAAAGGTCGCAAATGGCGATTGCGCCACAGCGGCATTCACGTCTAAATGGACGGGTCTGGTCCTGCCGGAGACATCCGGATGCTAAGAGGGAATTTGGTGCGGCCTGCGCGCAGGTCAAATCCAAAGCCGCCCCCGCGACTGTAAGCGGTGAGCCCTGTTCAACCAGCCACTCCCGATCCGTTCGGGGGGAAGGCGAACAGAGGCGCTGACCCGCAAGCCAGGAGACCTGCCAGGCGAACAATGAAACACCGGCCGTCGGGTGCGGCGGCACAGGAGGACAGAAAATGACGACACAAACGCAAACCGCATCAACGGCACGCGCTGGCATTCTTTCGGCAGTGTTCGCGGCAGCCCTGGGCCTGGGGATCATCACTCTGGCCGGTCACGTTCAGGCATCGGCGCTGCATGACGCCGCGCATGACGTGCGCCACGCAACCGGCTTCCCCTGCCACTAAACCAATGTTCAGTCGCATTCTGACCAGCGCGTTGTTCGCTGGTGCTGCAGCCGGGTTGATCGTCGCCCTGCTGCAGTTGGTATTCGTGCAGCCCGTGTTGCTGCATGCTGAACTGTATGAATCCGGAGAGTTGGTGCATTTCGGAGCCGAAGCCGTCTCGGCCCATCCCGAACTGCCGGGCATGTTCTCGGACCTGACCCGCGACGGGCTGAGCGTGGTGTTCACCATGCTGACCTATACCGGCTATGCGCTGGTTCTGGTCGCCCTGATGTCGCTGGCCGAAGCCCAGGGCCACCCGGTTGACGGGCGCACGGGCGTGCTGTGGGGCCTTGCCGGTTTCATCGCCTTTCACCTGGCGCCGGGCTTCACCCTGGCCCCCGAGGTTCCGGGCGTTGCCGCAGCCGATGTGTTTGCGCGGCAGATCTGGTGGTGGGCAACCGTCGCGGCTGCTGGTGTGGCCATGTGGCTGATCGCTTTCGGTGGCAACATCGTCAGCTATCTGGTTGCGGCCGTGCTGCTGATGGCCCCGCACCTGATCGGCGCACCGGAACCCGACGTGTTCACCGGGCCGGTTCCGACCGAGATCGGGGCCCTGTTCGCCGCACGCGCCTTCGGAGTGGGCCTTGTGGCCTGGGTGCTGCTGGGTTCGTTTGCCGGGTATTTCTGGCAAAGCGAGGGCAAGCGCGTCGAAGCCGCAGCCTGATCCCCGAAATCCCACGACCCGCCGGCGCCCAACCGGCGGGTCATTTGCTTTTTTAGGAAACAAGATGACACGCTCGCTTGCTCTTTTCGCGATCGGTCTGGTCTTTGGCGGGGGCGCCGGGTTCGTGCTGGCCGCAGCCAACGGCGTCACCTTCGACGGCCACGTCCATTCCGACCCCGCTCAACACGGCGGCCACCACGCCGAGGCCATGGCCCATGACCATAGCACCGCCATCAACCTGCCCGCCGGACCGGACGCGCCGGGGCTGGAGATCGCCGTCTCCCCCGACCCGATGGCAGGTTGGAACCTGAATGTGATGCCGCGGAACTTCACGTTCGCGCCCGAGCACGCCTCGCTGGACGACAAGCCCGGCGAAGGCCACGCGCATGTCTATGTGAACGGCGTCAAGCTGGCGCGGCTTTATGGCATCTGGATGCACATCCCGGACCTGCCCAAAGGCGAAACGACCATCGAGGTTTCGCTGAACGCCAACAGCCACAGCCCGCTGGCCGTGGATGGGGTGCCGGTCAGCGCGTCCGTCACGGTTCAGGTGGACTGAAGCGCAGGGATCCGCGCCCGCAGACACAAGCGAAGCCGCCCGCACGGCCGGGCGTCTTCGATCCAGCCGTTCGGGCTGTTCAGAATGGTCCGACAGGTCGCCGCAATGTCATTGGCATCGGCAACCGGATCGATCCCTGAAAACACGTAAGACGCCAGGCTTTCCCCCTGCATCGCCACCACGGTCGGCTCGTCGCAACCGCTGAAACAGGCGTGCTCGGCGACCTCGACCTGCCCGTCCAGTCCCGCGGCGCGCAGGGCGTCCAATACCGCCTGTCGCTCGGCCGGCTGGTCGCGCTCGCCCGCGCAGCTGCTGCAGATCAAAACACGCATGCCCCTCGCCTGCCTTTTCCGTTTCACATTGTCGCTTGTGCGGGTTTCGCACCTCCGGCGCAAGCCCGCCGCCCACGATATTGTGACTGTACGCAGCCGGGATTTCGGGAAGACTCGAGCAAACACGATCTGGAGAACCCGCGATGAAACATCTTGTGTTTTTCCTCGGCCTGCTGGCCCTTCCCGCGCTGGCTGCCGATATCGAACCCCGGCCGGGTTGGGCCGTCCACCCGACGTCCAAAACCCATGACGCGCTGGTGGCCGACACGATCGCAGCGGTCAAGGCAAACGGGATGGCCGTGGTCACCCAGGCCGGTCCGACTAAGGCCGCCGCCGCGCGCGGCATCACCATTCCGGGCAACCGGGTGATCGGCGTCTTCAACAACGACTACGCGGTGCGGGTTCTGGAACAATCGGTGCCCGCGATGATCGAGGCGCCGATCCGCCTGTACGTCACGGAAAACGAGGACGGGACCGCGACGCTGTCCTACAAGACACCCAGCCTTGTCTTTGCCCCCTACACCGGAGGCTCCGACACCTTGCCCGCGATCGCCGCAGAGTTGGACGCCAAATTCGCCGCCATCGCCGATTTGGCTGTCAAATAGTCACACTGACGTGATGCGGCTTGCGCCGGCCCGGAACCTCCGCAATCTGCTGCGCAACGGAACTTACGGAGCTTGTTCGATGCAGGACCTGTCCCCCCGCGCTGCGGACCTTTTGGCGCAACGGCTGTACGAGGCCGGGTGCCGCCACGCCTTCGGCATGCCCGGAGGCGAGGTGTTGACCCTGGTCGATGCGCTGGAACAGGCCGGGATCACCTTTCACCTGACCAAGCACGAAAACTCGGCCGGATTCATGGCCGAGGCGGTGCATCACCGCGATGGCGCGCCGGCGATTCTGGTGGCGACTCTGGGTCCTGGGGCCAT
This sequence comes from Ruegeria sp. CRTD044, assembly GCF_059613485.1. NCBI lineage: Bacteria > Pseudomonadati > Pseudomonadota > Alphaproteobacteria > Rhodobacterales > Roseobacteraceae > Ruegeria > Ruegeria sp. CRTD044. The sequence goes on along the minus strand of NZ_JBXWSP010000004.1, from coordinate 340,868 downwards.
GAACGGCATCAATGTCGTGGCCAACGCGCTGCAGGACCGGGTGCCGATGATCGTGCTGACCGGCTGCGTCGATGCCGACGAGGCGCTGACCTACACCCATCAGGTCATGGATCATGCGCAGGTCTATCGCTCGATCACCAAGGGTACGTTCACCCTGACGGCCAAGGGCGCCGACATCATCGCCGACAAGGCCGTGTCGCTTGCCACGCAGCCGCGACCGGGGCCGGTGCATATCGACGTACCGATCTCGGTCGCCGATACACGGGTGTCGGTCGCCAAGCGCCGACGGCTGACCCGGGCCGCCCGCGTCGCGCCCGAGGGCACATGCCTCGAGAAGGCCCGCCGCTGGGTGGCCGAGGCCGAGCGTCCGCTGGCGATCATCGGGCTGGACGTGCTGTATGACGACTCGCGCAGCGTGGTGCGCGCGTTTCTGGAACATTTCGGCATCCCGTTCGTCACGACCTACAAGGCCAAGGGCGTGGTGCCCGAGGATCACCCGCTGTGCCTAGGTGGCGCGGGCCTGTCGCCCCTTGCCGACACGCAGCTTGTACCGTTGGTCGAACAGGCCGACCTGATCCTGTGCCTGGGCTACGACCCGATCGAAATGCGCCCCGGCTGGCGCGAGATCTGGGACCCGGACGAGAAACGGGTGATCGACATCTCGGCCGTGGTGAATGACCACTACATGCACCAGGCGGGGCTGAACCTGGTGGCCGATACCGGAGCCACGCTTGAAGCGATCGCAAAGGGCAACTCTGCGCGACCGACTTGGCCCCAAGGCCAACCGGCGCAGGTCAAGGCCGCGCTGGCGTCGGCCTTTCCTACCGATGACGACTGGGGCCCCGCCGCCGTGATCGCCGAGGCCCGCGATACCCTGCCCCGCGAAACCCTGGCCACCGCAGACAGCGGTGCGCATCGCATCCTCCTTAGCCAGATGTGGCAGTGCCTGGAGCCGCGCGACCTGATCCAGTCTTCGGCGCTGTGCACGATGGGTTGCGCTGTTCCGATGGCGATTGGCCTGAAACTGGCCGAACCCGACCGCCCGGTAATCAGCTTTTCCGGCGATGCCGGATTCCTGATGGTGGCCGGTGAGTTGTCCACCGCAGCAGAAATGGGTGGAAACCCGATCTTTCTGGTTTTTGTCGATGCCAGCCTGGCGCTGATCGAGCTGAAACAGCGCCAGCGCCAGATGGGCAATCGGGGCGTCGATTTCGACCGGCATGACTATGCCGCGATGGGCCGGGCGTTCGGCGGCAACGGCCACACCGTGCGCAACCGCGCCGAGCTGCGCGTGGCGTTGAAGTCCGCGATGGCCGCCGACACGTTCACGGTGATCGCCGCCGAGATCGACCGCGGAGGCTATGATGGCCGCATCTGAAGGGCCGCTGAAGGGCGTCAAGGTTCTGGATCTGTCACGCATTCTGGCCGGGCCGACCTGCACGCAGCTGCTGGGCGATCTGGGCGCCAGCGTGATCAAGGTGGAAAACCCGGCAACCGGTGGCGACGATACCCGCCAATGGGGGCCGCCCTATGTCACCGACGCGGATGGCAACCCGACCGATCTGAGCGCCTATTTCATGGCCGCGAACCGCAACAAGAAGTCCGTCGCCATCAATATCGCCACGCCAGAGGGGCAGGAACAGATCCGGCGACTGGCTTCCCATGCCGACATCCTCATCGAGAATTTCAAACCCGGCGGGCTGGCCAAATACGGGCTGGACCATGAAACCCTCTCACGCGACTTTCCGGGGCTGATCTATTGCTCGATCTCGGGCTACGGCCAGACCGGCCCGAACGCGGCCAAGCCGGGCTATGACCTGATGGCGCAGGGCTATGGCGGGATCATGTCGCTGACCGGCGAGCCGGACGGAGCTCCGATGAAGGTGGGCGTGGGCATCGCCGACGTGATGTGCGGCATGTACGCGACCGTCGGCATTCTGGCGGCGCTGCGCCACCGGGATCAGACCGGCGAAGGCCAGCAGATCGACATCGCGCTGGTAGACAGCCAGATCGCGTGGCTGATCAACGAGGGCGTGAACTATCTGACCTCGGGCCAGGTGCCACTACGGCGCGGCAATGGGCACCCCAACATCGTGCCCTACGATGTTTATGAAACAGCTGATGGCCACGTCATTCTGGCCGTGGGAAATGACAGCCAGTTCCGGCGCTTCTGTGGCTTTCTGAATCTGGGTCACCTGCCCCACGATGCACGGTTCGCCACCAACCCGGCCCGGCTGGAACATCGCGATGCATTGAACGCCGTTCTGCGGCCCGCGCTGCAGCGGCTGAAGACCAATGCCGTCATCGAAGGCCTTGAGGCGCTGAAAGTACCCGTCGGGCCGGTTCAGACGCTGGATCAGGTCTTTGCCTCGGACCAGGTGGCGGCGCGGGGGATGCAAGTGGATATGCCAGCCCGACCCGACCCGGTGCGTCTGATCGGGAATCCATTGAAGTTGTCCCGCAGCCCGGTGACCTATCGCTCCGCTCCGCCCGAGTTCGGCGCTGACACGCAGGCGGTTCTGAACGCGGAAAACCCCTTCGAGGATTGAAACACTCTGCCTTTTTCGGCGGCAAGTCGCTGAAACATGTCATTGAATCGGCGATTTTTTTCGCTTTTTGCGGACACAAGCTTTCACCAATTCGAGAGCAAGCCCGATACTGTTACGTCCCGTCTGCACACTCTGCTAAGTCCAAGAGTGTGAGTTTTTGCAACCAGATTGGACCCAAGCATGCAGCAAGATGTTTTCGGACAGATGAACACCCTGACCCACCCGGACAGCGCCGAAGCGTGGAATGGTGTTCTGCTTGGTTTCATGGCACACGCAGCCGTCACACCTCAGCATCTGGGCAAGGTGCTTGAGCTTGAACCGGGCTTTGCGCTTGGACATGCCATCAAGGGGCTGTTCATGGTTCTGTTGGGGCGCCGGGAAATGATGGAGGTCGCCCATCAGGCCGCCGCCGCCGCAAGGAGTGCGGCCGCTGAGCAGCCGATTTCGGCCCGCGAGACACTGTATGTTGAGGCCCTGGATCATTGGTTGGCAGGCCAACCCACCCGCGCCGTACAAACTTTCGAGGCAATTCTGCGCACTCACCCCGAGGACACGCTGGCCATGAAGCTCAGCCACGCGACCCGGTTCGTGTTAGGTGACTCCGCAGGGATGCGACGCTCGATCGAACGGGTTCTGCCAGCTTATGCGCCTGATCACCCCGGTCGTGGATACCTGCTTGGGTGCCATTCCTTTGCGTTGGAAGAAACCGGTGCCTATGAAAAGGCCGAGATCGCAGGGCGGCAGGCTCTGTGGATGGTTTCGGACGACGCGTGGGGCCTGCACGCAGTCGCTCACGTGCACGAAATGACGGGCAATGCGCAATCCGGCCTGGACTGGCTGGCCGGGCGCGAGGCTGCCTGGTCCCACTGCAACAACTTCCGGTATCACGTGTGGTGGCACAAAGCGTTGATGCATCTGGATCTGGGTCAGATCGACCAGGTGCTTAATCTGTACGACCACGAGATTCGCCAGGACAAGACAGATGACTATCGCGATATTTCGAATGCGACTTCGCTATTGTCGAGGCTCGAGCTTGAAGGCGTGGACATTGGCACCCGATGGGAAGAACTGGCCGACCTGAGCGCCGCCCGCACCGAAGACGGCTGTCTGATCTTCGCCGATTTGCATTACCTTCTGGCACTGACTGGTGACAACAGGCCCGACTCGACCGCCAAGTTGCTGGCCCGCATTCACAAAGACTCGCAACAGCCCGCAACCGACACGGAACGTCGCATGGCCGACCCGGGCTTGGCCGCCGCCATAGGGCTCGAGGCCTTTGGAAAAGGCGATTATCTCCACGCCTTCGAGCATCTTGCAAATGCGCGAAATTCGATGCAATTGGCCGGCGGCAGTCACGCCCAGAGGGATGTTTTTGAACGCATTACGATCGATTCCGGCCTGCGTGCCGGACGCCTCGATGATGTCGAGCGCATTTTGGACGACCGCAAGGCCAAACGGACCAGCACCGAAGACAATTACGCCCTCGCGCGCCGCGCTCTGATCAGTTCGGCCCGCGACCAATCCGGTGTGCAAAGCGTACCGGCTGAATAACAAGACGACCACAAAGGACAGAGAAACGAATGGCGACCGCTTCGCCCGCTTCTGATTTTGCACCGGTGGCGGCATCCTCCGCCCCTGCTGCCACAACCCGCGACCCGCGGCTGGATTTCTATCGCGGTATTGCGATGTTCATCATCCTGATCGCGCACATCCCGAACGACCCCTGGGCCAGATGGATCCCGGCCCGTTTCGGATTCTCGGACGCGACTGAAATCTTTGTTTTCTGCTCGGGCATGGCTTCGGCGATCGCCTTTGGCGGCGCGTTTGAGCGCAAGGGCTGGTGGATGGGGACCGCCCGGGTCAGCTTCCGCATCTGGCAGGTCTACTGGGCCCATATTTGCCTGTTTTTCTTTGTCGCAATGTCCATGGCGGCGCTGGATCTGTCCGGAGCCTTCGACAAAAGCTATGTCTCGGGGTTGAACCTGCAGCATTTCTTCAACGACCCGATGCCACAGATGGTAGGGCTGTTCACCCTGACCTATGTGCCGAACTATTTCGACATCCTGCCGATGTACCTGGTCGTTCTGGCAATGATGCCGATGTTCATGGGCCTGTCGCGCCTCAGCATCTGGGCGGTCGGGTTGGCTTCGGTCGCGATCTGGCTGGTGGCGCAGACCGGTATGTTGGCGCTTCCGGCCGAACCGTGGTCGGACCGCCAGTGGTTCTTCAACCCGTTTGGATGGCAGTTGCTGTTTTTCACCGGCTTTGCATTCATGCGGGGCTGGATTCCTGCACCGCCGGTTTCCAAGACGCTGATCTGGGCCGCGGCATTGTTCCTTGTCCTCTCAGCCCCATTCGGATCGTGGAAAGTGTTCTTGTGGGTCCAGGCGGCCGCGCCGGATCTTGCCGAGAACATCCGAAAGGTCTGGCCTCTGACAAGCGAGCTGCGCGAAAAAACCGATTTCGGCCTGTTCCGGTACATGCACTTCCTGTCGCTGGCCTACCTGGGATGGGTGGCTGCTGGGCAACATGGGCACCGCCTGATCGCCACCGGCAACACGATCGGCGCGCAGCTGTGGCGATGGATCCTGAAGCAGATCACCAAAGTGGGCCAGCAGTCCTTGGCGGTTTTTGTATTTTCCATGGCAGCGGCACGACTTATCGGCGTTTTCCTCGACGAATTTGGGCGGGATTTCGCCACCGTTCTGGCCGCAAACCTAATTGGATTTGCGTTGATCATCGGCGTGGCTTATCTGGCCGCTTGGTTCAAATCACACCCATGGAAATCGAAGTCATGAAGTTCACGCGTCGTGCATTCCTTGCGTCGACTACGGCGCTGGCCTTCGCCCCGGCCACCTTTGCCACCGGTGGCGAGGTGCCATTCGACCGGGCCGATATCATCGCCCTTGCCCGCGATCTGGCCAACCGCCCCTACGAGGCGCGCGAAACCGTTCCGCAGGCGTGGCAGGACCTCACCTACGAACAGTACCGCTCCATCCGTTTCCGGCTGGACCGTGCGCTTTGGTACGGGACCGATACGCCGTTCAACGTCGATTTCTTCACCCCCGGCCTCTACTTCCCGCGAACCGTTCAGGTCTCGGCAGTTGAGAACGGGATGACCGCGCCGGTTGCCTTCGACCTCGAGATGTTCGACCGGGCCGAGGATGTCCCCGATCTGCCCGTAGACGAAACGCTGGGTTTTTCGGGTTTCCGGCTGCGCACCGAGATGCATCGCCCTGGCAAGACGGACGAGTTCTGCGTCTTTCAGGGAGCCAGCTATTTCCGTGCCGTCGGCCTACACGAGGTTTATGGTCTGTCAGCCCGAGGTCTTGCACTGAAAACCGGGGATCCCGAGGGCGAAGAATTTCCGGATTTCATCCGATTTTGGCTGGAGCGCCCAAAGCCCGGCCAACGCAACATGATCGTTCACGCCCTGATGGACAGCCCCAGTGTAACCGGCGCCTACCGGTTCGATATCACCGCCGGCGCCGACTGCATCATGGAGGTGCAGGCGACCCTGTTTGCTCGGGAAGAGCTTCCCCACGTCGGGATCGCACCAGGGACGTCGATGTTCCTGTTCGATCAGACCAATCACAACCGGTTCGACGATTTCCGTCCGGCCGTGCATGACAGCGACGGTCTGATGATCCGAAACGGGGCCGGAGAAGTGATTTGGCGCCCGCTCGCCAATCCCAAGCGATTGCAGGTGTCCTCATTCGTCGACATGAATCCGCGCGGGTTCGGATTGATGCAGCGCAAACGCGCGTTTTCCGACTATGCCGACCTCGAGGCGCAATACCACAAGCGCCCCGGCCTTTGGGTCGAGCCGATGGGCGATTGGGGCAAAGGTACGGTCACTCTGGTCGAAATTCCGGCCGATCAGGAGATCTACGACAACATTGTCGCCTATTGGCGTCCCGCTGAACCGGTCGCTGCCGGTGCTCAGCTCGACTTGTCGTACCGCCTGATCTGGGGCGAGGAACCTCAGCGGACCGCCATGCCGCGGGTGATCAACACCGCCATGGGCGAGAACACTTTCGGCGAAGGGCGGCTTGCGGTGATCGACTTCGAAGCCAGCGAGTTGTTCGACGATCCGGACGCCCTCAGCGTGTTCGTGCAGTCGCCTCATGCGGAAACTTCGGATGGGGTTCTGCAACGCAACCCGGATACGGGCGGCTTGCGTCTGGCCTTTTCGTTTCAGCCGGGCGACCGCGACCACGTCGAATTGCGCGCGCAATTGAGGCTGGGTGACGAGCCCGCCTCGGAAGTCTGGATGTACAGATGGACAGCATGAACCCGGACCTGAAAATCATGCCGCCCGAGGCACCGCTGGCGATGCCGGAGCAGGATTTTGCCGCCGGGTTTCGGGACGCCCAAGCGCCTGCGGATGCCCGCCGGTCGTCGGCGGGCCTTTGGCGCGCATTGGCGTTTTCCCCGGCCATGGCCGCCTCGGTTGCTTTGTTGTGGGTCATGGCGGACTGGTTCGACGCCGAAGGGATAAACGTGGTCGAAGCCATCCTTTTGGCATTGATTTCGTTCAATTTCTTCTGGATTTCCTTCACGGTCTGCACAGTCCTACTGGGCATGATCTCTCTGGCCCGGCAAGAGCGTCCGGTACGGCAGGGTCGTGCGCAGCCACTGCGGGTCGCTTTGCTGATGCCCGTCTACAACGAAGTGCCGTGGAACGTGTTGGGCAATGCCCGCACGATGCTGGAAGAACTGCGCGCCCGAGGGGGCAAGCATCACTATGCGATGTTCATCCTGTCCGACACCCGCGATCCGGAAATCGCGGCCCATGAACAGGCCAGCATCGAGGCGCTGCGTACCACGCTCGCCCCGGGGCTTGAGCTATATTATCGACGCAGGGAACAGAATACGGACCGAAAGGTCGGCAATATCGCTGATTGGGTCAGCCGCTGGGGTGGCGCTTGGGATGCAATGCTGGTTCTGGACGCCGACAGCCTGATGACCGGGCGTGCGATCGCGCGGCTGACCGACGCGCTGGCCCGCGATCCCGGCGCCGGCCTGATCCAAAGCTATCCGCAACTGATCGGTGCCCAGTCCGTCTTTGCCCGGATGCAGCAATTCGCCAATGGTGTGTACGGCATCGCATTTGCCGAGGGCCTGTCCCGTTGGTGCGGCCAGGAAGGCAACTATTGGGGCCACAACGCCATCATCCGCACCAAGGCCTTTGCGACCTGCGCAGGTCTGCCCAAGCTGCGCTCGCTCTCGGGCCAGGAACAGCTGATCATGAGCCACGACTTCGTCGAGGCCGGGTTGCTGCGCCGTGCCGGTTGGGGCGTGCGCTTTCTGCCGCGCATCCGAGGCTCGTACGAGGAAACACCGCCGACATTGATCGACCACGCCCTACGCGACCGCCGCTGGTGCCAGGGCAACCTGCAGCATCTGCGACTGCTGGGCTCGACCGGGTTTCGGGCCGTGTCGCGGTTTCATCTGTTCCACGGCGCCGTCGGATACCTGATGTCACCCTTGTGGTTCGCACTGCTGGTCATGTGGGCGTTGATCGGTCAGGGCAAGGATGCTTCGGTGCTGCACTATTTCAGCCCGGACAATCCGATGTTCCCCCAGTGGCCGGAAATGACCGAAACGCGGCATGTTCTGATCATACTTGTCATGTACGCGATGCTGCTGGCCCCCAAGATTCTGGGGGCACTGGCATTGCCCCTCAGCGGTGTTCGCTATGAAGATTTCGGCGGCCGGACCCGGTTTCTTGCGTCATTCTTGTTCGAGGTCGTGCTGTCGATCCTGTACGCACCGATCCTTATGGTGCAGCAGATGATCGCCGTGTTCCGCACCCTTCTCGGTGTGCAAAAAGGCTGGACCCCGCAGGCACGGGATGGCGGCACCTATGGGCTGCGGACGCTGATCATGTGTCACGCGCTCGAAACCATCAGCGGCCTCGCGCTGAGCGCGGGCATCCTGGCTGGATTGGTCTCGGTCTGGTTGGCTCCAATCGCCATCAGCCTGACCTTTGCGGTACCGCTCTCCGCGCTCAGCGGCGTATCTGCGGCTGCGGCGCGTCGCATGGTCGGCATGCCCGAGGATTTCCACGAGCCCGCCATCACGCGGGCGGCACGTTCGCATCGCAACGAGTTGAAACGCCTGATCGAGGGCCAGGGAACCATGACCCCGGCGGAATGATCACCCGCCGGGCAATCCTTCGTACCAATCCACCATCATGTCGGCCCAACCCCGAGGAACGGAATGACCGCCGGGAAACAGCGCGAACTCCAATGCGCTGCCGTCAGCACAGGCGGTCCACTTGCGACGCATGAACTGGCCTGTCGTTGAAAACCCGTCTGGACGGTTGTCGGCGCATTCGTTGGCCTGCCGCCAGATCTCGAGCCCGGCGAAGATATCGCCCTGAAGGAACCGACCGCCGCCCAGTGCGCGCCCCTCTAGCGGCACCACGTTGTCGGTCCAGCCATGTGTGTGAAAAAGGCGCACGGGCCCCGCGCAGCTTTCGGGATGCGGGCGCCAGAATCCTCCTGAGACAGGCACGTAGGCCGAGAATGCCTCGGGATCGGCGCAGGCCAAATAGTTCACCATGAAGCCGCCGGCCGAGAATCCCCCCAGCACCACGCGATGGTCATCGACCCCGAACCGTTGGGCCGCATCCGCAACAACCTCCTTCAGGAACGCGGCTTCGTCTCGCCCGTCCCACCCCGGATAGAAGTTCCAGCTTTTTCGACCGTTCCGCTCGGCCCCCTCGGGGGCCATGACCGCATATCCCCGCGCCAGCAAGGGTTCGACCATACCGCGGTTTTTCATGGTTCCCTGCGCGCTGCCGCCATACCCATGCAGGAACACGACCAAAGGCGGGTTGGAGTCTTCCGGCAACTCGATGCGATAGCTTCCGGAGTCCGTCTCGCAAACACCCTGATCCTGCCCACACGCGGCCAATACCGGAGTTGCGGCCGTTGCGAACAACACGGCCAACAGATCCCTGAGCCTCATCACGCCCCCTCCGAATACGCCTGCACCGGCAGCCCGGCCCGCACCCAGCCCGGACCTGCGGCTGACCCCAGCATCCCTTCGGGCACGTCAAGGATGTTGCCGTAGCCCGCCTCGGTCAACCTGTTGCCAAGCCGCGCTGACCGCACACCACGGGCACAGATCACGGCAATCGGCCGCCCCTTGTCACCGCCGGACAGGCGATCCAACGCATCCAGAAAGTCTTCACGGCGCATGTCCAGCGGTTGAGCGCCCTGCCCGATGCCTGAGGCACGCCATTCGCGCGGGGTCCGGATGTCGAGCAACAGGATTTCCCCCGCAACAGCCTTTTCGTGCGCCTGAGCAACGGTCAACGTACCGCCAGAAAAGTCTTCGGGGATCAGACGGTATTCACGGATCGCAAAACCCGCGAGAACAGCGGCTGCGCCCCCAAGGAACACGCCTCTGCGGCTGAGCATGGTTTTGATCGCCAATGTGCACCCTCCGGTTTTTCCACGCCGGTTTTATCACGGGTCCGCCTCCGGCGCTGCGCCGAAAAGCCGGGCGCAGATCAAGTTCACGTCATTTTCGCGCAGGCTTTAGCTGAAAAATCGCGGGGAGTAGTGCAAGGTGAAAAACTTGCAATAGCTGGACAGTCAATAAATTATCCTTACAAAATCAACAGCACCCTGACCGCTCAGCCTGGAGTATCGCACTTGTCCCTATTCCTTATCGCGGCCCTTCCCTTCCTCGGAGCTGTCTTTCCCGCCCTGCTAATCCGCGCCGGGCGCAACGCAGCCGCATCGGCAGCGGGATTGACCACGTTTCTGGCCTTGATGGGGCTGCTGATTCATATCCCGGACGTCATGAACGGCACGGTGGTCACCGCGCGGTTCGACTGGATTCCGGGGCTGGGGTTGAACGCCAATTTCATGCTGGACGGGCTGGGATTTCTGTTCGCGCTGCTGATCCTCGGCATCGGGTTGTTGATCATCCTGTACGCGCGGTTCTACCTGTCGCGTGAAGACCCTATGGGGCAATTCTATACCTATCTCCTGCTGTTCCAGGGCGCGATGGTCGGTATCGTTCTGTCCGACAACATCCTGCTTTTGCTGGTTTTCTGGGAACTGACCTCGCTCAGTTCGTTCTTGCTCATCGGTTATTGGAAACACCTGCCCGAAGGTCGACAGGGCGCGCGGATGGCGCTGGCGGTCACCGGGTCCGGCGGGCTGGCGATGATCGCGGGGATGCTGATCCTGGGCAATATCGTGGGGTCCTATGACCTGAGCGTGATCCTCCAGAACCGGGAACTGATCCAGTCTTCGCCCTACTACCTGCCAGCGTTGATACTGATCCTGCTGGGATGTTTCACCAAGTCGGCCCAGTTCCCGTTCCATTTCTGGCTGCCTCATGCCATGGCCGCGCCAACGCCGGTTTCCGCGTACCTGCACTCGGCGACAATGGTGAAGGCTGGTCTGTTCCTGATGGCGCGCATGTGGCCGGTTCTGGCCGGGACCGAGGCGTGGTTCTACATCGTCGCCACCACCGGCCTGATAACCATGCTGATCGGTGCAGTGATCGCGCTGTTCAAGGATGACCTCAAGGCGCTGCTGGCCTTTTCGACAGTGTCGCATCTGGGGCTGGTCACGATGCTGCTGGGGTTCGGCACCAAGATCGCGGTCGTGGCCGCCATCTTCCACATCATCAACCACGCCACTTTCAAGGCCGCCCTGTTTATGACCGCCGGGATCGTGGACCACGAAACCGGCACCCGGAACATCAAGCGCCTGGGCGGGCTGCGCCATTTGATGCCGATCACCTTCACGATCGGGACAATCGCCGCTTTGTCCATGGCAGGGATTCCACCTCTGAACGGTTTCCTGTCGAAGGAAATGATGCTGGAAGAAACCGTGCACACGGTCTGGCGAAACTCGCACTATCTGGTGCCAGCCCTTGCCCTGGTGGCCGCGATCTTCTCTGCCGCATATTCCTTCCGGTTCGTGTCCCACGTCTTCCTGGGCCCTGAACGCGAAGATTACCCTGCGCACCCGCATGACCCGCCAGTGGGGCTGTGGCTGGCTCCGGCATTCCTGGTTGTGCTGGTCGTGCTGATCGGCCTGAACTCGGCCGCCATCGTCGGCCCCTTGGTTGCGGTTGTGTCTTCCGCGGTCATCGGTGGCGAAAAGCTGCCCTATTATTCACTGAAGCTGTGGCACGGGTTCACGCCCGCCTTGTACATGTCGATCGTCGCAACTTTTGGCGGCCTCTTCCTGTTGGCTTTGCACCGGCGCGGCGAGCACGTCTGGAATATCCTGCCCCGCCCCGAGGCCAAGACCATCTTCGACGCCGTGATCGGCGGATTTACCGCCGCCAGCCGCTGGATCACGGACGAGTTGCACAACGGAGTCATCAGCCGCTATGCGATCATCCTGATCGCCTTTACGGTCGGCCTTGGATACTATGCCTATTCGACCGGTACGATTGGCGTGGAAACGCGGGTTCCGCTGCCGGCTCCGATCATTCCGATCATCGGCTGGCTGTGCCTGATCGTGGCGACGATGGGCATCATGTGGTTCCACCGGAACCGTTTGCTATCACTTGTTTTGATCGGTGTCGTAGGCCTGATCGTGTCGATGGCCTTCAACTATCTGTCCGCGCCTGATCTGGCTCTGACGCAGATCTCGGTCGAAGTCGTGACGATGATCCTTCTGCTGCTGTCGCTGAATTTTCTTCCGACCGAGACCCCATGGGACAGCAGCGCGGCACGGCGCTGGCGTGATGCTGCCATTTCAGTGGTGGCCGGCATCGGCGCAGGGGGCTTGATCTATGCGCTCATGCTGCGCGATTTCGCCTTCCCGACGATTTCGGAGTTCCACCTGGCCAATTCCTACAAGGGTGGCGGCGGAACCAACGTGGTCAACGTGATCCTGGTGGACTTCCGGGGATTTGATACCTTCGGCGAGATCATCGTGCTGGGGATCGCGGCCCTTATCATCTTTGCCCTGACCGAGGCCGTGCTGGGCACCAGTGTCCGCGCCTATCTGCTGAACCGCAAACCGCACTGGCCCCAGTCAGGTGACTCGCACCCGCTGATGATGGTTGTTGCGACACGTGTGATGATGCCGATCGCCCTGATGGTAGGTGCCTACATCTTCTTCCGCGGACACAACCAGCCCGGAGGCGGGTTCATCGCCGGTCTGGTGGTCGCGATCGCCTTCCTGATGCAGTACATGGCCAGCGGCTATACCTGGGCGATCGAGCGGCAGCGGTTCTACTACCATGGCACCATCGGCTGGGGTGTTCTGATCGCTGCGGCCACGGGTTTGGGCGCCTGGTTCAACGAGCGGCCCTTCCTGACAAGCGATTTCGGCTATCTGCATTGGCCACCGCTGGAAGAATTCGAATGGGCCACGGCCATGCTGTTCGACACAGGCGTGTTCCTAGCGGTTCTGGGCGCTGTGATGCTGGCCTTGGACAGCCTGTCGCGCTTTGCGTGGCGGCCGGGCATGGCGCAGGAATTCCCGATGGACATCAACCCGTTGCGGGATGATCTGGCCGAAGAACAAGAAAAAGCGAAGGAGCAGGGCTGATGGAAGCACTCGTCGCATCGGCCGTTGGCGTTCTGACCGCCGCAGGGATCTTTCTGATCCTGCGTCGCCGGACCTTTCCGGTCATCTTGGGCCTGTCTCTGCTGACCTATGCGGTCAACGTGTTCCTGTTCGCCACGGGACGGCTGGCCGTGAACGCGCCGGCGGTGCTGAACAAATACGAAGAGGTTCCCTATACCGATCCATTGCCGCAGGCTCTGGTGCTGACGGCTATTGTGATCTCGTTCGGGATGACAGCTGTGATCGTGATGATCGCTTTGGGGGCCTACCTGTCCTCGAAGGATGACCACATAGACATGGCCGCGCAGGACAGCGTGGATGACGCGGGAGAAGACGCATGAACCACTGGATCGTTGCGCCGATCGTCCTGCCTGCGATCCTGGCCCCATTCATCATCATGGTTCTGCGGTACCATCTGGACCTGCAGCGTATCTTTTCAGTCGCCGGTGTAGTGGGTCTGCTCGGCATCGCGCTGACCATCACTGCGCAGGCGGCGGGCGGCGAGATTTACGTCTACGAGTTGGGCGATTGGCCGGCCCCGTTTGGCATTGTTCTGGTCCTTGACCGGCTGTCCGCGATGATGGTGCTGCTGACGGCGTTGCTGGCCTTGCCTGTCGTGCTGTACGCCATCGCGTCCGGATGGGACGAACGCGGCAACCACTTTCACCCGTTGTTCCAATTCCAGCTGATGGGTGTCTGCGGCGCCTTCCTGACCGGGGACGCTTTCAACCTGTTCGTATTCTTCGAGGTGCTGTTGATCGCCTCCTACGGCCTGATGACCCACGGCGGCGGCGCCGTAAGGCTGAAAGCCGGGGTGCAATACGTCACCTACAACCTCTTGGGGTCAACCCTGTTCCTGTTTGCATTGGGCACGATCTATTCGGTTACCGGTACCCTGAACATGGCTGACCTGGCCGTGCGCGTCGCTGAAATTCCGGCCGAAGACACAGCCCTGTTGCGCGTGGGTGCGGTTCTGCTGTTGCTGGTATTCTGCATCAAAGCCGCTGTCCTGCCGCTGCATTTCTGGCTGCCCGCCAGCTATGCCAACGCGCCGCTGCCAGTGGCCGCGCTGTTTGCGATCATGACCAAGGTGGGGGCCTATTCGATCCTGCGGGTTTATACTTTGGCATTCGGCCCGGATGTTGCCGTCACCGAAGGACTGGTTGGTGACTGGCTACAACCTGCCGCGCTGTTGACCCTTGCCATCGGTTCGATCGGCATTCTGGGCACGCGGCACATCGCGCGCATGGTTGCGTTTTGCGCCATCGCCTCGATGGGAACGCTGCTGGTGGCTATTTCCTTGTTCACCGAGACGGCCACAGCCGCCGCTCTATACTACGTCTACCATTCAACCTTGGCGACCGCGCTGCTGTTCCTGGTGGCCGATCTGGTGATGGAACGTCGTGGAGGGGCCATTGCGCCCCGCCCCCCGATGCCGCAAAGCGGGCTGATCTCGGCGCTGTTCTTTGTTGGAGCCATAGCGATGGCGGGCATGCCGCCGTTGTCAGGGTTCATCGGCAAGCTTCTGGTGCTGGATGCGTCGTGGTATGCGCCGGATGCCACTGCGGTCTGGGCGGTCGTTCTGATCGGATCCTTTGTCACCATCGTGGGTCTGGCTCGCGCTGGGTCCCTGATCTTCTGGAAAAGCTATGACGCCAGCACCCAGATCGAACCGGAACCCGAAACCGAGGCCACCAAAGATGATGAACCGCCGCACCGGCCCGCGCCTGAACCGCAGCCGGGGCTGGCGTTCACCTCGGTGTTCGGAGTGGTTCTGGGCCTCGTCCTGCTGACCCTGTTCGCCGGACCTTCGCTGGACTACACTCGCAAGACCGCCGCGCAACTGTTCGCGCCGGAACAGTACATCTCGGCCGTATTGGGAAGGGAAGACTGATGAAACTGCTGCGCCGGATATTCCCCCACCCGCATCTGAGCTTCCTGCTGACTCTGGTCTGGGTGCTGTTGGCCAACGCGCCCTCGCTGAACTCACTGGTCTTTGGATTGCTTTTGGGGATCATCATTCCCTTCATCACCCAACCCTACTGGCCCGACCGGCCCGTCCTGCGGAACTGGCCCATGGTCGTTGAGTACATAATCGTGGTTCTGTGGGACATCGTGGTGGCCAACGTGACCGTGGCACGCATCATCCTGTTCAAACGCGACGCGGACAGACAGCCGAACTGGATCTCAATCCCGCTGGAACTGCGCACACCCGAAGCGATCACGGTTCTGGCTGGAACCATCACCATGACGCCGGGCACCGTCAGTTGCGACCTCTCGGCCCAGGGGCATTGTCTGCTGGTCCATTGCCTGGACGCTCCGGATCCGGGCGCGGTACGAGACCAGATCAAGCAGCGTTACGAGCGCCGCCTGAAGGAGATTTTCGAATGATCGAATATGCAATCTATTTTGCCTTTGCCTGCTTTGGGGCCGCGATCATGATGTGCCTGTGGCGGATCATCACCGCCGATGGTGTGGGAACGCGAGTGCTCGCCCTTGATACGATGGTGATCAACACCATCGCCCTGATGATCCTGTACGGCCTGCATCTGGGCACCGAAATCTTTTTCGAAGCCGCCATGATCATCGCCATGCTGGGCTTTGTTTCGACCGTGGCCTATGCGCGCTTCATGCTGCGCGGCAACATTATCGAGTGAGGCCGCCATGGAATTCATCTTCGAACTTCTGATTGCATTTTTCCTGATCGTTTCAGGGATTTTCGGCTTTGTCGGGTCTTTCGGCATGATCAAGCTGAAGGATCCGATGTCGCGGCTGCACGCCCCGACCAAAGCCACCACGCTGGGCGTGGGCGGTGTGTTGCTGGCCTCGATCTTTCATTCGATCCTGATCGAGCAGCGCCTTTCCATGCATGAACTGCTGATCACGCTGTTCCTGTTTCTGACGGCTCCGATCACGGCTCTGTTCATTGCCAAGTGGCACATTCATCGCCATGAAGCCCCCGAAGATCTGCCGGACGCGGGCGAAGACAAGCTCTGGGCCACCCACGCGGTCGAGCAGGTCGAAGACGTCCCGGATCACAGCGCGAACTGACTTCATGAAAACACCTTCGTTGCCACTTACCCGCAATCTGGTTCTGGTGGGCGGAGGTCATACGCACGCGCTTTTCCTTCGGAAATGGGGGATGAACCCCCTACCCGGCGCGCGGTTGACAGTGATCAATCCTGGCCCGACCGCGCCCTATTCTGGGATGTTGCCCGGATATGTCGCGGGGCACTACGCGCGCCGCGACCTGGACATCGATCTTATCCGGCTGGCACGGTTTGCGGGGGCCCGGATCATTCTGGGTGCCGCGATCGGCCTGGACCTGAACCGGCGGCTGGTGAATGTGGCCGATCATCCTGATGTCGCTTTCGATGTTGCCTCGATCAATGTCGGAATCACATCGGACATGCCGTTTTTGCCCGGGTTCACGGAACATGCCATCCCGGCAAAGCCTCTTGGTCCCTTTGCCGCAAAATGGGCCCAGTACCTGGAGACAACCGACCCTGCTTCAGTGGCGGTCATTGGCGGCGGCGTCGCGGGCGTAGAACTGGCGATGGCCATGGCCCATGCTCTGCGCGCCAAGGGTCGGCAAGCAACGGTCACTCTGATCGACAAGGCGCAAATTCTGACCGCGATAAACCCCAAGGCCGCCCAGACCATTCGGCGGGCGATGGAACAGCTTGGCATCGATTGCATCGAACAGGCCAAAATTGCGCAAATCACACCCGAAGGCGTGCAACTGACCGATGGGCGTCACATCACGGCCGATTTCACAACTGGCGCGGCGGGCGCCCGCCCCTATGACTGGATCGGTCTGACCGGACTGGACCTGCAAGACGGCTTTATCCGAGTGAACGGGTATTTGCAGTCCAGCGATCCATCGGTCTTCGCAGTCGGCGACTGCGCTCATCTGGATGACACGCCGCGCCCCAAGGCTGGCGTCTTTGCCGTACGAGAGGCTCCCGTTCTCTTCAACAACCTGCGCGCAGCTCTCGGGGCTGGAACCATGCGCCGGTACAAGCCGCAGAAGGATTACCTGAAGCTGGTCTCGCTGGGGGAACGCTCGGCACTGGCCGAGCGCTTTGGGACGTCATTCAGCGGACCTGTGATGTGGCGGTGGAAAAACCATATCGACCAGAAGTTCATGCGTCGCTTTCGTGAGCTGCCCCAGATGTCAGCCCCCGCAATTCCCCGTCACCATGCGGATGGACTGCGCGATGCTCTGGGCGACAAGCCCATGTGCGGCGGTTGCGGCGCCAAGGTAGGTCGCGGCGCCTTGCAGGCCGCGCTATCCGCGGTACAGCGATCCGACCGTCCAGATATCACACCCCTGCCCGGCGATGATGCAGCGGTGTTGACCTTTGGAGGCGTCCGGCAGGTGCTGACGTCAGATCATTTGCGCAGTGTCGTTCCGGACCCTGTTCTGATGACCCGCATCGCGGCCATTCACGCACTGGGGGACATCTGGGCGATGGGTGCGACCCCACAGGCCGCGACGGCCACACTGATCCTGCCGCGCATGTCCTCCCAGCTGCAACACCGCACCATGGCTGAAATCATGCAAACCGCGACCGAAGTCATGCGCGGCGCCGGGGCTGAGATCGTCGGCGGCCATAGCTCGATGGGCGATGAGCTTACCATCGGCTTCACCATCACAGGTTTGTGCCAGTCTGATCCGATCACCCTGTCCGGCGGGCGGCCCGGTGATGTGTTGATCCTGACCAAACCGATTGGCAGCGGAGTCCTGATGGCCGCGGAAATGGCTGGGCAAGCCAACGGCGAGTGGGTAGTGGCCGCCTATGACCACATGACGCAGCCGCAGGGTGACGCCGCACGCATTCTGGCCCAGGCCCATGCCATGACCGACGTCACCGGGTTCGGACTGGCCGGGCATCTCGTTGGACTGTGCGAGGCATCCAACTGCGGCGCAGTCCTGAACCTCGACGCAGTCCCGGTCATGGCGGGTGCCCTGGAGCTTAGCCAGCAAGGGCTCCGGTCCAGCTTGTTCAACGACAATCGTTCCATCGCGCCCGAAGTTCCAATCGGCGGCAAGGCCGATCTGCTGTTCGATCCTCAAACCGCAGGTGGGTTGCTGGCTGCCGTTTCGGCCGACGACGCACGAAAAATCTGCGGCCATTTGCGTGCCGCTGGTTACCCGGCTGCAGTCATCGGAGTATTGAGCGACACACCCGGCCTGCGCCTTCAGAGCTGAACCACAACCCCTTCGATTTCCGACGCGACCTGATCCAGCCCGTCCGTGGTCAAGGACGCGGCATGCACGCGCGCGATCACATCACACTGGTGGTTTCTCCGCGACTTTTCGTAAGCCGGGTCATAGTGCTGCTCCATCAAGGCGCGCGTCAGGGCCGTCTTGTTGCCCTCGGCAATCTGCGCCATCCACGCATCCACGACATCATGCCCCCGGTGAAACCGCAGCGGCGACAGGCGGTCCTGCAAACGCTCAGCATCGGACAGGATGTCGTCATAGGCAGCGACAAGATAGTCCGTTCTCGCCTCGATATCTGCCGTGACAAGGATTCGCGGCGCTTGGCACAGGCTCTGCCAGACCGCTGGGGGCAGGATCAACGAACCGATTTTTGACGACTCGGCCTCGACCAATACGGGCCGTGCCGGATCAAGGGCGCACATGGCCGAAGCCAAGGCAGATTCGAACGCTTTCTGGCTGGGTTGTCCGCCAGGTTGCTCGCCCAGCAACGATCCGCGGTGATTGGCCAACGCTTCGAGATCCAGAACCTGCACCCCGCGCGTTTGCAACCGGGCCAGAAGTTCCGTTTTTGCAGTGCCGGTGTAGCCATCCAACGCCACCAGCTTGAACGGCAGCGGGTCATCATAGAGGTACTGCTTCACCAGACGCCGATAGCTGCGGTATCCGCCCTCGATCACCTCGGCTCGCCAGCCTATCTGCTGCAGCATCCAGGTGAAGGATCCTGACCGCTGACCGCCGCGCCAGCAATAGACCAGAGGTCGCCAACCTCCCTCGTGGAGGCTGAGCTGTGTCTCAATATGGTTGGCGGCATTGCGAAACACCAACGCGGCCCCCAGCTTGCGCGCCAAAAACGGGCTCTGCTGAACGTAGATCGTGCCGACACGTGCGCGTTCCTCATTGTCCAGAACCGGGAGGTTGATGGCACCGGGCAGATGGTCCTCGGCAAACTCGGCCGGGCTGCGCACATCGATGATCGTATCGAACGGATGCGCGTACAGCTGCGGCAGGTTTGAGAATTTCAGGGCCATGACAGGGGTTTAGCGCGCAGGATGGCAAAAGAAAAGAAGGCCCCGCTGATGTCATTCATCGGCTTCGGGCGCGATAAGGTCCGGCCCACTGGCCCGGTTGGAGTTTACGGCCGTGCCGACCCTGTGAAACTGCAACACATCCTCGGCGCCGGGTTTCATCAGGCGGGCTGCCCCCTTGCCAGCCTCGCCCAGCCACAAGGCCCAATCCGCCGGTTCGATGATCAACGGCATCCGGTGATGAACCGCACGCACATTTTCGTTGGCTGCGGTCGTGACGATCGCGCAGGTCGCCTGCCGCGCCTCACCCTCGCCCCAGTTCTGCCAGATGCCGGCAAAGGCGATGGGCGCACCATCGCTGCGGTGAAAGTACCAAGGCAGCCGCGCACCGTCCTTGGTCTTGGTCCATTCGTAGAAACCCGTGGCCACGATCAGACAACGCCGATCGCGGCAGGCTACGCGAAAGGCCGGCTTCTGGGCCAGAGTTTCGGCGCGCGCGTTGATCAGCAGCGGACCGTCGTTTTGGGTTTTGTACCAATGTGGCAAGAAACCCCATCGCAGCGGGTCCAATTGCCGCCCTCCCTCTCCGGCGCGCACAACATGCACCTGATTTGTCGGGCAGATGTTGTAGTTGGGCACGTCCGGCAATGCGTTTGATGGCCGCGCAGCAAACAGCTGCGCCATCGCATCGTTGGGAAGAGTTATTGCAAACCGTCCGCACATAGGTAATGAACCAACAACAAAAGTTTCAATCAGGCACAGGGTCTCGCGCAGTCAGATGACAAATCAAGCACCAAATTCCCTCAAGGCCAAGGCGGTGGCGGATCTGGACTCCGGCAAGCTTCCTCAGGCTCTGAAGAAAGCTACGCTCGGCATCAAGAAATTCCCGAAAGACGCGGACTACCACGCGATTGCCGGGTTCGTTCTGACCGAGATGAAGCAGTACAAGAAATCGCTGCCGCATTTCCAGGAAGCCGCCCGCCTGAAACCGGACGACCCGCAATTCGTCGAAAACATCGCGAATGCCCTGATGCAGACCGGCCAGATTGCACGGGCCTTGGCCTATGCCGAAAAGATGGCCGAAAAGATGCCCGGCAACCGCGAGATCGTCCGGGTGATCGATGAAATCACGCTCAAGGGCAAGAACTGGCGCAGCATCATTGAGAACGCCACCAAGCGCTTGATGACAGATCCAGACAACCCCAAGCTGCTGTCCACCCGCAGCAGGGCCTATGGGCGCGTCGGCTTCGTGGATGCGGCCTCGGCCGATATTGCGCGTGCATATGAGCTGGATCCTGACAACATCGAAATCGCGTTCCGCCGAGCGGTAGACCTGCACCAGGCTGGCGACAAGAAAGGCTGTACTGACCTTTTGTGGCGCGTGCTGGACAAGGATCCGTATCACGCATCGGCGTTGTTCCAATTGTCGTCGATGGTAGACGCCGAACAGGCCGAAGCACTGTTGCCACGGGTCGAGGCTGCGATCGCAAAGCGGAAACACCCCAATTCGACTCTGGAATTCACGCTGGCACAGCTTCAATCAAAGATCGGTGGGCTGGAGGCGGCCCTTGCGCAGTTTGCAGTCGCAAACAGGGTGCAACACGACGAAAACCCATACGATTTCGAAGAAGAAGAGCGCAAACTACGCCGCATCTGCGGCCTGTTCCCCGACAGCGCGTCGGTCCCAAGTTCCGGGATCGAGGAGATGCCCCTGCCGATTTTCGTGATCGGACAGCCTCGGTCGGGCACCACCTTGATGGAAATGATGCTGAGTTCCGCCCCCGACATCGCGGGATGTGGAGAGCTGAACCTCGGGTCCGACCTGTCGGCGCCGTACTCGAACGAAAAGAAGGCTTTCTCGGACGCAGAAGCTGCGGAATTCGCCAAGCATTTCCGCGAGTTGATGCCCCCGATCCCCGAGGGCTCGATCGCTTTCGTCGACAAGATGCCGCACAACTACCAGCGGGTTGGTTTTCTTTTGGCAGCGTTCCCCAACGCCAAGATCATCAACATGCTGCGCGACCCGCGGGACGTCGGTCTGTCGAAATGGATCCGGCGTTTTCCTGCCGGAGGAATGCGTTACGCATCGAACCTGAACTCGATCGCGCACTCGGCCAACATGTATCGCCGCTACATGCAGCATTGGGACGCCATCTTCGGTGATCGCATCCTGACGGTGCCCTACGAAAAACTGGTGGCCGATCCCGAGACCTACAGCAAGCAGGTTGCAGAATTCTGCGGGATCGAATGGCGCGAAAGCATGATGCACCCGGAAGAAAACAAGAAACAGGTGCGTACGGCCAGTATCGACCAAGTGCGCAACAAAATCTCGACCAAATCGGTTGGCGGCTGGCGTCAGGTTGCGGATTATATCCGGCCCATGTTGGACGGTTTCGACCCCGAACTGTGGCCCGAGTACGAATTCGATTAAGCCGAAACCCAACAAAAAAGGCCGCATCCGGGGATGCGGCCTTTTCTTTCTTTGTGTCAGCAATCACTTCTGCTGGATACGTCCGTCCAGATAGGGCGTGTAGGGCCCATTGGCCGCAAGGTATTCAGCGGTCACATCCGCAAGATCGGGACCGAAGTCGTAGGCATTCTTGTCCTCGCCAGAGAACATCTTGTACCCGTCGCCACCGTTACGGACATAGTTGTTGGTCACCACCAAATAGGTCTTGGCCGGATCGATCGGCACATACCCATCACCTTCGGCCACCATGACCTCGGTCACGCGGCCTTCGTTGGGGGCCACGGACGGATCCCAAGTGAACTTCAGCCCGGCCACCTGAGGAAAGCGGCCCTTGACCTCTTCCACCTGGCTGACGCCGTTTTCCAGCGCATCGATGATACCCTGCCCACTGATCTCGAAGGTCGAGAGCGTGTTCTGGAAGGGCAGAACGGTCAGCACCTCGCCCATGGTCACGTCGCCCGCGTCGATCGAGGCGCGCAAGCCACCCGAGTTGGCGATGGCGATCTGAACGCCCTGATCGGCGACCCGCGCCAGCATGGCATCGGCCACCAGGTTACCCATCTCGCATTCCTGCACGCGGCAGATCGACCGATCACCTTCGATCGGAGCCGCGGCGTTGGCCACGACCTTGTTGCGGATCTCGTCCAGCGGCTTGGCCAGTTCTGCGATGCGATCCAGGGCAGCCTGATCCTCGGTCACGGTGTTGTCCATGATCAGCGGCTCACCGACCGCCTGAACCACGTTGCCGTCGTCATCGAAGGTCACGTTCAGCTCGCCCAGGAACTTGCCGTAGGCATAGGCCTGAACGATCTGCACCCCGTTCACCACGGTCGGGTACGGCCCGGCGGCCTTGTCCGAAGTGTTCGACAGGTAGGTGTTCGAGTGTCCGCCCACGATCACGTCAACACCCGTGGTTTCCTGCGCGACCCGCTGGTCGACGCCATAGCCCGAATGGCTGAGCACGATGATCTTGTTGATGCCTTCCCCCGTCAGCTTGTCCACCTCGGACTGAACCGCGGGAACAGGATCAGAGAACACGACATTCGGCCCGGGTGAGGCCAGCTCGTCGGTGTCTTCGGGGGTCAGGCCGATCAGGCCAATCTTCTCTCCACCCACTTCGATCACGGTCGAGGGCATGATCCGGTCGGTCAGCAGTTCCTCGTTCTCGATATTCGCATTGGACATCAGAACCGGGAAATCGACGGTGTCGATGAAGCCCGCCAGAACCTCGGGGCCATCATCGAATTCGTGGTTGCCCACGGTCATCGCGTCATAGCCCAGCTTGTTCATGAACTCGGCCGCGACTTTGCCCTTGTAGTAGGTATAGAACAAGGACCCTTGGAACTGGTCGCCGCCGTCCACGAGGATCGAGTTTTCGGCCCGCGCGCGGGCGTCGTTGACCGCGGTCACCAGTCGCGCCGAACCGCCGAAGCATTTGCCCTCGGCATTGTCCTCGGCGCCACAGCCACTGTCATATTTGTTGATCGGCTCGAACCGGGAATGGAAGTCGTTGGTGTGCAGAATGGTCAGCTTGTAGTCGGCCGCCGCCATGCCTGCAGTCAGACCAAGGGCCGCCACGGATGTCAGGAAACGGGTAATCATTTGAAACTCCCTGTTATTGATTGTCAGGATCGTGCGCCGAGGGCGGCAAAGAGTCAAAGGGGGAAATGCGGCTTGATTCTACCCCGCGCGCGGGGCATCACGGCGCCATGCTGATCTACAAGATATTCCGGGCCGAGGAATGGGCGGCCCTGCAGGCACAGGGCGAAACTCAGGGCGCGCCCATCGATGTGGCGGATGGGTTCGTGCATTTCTCCACCGCAGAACAGGCGGCGGAGACCGCGGCCAAACACTTTGCCGGGGCCGAAAACCTGACCCTCGTGGCCTGCGATGCCCAGAAAATGGGCGATGATCTGAAATGGGAGGTCTCGCGCGGCGGGGCCTTGTTCCCACATCTCTATCGCAACATGCGCATGGCGGATGTGATCTGGGCCAAGCCGCTGCCGCTGGAAAACGGCGCGCACCGCTTCCCCAAGGAGATGCGATGACCGGCCATATCGACCCCGACCGCGCCCATTTCGAGGCGTTCAAGGCGCTGGACCGCGATCACCCGATCGAGATGCTGAACCTGGTACGGTTCCGCGCCAAGGCCGTCTATCCCGCAGGCCACGACCTGGCCGGCGCGGGGCTGAGCGGCGCCGAAGCCTATCGCCGGTACGGGGCCGAAACCGCCCCGATCATTGCGCGGCTGGGGGCCTCGATCATCTGGCGCGGCACGTTCCAGACAACGCTGATCGGCCCGCAGGGCGAAGCGTGGGACGAGATGTTCATCGCCCGTTACCCCTCGGCCCATGCGTTTCTCGCGATGGTGACCAACCCGGCCTATCGCGCGGCGGTCATTCACCGGCAGGCGGCGGTGGCCGACTCGCGCCTGATCCGCACCGCCCCCGCCCCAACCGGAGCGTCCTTCGGATGAAACTGACCGAGAAACTGGCCCTGGTCGCACTGCATCGCCTGGACCCCGAAACCGCGCACGGTCTTTCGATCACGGCGCTGAAAACGGGTCTGACCCCGGCGCCCGGTCCCGTTACCTCGATGCGCTTGCGCACGCAACTGGCCGGGCTCGACCTGCCCAACCCGGTGGGGCTGGCCGCCGGGTTCGACAAGAATGGCGAAGTCCTGGGCCCGCTGTCACGCGCGGGTTTCGGATTCATCGAGGTGGGTGCCGTAACCCCGCGCCCGCAGCCGGGCAACCCCAAGCCGCGCCTGTTCCGCCTGACCGAGGACCGCGCCGCCATCAACCGGTTCGGCTTCAACAACGAAGGGATGGAGGCGATGGCCCGGCGTCTGGCGCACCGCCCCAAGGACGCGATGATCGGCCTGAACCTAGGCGCCAACAAGGACAGCACCGACCGGGCGCGGGATTTTGCGCAGGTGCTGGCCCATTGCGGGCAATGGCTGGATTTCGCCACGGTGAATGTCTCGTCGCCCAACACCGAAAGGCTGCGCGACCTGCAGGGAAAAGAGGCGCTGAGCGCCCTGCTGGCAGGTGTGCTGGAAACCCGCAGAGCCTTGGCGCGGCCGATCCCGGTGTTTCTGAAGATCGCCCCCGACCTTACGGATGACGAACTGCCGGACATCGCCGATGTCGCCCGTGACACGGGCATCGACGGTGTCATCGCCACCAACACGACCTTGTCGCGCGAAGGACTGCGCAGCCCGCACAAGGATCAGGCCGGCGGATTGTCCGGCGCGCCTCTGTTCGAGAAATCGACCCGCGTTCTGGCTCGGCTGAGCCAGATGACCGACGGGCAGATTCCGCTGATCGGCGTGGGCGGCATCGGCACGGCCGAACAGGCCTATGCCAAGATCTGCGCCGGGGCCTCGGCCGTGCAGTTCTATACCGCGATGGTCTATGGTGGCCTGTCGCTGGCGGCCGAGATCGCGCAAGGGCTGGATGCCCTGCTGGCGCGGGACGGGTTCAATTCGGTGGCTGACGCCGTCGGCAGCAAACGAGAGGATTGGCTGTGATCGAATACTGGCACAACCCACGTTGTTCAAAATCGCGCGCCGGGCTGGCCCTGCTGCAGGACCGCGGCGCCGAAGTCACCGTTCGCAAATACCTCGAGGACGCGCCCGGCGCGGACGAGCTGCGTGCGGTGCTGTCCCGGTTGGGCATCCCGGCGATCGAGATGATGCGCCGGGGCGAGGCGCGGTTCAAGGAACTGGGGCTGAGCAAGAATACGCCCGAGGAGGCCTTGATTCAGGCCATGGCCGAGAACCCGATCCTCATCGAACGCCCCGTCGGGATCACCGCCGACAAAGCCGCCATCGGTCGCCCGCCCGAGAACCTGCTGACCCTGCTCTAGGCCACCTGCGCCTCCAGCCGGGGGTAGCGCAGGCCCAGCGTCACCGCGCGGGCGGTGTTCAGCACCATCAGCGCGGCCCACAACCCGTGATTGCCCATGGTCGGCACCAGCAGGAACAGCGCCACCACATAGATCGCCACCGACTGGATCATGGCAGTGCGCATGGCGCGGGTCCAGGTGGCGCCGATGTAGATGCCGTCGAACATCCAGCTGGCGACGCCGATCACCGGGGCCAGTGCCGCCCAGATCAGGTATTCGCGCGCTTCGGTCCGTACATCGGGCGCGGTGGCCATCAGGTCGATCAACGCGGGCCCCGCTACAAAAAACGTGACCCCCAGCAGCAGAGCCCCACCAACGCCCCATTGCGACGCCATGACCGAGGCGCGCCGGACCTGGTATCGGTCCTTGGCCCCAACGGCGCTGCCCACCAGCGCCTCGGCGGAAAAGGCGAACCCGTCCAGTGCAAAGGCGGTGATTTCCAGGAACTGGAGCAGCACCTGGTTGGCGGCCAGCGTCACGTCGCCCAGATCGGCGCCCACGAACAGAAAGGTGGTGAAGGACCCGGTCAGCAGGACCGACCGGATCATGATGTCGCCATTGACCTGCA
The DNA here is from genome assembly GCF_059613485.1 of Ruegeria sp. CRTD044. Classification (NCBI taxonomy): domain Bacteria; kingdom Pseudomonadati; phylum Pseudomonadota; class Alphaproteobacteria; order Rhodobacterales; family Roseobacteraceae; genus Ruegeria; species Ruegeria sp. CRTD044. Next base: position 314,556 of record NZ_JBXWSP010000004.1, on the reverse strand, counting down.
TCATCCGGCGCAGGCGGACGGGGTCAAATATCCGCGCCCAATCGCGCCATTGATTGCCCCCGAACGCATCGCGGCACAGCCACAGGCCCAGCGCCAGACCGGTCCACTCGGCGATCAGCGTGGCCACCGCCACCCCTTCGACGCCCCAGCCCAGGCCTAGCACGAACCATAAATCCAGCAGGATGTTCAGCCCGTTCATCCAGACCTGAAGAACGAACACGCCGCGCGTGCGCTCGACCGCGATCAGCCAGCCCGTCACGGCATAAAGCGCAATGGTCGCGGGTGCGCCCCAGATCCGAATCTCGAGGTAATCGCGCGTCAGCGCCTCGACCTCGGGGCTGGCAGGCGACAGCGCGAACGCCCCAGCGAACACCGCCACCTGCGCCACGATGAAGAACAATCCTGCCGCGCCGCCCAAGAGCAGACCGCGCATGAGCAGAGCGCCGGTTTCGGCCGTGTCTCCCGCGCCTCGGGCCTGTGCGGCCAGGCCGGTCGTGCCCATGCGCAGAAAGCCGAAAACCCAATAGATCGTGGCCAGAATGACCGCGCCGATGCCAACCGCGCCGATCGGGGCGGCCTGCCCCATCTGGCCGACCACGCCGGTATCCACCGCGCCCAGAATCGGCACCGTTGCGTTGGACAGCACAATCGGCACCGCAATCTTCAGCACCCGTCTGTGCGTAATGGGTGCCGAGGCGTCCCGCATTTTGCTCAGCCCTTGGCCGTGGGCTCTTGCGGCATCAGGAAATGCCCTGTGGCCTGCGCGAACAGCTTGGCGTGGTTGTCCTGCCAGGCCTCGACGCGCACCGAGGCATACCGCCGCCCTGCCCGGCTGATGAAGGCGCGCGCATAGGCATCGCGCGGCAGGCCCGAGCGCAGGTAGTCCACCGTAAAGTCGATGGTCTTGGGAAAGCGGATACTGTGATCCGAGATGATGTCCTCGGCATCGATCTCACCGCTTTCGATGCGCGGGAACAGATGCTCCCAGCTGAGCGTGATCACCGCCGTCACCTCGAGAAAGGCCGCCGTGACGCCCCCATGAATCGCCGGCAGGAATGGGTTGCCGATCAGCTTTTCGTCGAAATTTAGAACGCCGGTCAGCTCATCTCCGCGCCGGTCGAAGCTGATGTTGAGGAACCGGATATACGGGACCCCCTCGACCAGCGCCTTGAGGGCCGCGTCGCGCCGCTGTTTCACCACCTGCATCGGTTCGGGGCGGGGTCTTGCCATCTCACTTCCCCTCGACAGTGAAGGCGCCCGAGGCGGTGGCCACCGGGCGATCCTGATCGTCGTCCGTCGCGGTCGCGCGCACGAAGGCCACGTTGCGCGTGATGTGATAGCAGGTCGCGCGGGTGGTGATCGTCTGGCCGGGTGTTGCGGCGCGCATGTAGTCGATGCGCAGGTCGATGGTGGCTGTGCCGCCGGGCGCGGCCGGGTGGCTCATGACCGCAGCCCCGCAGCAGGTATCCAGACTGGCCGACACCGCCCCACCGTGGATCACGCCCGTGCGGGGATCGCCGATCAGTTCTTCGTTGTAAGGCATGGTGATTTCGGCCTCGCCCTCGCCGATATGGGTCAGGGTCAGGCCCAGGGCCCGCGCATGGGGGATCGCCTCGATGAACTGGCGGGCGAGTACTGTTTTGTCGACCATGAGGTTCAGTCCTGTTGTCCTGCCCCTTTATGATCTGCTCTGCGCGCAAAGGGCAAGCCCGCCTGTTGCGCTTGTCCGCACAACGCCCTAGGTTGCAACCGAGGAGAACAGGAATGTCCGACAAGCGTTTGTCATTCAAAGAGATGTGCGCCGAGTTCGACGTGACTCCGCGCACCCTGCGCTACTACGAGTATATCGAGCTGCTGCAGCCAGACCGGGAAGGACGGTCACGGTTTTACGGTGCGCGCGAGCGTGCGCGGATGAAGCTGATCATGCGTGGCCGAAAGTTCGGTTTCCCACTTGAGGAAATCCGGCAGTGGTTGTTGATCTACGAAGATCAAGGCAACAAGGCCCAGATGGCCACCTTTGTCGAAATGGCCGACCGTCAGATGGAAGAACTGCGTCAGCAGCGTCAGCAACTGGACGAAGCCATGAACGAGTTGCAGCGCCTTCGCGATCAAACGGCCAACTCGCTGACCTAAATCGGCCAGTTCGATCCCCCCAAATCCATCCTTCATTACACCGGAAATCTGCATTTTTCGGCTGGCGCCCTGCCGCCTGCCCGTCGGAGGCGAACCGCGCGGGTACAGTGGATTTGGCTGACCCAACGGAAAGAAAATTGCCAACCCGCCGCTTTACGCGACCGGAAGTTACGTCAATTTCTTAGTGACGCAGCGTCTGGATTACGTAAACGTCAATCTCATGTTGTAAAGCGGCCATCGACTGCGCAACTTTCTCATGACACCAGCGACGAGAGGGTGACCAATGACCGAAGATCTTATGACCATCCGCGAGATGTGCGAGACCTATGACGTCACGCCGCGGACCTTGCGGTTCTACGAAGCCAAAGAGCTTTTGTTTCCGATCCGTGAGGGCCAGAAACGGCTGTTCACCAAACGTGACAGGGCGCGGCTCAAGCTGATCCTGCGCGGCAAACGCTTTGGTTTCAGCCTGGAAGAGATTCGACAGCTTCTGGATCTGTACCATGTCGGCGACCAGCAACTGACCCAGATGACCCGCACCTATGAAATCGCGTGCGAACGTCTGGCGGACATGGAAGCCCGCCGCGAGGAACTGACTCAGGCCATTGACGATCTGAAGGAGCAGTTGCGCTGGGGCGAGAAGGTCATCGCCTCGATGAAACAGGAAAAGAAGGCGGCCGAGTAACTCCTCGCCCGCCTGCCACCCGGACATCTGAATTAAGGGAGCTTCAAATGCCCGTTTACAACGCGCCTACCAAAGACACGCAATTCGTTCTGCATGACGTTCTGAAAATCTCGGCCTCGGATATTCCGGGCTACAATGAGCTGGAGCCCGAGTTCACGGGCGCCGTTCTGGAAGAGGCCGGCAAGGTCGCCGTCAACCTGCTGCACCCGCTGAACGTGGTCGGCGACACCGAAGGCTGCCGGTTGGAAAACGGCGTCGTCTACACCCCGACCGGGTTCAAGGATGCGTTCGAGCAGGTCAAGGAAGGCGGCTGGACCGGTCTGGACATGCCCGAGGAATATGGCGGCCAGAACATGCCTTATGTTCTTGGCACGGCCGTGGGCGAGATGTTCTCGGCCGCGAACCAGGCTTTCACCATGTATCAGGGCCTGACCCACGGCGCGGCCTCGGCCATCCTGGCGCATGGCACCGACGCGCAGAAAGACACATATCTGCCCAAGATGGTCAGCTGTGAATGGACCGGCACCATGAACCTGACCGAGCCGCATTGCGGCACCGATCTGGGCCTGATGCGCACCAAGGCCGAGCCGCAGGGCGATGGCAGCTACAAGATCACCGGCCAGAAGATCTTTATCTCGTCCGGCGATCACGACATGGCCGACAACATCATCCACCTGGTGTTGGCCAAGATCCCCGGCGGACCCGAGGGCATCAAGGGCGTGTCGCTGTTCATCGTCCCCAAGTTCCTGGTGAACGAAGACGGCAGCCTGGGCGAGCGCAACGGCGTTTCGGTCGGCAAGATCGAAGAAAAAATGGGCATCCACGGCAACTCGACCTGCGTGATGAACTATGACGGCGCAACCGGCTACCTGCTGGGTCAGGAACACAAAGGCATGCGCGCCATGTTCACCATGATGAACGAAGCGCGTCTGGGTGTCGGTATGCAAGGTCTGGCTCAGGCCGAGGCCGCCTATCAGAACGCGCTGGAATACGCCAAGGACCGCCTGCAGGGCCGCGACGTGACCGGTACCAAAAACCCTGACGGTCCGGCCGATCCGCTGATCGTACATCCCGACATCCGCCGCAGCCTGATGGACCAGAAAAGCTTTGTGGAAGGCGCGCGGGCCTTCATCCTGTGGGGCGCGACCCTGATCGACAAGGCGCACCGCGCAGGCGACAAGGACGCCAACGGGCTGATCTCGCTGATGACCCCGGTCATCAAGGGCTTTCTGACCGACGAGGGCTATGACATGACCGTTCAGGCCCAGCAGGTCTATGGCGGCCATGGCTACATCGAGGAATGGGGCATGTCGCAATACACCCGCGACGCCCGCATCGCCATGATCTACGAAGGCGCCAACGGCGTTCAGGCGCTGGATCTGGTGGGCCGCAAGCTGGCGCAGGACGGCGGCAAGCATGTTATGGCCTTCTTCGACTTGGTCAAAACCTTCTGCAAGGAAAACAGCGGCAAGGACGAAGCCTATGACAAGGCGTTCATCGAACCGCTGAAGGCCGCGTCGAAGGATCTGCAGGCCGCCGGCATGTACTTCATGCAGAACGGCATGACCAACCCGAACAACGCTCTGTCGGGCTCGTATGACTTCATGCACATGTTCGGTCATGTCTGCTTGGGCCTGATGTGGGCTCAGATGGCCAAGGCCGCGCAGGAATCGCTGGATGCCGGTGCGTCCGACAAGGACTTCTACGAAACCAAGATCGCCACCGGCCGCTACTACATGGCGCGCCGTCTGCCGGCCACGGGCATGCACCTGGCGCGGATCCAGACCGGCGCCGACACGGTGATGGCACTGGACGCGGCGAACTTCTGATCCCAGTCTGGTTCCGGGCGGCCCTGCCCGGAACCAGCGCTCATGGAGGAGATGACATGCCCAAACGCTTTCGCCTGACCCGCCGCTTTCCCGTCGCCATGACCGAGGACGGGTATCGAAAACTCAAGGGATTTGCCCGCGAGGCCGGGCTGGACGAAGGAGAGGCGCTGTCATTCCTGTTCGAGAATTTCAACAGCGTGATCGACGAGGAGAACCTGACCCACCGGCTGCGCATTTTCAATTCCGAGCTTGAGGCGCGCAAACGCTAAACGCCCCCGATGCCTGGCCCAGGCCCGGCGTGTTTTCAGCAAGACAAGTCCGAACGCGGCTGCGGCCCGCGAGACAGGTCTTTCTTGAAACACGTGCGTGACGAAACCGTACAAACCGCCTTGGGAGGGGTGAGTGCATGACGATAAAACTGCATTGCTTCGGAGAAAGCGGAAACTCGTACAAGGCCGCCCTTGCGCTCGAGATGTCGGGGCTGGAATGGGAGCCGGTCTTTGTCGATTTCTTCAACGGCCAGACCCGAACCCCCGAATACCGCGCCGAAGTCAACGAAATGGGCGAAGCGCCGGTTCTGATCGACGGAGATTTCCGGACCAGCCAGTCGGGCGCGATTCAGGCCTATGTCACCGAGAAGTCCGGAAAATTCGGCGGCAAGACGCGGGAAGAGAACTATGACATCCTGCGCTGGGTGCTGTGGGACAACCACAAGTTCAGCTCGATGGCAGGCATGACCCGGTTCCTGATCAACTTTCTGCCCGAACAGCACCGCAACCCGGATGTGATCGCCTTCAACCAGGGCCGACTGAAAGCCGCCTATCAGGTGCTGAACGCGCATCTTGAGGGGCGCGACTGGATCGTCGGCGACAGCGTGACCAACGCCGATCTCAGCTGCTGCGGCTACCTCTATTACCCCGAACCGTTCGGCTTTGACCGTGCCGAATGGCCCCATATCGACGCCTGGCTGACCCGCCTGTCCGAGCAGCCCGGCTGGAAACACCCCTATGACCTGATGCCCGGCAATCCGTCGGATCGAGCTTGAGGAGAGAAGTATGAGCGAAGCTTACATTTATGATGCCCTGCGCACCCCGCGCGGCAAGGGCCGCAAGGACGGCAGCCTGCACGAGGTGACCTCGGTGCGCCTGTCGGCGGTGGCCCTGAACGCCATCAAGGAACGCAACAACCTGGAAGGCCACGCCGTCGAGGACGTGATCTGGGGCAACGTCACCCAGGTAATGGAACAGGGCGGCTGCCTGGCGCGGTCGGCGGTTCTGGCCTCGGACCTGGATGAATCGATCCCCGGTCTGGCCATCAACCGGTTCTGCGCATCCGGCATGGAGGCCGTGAACCTGGCCGCCAACCAGGTCAAGGGCGGCGCGGGCGAGGCCTATATCGCCGGTGGCGTCGAGATGATGGGCCGCGTGCCCATGGGCAGCGATGGCGCCGCGATCGCAGTCGATCCGTCGCTGGCGATGGAGACCTATTTCGTCCCGCAGGGCATTTCGGCCGACATCATCGCCACCGAATACGGTTTCAGCCGCGACGATGCTGACGCGCTGGCCGTCGAGTCTCAGAAACGCGCGGCCAAGGCGTGGGAAGAGAACCGCTTTGCCAAGTCGGTGATCTCGGTGAAGGACCGCAACGGTCTGACCATTCTGGACCGCGACGAATACATGCGCCCCGGCACCGACATGCAGAGCCTCGGCGCGCTGAACCCCTCGTTCCAGATGATGGGCGAGCAGATGCCCGGTTTCGACAAGGTGGCGATGCTGAAATACCCGCATCTGGAAAAGATCAACCACATCCACCACGCCGGCAACAGCTCGGGCATCGTGGATGGCGCGGCGGCCGTTCTGATCGGCAACAAGGAATTCGGCGAGAAATACGGCCTGAAGCCGCGCGCCCGCATCAAGGCCACCGCCAAGATCGGCACCGACCCGACCATCATGCTGACCGGCCCGGTTCCGGTGACCGAAAAGATCCTGGCCGAAACCGGCATGAAGATCAGCGATCTGGATCTGTTCGAGGTCAACGAGGCCTTTGCGTCGGTCGTGCTGCGTTTCCAGCAGGCGTTTGACGTCGACCCGGCGCTGGTCAACGTCAATGGCGGCTCGATCGCCATGGGCCACCCGCTGGGCGCCACCGGCGCGATCATCATCGGCACCCTGCTGGACGAGCTGGAGCGCCAGGACAAGGAAACCGGTCTGGCCACCTTGTGCATCGCATCCGGCATGGGCGCGGCAACCATCATCGAACGTGTGTAACGGCGGGGATCAGGAGAAGAAAAATGGCTGATTTTACACTGACCAAAGACGCCGACGGCGTTGGCATCATCACCTGGGACGTCCCCGGCAAGACCATGAACGTGATGTCGTTCGACGGCCTGTCCGAACTGAACGACTGCATCGATCAGGCCCTGGCCGATGACGAGATCAAAGGTATCGTGATCACCAGCGGCAAGGAAGGCTCGTTCGCCGGCGGCATGGACCTGAACCTGCTGGCGGTGATGAAGGAACAGGCGGGCGACGACCCGGCCAAGGGCCTGTTCGAAGGCACGATGAAGATGCACGCCCTGCTGCGCAAGATCGAGCTGGCCGGCATGGACCCCAAGACCAAGAAAGGTGGCAAGCCGATCGCGGCCGCCCTGCCCGGCACCGCCGCCGGCATCGGGATGGAGCTGCCGCTGGCGACCCATCGCATCTTTGCCGCCGAGAACCCCAAGGCCAAATACGGCCTGCCGGAAATCATGGTCGGCATCTTCCCCGGCGCAGGCGGCACCACGCGTATGGTCCGCAAAGTGGGCGCCATCGCGGCGGCTCCGCTGCTGCTGGAAGGCAAGATGCTGGACGTTAAAAAGGCCAAGGGCGCAGGCTACATCGACGAGATCGCAGCCGATCCGCTGGCCGCGGCCAAGGAATGGGTTCTGAACGCCAAGGACGCCGATCTGGTCAAGCCGTGGGACGCCAAGGGCTACAAGATGCCCGGCGGCGCACCGTATCGCCCTGCGGGGTTCATGAACTTCGTGGGCGCCTCGGCGATGGTAAACGGCAAGACCCAAGGCGCCTTCCCGGCAGCCAAAGCCTTGCTGAGCGCGGTCTATGAAGGCGCACTGGTCGATTTCGACACTGCGCTGAAGATCGAGGCGCGCTGGTTCACCTCGGTGCTGATGAACCCGTCCTCGGGCGCGATGATCCGCTCGCTGTTCCTGAACAAGGAAGCGCTGGAAAAAGGCGCCGTTCGTCCGCAAGGTATTCCGGATCAGTCGGTCAAGAAGATCGGCGTTCTGGGTGCCGGCATGATGGGCGCGGGCATCGCGCTGGTCTCGGCGCAGGCAGGGATGGAGGTCGTGCTGATCGACCGCGATCAAGCCGCCGCCGACAAGGGCAAGGCCTATACCGAAGCCTATCTGGACAAGGGCATGAAGCGTGGCAAGGTCACGGCCGAGAAGAAAGAGGCTATGCTGGCCCGCATCACCGCCACGCCGGATCTTGAGAAACTGGCAGGCTGCGATCTGATCATCGAAGCCGTGTTCGAGGATCCCAAGGTCAAGGCCGAGATGACCCAGAAGGTCGAGGCGATCATCCCTGAGGACTGCATCTTTGCCTCGAACACTTCGACCTTGCCGATCACCGAACTGGCCAAGGCCAGCAAGCGGCCCGATCAGTTCATCGGCATCCACTTCTTCTCGCCGGTCGAGAAGATGTTCCTGGTCGAGATCATCAAGGGCAAGGAAACCGGTGACCGGGCCGTGGCCAAGGCGCTGGACTATGTCCGCCAGATCCGCAAGACGCCGATCGTGGTCAATGACGCGCGGTTCTTCTACTGCAACCGCTGCATCATCCCCTACATCAACGAAGGCGCGCGGATGATCACCGAAGGCGTCAGCCCGGTTCTGGTCGATAATGCCGCCCGTCAACTGGGCTTCCCGGTGGGTCCGGTTCAGCTGACCGACGAAACTTCGATCGACCTGGGCGCCAAGATCGCGCGGGCGACCAAGGCGGCAATGGGCGACGCCTACCCGGAAAGCCCTGCGGACGATCTGATCTTCTGGATGGAAGAACAGGGTCGCTTGGGCCGCAAGTCCAAGGCCGGGTTCTTCGATTATGACGAAAATGGCAAGCGCATCGGCTACTGGAAAGGTCTGCAGGACAAATATCCGCTGGCCGAGCAGCAGCCCGACCTGATCGAGGTGCAGGAACGCCTGATGTTCGCACAGGTTCTTGAAGCCGTGCGCGCGCTTGAAGAAGGTGTTCTGGAAGACATCCGCGAAGGCGATGTCGGCGCCATCCTGGCCTGGGGCTTTGCGCCCTGGTCAGGTGGTCCGTTCAGCTGGCTTGATATCATCGGTGCGCCTTACGCGGCCGAGCGTTGTGACCAGTTGTCGGAGAAGTACGGTGACCGCTTCGCCTGCCCGCCGCTACTGCGCGAGATGGCCGAAAAAGGTCAGACCTTCTACGGCCGCTTCGACCCCGAAGCCAAAGCTGCCTGAACAAGTGATGCTGGCGCATGATCCCATGCGCCAGCATCTTTTTTAAGGTGTTTGGTCAGGTCTGCCATTCAGGCCGCAGAAACAAGGCCGGCACGTTGGGCCGCCCCGGACGTCCCGGACGCCGCACCCCCGATGGGGGACGGATCGGAAAGATCGGTTCCTGCGGGATGGGTGCAGGCAGTGCACCCAACGGGTTTGCAATGGCCGACAGTTCGCCCGCCTCTGCGATAGATGTGACGAGGCTCCGCGCCTCGGATTCCTCCAGCACCGCGTAGGACCGTCGGGACGGACCAGACAGCGAACGGATGCGGCACGAGGAACAGAAGGCTTGAAAGCCACCCTCGATGAAGACCACTTCGTCCTGCTCAAAAAACAGCGATGTGACTTGGAATTCCTCGGCCGGTGTCTGAGAGGAAAAGCTGAAGTGCCCGCTCAGCAGACGCGCCGGAATGATCGCCAGCCCCTCGTCTATGTTTCCATCAGAAGACAAGGCTACGGCCATTCCCTGCTCGGGCATCAGCCAGACCGCACGACCGTTGTATGCCGCGCGGGACGGCACGCGCACAGGCAGAAAATCAGGTCGAACCTCGCCAGCCGGTACGGCTATTCTGTCGTGGGACACGCGCTTCACTTCCTGGAACCCGTTGTCCATCGTTCTGACCAGATCCCCGGCGATCAATGCCTCGGCCAGCTTCCAGCCATTGGTGGTGGCAACCTTCGTTCCATGCAGCAATCCGCCACGCCTGACCGAAACGGCGTCACCCGGTACGGTCTGGATATTATTTTCGGAAAACCCCGAAACACTCACTACTTCCAACACGTGCCCACCCCCTTTTGGCACTTTCAAACTATCCCATTGGGCTAGCACGAAGTTTTCGGGAGTGACTTAGTTTTGCCATATTTGGGGCCAATTTGGGCCTTTTTCGCCCCATTAGTCGCGTTTTTTATAAACAAAAGCCTGCATTTGTCAGCGTTTTGCACAATTCGGGAAATAATCGACCAGCCTTATTCGAACTGATATTCGAATCTCTCTATGTCTTCGCGACAAACGTCAAACACCGCCTTTTTTGCCTGAACCGAGTAGTAGTTGGCGTATTCCGCCCGCCTGGCTGACCGGTTCTCGTGAGGGAGGTCCAGACGCAACCCCAGATGATCGAACAGTGGGGCCGCATCCCGCTGAAAGCTTTCGATCCGAATGTATGCGCGACAAAGATCGGTTCCGTTGGCGTCACTGACATAGGACGGGAACGGGTTTTCCCGAAAGGACTGCTGGATTTCCGGGTGCAGAACAAAGGCCTCGAAATCAAGCCTCCCGGCCAGATGAACCGCTGAGTGATCAAAGGACTGATCCCTCAGCCAGTGGTAATAGCTGACCATCCGGTCCCACGGGTTCCGGATCAGCGTGAACACGAACATCTCTTGCATCTGCTGGTCGGGAAAAAGCCCCCGCAAGTCGGTCAGCCGGGAGTGTTTCCACAGCCGGCCCTCCGTCTTCAGTGACCTGTTGCGTTTGTTTCTACGCTGCGCCTTGGGGGTGTCGCCCACCAGGATGTCGTCCTTCATGGCCCGCTGCTCGAGCGCCAGCGCCAGCGATGTTCCCCCGGTCTTGGGAATATGTATGAAGATGTAGGACCGCCCTGTTGACAGGATCATCGCACCGGTTCCCGTTGGGGAACCACGCTCGCTCGCCACGCCAGCACTGCGCCGGCCGCGGCGATCAGGGCGATGCCCGCAATCTGCAGCGGTCCGATCCCCTGCCCCATCACCACCCAGGCAAAAAGCGGTCCGAAGATCATTACCGAATACTCGAACACCGCGACATATGACGGCTCGCCCAGTTGGTAGGCCTTGATCAGCATGAATACCGCAGCCGTGGACCCAACCGCCTGCAATGCGACCCACGGCAGAGCGGCCTCCATCGGCCAGACCCAGCCCCGGGTCACAAAACCGGCTGGGCCGTCAGACTCGATCACCGGCAAAACCGAAAAAACGGCGAGACCAAGAGCGCCGGCCAGCCCAAGCGTGACAATCATCGCGGCCAGCAAAGCGACGGTGCTTTCGCTTGCACAATGCGTTCGGGTCAGAATCGCACTGAGCGCATAGAAAAACCCGCCAGCCACCGGCAAAAGGCTGGTCGCATCAAAGGCATTGGGGTCAGGCTGCAATACACAGAGGATTCCGACAAACCCCAAAAGCACAGCCAGGACCCGCCAGGGGCCGATCTTCTGATCCAGCAACAGCGCGGAAATCAACAGAACGAAGATCGGTGACGTGAACAGCCCCGCAAGGGCCTGGGCAATTGGCATCAAAGCCAGTGAGCTGAAATAGAACAACATCGCCAGGGTGATCAGGACACTGCGCAGCAGGACCGCCCAAAACCTCTGAGGTCGCAGCCCTCCAAACCCCAGAAACGACAGTCCAACGATAAGAGGCAGCATCATCACGGCCCGGCTAAGGTGGAATTGCCACAGACCGATCGTTTCGGCCAGCCGAATGACGAAATTGTCCACGACGCCGATGATTGCCATGGCCGAGACCATCAGAACCGATGCAAGAACCGGTGAAGAAGGATGTGCTGTCTGCATGTGGCCTTGGCCTCCGGGCCCTTTGGCCGAAACTGCGCGTCCCGGTTATCGAGCACATTTCCAATTCACCACGCAACAGGTTTGCGCGGATTAATCTCTCCGTGTTAGAAATCGGCAAAAGATAAAACGAGCAGACCTCATCGAAATGACGGCACTGAAACAATACCAGCGGATCGAGGCTACCGGTCTGTGGCGCCCGTCGCCGGACGAGCAGCGCCGCGAAGTTGTTGTTTCGATCGGCGAGGCGACGTTGACCATCACCGATTTCAACGATCGCGCGCTGACGCACTGGTCGCTTGCCGCACTTGAAAGGCAGAACCCGGGCAAGTACCCCGCGATATTCAACCCCGATGGCGACCCGGACGAGACACTGGAACTGGAGCAGTCCGAAACCACCATGATCGAGGCAATTGACCGCTTGCAACGCGCCATCGAACGGGCGCGCCCGCATCCCGGGCGGCTGCGGTGGGCCAGCGTCGGCGGAGTGGTTGCGGCGGTCGCGGCGGTCTTGCTGTTCTGGCTGCCCGGCGCCCTGCAAAGCCATGTCGAAAAGGTCGTGCCTGAGATCAAACGGCAGGACATCGGGAACACGATTCTGCAACGGATTGAACGGGTCTCGGGCCGGGCCTGCGCCTCGGCGGACGCGCAGCCGGCGCTGCAGAAGCTGGCCCAGAGAACAGGTGTGCGACGGATCGTTGTGTTGCCGGCCGGGGTGCAGGAAAGCCTGTCACTTCCCGGTGGGATCGTGCTGCTGAACCGAGCGCTGGTTGAAGACAGTGAAGATCCCGCGGTTGCCGCCGGTTACGTGATAGCTGAACGCACGCGGGCCAGGCTGCATGATCCGTTGGACGATCTCCTGGACAAAACTGGGCCTACTGCAGCGTTTCGTCTGCTGACGACGGGCGAACTGACACCCCAGATCGTGGACACCTATACCGAACAGGTTCTGGCCGAATCCCGCCCCGCAGTTCCGGAAGACGACTTGCTGGAGGCGTTTGCGTCCGCCAATTTGCCCTCAACCCCATATGCCTATGCGGTTGATATAACCGGCGAAACGGTTCTGGGTCTGATCGAGGCCGACCCGATGACGGGTCAGCCTTTGGATCAGGTTATGCCCGACCGCGATTGGGTGCGGTTGCAGAATATCTGCAGCGACTAGGCGTTCCTATTTGGTGCCGAACATCCGGTCTCCGGCATCGCCCAGACCGGGCATGATGTAGCCCTTGGAATTCAGCTCGCGGTCCAGCGCGGCGGTCACGATCTTGACGTCGGGATGCGCCTCTTTCATGCGGGCCACGCCTTCGGGGGCGGCCAGCAGGCACAGGAACCGGATGTCGGTGGCACCGGCCTGTTTCAGCAGGTCGATCGCAGCGGCCGAGCTATTGCCGGTGGCCAGCATCGGGTCGACCGCAATCACCAGCCGATCCTTCAGGCCTTCGGGGGCCTTGAAGTAGTACTGCACCGGCTGCAACGTTTCTTCATCGCGATACAGGCCCACAAATCCAACCCGGGCCGAGGGCACCAGTTCCAGAACGCCGTCCAGCATCCCGTTGCCCGCACGCAGGATCGACACCAGCGCCAGTTTCTTGCCCGCCAGGATCGGCGCATCCATCTCCTCCATAGGGGTTTCGATATGGCGCGTGGTCAGGGGCATCTCGCGCGTCACTTCATAGGCCAGCAGCAGCGTGATCTCGCGCAGCAACTGCCGGAACGAGGCGGTCGAGGTGCCCTTGTCCCGCATGAGCGTCAGTTTGTGCTGAACCAGCGGGTGGTCGACGACGGTCAGATGTTCGCTCATGTGTTCTCCAGTCTTTTCCTGACCCTTGCGCGGGTCTCTTCATCGCAGAATGCGGCGTTCAGGGCGGTGTCGTTCAGCGCGGCGAAATCCTCGGCGTCCCAGCCGAAGGCCTGTGCCAGCATGTCATATTCGCGGCGCAGATTGGTATGAAAAAACGGCGGGTCATCGGTGGATACCGTGACCTTCACACCCGCCGCGCGCAGCCGCGCGATCGGGTGGGACGCGAAATCGGGGTACAGGCCCAGCACCACGTTCGAGCCCGGGCAGACCTCGAGCGTGATGCCCCGGTCGGCCAGTTCATGTACCAGATCGAGGTCTTCGATGGCTCGCACGCCGTGGCCCACACGTTCGACCCCCAGCGCGAGCACCGCATCGCGCACGCTTTCGGGGCCGCCGAATTCGCCGGCATGGGTGGTCAGGCGCAATCCGGCCTCGCGCGCGCAGTCGAAGGCCCATTTGAAATCGGCCTGCTGGCCCATGGCCTCGTTCCCGCCCATGCCGAACCCAGTGATCCAATCACCGGCGGTTTCGGCGGCGCACAGCGCGCTGCGTTTGGCCTTGTCGGGCCCGAAATGGCGCACGCAGGTCACCACCCCGCGCAGGGTGATTTCGAACTTGCCCTCGGCCTCGTCCGCGGCGTCCTGAATGGCGGCCAGATAGTCGCGCCAGGCATGCAGATCGCCCCCGCCGCAGAAATCGGGGCTGAGGAAGGTTTCGGAATAGACCACCCCGTTCGCAGCACTTTCTTCCAGAATCGCCAGCGTCAGGCGGCGGAAATCCTCGGGCGTTTTCAAGACTTCGCAGGCGGCCTCGTAGACGCTGAGGAAATGCGCGAAATCGCGGAAGTCATAGCTGCCGTCGGGCTTGAAGATGCCGCTCAGGTCAACCTTCTTTTCATGCGCCAGTTGGCGAATGAAGGCGGGCGGGGCCGCGCCTTCGTGATGCAGGTGCAGTTCGATCTTGGGCAGGTCTGCGACGGTCATAGAAAGGTCCTTCCCGGCCCTTGCGCCGGAATGTTCAGATGATGGGCGATGCTGGCGGCCACGTCGGCAAAATTGACCTGCCCGATCTGTCCGGCCCCCAGGCCGGCCATCAGCACCGGCACCTGTTCGCGGGTGTGGTCAGTGCCGACCCAGCTGGGGTCGTTGCCGTGATCGGCGGTCAGAAGAAACAGGTCGCCCGGGCGCAGCCTGGGCAGGATACGACCGATCTCGGCGTCGAACCACTCCAGCGCGCGCGCATAGCCCGAGATGTCGCGCCGGTGTCCGTACTGGCTGTCAAACTCGACGAAATTTGCGAATGTCAGGCTGCCGTCCTCGGCGCTGTCGACAAGGCGCGAGAGGTGCCCCATCAACTCGGCGTCCGAGCCCTTGTCCAGCGTGTCGATCCCCTGCATCGAAAAGATGTCGCCGATCTTGCCCACGCCATGCACCTTGCGTCCGGCACCCTGCGCCCAGTTGGTCAGCACCGGCGCGGGCGGCGTGATGGCGAAATCCTTGCGGTTGGTGGTGCGGACGAACCCCTGTTCGGGCGAACCCACGAAGGGGCGCGCGATCACCCGTCCGACCTTCATCTCGTGCAGCATGGGGGCCAGGGTCCGGCACATCTGGTACAGGCGCTCCAACCCGAACGTCTCCTCGTGCGCGGCAATCTGGAACACGCTGTCGGCCGAGGTATAGCAGATCGGCCAACCGGTGCGCATATGTTCAGCGCCCAGTTCGGCAATGATCGTGGTGCCCGAGGCATGGCAATTGCCCAAAATGCCCTCGGTGCCGGCGGCTTGTGCAGCGGCGCGGGTCACATCATCAGGGAACGCGGGAACCGCGTCGGGGAAATAGTGCCAGTCCCACGGCACTGGCAGCCCGGCCAGTTCCCAATGGCCCGAAGGCGTGTCCTTGCCCGGCGAATGCTCGCGCGCACAGCCCCACAGGCCGGTCGGGTCGGCCTCCAACCCCGGCGCATCCTCGCCCGAAGCCAGTCGCACCGCCGCCCCCAGCCCCAGCGCGTCGAGGTTGGGCAGGTGCAGTGGCCCGGACCGGCCATCCTCGGCCCGCCCTTCGGCGCAGGCCTGCGCGATATGGGCCACCGTGTTGGCGCCCGTGTCCGGCACGTCGCCGTTGAAGAACCGGTCGGCATCCGGCGCGCCGCCGATGCCCACTGAATCCATCACCACAAGGAACGCGCGACTCATGCGAGAATCCTTTCCTGTACAAGGTCCGGCACCGGAACGGGCGCCGGGCCGATGGTGATCGCGGCGCGCACGGCTTGCGCGGCCCGCTGTGCGGCATCCTCGCGCGCGGCATGGACCACGGCCAGCGGCGTTCCGGCCGAGACCTTGTCACCCAGCCGCACCAGCCCCGACAGGCCCACCGCCGGGTCGATCACGTCGCTTTCCACCTGCCGGCCACCGCCCAGCGCCACGACCGCAAGGCCCAGCGCCTCGCCATCCATCGCGGTGACATAGCCTTCGTCCTGGGCCGTGACCTCAAGGATCACGCTGGACTCGGGCAGATAGCGCGCCCAGTCATCGACCAGACCCAGCGGCCCGCCGACCGCAGCCATCATCCGGCCGAACCGCTCGGCCGCGCGGCCATCGCGGATCACCTCGGCGATCATGTCCCGCCCGGCCTGCGCATCGCCGACCATACCTGCGTCAGACAGCAGAACACCGCCCAGCTCGGCCGAAATCTCGGCCAGGGGCGAGGGCTGCCCACCGGTCAGTACTTTCATCACTTCGGCGATTTCCAGGGCGTTGCCCAAGGCGGGCGCCAGCGGCTGGTTCATGTCGGTGATCAGGGCCGAGGTCCGGCACCCGGCCGTATTGGCCGTTTCGGTCAGGGCCTGCGCCAGCTTGCGCGCCTCGTCCAGCGTTTTCATGAAGGCCCCGCTGCCCACCTTGACGTCCAGCACCAGCGCATCCGGGCTGGCCGCCAGTTTCTTGGACAGGATCGAGGCGGTGATCAGATCGAGGCTTTCGACCGTAGCGGTCACGTCGCGGATCGCATAGAGCCGCTTGTCCGCCGGGGCGATCTGTGCCGTTGCGCCAACGATTGCGGCGCCGGTCTCGGCCAAAATCTGGGCCAACCGGTCCTGGCTGATCTGGGTCGACACGCCGGGGATCGCCTCGAGCTTGTCGAGCGTCCCGCCGGTATGGCCCAAACCGCGCCCCGAGATCATCGGCACATAGGCCCCGCATTCCGCCAGCGCCGGAGCCAGCACGAGGCTGACGCAATCCCCCACCCCGCCAGTCGAATGCTTGTCGATCACCGGACCATCCAGATCCCATGTCAGAACCTCGCCGCTGTCGCGCATGGCCAGCGTCAGCGCGGCGCGGCCCTCGGGACCCAGCCCGCCCATGCAGACGGCCATGGCAAAGGCTCCGGCCTGGGCGTCGCTGACACTTCCATCGGCCAGACCTTGGGCAAACCACGCCAGCTCGCTGGCATCCGGCACTTCGCGGCGGCGCAGTTTCGCGATAATCGAACGGGCGTCCATGGGCGCGGCCCTTACATGAACGAGGCGTCGAAGGCGCCGGGCAGCAACTCGCCGATGGTCGTGCGGGTCTCAATCCCGTCCACCGTCGCCATGGTGACCACCACGTCCTTGTCCCCGAACTCGGCCAGTTTCTGCCGGCACCCGCCGCAGGGCGGCACCGGTTGCGGGCTGGAGGCGACGACATAGACCTCAGCCAGCTTGTTTTCTCCGGCGGCGACCATCGCGGCGATCGCACCGGCCTCAGCGCAGGTGCCTTCGGGATAGGCCACGTTTTCCACGTTGCAGCCCGCGAACATCGCTCCCGACGGAGTGCGAACCGCGGCGCCCACCTTGAATTTCGAATAGGGCGCATAGGCGTTTTCACGCACCTTGAGGGCTGCTTCTTTCAACGACATGGCGATTCCCCGATTTTTGATCATCTGGTCAGAATGCCATACCCTACTGGAAATCCGCGGGGGAATTGAAGCCCCCTCTGCACGGGAATCGCAGCGCGCCCGCGCGTCAGCCCAGATCGGTCTTGAAATACCCCGGCAGCGTGACCTCGAGCAGTTCGACATCGTAGCTGGGGTCGGCCAGTCGCGTGCGCATTCCGGGTGGGATGACAAAGGCGTCGCCCTGCTCCAGGCGAAACGGATCACGGCCTTCACCTTCCAGGGTGACTGCCCCGTTCATCACGAAGGTAAAGTGGATATCGGCATCATGGCTGGCCCAGACCGGGTCGCCCTGCCCCCGGCGCACCACCTGAACGCCGGCCACGCCTTTGGTGTTTTCAGCAATCGTCGTGTCACGGCATTGATAGCCCGGCAGGCGGAACGGCTGCCACTCTGCCCCTTCAGCCCGGTTGTAGACGAACCGCTGGCCCTGCCATTCCCGCTCGGGGCGGTGATGCGGCGTGGGCAGCTGCATTTCGTGGTCGATCTCTGTGACATGTTCGGCCGGAACGCCGATTTCGATCACCTGCACGTTGTCCGACGCTTCGAGCACGCGGTGACGGATCTCGGGCGGCTGGATGAAACAGTCGCCGGCGGTCAGGCGCATCTTGTCGCCCTGATCCTCGTAGACGACATCGACCCAGCCATGGATGCAGAAGATCAGCTGGAACCCGACCTTGTGGAAATGCACCATGTCCGGGACCGGGCCGCCGTCGGGAATGCGGATATGGCTGGCGATGATCGAACCGCCCAACCGGTCCGGCACCAGATCGCGGTAGTGCATGCCCGCGCGCCCGATGATCCAGGGCGCCTGATCCTTGAGCCTGCGGACGACGAAAGAATGAACCGTCTCGGGCATCACCAGGGGCGGGTTGCGCTCTTCGATCTCGACGCGGGTGCCGTTGGGGGCGACCAGGCTGCGCTGACCGCCGGCAAACCCGTCCGGATCATCGGTGAGGATACGCAAGGTGCCCGGCGCCTCGGGCGCGTCCTTTTCCACGCGCAGGCGCAGTCCATGCCCGGAAAACACCGCGACCCGAGGGTCATCCGCCGGATAGATCATGTCCATCCGCATGCCCAGCACCTTGGTGTAGAACGGAATGTCGTCGCGCAGTTCTTGGGTCGGAATGCGGAATTCGGCTATGGTGTCGGTCATGCTGGTCTCCTCTGCGCGGGACTGTGGGGGGCCGTTGGGGGATTTGCAAGTCGGGGTCATATCCGCCGTCATACGATTTCGAGGTTTCCCCTGCGTCAGAAATAGTTTAGCACTAAACTAAATTCCAAACGGGAAGTTTTGACATGTCCGACACACCCAGCCTGCGCCAGGCCGCACTTGATTACCACGCGCATCCAAAGCCTGGGAAACTGGAGATCAAGGCGACCAAACCAATGGCCAACGGGCGCGACCTTGCGCGCGCCTATTCGCCCGGCGTGGCCGAGGCCAGCCTCGAAATCAAAAACGACCCGGCGACCGCCGAGATGTATACCGCGCGCGGCAATCTGGTGGCGGTCGTTTCGAATGGCACCGCGGTGCTGGGGTTGGGCAATATCGGCGCGCTGGCCTCCAAGCCGGTAATGGAGGGCAAGGCCGTTCTGTTCAAGAAATTCGCTGGCATCGACTGTTTCGACATCGAGCTGAACGAACCCGACCCCGAGAAGCTGGCCGATATCGTCTGCGCGCTGGAGCCCACCTTCGGCGCGATCAACCTCGAAGACATCAAAGCGCCCGACTGCTTTGTCGTCGAGAAACTATGCCGTGAGCGGATGAATATTCCGGTTTTCCACGACGACCAGCACGGCACCGCCATCGTGGTGGGGGCTGCTGCGCGTAACGCGCTGCACGTAGCCGGCAAGCGGTTCGAGGACATCAAGGTCGTGTCCACCGGCGGCGGCGCGGCGGGGATCGCCTGCCTGAACATGCTGGTCAAGCTGGGCGTCAAGCGCGAGAACATCTGGCTGTGCGACATTCACGGGCTGGTCTATGAAGGCCGGGCCGAGGACATGAACCCGCACAAGGACCAATTCGCCCAGAAAACCGACCTGCGCACGCTGGATCAGGTGATCGACGGCGCCGACCTGTTTCTGGGCCTCAGCGGGCCGAACGTGCTCAAGCCCGAGATGGTCGCGCGCATGGCCAAACAACCGATCATTTTTGCGCTGGCGAACCCGACCCCGGAGATCCTGCCCGACGCCGCGCGCGAAGTGGCCCCCGACGCCATCATCGCCACCGGGCGCAGCGACTTCCCGAACCAGGTAAACAACGTTCTGTGTTTCCCGTTCATCTTCCGCGGTGCGCTGGACGTGGGCGCGACCGAGATCAACGATGCCATGCAGATCGCCTGCGTTGAAGGCATCGCCGAAATGGCCCGCGCCACCACCAGCGCCGAGGCCGCAGCCGCCTACAAGGGCGAACAGCTGACCTTCGGCCCCGACTACCTGATCCCAAAACCGTTCGATCCGCGACTGGTGGGCGTGGTATCCTCGGCCGTGGCCCGGGCCGCGATGGAAAGCGGCGTGGCCAGACGCCCCATCGAGGACATCGAAGCCTACAAGGAAAAGCTGAACCAGACGGTCTTCAAGTCCGCCCTTCTGATGCGCCCCGTCTTCGAGGCCGCCGCCGCTGCCTCGCGCCGCATCGTATTTGCCGAGGGCGAAGACGAGCGCGTGCTGCGCGCCGCTCAGGCGATTCTTGAGGAAACGACCGAAACCCCGATCCTGATCGGCCGTCCCGAGGTGATCGAGGCGCGCTGCGAACGTCTGGGCCTGTCGGTCCGCCCTGGGCAGGACTTCCAGATCGTAAACCCGGAAAACGACCCGCGGTACTATGACTACTGGAACTCGTACCACCAGATCATGCAGCGCCGCGGCGTGACGCCAGACCTGGCCAAGGCCATCATGCGCACCAACACCACCGCCATCGGCGCCATCATGGTGCATCGCGGCGAAGCCGACAGCATGATCTGCGGCACCTTCGGCGAGTATCGGTGGCACCTGAACTATGTCGAACAGGTTCTGAATGACGGCGACCTGCGCCCGCATGGCGCATTGTCCCTCATGATCCTTGAAGACGGCCCGCTGTTCATCGCCGACACTCATGTCCGGCAATTACCCAGCCCGGAAGAACTGGCTGAGATCACCGTGGGCGCCGCGCGCCATGTCCGGCGTTTCGGGCTGGAGCCGAAAATCGCGTTCTGCTCGCAATCGCAATTCGGCAACCAGGCCGAGGGGTCCGGCAAACGCCTGCGCGAAGCCATTGCGATTTTGGACAGCAAGCCCCGCGATTTCATCTATGAAGGCGAAATGAACCTGGACGTGGCCCTGGACCCCGAACTGCGCGAGCGGATTTTCCCCAATTCCCGCCTGGAGGGGGCGGCCAACGTTCTGATCTTTGCCCATGCGGACGCGGCCAGCGGTGTGCGCAACATTCTGAAGATGAAGGCCGACGGCATCGAGGTCGGCCCCATCCTGATGGGCATGGGCAACAAGGCGCATATCGTGACACCCTCGATCACGGCGCGCGGGCTGCTGAACATGGCGGCAATTGCCGGAACGCCCGTCGCGCATTACGGTTGAACACGGCGGCCCGACCGGTCTGGCCGCCCTGCCGAGGGAGGTCATCATGAATGGTCACTGCCACTGCGGCGCCGTGCGATGGGCCAGCGATGCCGAGATCGCCTGGAGCTGTTACTGCCACTGCGCGGATTGCAGGCGCAACTGCGCCGCCCCGGTCACCGCGTTCATCGGGCTGCCCCACGGTTCGGTGACGTGGTCGGGGGATGCGCCGCACGTGTACAACTCGTCTAAGGATGTCGAACGCCTGTTCTGCGGGACCTGCGGCACGCCGATGGCATACCGCAATGCCCGCGATCGGGTGAACATTCACCTCTATACCGCCACGTTGGACAACCCCGAGGATGCCGCGCCCCGGTTTCACGTTTTTCACGCCGAGCATCTGCATTGGCTGAACATCGAGGACAGTCTGCCCCGATATGCGGGAACAGCGACCTGATCCGAATCTGGCAACGCCACTTTTGCACCAGACGCTTCGCAAATTTGCAAGTACTGCAAAAATTTCCCGCCCAGGCGCGAAAACAAGGATCATTTGCAAAACTTTGCAAGACAAATGGGGCGGTTCTGCAAATATTTCGCGATAAACTGACGCGCCGTCACGCGCGCCGCTTGCTCGGTCAGCCGTCCGCGCCTAACACAATGCGAGCAATTTTTGGGAGGAGGACCCATGGCATACCAGGACGTTTACGAGAGCTGGCAAAAAGACCCAGAGGCTTTCTGGATGGACGCGGCCAAGGGGATCGACTGGTTCCAACCGCCAAGCAAGGCCCTGTTTGACGACAACGCCCCTCTCTATGAATGGTTCTGTGATGCCAAGGTGAACACTTGCTGGAACGCGGTGGACCGCCACGTTGAAAACGGCCGAGGCGAGCAAACCGCCATCATCTATGACAGCCCGATCACCCACACCAAGCGCGAAATCTCGTATATGGAGCTGCGCAATCGCGTGGCGACCCTGGCCGGCGCGCTGCGCGCCAAGGGCATCGAAAAGGGCGACCGCGTCATCATCTACATGCCGATGATCCCAGAGGCGCTCGAGGCGATGCTGGCCTGCGCGCGGCTGGGTGCGGTGCATTCGGTGGTCTTTGGCGGGTTTGCCAGCAACGAACTGGCGGTGCGGATCGACGACGCCAAGCCCAAGGCGATCATCGCGGCGTCCTGCGGGTTGGAGCCCGGTCGCGTGGTGCATTACAAGCCGCTGCTGGACGGTGCCATCGACATGGCCGAACACAAGCCCGATTTCTGCGTAATCTTCCAGCGCGAACAGGAAGTGGCCAAGCTGGTCGAGGGGCGCGACTTCAACTGGCACGGCTTCCAGTACGGCGTTGAGCCGGCCGAGTGTGTCCCGGTCGAAGGCAATGATCCGGCCTACATCCTTCACACCTCGGGCACCACGGGCGCACCCAAAGGTGTCGTGCGGCCGACGGCCGGGCACCTTGTGGCTCTGAACTGGACGATGAAGAACATCTACAACGTCGATCCCGGCGACGTGTTCTGGGCGGCCTCAGACGTGGGCTGGGTCGTGGGGCATTCCTACATCTGCTATGGCCCGCTGATCCACGGCAACACCACCATCGTGTTCGAGGGCAAACCCGTCGGCACCCCCGACGCGGGCACCTTCTGGCGTGTGATTTCCGAGCACGAGGTCAAAAGCTTTTTCACCGCCCCAACGGCGATCCGCGCGGTCAAGCGCGAGGACCCCAAGGGCGAAATGCTGGCGAAATACGACCTGTCCTGCCTCAAGGCCCTGTTCCTGGCCGGTGAACGCGCCGACCCGGACACGATCACCTGGGCGCAGGACGCGCTGAAGGTTCCGGTCGTCGACCACTGGTGGCAGACCGAAACCGGCTGGACCATCGCTGGAAACCCGCTGGGGATCGAGGAACTGCCGATCAAGCTGGGCTCGCCCGCCAAGCCGATGCCCGGATATGACGTGCAGATCCTGGACGAAGGCGGTCACCCGATTAAACCGGGCGAACTGGGCGCGATCGCGGTCAAGCTGCCACTGCCCCCGGGCACGCTGCCGACCCTGTGGAATGCCGAGGAGCGTTTCAAGAAATCCTATCTCGAGCATTTCCCGGGCTATTATGAAACCGGCGATGCAGGCATGATCGACGAGGACGGGTACCTCTACATCATGGCCCGCACCGATGACGTCATCAACGTGGCCGGCCACCGCCTGTCCACCGGCGCGATGGAAGAGGTTCTGGCCGCCCACCCCGATGTGGCCGAATGCGCAGTCATCGGTGTATCGGACCAGTTGAAGGGTCAGGCCCCGGTTGGCTTCCTGTGCCTGAACGCGGGTTGCAATCGTGGCCATGCCGAGATCGCGAAAGAGGTCGTACAGATGGTGCGCGACAAAATCGGGCCCGTTGCGGCATTCAAGCTGGCCGTCGTGGTGGATCGTCTGCCAAAGACACGGTCGGGCAAGATCCTGCGCGGAACGATGGTGGCGATCGCCGATGGCAAAGACTACAAAATGCCAGCCACGATCGACGACCCGGCCATTCTGGACGAGATCACCGAAGCCCTGAAATCAATCGGTTACGCCCAGTAACCGGGCATCGGGCGGCCCTGGGCCGCCCGCCCTGCCCTGCAGGGTTGCAACCATTGGCAGACCGCCTACTGTGCCCTTGACGGAGGGCACATGGCAAATGACGACATCTGGCGCCTGAGCGCCACCGAACTGGCGGAACGCACCCGTTCCGGGGACCTGAGCGCGACCGAAACCGTCCAAAGTGCGATCGACCGGATGCACGCGCTGAACCCGGCGCTGAATGCCGTCGTCGAAGACCTCAGCACCGAGGCGCAGGAGCGCGCCCGCGCCCTCGATGCCCAGCGGGCGCGCGGCGAACCGACCGGCCCGCTGCACGGCGTTCCCGTCACGATCAAAGTGAATGTCGACCAGAAAGGCCATGCCACGACCAACGGCGTCGCCGCGCTGAAAGATGTGATTGCCCCTGACGATGCGCCCGTCGTGTCAAACCTGCTGAAGGCCGGTGCGGTGGTGATCGGCCGGACCAACACGCCCGAGTTTTCATTCCGCGCCGACACCGACAACCCGCTTTACGGACGCACGCACAACCCCTGGGGCCGCCATATTTCTCCCGGCGGCTCCTCGGGCGGGGCCGGCGTGGCTGTGATGACCGGCATGGGTGCCCTGGCGCATGGCAACGATATCGGCGGCAGCCTACGGTTTCCAGCGGCTGCCAACGGCGCGGTGACCGTGAAGCCGGGCTTGGGACGCGTTCCCGCGTGGAACCCAAGCCAAACCGCCGAACGCGGTCTGCTGGCGCAACTGATGTCGGTGCAAGGATTGATCACCCGCAGCGCGGCCGACCTGCACCTGGCCATGCCCAGCCTGATCGCGCCGGATCCGCGCGATCCGTTTCATGTCCCGCTGCCATGGCGCATGGCCGAACCTGACCAGCAGCCGCGGGTGGCTTTCACCAAGAACACTTTCGGTTACGATCTCCACCCCGAGGTCGACAAGGCGCTGGACACGGCCCGTGATGCACTGGTTGATGCCGGGTACATCGTTGACGAGATCGATCCGCCGAACGTGTTCGAATGTGGACGGCTTGGTTATCGCGCATTGATGGGCGAGGTTCTGACCCTGATGAAAGCCGATGTCGAGGCGGCCGGTTCTGAGACCATCCAACGCATCTTTGCCACCTACTTTCAGGAATTCCCACCGATCACCGGACCGGACCTGATCCGGGCGCTGGCGCAGCGCAGCCACCATGCGCGGGAATGGTCCCTGTTCATGGAGGACTATCCGCTGGTGCTGTCTCCTTTCCTGCCGCAGCCCTTTTTCAGACCCGACCGCGACACAGAAGGCTCGGAAGGTGTGCACGAAGTGCTGGGCTGCGCAGTCTATTCCTACGCCATGAACTTTCTGGGCCTACCCGCCGCCTGCGTTCCGGCGCGTTTGGCCGAATTGCCGAACGGGCGCCAGCCAATCAACGTTCAGATCGCAGCGCAGCGCTGGTGCGAGGACCTTGCCGTGGACGCAGCCATCGCGATTGAAGCCCGGGTTGGTCGTATGACTGATCACCTGTGGGCCGATCTGGCAAGCACGGGCTGAAACACCAACCGCTTTCAAATGCCCCAAAATAATTGACCCCGGGACTGAGAGCCCGGGGTCCACGTGCTAAAATATGCCCGGATTGTGATGACGAGCGTAGCACCACCCACCCTCGCCAGCGCGAAAACTGCGCAATCATCCGAAAACACCATTTGGTGGCCACTCACTCCCACCGCGGCGTGTTCTCCGGGCAGGATCAGCATAGCTGAGAGGTGGTCGGCTTCCTGTGAACTGCTTCACATAAGTCTGAGAATCTCGGGAATTTATGTAAATTGTTCAATCGTTAGACGCTCCTCCAGGCCATGCCCGGGGTCAAACAGGATCCTGTGACGGATCTTGGGTTCCGACCGAATCTCGACCCAATCGATATCCGGAAAGGATATGGAATCAGCGTCCGCCATCACCGGGCGCTTGTCGGCCTCAAGCACGTCAAAGCGCACGTGCGCCGTGCTGGGCAGCAACGCACCGCGCCACCGCCGAGGACGAAAAGCCGCAATGGCCGTCAGCGCCAGAACGTCCGACCCAATGGGCAGAATCGGGCCATGTGCCGAATAGTTGTAGGCGGTCGACCCGGCGGGCGTGGACAACAGCGCCCCGTCACAGACCAGCTCGGCCAATCGCACCCGGCCATTCACGCTGATCTTCAGACGCGCGGCTTGCGGACCGGCGCGCAACAACGAAACCTCATTAATCGCAAGGGCTTCGTGCACCTGTCCCGATTGGTCCATGGCCTTCATCGTCAATGGGTTGATGACCTCTTCCTCGGCGGCTTTCAAACGCTCCATCAGATCGGCTTCGTGGAACTCGTTCATCAGAAACCCGATGGTCCCGCGATTCATGCCGTAGACCGGCACATCCAGATGCTGCGTGTTGTGCAGCGTCCGCAACATGAACCCGTCGCCGCCCAGCGCCACGATGACATCCGCATCTCGGGGGGCCGCATTGCCATAGCGTGCAACCAGTTTGTTGCGGGCCGACTGCGCGACATCCACGTCGCTGGCGAGAAAAGCGATTCTCTTTGTCATGTTTTCCGGTTTCCGGTGCTACGCATTTGGTTCCGAAACAAACATACCTTTCCCCATTAGGCCAGACGTGACGCCGCAGCTGGCCATTTCGTCGCTTTAAAGTCTTTTTCATCCGTACAGTTTCCTATAGGAAATCCGCCAAACCAACCTCAGCCATGCGGAGCGCCCATGAACGCCAACCTTCGTGATACCGGTTTCTTCACCCAGTCCCTCGCGGATCGCGACCCTGAACTCTTCGGGGCAATCACATCCGAACTGGGACGTCAGCGCGACGAGATCGAGCTGATCGCTTCGGAAAACATCGTCAGCGCAGCCGTCATGGAGGCGCAGGGCTCGGTCATGACCAACAAATACGCCGAAGGTTATCCCGGGCGGCGTTACTATGGCGGTTGCCAGTTCGTCGACATCGCCGAGAACCTGGCCATCGACCGCGCCAAGCAACTGTTCGGTTGCGAATTCGCCAACGTGCAGCCAAATTCGGGATCACAAGCCAACCAGGGCGTGTTCCAGGCTCTGATTCAGCCGGGCGACACCATTCTGGGCATGAGCCTGGATGCCGGCGGCCACCTGACCCATGGCGCCAAGCCCAACCAGTCGGGCAAGTGGTTCAACGCGGTTCAGTATGGCGTGCGCAAGCAGGACAACATGCTGGACTACGATCAGGTCGAGGCGCTGGCCAAAGAACACCAGCCCAAGCTGATCATCGCCGGCGGCTCTGCCATTCCGCGTCAGATCGACTTTGCCCGCATGCGCGAGATCGCCGACATGGTGGGCGCCTATCTGCACGTGGACATGGCGCATTTCGCCGGTCTGGTCGCGGCGGGCGAACATCCCAGCCCCTTCCCGCACGCGCATGTGGCCACGACCACCACACACAAAACCCTGCGCGGCCCGCGTGGCGGCATGATCCTGACCAAAGACGAGACGATCGCCAAAAAGGTGAACTCGGCCATCTTCCCGGGCATTCAGGGCGGCCCACTTATGCATGTGATCGCGGCGAAGGCCGTGGCATTTGGCGAGGCGCTGCAGCCTTCGTTCAAAGACTACATCAAACAGGTCGTCGTCAACGCTCAGGCGTTGTCGGATCAGCTGATCAAGGGCGGCCTGGACACGGTGACCCACGGTACCGATACCCATGTGGTTCTGGTCGACCTGCGCCCCAAAGGCGTCAAGGGCAACGCGACCGAAAAGGCGCTGGGTCGTGCGCACATCACCTGCAACAAGAACGGCGTGCCGTTCGATCCTGAAAAGCCGACCGTGACCAGCGGCATCCGTCTGGGTTCGCCCGCCGGTACGACCCGAGGCTTTGGAGAGCCCGAGTTCCGCCAGATTGCGGACTGGATCATCGAGGTGGTCGATGGGCTGGCCGCCAATGGCGAAGACAACAACGGCGAGGTCGAGGCGCGGGTCAAAGCGCAGGTCGCAGATCTGTGCGCAAAATTCCCGATCTACCCGAACCTCTGACGACACAAGGTCAGAAACAACAAAATGGCGCCTTAGTCGGGCGCCATTTTTCTTTGCCGGCAGATGCCCAAATCAGATCAGACCGCGCCACCAAAGCACGAACAGGAACAGCGCGGCCAAGGCCAGAATATTGAAGGCCAGCCCCCCGAGCATGCCCAGAAACCAACCCCAGCGGCGATCCGCCAGATTGATAGCGCGCAGATGCGACTGAACATCCCTCGCCGCTTTTTCCAAGGTCGGCGAATCCAGGGTCAGCCGGAGCTTGGGATGCTCGACCAACGGCTCGGCACGGGCCAGTTCCATTGCCTGTTTGTATACCTTGCGCGGCAAGCGGCGCTTGGCGCGGCGCACCGACTCGGCCAGGGTCTTGCCCTTTGCGCCCAGTTTTTTGCGCAACAGAAATATCGTCTGCGCGATCTGGGTCTGAATTTCTGTTTCCTGAGCCATGCGCCCCTCCTGACGGGGCAATCTAACGGTCTGCGCAGGCGGTCACAATGGGGCTGGTTGTCCGGGGCGCCGGACGCTATCAGAAAGACATGCTGAACACGATCTCACATGGCGAACCGACGTCCCGCGCACCGCTATTGATTGCCCATGGGCTATACGGATCGGCCCGAAACTGGGGGGTGATCGCGCGTCGGCTGTCAGATGAGCGTCAGGTGGTGGCGGTCGACATGCGCAACCACGCCCACAGCTTCTGGGACGACCGGCACGATTATCCGGCATTGGCGGATGATTTGGCTGCGGTCATCGAAAGCATGGGCGGCGTGGCAGACGTGATCGGACATTCGATGGGTGGCAAGTCGGCAATGACATTGGCGCTCGAGCATGGCGAAATGGTCCACAGGCTGGTCGTGGCGGACATTGCTCCGGTTCGGTACAGCCATACGCAAATGCCATATATCGAGGCCATGCGCGCTGTGGACATGACACAGGTCGCGCGCCGCTCGGACGTGGAACAGCAACTGGCCGATCTCGGGGTCGAGAAGGCGTTGCAGAGCTTCTTCACTCAGTCGCTGGACGTTCCCGGCAAACGTTGGCGGCTGAATCTGGACGTATTAGCCAAAGAGATGCCGAATATCATGGGTTTTCCGGACTTTACCTCGCACTGGGACGGCCCAGCGCTGTTTCTCGCCGGTGCGGAGTCGGACTATGTTCAGGCAAGTCACCGCGAAATCATCAAATCCTTGTTCCCGAACGCCCGTTTCGCCAAGATTCCGGGCGCAGGCCATTGGCTGCACGCCGAAAAACCGCGTGAGTTCGAAGCTGCCGTCCGGACATTTCTGAACGCCGCCTAAGCTCTTTATTGGTACAGGCGCTTGGCGACCAGCCAGGATGCGGGTAAAGCCGCGACCGCTCCGACGGCTGCGGCACCCACGATGGCCAGGGTCGAAACCATCCCCGCGGTCAGCACGGCGATAACGGCCGTCCCCGCGAGGGCGGTCGCGATCAGGGAATACAGTAGCGCTGCAAGTCTCATCATGGCCATTCGTCCTTATTGATGGCGTCCGACGCTCAGATTGCCGAAGCGGAAATAAATCGGCCTTGATGCAGATCAGGCTGGGTTCCTACATCCCGGAATCAACCGGGCCGACATAGTCGCCCCCGCCGTTTACCCAGTCCGAGAACCCACCCAGGCTGTAGACATGCTGATACCCCATGTCCTTGAGCAACTTGCCCGCAAGTGCCGCTCGTCCTCCCGAGGCGCAATGCAGAATGATCGGGCGATCCTTGCGCAGCTCAGGGTCATGCGACTGCAGCGCCGGATCGGCACGAAACTCGAGCATACCGCGTGAGATATGGTGAGACCCGACGGCGCGACCGGTCTTTTCCAGTTCAGGCGCATCGCGAATATCCAGCAGCAGTGCACCCTGCTGCAAAAGCTCCCTTGCTTGCGCGGCGCTGATACGTTGAACAACGGAATTCGCGGCCTCAAGCATCTCTTGAACGGTCAATGGCATTCGTGCGGTCCCTCCCGGATTTTCACGAATGCTAGCACGGGGCCCTTTGTATTTGTAAGCGCTATGGTGGGCGCCTATTGCTCGCGAAAGGCCCGAGACATGCTGTCGACGATCGGCTTGGCGATATAGGCGGCAAAGGTTCGTTCTTCGGTCTGGATCATGATCTCGGCCGGCATGCCCGGTGTCGGAATGAAGCCCCGTACCCGGTCCATCTCTTCAGGCTTCAACGACACCCGGGCCAGATAGACCTCTTGCGGTATTCCGCTGGCTTCTTCCAGAATCGCGTCCGCCGAGACGTAGAAGACTTCGCCCGTCAGAACCGGTGTCGTGCGCTGATTTAGAGCCACCAACCGCACGGTCGCGGCCTGGCCGGTTACAACGCTGTCGATATCGGTGCGCGGGATCTGGGCCTCAATGATCAGCGGGGCATCGGCTGGCAGGATTTCGGCAATCGGCTTGCCGGTCTCGATGACGCCGCCCGGCGTGTGATAGTGCAGTCGCACGACCGTGCCATCAACCGGGGCGCGCACCACCGCGCGGGCAAGAACACTGCTGGCCTGGCGCGATTTTTCCCGCACGCTTTCCAGATCCGCCTCGATCACACCCAATTCGTCCAGTGCCGCTTCGCGATAGGCCGACCGGGTCCGGGTGATCTGCTCTTCGTATTTCAGCAGCATCTGGCTGGTTTCCGAGGCCTCGGCCGCCAGTCGGGCCAATTGCCCGTCCGCTTCGGCCTGGACCCGTCGGATGGTGTTCAACTCACCCTTTCGGACAAGCCCTTTTTCGAACAACGAGTTCTTGGTTTCGTATTCTTCCTGAAGGATCGCCTTGCGGCGCTCCATGCTTTCCAATTGCGCCTCGAAGCCGCTGGCCCTGATCTTCAGCGCCTCGATATTGCGTTCGAGAAGGGCAATGTCATTCAGCAGCGTTTTGCGCGAGACTTCAAAACTGAGGCGCTGATTGTCGAGAATGGTCATGACCTCCACGTCGTCGGACGCCTCGATCAAGGCGGGTGAGAACTCCAGAGTGTCCTTTTCGGCGTATTCGGCCAGCAAGCGTTCGACCATCGCCTTAAGGCGGATCTTGCGGATAAACAATTCACGCTCATTTGCCTCGGCCGAGGTCTGGTCCAGTGTCATCAAGACCTGACCCTCCTGTACGGTCTGGCCTTCGGTGACCAGGATCTGTTCGATGATGCCTCCTTCAAGATGCTGAACGATCTTGTTGCGCCCGGTGGCGACAAAGCTGCCTTGTGCAATCACTGCGGCCGCGAGCGGCGCCTGAAACGACCACAGGCCGAACCCGCCGAAACAGGCTACCAGCAAAACGGTGCCCACGACTATGAACTTGGTTATCGATCTCGGAACCTCGGCGTACCAAAGGGCGGGATCGTCTACTTGTACCAACTCGTTCATCTTTATCCCCGTCTACCCTTTCAACTCGGGCTGCTGGCGCGGCCCGTTCAGTTGCTGCAGCACCTGCTCACGCTGACCGAACAGGGCGACCCGCCCGTCCGTCAGCAGCATGATCTTGTCCACCACGTTCAAAAGCGTTGGTTTCTGAGTGATCACAACCACAGTAATCTTGTTTTCCCTCGCCTGCTCGATCGCCCGGGCAAGAGCCTTGTCGCCCGCGACATCCAGGTTCGAGTTCGGCTCGTCCAGTACCACCATCCGCGGATTGCCAAAGAACGCGCGGGCCAGCGCGATCCTTTGTTTCTGACCGCCAGACAGGGGCGAGCCATCGGCAGTGACCACCGTTTCATAGCCTTGTGGCAAGGTGGCGATCATGTTGTGCACGTCAGCCAGGACGGCAGCATCATGAATTTGCTCATCGGTCGCATCGGCGCGCATTCGGCCGATGTTGTCCTTGATCGTACCCGGAAACAGCTGAACGTCCTGCGGCAGGTACCCGATGCTTTCGCCGAACTGGCGTGGATCCCAGTTTCGGATATCCATCAGGTCGAGCCGCACGCTGCCCGAAGTCGGCAGAACCGATCCTACCAGCGTTTTGCCCAGCGTGGTCTTGCCCGCGCCCGAGTTGCCGATGATCGCCAGCGTCTCGCCTGGGTTGAGCGAAAAACTGATGCCGTTGAGAACCACGCGTTTCGTGCCCCCGGGTACAAACAGAAGGCGTTCAACATCCACTCGTCCCTCGGGGCGGGGCAAGCGCAGCTTCTCATACTGAAGCGCCGAGTTGGACAGCAATGCCTTGATGCGGCTGTAGGCTCCGCGGGTCAGAAGGAATGTATTCCAGCCCTCAATTGACCCTTCGATTGGCGCAAAAGCCCGCCCAGCGATGATCGAGGCCGCGATCACCATGCCGCCCGTGATTTCGCCTTGCAGTGCCAAAAAGGCCCCCCATCCCAGAATGCCGACCTGCGTAAGCAGGCGCACGGTGCGCGAGATCGCCGCGAACACCACGTTTCTGTCCTGTGCCCGAACCTGCCAGGTCAGGGAATTTGCGGTGTCGCGTCCCCAGATCCGAACCGCCTCGGGGATCATTGCAAGTGCGTTGATGATCTGGCTGTTCCGCGACATCGAATCCAGATGCTGGTTGGCCAGAGACTGGGCCATGTTGGCCTCGGCAAACGGTTTGGCCGTCATCCGCTGGTTGATCAGCGCGATAACCATCAGGATCACGGCCGTCACTACCACGATCATGCCCAACTCGGGGTGAACCAGGAAAATCATAAGGATGAACAACGGCGCAAATGGAACATCCAAAAAGGACAGAAGGGTGCTTGAAACGAGAAAGCCACGGATCTGCTGCAGATCGCCCAGCGTCTGATACTCGCGACCCGTCCCGTGCAACGATGCATGCGCCGCGGCGCTGAGGGTCGGAGCGCCCAGTCGCGCCGCCACTTCGACCCCGGTGCGCATCAACATGAAGCGCCGCACCGCATCGAAAGCAGATTGAAAGATGATTGCCCCGGCCACGATCGCCGTCAGCATGATCAGCGTATCCAACGAGCGGCTGGTCAACACTCGGTCACTGATCTGGAACAGGTAGATCGGGATCGCCAGGATCAGCAGATTGGTCGCGCAGGTCAGAACCAGAACAAAGGCAAGGTTTCGCCATATCGCTCGCATCGAGGTCCGAAGGGTGCGTTGAAAGTCTTCGGGCGGCGTGCGTTTGTGAAAAGTTTGGGGTGGCCCTTTGCCGCCGCCATCGCCTGAACCAGTGCGCAGCAGCGGCTTGTTCGCTTCGGCCTCGATAGTGGTGCCCATGCGATCCGTCCCACCCGACCGGGACGAGGGGGTCATGCGCGCGGTCGGGCTTTCGACGGTTTGCGGTTCCGAGTCCTCGGCATTGGCCACCCCTTCGCCGTCACCCGCACGCCCTTCCACGGCGACGGTCTCCGGCGTTTCGCGCCGTCGGGGAGAAGCGGCGCTGAATGTTGTTTCCAGTGTGCTGTCGTCTATTATTTTCTGATCGGTTTCGTCCTGGGCTTCCGGTGCCGGAGCCGCATCAATACGAGCAACCTCTTGCTCCTTCTGCGCTGTCGCCGGGCCCTCCTGCGTTGCCTTGTTCTGGCTCTGCTCGGTCACGGGCACGCGCATCTCCTTGGTCAGCCTTAGCCGTGCGGTCAGCCGTTCCGTTGCAAATGACGAGCCAGACACCATGTCGCTGGGTCGCAAAGTCAGAGGCTGCCCGCTTCCCGACCGGTCCAGCGGGCTGGCGTATCGGGTGCGGCGCGACGAAAAAACGATCGACATAAACAAACCTTCCGGTCACTCGTAAAAAAGGGAAAATCAGGTCAGGATGGATTGCATTCCTACATTGGCGTCCAAGTCTTCGGGGGTCAGGACAGGAGAGGTCGGGCCGCTGACTGCTTGCCCGGCGATCATTGCCTCCTCCATCAGGATTGCGATGGCTTCATTGGCAAATTCCGGGCTGATCTCATTCTCGGGCAAGTCGATGAGACTGGCCTGGTGCAGCAAAAGCTCGGAATATGCGCCCTGCCCGGCCATGACCACGGAGTCCACACCCAGCTTGTTGATGTTGGCCGCATTCAGCATCGCGTTGCTACCGGCCACGACTTCGGTAACGGCCCCGTGCGGACCGGACAGGAAAATGTCATCCTGATCGGCAAGCATCGTGACCTGCTCAAGAATATTCACCTGCAACAGGTTTCCGTCGATCTTCAGAACGCGCATCTGCTCCATGCCCGCGAACATCGGATCGTTCAGCAATGCGTCCTCGAGCGCGGCCATGTTCATTTCATTCAGAGCCATGGCCTCGGCCATGTTCTCCTCAAGCGCCTCCTGCAGGTCCAGGCCGTTGGTCATCACCGAAGCCTGGTTCATCAGCAGATTTTCGTTCGCACCCCCGGCAGGTCCGGCTAGGCCGCCTGACACCACGTCGTCATCCATCAGGACAAGCGTCTGGAACAACATGTCGACCGAGATCATGTCGCCGCCGATCATGATCAGGTCATAGTAACTGCCGAGTTGAACAATATCGGCCACGTTGACCATCTGGTTGCCACCCATCGCATACATGGTCGAAGATGCGGAAATCTCGGTCTGGATATGGTCGATGTCGGTGGCGTTGATGACCTGCTTGAGGAAGTTGGCAACCACCAGATCGCCATGGATCCAGTCGACGGTCAAAAAGGACGGCTGCCCGGCCCCACCAGCGACAGCCGAGGTTCCGGCAAGCCAGGGCGCAGGATTCGCCTCGGTTTCAATCTGGGCGGATTGGACGACGTTGGTGCCCGCACCGCTGCCGGTGTTTCCGACATCAACATCTGATACCAGCGCGACCTGGCTGATCATCGTCAGGCTGATTGCTTGTCCACCCACGGCGATGAAGGGGGCGTCCACCCAACCGACGTTCAGCGCGACTTCGTTGATCGCAAGATTGCCGCCGGTGACAACGGAATGACCCTCGTGCGACTCCGGCCCTTCGGACTGGTTCCACTCGGCCGGATAGGACTGTGACACCAGATTTTCCTCAGCCTCCTCCGGCTGGTGGTAGGCCGGCAGAAGATCGCTCCAGACCGGAGCCTCCGACACGTGTTGACCGTTGACGATGATACCTTCCGCATCTTCACCCTGGAATTGGTGAACCGTGACACCTTGCACCGATCCATTTATCGGCGTCGTTATCTGTTCGACCAGCGTATCCAGGTATTCTGGCGTCATGTAGTCCGGTATCGCCAGTGAAGGCACCGCCATCGCATGAAGCGAGTGCGCCACGTCCAACGCGGCCTCGGCCTGTGCTGTCAGCATCGCCGCATCGCGGAAGTCGCCCGCGCCGACGGTATCATTGTCGCGCAGGACCAATGTCTGGAATGTGTAAGTGACGGCAGAACCTATCAGGTCGCTGACGACCTG
Organism: Ruegeria sp. CRTD044; assembly: GCF_059613485.1. Classification (NCBI taxonomy): domain Bacteria; kingdom Pseudomonadati; phylum Pseudomonadota; class Alphaproteobacteria; order Rhodobacterales; family Roseobacteraceae; genus Ruegeria; species Ruegeria sp. CRTD044. The sequence goes on along the minus strand of NZ_JBXWSP010000004.1, from coordinate 279,659 downwards.
AGGCTGCAGCATCAAGAATTGCGGCCCGACCGAGATCGGCAATTCGGACTGCGGAACAAATCCGCCCGGCGCCAACGGGTCACCGATCTGGATGCTCGACTCGAGCATCGGACCGGCTGGCGGCAGCGGCAACTGCGGGTCCGCGGGCGGTTCGGGGAAACGGTAGGGAAGCGGATCGTAGTCCTTGGGCTTCAGATCCAGATCGGCCTTGACGACAATCCTGATCGGATCCTCCAGGCCTTCAACTTCGGCCAGCCGTCGGAGAGCCGTAAACTCCTCGTATTGCTGCCGCAGGATGGCCTGTTCCATCGTGAGCTGAAAAGTACCTATAAAATGGGCGATCGTTTCCGTAATGCTGTCAAGTGACATCTGGACTATCCCTGTCACCCTTTCCGGCAGAGAATTTCCGGGTCTGGGTTAAGTTGGACCGAGGCCATGAAGCACGGCCCCGGTGTTTTCATCAAAGACCGGAGGCCGAAATCGCGGCCTCCGGGGTCAGGCATTATGCCTCGGTGTCATCGCTCGCGTAGGTCGAGCTCATCGAACCGCCAACCATCGTGGTATCGACCGAGTTGCCAAGCACGTTGGCGCCCATGACGATTGTCTGGTTGAAGGCCGAGGTATCGACCACTGCTGCTGCCGACGCGTAGGATTCACCAGTGACGATACCGTCGCCACCATTGTTGGAACCCCAGGTGCCGCCATTGCCGCCGGCTCCGCCGTCACCCGAATAGGCGCCGGCCGCGCTGCCACCGGTGACTGCGCCACCCGTGGTATCGCCGGACATGGCGCTACCCATTGCGTAGCCGCTGGTACCGCCATTGGCCGCAGACGCACCGCCTGCACCACCGGCTCCCGAGCTGGCCGCGCCAGTCGCGCTGCCGGATCCGGTCGAGGTGGCATCGTTGTCGGTGTACGACGCGCCGCCGTATCCCGCGATGGCTTCGGCCAGGCTGTCGGCGGAACCGTTTGTGTCAGCGTCAGCAAAGACTTCTGCCGCACCGCCGGTACCGGCCGTGTTGACCGCGTCCGCAGAACCCGCACCGTTACCGGACGAGGTGGACGTGGGCGTCGTGGTCCCACCGGCTCCGCCAGCGCCTTCTGCACTGGACGAACCCGAACCGGTTCCATTTGCCGCGCCATTGGCCGCGTTCGAACCGCCGGCTCCGCCGGTTCCGGTCGACGTCTGCGGGTTGCTGGCCGCACCGTTCACGTCACCGGGCGACTGACTGATATTCGGACCGCTTGCTGCCAGATCGCCGACGCCCTGTGCGCCAGAGTTGGCTGCCGAGCTGCCGCCCGTGCCCGCTCCGCCGGACCCTGCGCCACCGGTTCCGGCACCGCCGGTTCCTGCGCCGCCGGTTCCGGCACCACCGGTGCCCGCTCCGCCGGTACCCGGGTTGTTGCCCGTGGTTCCGCCGCCGCCGGTCGCAGCGTCGGTATCAGCCGCATTCAAGGCCGGACCACCATCCGCGATTTCCTGGTTCAGCGCCGCGATGGCTGCTTCGACCATGGCCGAGAATCCGCCAGATCCCTCGCCACCAGAGCCTTCGCCACCAGCACCTTCACCACCCGAGCCCGAGCCGCCGGAACCCGTGCCACCGGAACCAGGCCCGCCGCTGCCATTGGCGCCACTTTGCGCGCCGCTGCCAGCCATGCCCGCACCCGTGTTGCTTCCGGCCGTCGCTTCATTCGCTTCGGTCGTACCGGTGCTATTGTTCGATGCAGAACCCGAGTTCGATGACTCGCCGTTGCCGCCATTGGCGCCGTTCGCACCCGACTCGTTTCCGGCCAGGCCAAGGCCCGCGCCGATCGAACCGGTCGCGTTTTCACCACCGTTGGCATTGCCTTCCGAGTTGGCGCCGGACAGTCCCAGACCAAGGCCAAGACCGATCGAGCCGGCATTACCGCCTTCACCGCCAGTTCCCTGGCCGTTGGCATTCGAACTGCCGGTGTTGTTGGCGCTGGAGGTGCTGTTGGCGTTGCCGCCATTGCCAGCCGTGCTTTCGCCACTGGCTTCGGCGCCCGACAGACCAAGACCCAGGCTCGTGTTGTTGGCGCCGCCCGAGGCCGCACCGTTGCCGCCTTGCGAAGCCGCGCCGGCATTGCCGGTGTGGCCGCCCAGCGCGAATGCGTGGCTGCCATTGGTCTCGCCGCTTGCTGCACCGCCGTAGCTGGTTCCGCCAGAACCCGAGTTACCGCCGCCGGAGGAGGAACCGATGCCTTCTTCGGCATAGGCCGAACCGCCCGTCGCGCTGCCGTTCTGATAGAACGAGCCGTCATTCGACAGGCTGGGCGAATCCAGCGTGTCATCGTCACTCAGGCTGGCCAACTGGTTGTTGATCGACGACATGTCATTGCCGTCACCATTCATCGAGATGGACAGGTTCAGATCATCGCCGGGATCATAATTCACGTCGTTTCCGGCCGTGATGACATCACCGATGGATGCCGAGTCACCGATATCCAGATCGACCTGGTCATCGTCGCGCGGGATCCACTCGCCTTCACCGAAATCGATGTTGATCGAGTTTGCGATGCTGTTGCTGTCATCGCCGCCATTGACGTTCGACTGCTGCTGACCTTGCTGTTGGCCCTGCTGCTGCGCCTGACCCTGGTCCTGACCCTGGCCCTGCTCGTTCGCAACTTCAGTCGCCTGAGCCTGAGCCTGGTTCTGTTCGTCTTCGTTGTTCGCAGCGTTTTGAACTTCCTGACCCTGCTGCTGTTGCTGCGCGGTCAGTTCGGCCTCGATATTTGCTTCTTCAACGGGGATTTCCACCGAGATCGGAGCTTCGAGATTTTCAACATTAACTTCGTCAACGGTCGTGACATTGGTATTGTTCACATTGCGTCGCATAACAATCTTCCATTTTTGAAGCGCCAGACCGCCATTCATCTACAAAGCGATATTCGGCGCGGTTGAAAAATATTATTGAGCATCCATTCGCGAAACTGCGCATGTCTGCGGCCTTGTCTTTCAAATGATGTGTTGTCACCCCCCTTTCTCGGCCAAGCCGATTCCGTGACTGCTCAAAATCACGCGAAAATACGCGGGCCGCAGACACGCCAGGTACAAGTACACTTCGCAAATTGAAGCACGACACAGGGTACAGATGCCGTTCGGCCTGCCTAGCTGGCAGAAAGTATTAACATCACTAAAAGGCTGATTTGCTTGATGTATTACTCGAACACACATTTCATGGCCGAGTTCGGAGCCGAATTGGCCAGCGATAAAGGTTGGTGAAATTAAGTTCTTTGAATCCAGATGTTTAAGCGGTCCGACCGTCAAACGGCCTTAATCGAAAGTTCTAAAATCTGGTGATTCTCAAAGCCGTACAGTTGTCGAAAACTGAACTTTCTGGTATACTCAATACATATTTTTAATTGTTTTTATTCAGTTTCACCCCGGCCAATAACGGCCAATTCAGGACGTAATCTGGGGTATTTAGGGGGGGGGGGCGCAAAAATGAGCATTTCTGAATTAAGTAACAGTTCCAGCACGATCGACAAAAGTGAAGATTTCATGATTGTTTTTGTTGGGAAAGAGCTCTTCTACTCCAACCAAACCCTGCGAAGCGTTCAGCACGAATTCGGCGTGGCAGCCCATCGGTTTGAATCCCTCGCGGCATTCTTGTCCGAGGCGAGCAATGCTGAGGGTTCCGGCAAGATTGTTGTCGTGGATCAGATCATGATGGAGGATCTGCTGGCCCATCCCTCCGATTATGTTCGATCGTCCATGCCGGGATGCCTTGCCTTCGCATACCGCAAAGAGGACGCAGCCCGTTTCGTTTTCGAGCGATGGGACCGATCCCGGTACGGACCAATCGGGTATCTTCCGATGAACGTCGCCCCGGACGCATGGCGCGCGATCCTGCGGCTGCTGATGCATGAAGAGTTGTACCTGCCGGGATTTGTGGCCAATTGCGTTGCATTGAAGCCGTGCGCGAAAACCCCAACTGCAGCCCGGGAAACTCCGAAATCCCCTGCGGCTGGCCCTCTGTTGTCTAAACTGACCAGGCGCGAGAAGCAGGTTCTGCAGCTTGTCTCCGAAGGAAAAAGCAACAAGGCTATCGCTGCCCAGTTGGGTATCACCGAACACACGGTCAAGCTGCACATGCACAACGTGTCGGGCAAGATCGGTGTCAGCAACAGAACGGCAGCGGCGCATTTCTTCTTTGAGGCGGCGGCGCAAGACGCGCACCGAACTTCGGTTGACTGACGACTTCGAAGCCAGGTTCGATCGGTTGATCCTTTTGGTCGGCCGCCTGAACTATGTCTGGACGAACACCGAAAGCCTGCTGATACATCTGATTGCCGGCCTCTCGGGGACCAGCAAAGACGTAGCCGTCATCATTTTCCTGACCCTGAACACGACCCGCGCCCGAATTGATCTGGTCGAGCGTCTGGCAAAGATGGACGGAAGGCCGGCCTCGGTTCGTGATCCGATCCTTGAGCACACGCAGCGGCTCAGCCGCCTGTCGGGCATCCGCAACAAGTTCAACCATTGCATCTATTCCTTCGACCAGGAAACCGGGAACCCCAAGACGATCCTGATGCGCATTGCCGATCGAAAAACCGACATCAAGCTGGGGCGCGAAGATACGGTCGACGAACAGGCGATGCAGGAAATTGAGGATGTCGTAGCGCAGCTGTCGGCGGCGAACCAAGACATCTGGCGGCTGATCTCCAAGCTGGGTTATCCGGTCTGACGATCGCCCTCGGCCAAGCCGACCATTGTGTTTGGTGCGGGCGGTGGGACTCGAACCCACACGGCGCTAGGGCCTTCGGATTTTAAGTCCGATATGTCTACCATTCCATCACGCCCGCATCCGGCCGGTCTGGTGCACCGGCAACGGATCACGTGCCGAACACTTACACGCACCCATTCCGATTGCAAAGACCGCAAGCGGTTAATTCGCCAGCCTGATCAACGCCGTGCGGTTCAGTGCAAGCAGCCACTTTCCCCAGGGAACAAGACGCGCGCAATTCTCGCATTCCGCCCCTTTGCCTTGACAGATCGACTGCATTTCTATGACGTCTGCCGGATCGTTGAGGGAGGCCGCGATGAAGACCGTCACCAACCCGTATCGGGGCAAAGGCAAACTGCTTTCTCAGGCACCCTTCCCTTCAACCAACTCGAACCGGTTGGCACAGCTTCTGTCTCTGTGTCCGGCCTCCGGCGTGACGCCACTGACCGAAGCGCCGGGCTTGGCGCCCGTTTCCCGCCTTTGGATCAAAGATGAACGAACGCGGATGAATCTCGGGTCGTTCAAGGCATTGGGCGCGGCTTATGTCATCGCCTGCCAAGCGAGCGAAGCCACCGAGACACCCGACAACACATCCCTTGCCGGCCGCACTTATGTTACGGCCAGCGCCGGGAACCACGGCCTCAGCATGGCTGCGGGTGCGCGCGTTTTTGGTGCGAATGCCGTGGTGTTCATTTCTGAAACCGTGCCCGAGAGCTTTGCGCAGCGCCTTGCGGCGCAAGGTGCGCGAGTGGTGCGCGAAGGCGTCGATTACGCCGCAAGCATGAGCGCCGCAAGCCGCGCGGCGAACGACAACGACTGGACGCTTCTGTCGGACAGTTCTTGGGAAGGGTATTACGACCTGCCCCATCTCTTGATGGAGGGGTACGTTCAAATGGCCGTCGAGGCGGTTGATCAATGTTCCGAACCTCCGACATTGATCCTGCTGCAGGCCGGAGTGGGAGGCATGGCGGGCGCTGTTGCCGCATGTTTCCGAAAGGCTTGGGGAGACGACCCCAGGATCGTCGTGGTCGAACCGGCCGCAGCCCCGGCGCTAATGGCCAGCATCCAAGCCGGCGCGCCGGTCTTTGCAGACGGTCCGGACAGCATCATGGGACGGCTGGATTGCAAGGAGCCATCGCTGATTGCGCTGAATGGATTGGCGCGGGATGCCGATCTGTTTCTGACGCTGGACGATGACACCGTGGCCGCTCAGCTTCCAGTCATGGCAGAGGCCGGGTTCGAAACGACTGCGTCAGGCGGGGCCGGACTGGCTGCCGTTCTGGATGCCGATAGCCGCAACTTGCTCAAAATCGGACCACAGGACCGCGTTTTGTGCATCGTGACCGAGCAAGCCTCATGAGAGGGTTCGAACAAGCCGAATTCGAGGACAGAACTTCGCGTGCGCAGGATCTCATGCAAGAGCATGGACTGGACGCCCTGCTGCTGACGACCGAGCCCGACGTCCGGTATTTCAGCGGCTTTCTGACCCGGTTCTGGGAAAGCCCGACGCGCCCTTGGTTCCTTGTCGTTCCTGCGACCGGTAAACCTGTCGCCGTGATCCCGTCGATTGGCGCGGCCTTGATGGCGCAGACCTGGATCGAAGACATCCGCACCTGGACCGCCCCGGATCTGGCAGACGACGGAGTATCGTTGCTGGCCGAAACCCTACGCGAACTCGTTCCGGACGACGGCTTGATCGGATGCCCCGACGGGCATGAAACGCACCTGCGGATGCCGCTTGCAGGCTTCGGGCGTCTGAAATCCGAAATCGACCGCCGCAGGATCACCGGCGACCTTGGCATTCTGCGCGACCTGCGCATGGTCAAATCTCAAGCCGAAATCAAAAAGATCGAAACCGCCTGCCTGATCGCGGGACAGGCTTTTGAGCGGGTTCCTGAGATTGCAGCGGCAGGTGTTCCTCTGGATCAGGTCTTTCGACGGTTTCAGATGTTGTGTCTCGATGAAGGCGCCGATTGGGTGCCTTATCTTGCCGGCGCTGCCGACCTGGGCGGATATGGGGACGTAATCTCACCGGCAACACAACGACCGTTGGAGCCGGGTGACGTACTTATGTTGGATACCGGGCTGGTCTGGGATGGGTATTTTTGCGATTTCGACCGCAACTGGTCCGTCGGCCCGGCCAGTCCCGCCGTGCGCGCGGCGCACCACGCGCTGATCGATGCGACCGAGGCTGCGTTCGAGCAGGCCAGACCGGGCGCGACGGCCTCGGACCTGTATCACGCGATGAACTCGGTCCTGTCCCGTGGCGGCGGCGGGACCGAAGCCGGGCGCTTGGGCCACGGATTGGGCATGTCATTGACCGAGTGGCCTTCGCTCATCCCAACGGATCACACGGTTCTGAAACCCGGAATGGTGTTGACGCTGGAGCCAGGTATTGAGGTCGGTGGCAAAATACTTGTGCACGAGGAAAACGTGCTGATCACCGAAGGCGCCCCTCGGTTCCTGAGTCCCAAAGCAGGACGGGAGATTCCTGAGCTATGACAACACTGCCATTTTCTCTGGACACGGATGACCCGGGCATATCTCCGCTTGGCCTGATCGTTCTGCAGACAGACGAGACGATCGAAGGCGATTTCCGCAGGCTTTTTTCCGGCGACCCTGCACCCATTTATGTCTCGCGCATAACCAGCGACCCGCAGGTCACAACCAAGACTTTGACCCGCATGAAACATGCGCTTCCAGCGGCGGCGGATTTACTGCCCAAGGCGCGCCCCTTCCGGGTTGTGGGTTACGCCTGCACCTCGGCAAGCTCGGTCATCGGGTCGGAAAAGGTCGAAGAACTGGTAAAGCAGGCTTGTGACGTGCAATCGGTGACCAACCCGCTGCACGCTGCGGTTGCTCAGGCGCGCGAACTGGGTGTGTCACGCTTTGCACTGCTGTCCCCATATGTGGAGCAGGTCAACACGGCGCTTCGCGCGGCATTCGCCGATCAAGGGGTCCTGATGGATGTGTTCGGCACCTTTGGGATTTCCGAAGAATCCAAGGTCGTCCGGATTTCGACGCAATCCATTGTTGACGCCGCGGTGAGGCTGGGTTCGGACAGTGCGGTCGAAGCTGTTTTTCTCAGCTGCACCAACCTTCGCACGTTGGACGCCATCCCGCAGATCCATGAACAGATCGGCAAACCGGTCTTGTCCAGCAATCAGGCCCTTGCGTGGCACATGCGGCGCCTCAACACTGCGCAAAACCCCTGAATCCCACCCAATGGGGATTGGTTTTTGTCATTGAGTCTTGCCAGCCGGACATTGCTGCGTCTTTAATGTGCTCAGGGATCAATGAAATCCGGACCAACCGGACCAAGAATTGACGCAACAGGGGGTCTTGTGACCGGCACTTCTAGCGACGCCGCGTTTGTCGAATTTCAACGCGTTCAAAAATCGTATGACGGCGAAAATCTTGTCGTCAAAGACCTTAACCTCGCGATGCCAAAGGGCGAGTTTCTGACAATGTTGGGCCCATCGGGATCTGGCAAGACCACTTGCCTGATGATGTTGGCCGGGTTCGAAACTGCGACGCATGGCGAAATTCTGTTGGATGGGCGACCGATCAACAACATCCCGCCGCACAAGCGTGGCATCGGGATGGTGTTTCAGAACTATGCCCTGTTCCCGCACATGACGGTGGCCGAGAACCTCGCCTTTCCGCTGGAAGTCCGAAAAATCGGCAAGTCCGAGCGCGAAGAAAAGGTCCAGCGCGCCCTCGACATGGTGCAGATGGGTGCCTTCGGCAGCCGCAGACCCGCACAGCTGTCAGGCGGGCAACAACAGCGTATTGCCTTGGCCCGCGCGCTGGTCTTCGAACCCGAATTGGTTCTTATGGATGAACCGCTGGGCGCATTGGACAAACAGCTGCGCGAGCACATGCAGTTTGAAATCACGCGTCTGGCCCATGAATTGGGGATCACGACCGTCTATGTGACCCACGACCAGACCGAAGCGCTGACCATGTCAGATCGCGTAGCGGTATTTGACGATGGTCGGATCCAGCAGCTTGCACCGCCAGACCAGCTTTATGAAGAGCCGGAGAACAGTTTCGTTGCGCAGTTCATCGGCGAAAACAACACGCTGGAAGGCGTTCTGAAATCCGTCGATGGCGGGAAATGCGTCGTAGCGCTGGACGATGGGTCCGAGATTGATGCGGTTCCGATCAACGTCAGCCAACCGGGGGAACGGACCAAGGTCTCGATCCGGCCCGAGCGCGTGGAATTCAACAAGGATCGCCTCAGCCCCGAAGCGCATACGCTCAAGGCTGTGGTCAAGGAATTCATCTACATGGGCGATGTATTCAGATTCCGCATGTCGGTGGCCGGCAATGATGAATTCATCGTCAAGACCCGGAATGCTCCTGACGCCGTCAGGCTGACACCGGGTCAGGAGATCGAGATCGGATGGCTGGCGCAAGATTGCCGCGCTCTGGACGCCTAGGCGCGCCCGGCTTCGCAATCCGCCCCCAAGCCGAAAGAACCGACCGACGAAAACCCGTGCGTTGGTCGACCAAGCATAAAACGGGAAAAACTGGGAGCTACATATGAAACGTACCACCACAATGCTGACAGCTGTTGCACTGGCAACTGCAGCAGGCGGAGTTTCCGCCGAAGAAATGACGATCGTGTCCTGGGGCGGCGCCTATTCCAAGTCGCAGCTCAAGGCCTATCACGAGCCCTATTCGGAAAAAACCGGCGTCACCATCCTGAACGATGACAGCTCGGCCGAGGCCGTGGCCAAACTGCGCGCCATGAACGAGGCGGGCAACATCACATGGGATGTGGTCGACGTGGTTGCCGCGGACGCGATCCGTCTGTGTGACGAAGGTCTGGCGATGGAAATCGACCCGGATACGCAGCTGGCGCCCGCGCCGGACGGCACTCCGGCTTCGGAAGACTTCGGCGATCTGCTGGTCAGCGAATGCTTCATCCCTCAGATCGTGTATTCGACCACTTTTGGGTATCGGACCGACATGGTCGGGGACAACCCGCCGACCGACATCTGCGCGGTCTTCGACCTGGAAACCTATCCCGGCAAGCGGTCGCTGGAAAAGCGCCCGATCAACAACATGGAATGGGCTCTGCTGTGCGACGGCGTCCCGAAGGACGAAGTGTATGACGTTCTGGCAACCGACGAAGGCCAGGATCGTGCTCTGAAGAAACTGGACACCATCAAGGACAGCGTCGTCTGGTGGTCTGCCGGTGCCGATACGCCCCAACTGCTGGCTGACGGCGAAGTCGTCATGGGCTCGACCTACAATGGCCGCCTGTTCAGCGTCATCGAAGAGCAGAAGCAGCCCGTCGCCATGCTGTGGGACGCGCAGGTCTTCGATCTGGACGGCTGGATCATTCCCGCCGGTCTGAGCGAAGAGCGCAAGCAACGCGCGCTGGACTACATCATGTTCGCGACCGACACCCAGCGGCTGGCGGATCAGGCCAAGTACATCTCGTACGGCCCGGCTCGCGCTTCGTCGGCTCCGCTGGTCGGCAAGCATGCCGAACTGGGAATCGACATGGCTCCGCACATGCCGACCGACCCGGAAAACGCCAAGAACACGTTCCTCTACAACTACGAGTTCTGGGCTGACTACCGCGACGACATCGACGCCAAATTCCAGGCGTGGTTGGCGCAATAAGCGCTTGAAACTCTGAAGAAACGTCAGGTGGCGGTGCGCCGCCATCTGACCCGGGCACAACCAAGAGGCACTGATGACTGACGCAAGCCAAACCGCAGGACCCATGCTGGCAGCGGACGGAACGCCGCTCAAGCAATCGCTGGCGCGTTCATTGCGACGTCAGAAACTGCGCGCGCTTATGCTGATCGCACCTTTGCTTCTGTTCGTGCTGTTTTCCTTCCTGGTACCGATCGCATCGATGCTGTTTCGTTCTGTCGAAAACGGGATTGTCTCGGAAACCCTGCCCTTGACGGTCGAAGCGCTGGACAACTGGGATGAAACCAGCGGCGAATTGCCGGGCGAGGACGTCTATGATGCCTTCGTTCGTGACATGGTGGTCGCTATCGAAAACAAGGAACACACCCGGCTTGGCACACGTCTGAACTACGAAGAAACCGGCATGTCTTCGCTGTTCCGCCAGTCAGGCCGCAAGATCAAACGGTTGGACCCTGAAACCGACGGTCCGTTCAAGGAAAAGTTGATCGAGATCCATGACGGCTGGGGGGAACCGCAGACCTGGCGCGTGATCAAGACCCATGCGGTTCCGATCACCAACGGCTACTTCCTGAACGCAATCGACATGCGGCGCACCCCAGAAGGTGCCCAGGCACAGCCGGAAGACAAGCAAATTCTTATCAAACTGTTCGGGCGAACGCTGTTCATGTCGCTGGTAATCACCGGGGCCTGCATCCTGCTCGCCTATCCGGTCAGCTACCTGCTGGCGACCCTACCAATGCGCGTGTCGAACCTGCTGATGATTTTGGTTCTGCTGCCATTCTGGACATCGCTTCTGGTGCGGACATCCGCGTGGAAGGTCATGCTGCAACAGCAGGGCGTAATAAACGATACCCTCGTCTGGCTCGGGCTGGTCGCAGATGACGCGCGGCTGATCATCATCAACAACCAGATCGGCACGATTATTGCCATGACGCATATCCTACTGCCGTTCATGATCCTGCCGATGTATTCGGTGATGCAGACGATTCCGCCATCCTACACTCGCGCGGCCAAATCCATGGGCGCCACGAACTGGACCACGTTTTGGCGGATCTACTTCCCACAATCCATCCCGGGCATCGGAGCGGGGTCGATCCTCGTGTTCATTCTGGCCATCGGCTACTACATCACGCCCGAAATCGTGGGCGGCACCAAGGGTGTCTTCATCTCGAACCGGATTGCCTATCACATTTCGTCTTCGTTGAACTGGGGCCTGGCTGCAGCATTGGGGACGATCCTGCTGGCGGTGGTTCTGATCCTCTACTGGGTCTACGACAAGATCGTGGGCATCGATAACGTGAAGCTGGGGTAACCGACATGGCCGCACTGACACCAATTTCGCGCAAGCCCCTGTCCATGGTCCTGCCCAGCGTCGCACTGGCCGGCGCGTTTGCCGGCATGTTTGTCGGCGCAGGAAACGGCTCGGTCCCCCTGGGAATGATCGGCGGCGCGGCGCTGACGGCCCTTTTGGCTTGGATCTACATCTCGGTCCTCAAGAACGAGCGGCTTGCCTACTGGATCAACATTATCGGCTTCGCGGCCGTCGGCTTCGCGGTTTCAGGGCCGATGGGCGGTGTGCTCGGCTTCTTGGGCGGCTGGTTTTTCGCATGGTTCACATTCTGGCTGTACGAGGGCCGATACCGCCGCAAGCTGCTGCCTTATCTGACGGCGCAGCAGGTGTTCTATCACTACCTGTTCCGGGTGATCTGCGGCGCGATCTTCGTTTTCCTGATCACGCCAATTCTGGTTGTTCTTCCGCTGTCGTTCAACGCGCAGGACTTCTTTACCTTTACGCCCGAGATGCTGCGGCTGGACCCCGAGGGATATTCACTGAAGCATTACCAGGATTTCTTCACCAACAACGAATGGCAGCGCAGCTTCAAGAACTCGCTGATCATCGCGCCCATCGCGACTATCATATCGGTAACGCTGGGAACGCTGGCGGCCATCGGTCTCAGCCAATCGCACGTGCCGGGGCGGCGCGCCATCATGGGGATCCTGATTTCTCCGATGATTGTGCCGCTGATCATCTCAGCGACGGGCATGTTCTTCTTCTACAGCGACATCGGCCGCTTTCTCGAGGGCACTTTGGGCATGAACAAGACCTTTGTGGGCTATCTCAAGGTGATTCTGGCCCACGCCGTTCTGGGCATCCCCTTCGTCATCATCACCGTGACCGCCACGCTGGTCGGGTTTGACCGCTCGCTGACGCGGGCCGCTGCGAATATGGGCGCTGGTCCGGTGCGGACCTTCTTCAAGATCCAGATGCCCCTGATCCTGCCGGGCGTGATCTCGGGCGGGCTGTTCGCCTTCATCACTTCGTTCGACGAGGTGGTCGTGGTGCTGTTCGTCGGATCGGCCAGCCAAAAGACCCTGCCCTGGCAGATGTTCACCGGCCTGCGCGAGCAGATCAGCCCGACCATCCTGGCCGTGGCCACGATCCTCGTCGTCATCTCGATCGCGCTGCTCACCACGGTCGAACTACTGCGGAGGCGGTCGGAACGGCTGCGCGGGCTGACACCGGCTTGACCGGCGGCATTTGCTGATCTAACGATTTCCTTGTTCACCCCCTGCTGCGATGGCGTCGCAGCACCCAAGGGGGTGATCGGCTCTCGGACCCCGAGACCGCCTGTCCTGTACGCCGGGACATGTGGCCGGGCTTTGCACGTCCGGCAAAGAAGCGAGAGAGCACATGACAGACCTTTCAAATCGCCCTGAATTCTTCACTTGCCACAACGGCGACAAGGCGCCCCTGCCCTTCAGCCGTGCCGAGTACGACCGCCGGCTGACCAAACTGCGCGCTATTATGGCGCAGCGGGACATCCCGGTCGTCCTCCTGACCTCGATGCAGAACATCGCCTACTACTCGGGCTTTTTGTACTGCGCCTTCGGCCGGCCTTATGGCTGCGTGGTGACGCAAGACACTTGCACCACCGTGTCGGCCAATATCGACGCGGGCCAGCCCTGGCGCCGGTCGGTCGAAGACAACGTGATCTACACCGACTGGAAGCGCGACAACTACTGGCGCGCCGTAGCCAGCCTGATCGGGAATGCCCGCCGGATCGGCATCGAAAGCGACCACATGACGCTGGCTGCGCGCGACACGGCCCTGGCCATGCTGAACCAGCCCGAGCTTGTGGACATCGCTCCCGACACGATGGCCGCGCGGATGGTGAAATCGGCCGAGGAGATCGAACTGATCAAGGGCGGCGCCCGCACGGCGGATGTGGGCGGCGCAGCCATCCATGCCGCGATCCGTGAAGGTGCCACCGAGATCGAGATTGCCATGGCCGGCCGCGACGCGATGGAGATCGAGATCGCCCGCGCCTATCCCGAAGCCGAGTACCGCGACACCTGGGTCTGGTTCCAGTCAGGCCTGAACACCGACGGCGCGCACAACCCCGTCACCAAGCGGGCGCTGCAGAAAGGCGATATCCTGTCGCTCAACACCTTCCCGATGATCTCGGGCTATTACACCGCGCTGGAACGCACCCTGTTCCTGGGCGAGCCCGACGCCGACAGCCTACGCCTGTGGCAGGCCAATGTCGCCGCCCACGAACTGGGGCTGAGCCTGATCAAACCCGGCGCGACCTGTTCCGGCATCACCGCCGAGATCAACCGGTTCTTCGCCGATCAGGGCCTGCTGCAATACCGCTCGTTCGGCTATGGGCATTCCTTCGGCATCCTCAGCCACTATTACGGCCGCGAGGCGGGGCTGGAACTGCGCGAGGACATCGACACAGTGCTCGAGCCGGGCATGGTGGTGTCCATCGAGCCGATGCTGTGGATTCCCGAAGGTCAGCCCGGCGCGGGCGGCTACCGCGAGCACGACATTCTGGTCGTAGGCGAGGACGGGGCCGAGAATATCACCGGCTTTCCGTACGGACCGGAACACAACATCATAAAGGCGTGATGCAAGGGGGCGAGGCATCAGCCTTGCCCCTGTTTCCGCTGGAAACGGGTGTCAGGCCAGGATGGCGTGGATTTTGTCCAGCGTCGCGACGCTGACACCAACCCCGTCCTTGTTGGCCTTAAGGCGCTTGGCGCGCCGACCATCGCCGGGCAGACGCGCTCCTTCCTGATACCGGATCGCCTCGACCAGTTCCGCGATATTGGCGGCAAACCCCGACCCGGCCGTAGCGCCGGGGTCGATGGCAATGAAGAACTGGCCGGTTTTTGGCGGGCCGCCCACAGTTCCGGAAAAGGGTGAAGCATGGATGCCCAAAGTGGCCCCGGTCAATGCGGCGGCCATTACCTCGGTCAGAAGTGCGACGCCCACGCCCTTGTAGCCGCCCGAAGGCGCCATCGAGCCCTTGAGGCCCACGGCCGGATCAGTTGTCGGGTTGCCTTCAGGGTCCAGCGCCCAGCCGACTGGGATCGGCTTTCCCTCGCGGGCGTGTTTCATGACCTCGCTTTTTGCGATCGTGCTGGCGCTTTGGTCGATCAAGACGGCAGGCTGCCCATCAGCACCCGGAACGGCCAGCGAAAACGGGTTCGTGCCCACGACGGGCCGTGAACCACCCGACGGTGCAATGGATGCAGGTGCATTGGTGAACCCCAGACCAACAAGGCCCGCCTGAGCCAAGCGATAGGTGTGATACCCCAGCACACCACAATTGTAACTGTTGCGGATGGCCAGCGCAGCTATCCCCTGCTCGCGTGCGGCCGGGATCAACGCGTCGAACCCCAAGTCGATCGCCGGGTGAGCGAAACCGGTTGCCGCATCAACCACCACCACGCCCGGTTTGGGGACGGACATCACCGGCTGTGCTCGCCCGTCTACCTTGCCGCATTGTACGTGCTCGCAATAGATCGGGATGTAGGCCAGCCCGTGGCTGGCCACTCCGTCCGCCTCGGTCGCGGCGGTCGCAACCGCCAACGGCCGGGCATTGTCCTCGGACGTGCCGGCCGCCATCAGAGCGCGCAGCGACAGGTCCTCGATTTCAGCAAGAGACAGCGTTCGGGTTTCTGGCATCTCGGCCTCCTCAGTCATTATCGGACAAACCAGCACCGGCACCCAACCGGCGAGACTCCTCGGTTGCCGGGGCATAGGTGCGTTGAGCCAGAGTGTTCAAAAAAGCCAGAGCCGCAGACGCCGGCAGGGCGCGCGTTCGCTTGGCGCGCAGTTTGTTGAGCGCACCGCCGATCCTTACGGTGACCTTTGTGACGCTTTCCGGCCAAAGATCCGGAGCGTCCACGACCTCCCCGTCCGTCGTGGCACTGAGTTCAGCGCAGACGACGGTCACAGTGGTCTGCAATCGGCGTGCAGCGTTGCCAGCGAACGGCACGAGAAACAGCGGAACCGCAACGTTATGCAGAACGATCGGCCCGCGGCCCAGATGTTCCGAACAATCTGACAGCAGCATCCCCGCCCCCAACGGGCACATCTGCCCATGCGCACGCCAATTCGCCCCGAGAACCTGCGGCGTGTGTGCAACAAACCGAAGGGCAAATTCCTGGCGCAGGACCGCTGACAAGGCGGCTGCGCCGTCAAAACCTTGACGACACAGCCAGCGGGTCGCTTTGGCGGCGTCCTCGGCCGGCCCCCAGTGATGACCCGCCCCACGTGCCGCGCGTTTTGCCAATCCTTCGACCTCGTTCAGCGACAGATTCATACCGGCACCTCAGGATAAACCCAGAAATCGGCATTTTCGGGCGAAAGATTCTCTGGGTAAGGCGCGCCTGAATACATGCAGATACGGACCCAACGGTCCGAACGGGGATCGAAATGCGTGGCGCCAAAAAAGGACAGTTTGGCGCGGAGCATGTCGATCGGCAGAACCGATGCACCTATCGTGTTGTCTCGGATCTCGCTGTAGGGGGCCTTGCGGCTGATCTGCGCCCGGCGGATCGTGTGGCGATGTTCAGGATGGCGCAGAAGAAATTCCGCGGTGGTCGCGGCTGTGTCCCAATCGGCCATTGCCGAATATGCCGCTGCCGCATCCCGTGCCGGGGCAAGCGGTTGTTCGTACTCGGCTACCGGCTCGTCAAAGCGCTCACCCAGTCTGGGTTCCAGCTTTTCTTCCGATACATACCAGACCCTTGCGCAGGCTTCCCGGGCGCCCCAGTCCAGATCCAACGCCCAACCGAAACCGTCGCGGATCGCCTGCCGCACATCGGCTAGCGGCATGGCGCCGTCAATCTCGTACAGATGCGGGCTTGAATCTGCCATGCATCCTGACAAACCGTCCACCAAGTCTGGATAGGGTTCGAGGATCAGGGAAAGAAGCAACTCCTGCCCCTCCTCGCTCAGAACAGTTTCCGACCACTCCACCAGACGGTTCCACGGTCTTCGGCCAGTAAGCTCGTCATGGCGAAGAAAGCCCGCGATCGCCCCGAGGTCCGATTTCAGAGCAGACAGTTTCCGCTCTTGTATCGGATGTTCCGAATGCCATTGGCCAATCGACAATTGGCTGCGATCAAACACCGACCGGAATACACTGATTTCTTCTTGGGTCGCGGTTTCCACGGCTCGAACCCGGGCGATTGCCTCCTCGCGCGCCATGATCCAGTTGTTCAGAAGGACCGGATGATTGATCAGGAAGGGCGCCATGCCCAGTCCCGTGGAATTCCCTATGCCCAGGCGGCGCGCGATATCAGGAGACATCCTGACGGCCTTGCTTCCCCCTTTGGCGCGCGCCATGTGTTCGACCAAGTCCCGCACGAAGGCGCGGGTGAGGAAGACCGACAGCATCTCGGCCTGAAACGGCCCCTCGGTTTCCGCACGGTTTGCAAGGTTTTCCCGGTCCGCGGCGCCGAATTTACCCGATCCGTACACAGCCGTAGTTCGCATCAGGTAGCCAACCATTTGGATCTGCTCCAGATCCGGCTGTCGACCGTCGGCCAGGGCTTCGACTACATGCGCCCACAATCGGACCGAGCGGTTGGCCCGGGACAGCGACAGTTCGGTTTCGCTGATCCGACCGGCCTCTTGCAGCGGAACATTGCGGGACAGCCGGTCAAGGTCGGCTTCGGAAGGGATTCCGTCGAATAGGGTGAAGGTCGCGTCCCACGCATCCGCGATCACTCGGTCCGACCGTTTTTCAGGTGGAAGATCATGGGCGAAGGCCACCAGAGAATACGCGCGCTCGGGTCCTTGGGCGACATAGACGGCTCGTCCGACGCCTGCCTCGTCAATCTCGAACACCGGCGTGGAAAACCGCCAGTTGTCGCGTGCCAGGCGGCGGGTCAGAACGCGCATGAAGCTGAGCCTGCACTGGTGCAAAGACCCGAGCCGGCTGAGCCGCATAACGGTTGCCGGATCCCGGCGCGCGATATGCGGCCCCGGTCCGGTCAATTCTGGACAGGTCCGAAGTTGTCCGCAAAGAAGCGGTACCAGTTCTGCCCCATGATCCCGGCGACTTCGGTCGGGGTCATCCCAACCGCGAGAAGGCCGGCCTCGATCTTGTCAAAGTCACGATTGTCCCTGAACCACTTTGGCATCGGCGGAAAGCCCGGGTTCGCAGACGATCCTTCGCCGTAATCGATTTCCTTGGTCCAACGACCCACACGCATCCACTCGACAACGCTGTCGGGTTGGTCCTGGCACAGGTCGGTTCCGATCCCGAGATGCTGTGTTCCGTATTTTTCGGCCGTTCGGGCAATCATGGTGCAAAAGCTTTCCAGCGTGCAGTCGGACTTGTCCTTCAGGTGATGAGGGTAGACCGAAAACCCAAGCATCCCACCTCTTTCCGTCACGGCGCGGATGACGGGGTCACACTTGTTGCGCAGGGCGGGCGCCCATTCATGCGGATTGGCGTGGGTGATGGCGATCGGACGCGCGGAAAGGTCGGCCGCCTCGATCGTCGAGCGGTCGGCCGAATGGCTCATGTCGATGACCAATCCCACGCGGTTCATCTCCTTGATCACCTGCCGCCCCATCCGGGTGATACCGGTGTCTTCAGCCTCGTAGCAGCCGGTCGCCAGCAGGGATTGGTTATTGTAGGTCAACTGCATGAACCGGGCACCAAGGTCGTACAGTATTTCGATCAGCCCAATGTCATCTTCCATGGGTGATGGGTTCTGGAAACCAAAGAAAACGGCCGTGCGCCCGGTGTCACGCGCGGTGTCGATGTCGCTGGTCGATCGCCCCTTCATGATCAGGTCCGGGAACAACTCGAACCAGCGGTTCCATTTCTCGAGGTTCTGAACCGTTTCACGAAAATTCTCGTGGTAGGCGACGGTGACGTGAATGGCATCCACGCCCCCTTCCCGCAATTGCCGGAAGATCTTTTCCGACCAGTTGGCATATTGCAGGCCGTCAATCCGCATCAGATCGGTGTCCCGGCGCTGATATAGGCGGTTTTGACGGTGGTGTAGAACTCGGCGGCCGCTTTGCCCTGTTCGCGCGGTCCATACGAGCTGTCGCCCCGGCCACCGAAAGGAACGTGATAATCAGTGCCTGCCGTGGGCAAATTGACGGTCACGACACCGGTTCTTGCATGCCGTCGAAAATGCGTCGCGCGCGCAAGATTCTGGGTCACGATGCCCGATGTCAGGCCGAAATTCGTGTCATTCACGATCGTCAAAGCCTCACCATAGCTGTCGACCTTGAGCACGCTGGTCAGCGGGGCAAACATCTCTTCCCTGTTGATCCGCATGGTGTTGTTCGTATTCACGAACACGCCGGGCGACATGTAATACCCGTCATGCTGCAGCTCCAGCCGTTGCCCGCCGCACGCCAGCTCGGCGCCTTCGGATTGGCCAAGTTCGACATAGGCCAGGTTCTCTTGCAGTTGCTGTTCGCTGACAACGGGGCCCATCTGCGTGCCTTCCTCCAGGGCATGCCCGACCTTCAGTGCCTTGGCACCGGCGACAAGCTTCTCGACAAACGCGTCGTGGATCGCGGCATGGACCACCAATCGCGAAGAGGCGGTGCATTTCTGCCCGGTGCCGCCAAAAGCTCCGCCCAGTGCAAGTGACACCGCCAGATCCAGATCCGCGTCATCCATCACGGCCAACGCGTTTTTGGAGCCCATCTCCATCTGCACCTTGGTCAGGTTCTGGATGGCTGCTGCGGCAATGCCCTTGCCGACGGGCACCGACCCGGTGAACGAGATCGCATCCACCTGAGGGCTCTCAACCAGTCTTTGGCCGATTGCGCCGCCTGATCCCATGACCAAACTGAAAAGACCCTTGGGAATGTCCTGACGCTCAATGATCTCGGTCAGGGCCACGGCTGACGCAGGGGTCAGGTTGGCCGGCTTCCACACAACGGCGTTCCCATAACACAAAGCGGGCGCGATCTTCCATGCGGCCGTAGCTGTCGGGAAATTCCAAGGAGAGATAACCGCGACAACCCCGACCGGTTCGCGGCGCACGTCGATTTCGCCGCCCTCACGTACGCTGTCCGCGTTTTCACCGATCTGACGCAGGCATTCCGCCGCATAATACGTAAAGAACTGCCCCGCGCGGTAAACCTCGCCCTTGCCCTCAGCAAACGGCTTCCCCTCTTCTCGCGACAACAACCGCCCCAACTCTTCGGCGCGGGACATCAACTCGGTCCCGATACTCATCAGTACCGCCTGCTTGCGCTCCAACCCATAGGCCGCCCATTCCAGCTGCGCGTTACGTGCCCGATCAAGGGTCGCGGACAGCTGATCGACGCTTGCTTGGGCAAACAGGCCAATCACATCCGTCAGATCAGAGGGGTTGCGGTTCTCGATCGCGGTGTCGCCGGCCATCCACTCGCCGGCAATCAGGTTCAATTTTGTCACAGGTGGCCTCGGATCCGGTACGTTTCACGAACAGAATAGACCTCTGCCCGAACATCAGGCAAACTCAAACAAATTTAATGGACTTCAGGAAATCTGAAATTTGTCGCTGAAACTGGAAATGCTCCGCTGCTTTTGCACCGTCGCCCAGTCCGGAAATCTGGCCGAAGCCGCAAGCCGTCTGGGTCGCACTCAGTCTGCGGTCTCAATGACCCTGAAACAGTTTGAGGAACATCTCGGAAAACGCTTGTTTCTGGGTGAGCGAAAGAACCAGCTGTCGCCTCTGGGGGCGGAAGTCTTTGCCCTCGCCCAAAATCAGGTCCGCCAATTTGACGACACAGTCCAAAGTATCGAAGCCCTGGCCAAGGCGTCCCAAGGGCTGATCCGGATCGTGTCCGTCCCGTCGGTGGCAGCACTGCTGTTTCCATCGGTGCTTGACCACCTGTCCAGCGCCTTTCCCGGCTTGAAGATCGAGCTGAGGGACACCGACACCCGACAGGTTTTGGACAGCCTCGCCGAAGGGCGGGCGGATGTGGGGATTGCCTCGGGTCATCACCCGTTGAACGGAATACGGGCCGAGCCGCTGTTTCAGGACAGGTTCGGGCTTGTGGCCGCCGCCGATCACGCCCTGATCACCGCGCACGAGCCACCAACGCTGAACAAGGTCGCAGCCAAGGGATTCGTGCACAACTCGCTGTGCAAACTCATTGAAAATCCGGGTTTCGAAGACGTAATCGCAGGGTCTGCGATAACGGTGCACAACACTCACTCGTTGATCGCCATGGTCGCGACCGGGCGGTGGGTGACCATACTGCCCGAAACGGTCGCACGGTTTCTGCCGGAAAACACTGCCTTCCGTCCGATCGAGGATTTGTCGGACGTTCGTGATGTCTATCTGTACACCCGCGAGCGAACACAGTTCCCCGAAGTGGCAGAAGAATGTCGCAGGCATATCCTGAATTGGCCTCGCGATTGAGACCCCAGAGAACAACCCTGCCAAGCGCACCCACTCGGGAGGGGCAAGCTTGCGGAATGCGTTTCCTAAATACGATGGACAAAATACGTGCTGAACCAGCGGAAAACCGTTGCGCGTTCAGAAAAGGGAAATCTTTTCTAGCGTGTTCGAAGAAGATGGTGCCCCCACACGGACTCGAACCGCGGACCTACTGATTACAAATCAGTTGCTCTACCAGCTGAGCTATAGGGGCAAGCAATACGCTTTCAGATACCTTTGCAGGCAAAGGCAAGAACGGGCAACCACTCCTACCTTGTCAACCCACTGTGATTACATGGCTATCGAAAGACCTGTAATTCCATTGAGCCGATGGCGCTGTGATTAGGTGAAAGCCTCAATAAAGGCAAGCGGGTTTGCGACGGAATTTTGCAACAACATGCGGAAAATCTGCGCCACATCAAATCGCCTCGATCATCTGCAACACAGACGCCGCAGATGGGTATGCAGCAACGACGATTTCGAGGCATCTCGACCCAGTCGTTTCTGGCGCTGTTCTGTTCTTTGAGCTTGAACCACAATCAAGTTTGGACGTTCTCAGGCAATCTTTATCATTGCGAAAGAGTGGCAGGTTTGACTGTCGATCGTTCAACCTGTAACCCCGGAACGTACTCAATCGAAGGGCAAGGACAGCGGTCGACATGCATGTGGCCATTCACTCCGGTGTGGTTTTTTCAGACGGGGGGCTCCTGCTCAAATCGCTTCAGGCGAATGCCAAAGTATTGCAGGAAAACGGCATTGTGCTGTTTGGTCCGCGCCGGTTCCGGAAGGCATTCAAGACGCCGCTGAATGCACTGGACGAAGGCAAGCTGACACCAGATGCCTACGAGCGCTTGAAAGCCCAAATTCCTGACGATCCGGAAACCGGCCGGGTGGTCATGAGCACTGCGGACTTCATCGGAGAACTGAACAGTGCCATAAAGGACGGCCAATTCTACCCCTATGCAGGTCGTCGGCTGGCTTTGCTTGATCAGGCTTTCGAAGGACACGAGGTCGAATTGTTTATCGGGCTGCAGAATCCGGGCAGCTTCATTCCCAAGGTATTGATGGCATTGCCGGACGAAACCCGCGAGAGCATTCTGGCGTCAACGGACCTGAGCTGCCTGAGTTGGCTGACCCTTATCGAGGATATTCACGATCTTGCCCCCGCCGTCTCCATTACGGTCTGGGCCAATGAGGAGTGCCCGCTGATCTGGGGAGACATTATCCGCAGCCTGTGCGGTCTGAGCGCCGACATACCGCTGACCGAGGAGTTTTCGCTGCTATCTTCGCTGGTTGACGCAGACGGCAAACGGGAGATTGAAGAAATCCAACAGCAGGTCGGGCACGCGGACCCGACCCTCCTGCACGAGCGCCTCGCGGCCGTCTTTTCGCAGCACGCCTTGCCGGAGAGAGTCGAGGAAGAACTGGACTTCCCCGGGTGGAGCGCCGAAATCCACGAGGCGTTTTCCGAGCTTTACACGCAGGATCTGGAACGGCTCAAGAAACTGCCAGGCGTTCGGTTTTTGGGTCGATGACCGAAGCCCCCGAAGGCCCGAGACTTACATGCCGAGGGCTTCTTTGTACATTTCCAGCACCGCTTCTTCTTCGGCGATATCGTCTTTGTCACGCTTGCGCAGCGCGATAACCTTGCGCATCACCTTGGTGTCGTAGCCACGTGCCTTGGCCTCAGCCATCACTTCCTTCTGCTGGTCAGCGATGTCTTTCTTTTCGGCCTCCAGGCGTTCGAACCGTTCGATGAACTGGCGCAGCTCGCCTGCGGTCACGCGATAGTTCGCGGCGGCCTGGTCTTCAGTCATGTCTTCCATATGCGTCTCTCCCAAGTGGAAATCTCTTTAGCCGGGGTCACGGGCAACATGTCGGATACCGTGCCGGCGGGGCAGCCGCAAGCGAACAATAGGGTTGCTTGCCTTGTGCCGCCGGCAACGATCCGCTAAGCGCATCGGCAGCGAAACAGAACGATGCGGGGCGCAATGTTCGAGGTGTTCATCTGGGGAGGCGCCAGCCTGTCATTGGCCGGGCTGGCAGGATTGGTCTGGTGCATTCTGCGCGTGATGAAGGCTCGTCGGTCAGGCTTGACTGACGACGAATTGCGGGCTGCCGTTCAGCGGGTGCTGCCTTGGAACATGGGCGCGCTGTTTCTGTCCGTCATAGGACTGATGCTGGTTATACTTGGCATATCGTTCGGCTGACCGCCGGTGTCAGATCGGCATATTGTCGAACTGAGCTTCAACCGCATCTTCGATCAAGGCAGCGTCCAGCCGTCTGAAGCGCGATGGTACGCTCATACCTTGAGCGCGCATGCGTTCAATCACCTTCGTGACGCTGGGCTGCAGTGCCAGCCGGGTTTCGAGATTTGCCCCGTGCAGTTTCCGCTCCAGCCGCTCGGCTTCGAAATATAGCTCGTTCGTGGTCATGGCCATCCTCCCAAATGCTGCCATCCTGCCTGATATAGGTAACAGGATTGAGACCAACACAGGACCCGCCCAATCCCAGCAAAAAATCGCCCGCTCGCTATCAGGCGACCGGCACTGGGCCGCGAGTCGATCGAATATTAACCTGATTTCCACCAAACTGCCTTGACAGACATCAATCCGCAAAAGCCGCAATGGAAGAAATCGCATTGCGCAAGTACCTTCACGCCGTGGAACTGGACAGGGCTGACTCTGCGACTTAAGAAATCGGAATGGAGATTCGACAGATCACGCCCCGCTATTTCGTCTCGCCTCAGATCACGGTCGAGGATGTGCCCGCCATCGTTGCCGCCGGCTTCGTCAAGGTCATCTGCAACCGGCCGAATGTCGAAGTGCCTGCCGCCATGCAATCCGAGGTAATCGGCCAGGCCGTGCGGGATGCGGGTCTCGAGTTTGAGGTGCTTGAACTGACGCACCAAACCATGACGCCCGAGAACGTGGCACGGCAGCGCGACCTTGCCGAGTCTTGCGAAGGCCCGGTTCTTGCCTACTGTGCCTCGGGCACCCGCTGTTCTGTCGTTTGGGCCCTTGGGCAGTGTGACACAATGAGCCCTGATGAAATTCTCGAAGCCACGGCAAAGGCGGGCTACGCGCTGGACGGTTTGCGGCCGGCATTGGTGCAGATGCGGGCTGCGAACACCTGATTTCATACGTCAGTCGTTGGGTCGTTCCACAGGAGCAGGAAGACCCGCCAACTCGGATATCTCGGACGCGAGGCGGTCGGTGCTTGCTTGCGCGAAGTCTTCATCCGCTGCGGATTGCGCATGCGATCGGTCTTCGGCAACGGCGTCCTGACGCGACAATTCAACATCTGCCATTTCAACCGGCGCGTCCCTTCGCTTGTGCTCGATAAAGCTCTGCGCTTCGGGTCGTGTTGGGGCGGGTGGCTGCAGAAATTCGTTAATCCGCACGGCCCGTTGACCGCCACATTGGCCCAGACGTCCTGTAGTGGCCTGGTTCCGATCAATCGCGGCAATGTCGATCCGATCAAGTCGCGCGCCCGCAAGTGGCAGCAGATCCCCGATGCCCAGATCCGACAGCGTTGTCAGCGGAAGATGCATCCGACAAATCACCGCGTTGAGTTCGGCCCGAACCACGCCTGCAGCTTGCGACAGGGTCTTGAGCGGTTCCAAATCTGCGTGTTTGGCCTGCCCCTCGGCCACCGAGATTTTCGGCAGCAGGATGAGGACCGTTCCCTGCCGCACACCGCCCTCGAGTTCAACCGTGAACTCGAACGCATCATACCTGTCCTCGACCAGTGCCAAAGAAAGCGTGCGCCGATCGACCGCCCTTGAGACGAACTCATATCCATTCAGGCGGGCTGCATCGCTTTGATCATCGACCAGTTTCCGGGCCCGTTCCAGCATGTCCTCGACCAACGGGACCACCATTGCCGCATCGGTGTCGGTGAGGGCGCGAGGCTGGGGTGGGTCCGCGAGTACTTCGCCCATTGTCTGCTTCTGGATGACTGCCGAGACCAAACTGACGTCCAAGACAAGACTGGCCACCCTGCCCTCTTTGGTCGCGAACAGCAGAAACATCTGACCGTCTTCCAGCCCGCTCGTGACGACTTCCTGGCATTTGCTGGCCTGTTTCGCGCCAATGACAGATGCTGATAGCTTGAACCGTTCGACCGCAGCACGGGCAATCGCAAGGCGCAATGCCCGCAGCAGCGCCCGGGATCTGCTGCCCGTCCCCTCTTGTCCTGCCGACAATTTGCGCGCCAAGGCCGCGCTGACAGTCTTTGACATTGCAACGGTCCGCCAGTTTCGATTCTGCTCGCTACTGGTCTAGCCCATTGTTCGTTACGAATACCTTTACTTGGCCGTTACTGAGCGGCCTGGCGGTGCGGCAATGGCAGGCTCACGCGGAAAGCTGCGCCGCCCTGCCCGGGCAGATAGGTGATTTCTCCTCCAAGCCGGTGCATGATCTCACGGCAAATTGCCAGTCCAAGACCTGCACCGCCCGCCTTGTCGAATCCGACCCGCGCGAATTTCTCAAAGATCATCGACTGGGCGTCCGGCGGGATGCCGCTGCCGTTGTCGACAAAGTCGATCACCGCCTGGCCGCCGACATCATGGGCTGAAATCGTCAGGACCGGCTCGGGCGCGTCACAGTATTTCTGTGCGTTCGAAATCAGATTGATGAAGACCTGCCCCAGGCGATCCAGATCGGAATGCAACGCGATGCGCTCGGCAGACAGATTGCGGCGAATGGTCAAAGGGCTGTCCGCCCCGGCCATAGTCGTTGAAACGGCCCGATCCAGAACCGTTCGCAAGCTGGCATCACCCATATTCAGGCTGACCTGACCGTTTTCCAGTACGCTCAGGTCCAGCAGGTCATCCAACAGCCGCGTCAGGCGCAGCGCTTCGTCATGGATGATCGTTGCATAACGCCGAGAATCCTCAGCGCTCAGCCCGTCAGTGTCCCGCATGATCTCCGAGAAGGCACGAATGGACGTCATCGGAGTGCGCAACTCGTGGCTGACCTGCCCCAGAAAGGCATCTTTCTGACGTGAGATCTGGGTCAGTTTTTCGTTGGCCTCGCGCAGTTTGCGGGCCGTACGGCTCAGTTCGGCCGACTTCGCCTCAAGCTGGCTGGAGTATTCCAGCAACTGCGCAGATTCATCGGCCACCGCCAACAGATCCTCGACTGAAACGGACGAACCTCCGACGATCTGCCCGATCATGGCATGAGCCGTGGCCGCACCGACCGAGCCGCTCAATTCGCGTTCCAGCCGTTCCAGAAAACCCGGCGTAGGCTCGGGCCAGCGCCCGCGCACACCCTGCTTTTCCGCCTCGGCCTGAAAGAAATCCTGAGCAGGACCGGCCCCGAGGATCCGCTGGGTCATGATCATCAGGTCTTCACTCTGGGCAACGGATCCCGTCCAACCGCCAGGCGCGACAGAATGATCAAAAACATTGACGAACTGCGCCCCCTGCAATCGTTCAAGCGGGCTGGGAAAGCTCAGAAGTGACGCGAGGCAAAAGGCCAATGTGTTCAGTGACAGCGACCACAGCACCGTGTGGGTCATCGGGTCCAAACCATCAAGGCCGAACAACGCTTGAGGACGCAGCCATCCAAGACCGAAAGGACCGTTTTCGATGACCGAGGCGGACATGACACTGCCGCCCATTCCCGGCAGCAGCAGCGTGTAGATCCAAAGGAAGAACCCCACGCTCAGCCCTACAAGGGCACCTGTACGTGTCGCTCCGCGCCAGAACAGGCCGCCAACCAGCGCCGGCAGGATCTGCGACACACCTGCAAATGCCACCAGGCCGATCGAGGCCAGTGCGGCGCCGCCACCGGACATACGATAGTAGAAGAACCCCAAGGCCATGATGGCGGCAATCGACACCCGGCGCGCCATCAGCACAACGTTTCGCACATCGCCCGACATGGAACTGGCGTTCTCGCGCGTATTCAGCCAGATCGGCATCACGACGTGGTTCGAGACCATGGTCGACAGGGCCATCGCCGTCACGATGACCATCGAAGTGGCCGACGAAAAACCGCCGATGAAAGACAGCATCGCCAGCCAGTCATTTCCCTGTGACAGAGGAACCGTCAGCACGAAAAGGTCCGGATTTGACCCGGCCGGCAGCAGATCCAGCCCGACGACCGCAATGGGAACCACGAAAAGGCTCATCAAAAGAAGGTAGAGCGGGAAAGCCCAGGCCGCCGTTCTCAGGTGGCTCTCGTCGTCATTCTCGACGACCATGACCTGAAACATTCGCGGCAAGCAGACAAAAGCAGCCGCCGACAGGAAGGTAATGGCCATCCAGCGTCCGGTATCGACGTTCCAACGCCCGATTTCCGACGCGTCGATCCGCTCCATCATAGGCGTGACGCCTCCGGCCACCCCCCAGACGACAAAGATGCCCACCGCCAACAAAGCGAACAGTTTAACGACGGATTCCAACGCGATGGCGGTCACCACGCCATGGTGCCGTTCATTTGCATCCAGGTTCCGGGTGCCGAACAGAATGGCGAACACGGCCAGACCCGCGGCCACCCAGAATACACTGGCGCCCTCGCGGTAAAGGCCCGAAGGGTCGGCCTCGGCAAAAATCGAGAAAGACAGCGTAATCGATTGAAGTTGCAGTGCGATATAGGGTGTGCCCCCCAGCACGGCGAGGATGGTCACACAGATGGCCAAGGTGTTCGACTTGCCATAACGCGATGAGATCAAGTCGGCGACCGATGTTACCCTCTGGCTGCGACCCACCCGCACCAGCTTGCGCAGCCCCCACCACCAGCTGATCATCACCAAGGTCGGCCCGAGGTAGATCGTCACGAATTCCAGACCGGACCGGGCCGCATTGCCAACCGCGCCATAGAAGGTCCAGGCGGTGCAGTAGATCGACAAAGACAGCGTGTAGATCAACGGTGACCGCAGCCATTTGCCTCGCCCCGCGGCGGCCATTCGATCGGCTGCAAACGCAACGCCGAACAAAAGCACGACGTAGCCCAGGCAAACAAGGATCAGGACGTTCAGCGTGGCCATTGCTCACTCTCTGCCGTGGACCCTTCCGAGGACGACATCCGCCGGGCGGCAAAGCCGAACAGAAGGCTAAACACGATCAGGGCGGCCCAGCATGTAAAGATATAAAGAATGGCCGACGACAACGGGACGCCAGAGTTTTCCGGCCCCGGATCCGGCCACAGCAGCGGGATGCAGATTAGACCCGCGCCGACAAAGGGCAGCATTCGGGCCGCATCGGCCAGCCTGCGGCGGCGGTAACTCTGCCGTTCCAAAAACACCGACGGACGCGGGCCTGTTGGGCGGGCTGGCTCGTTTTCCGGTGTGTTCATGACTGTGACGCCTGCGCGTGCAAATCACGCACAGCCGTCAGCACTTCGGTATTCGAGAACGGTTTCGTCATAAACCGGCTGACGCCTGCTTTTTCAGCCATCTCGCGGTCCCGCGACTGACCGCGAGCGGTCAGCATCAAAACAGGCAGGGCGCGCATCTCCTCGTGCTCGCGCAATTCGCGCAGAACATCCATACCGCTTTTGCCAGGCAGCATCACATCCAGAATGACCAGATCAGGCTGCGCAGACAGTATCGTTTGAACCGCGTTTTCACCTTCGGCATGGGTTTCGACCTGCCAACCTTCGCGGGTCAGCAGAAACCTGATTGCCTCCGTGATGTTCGGTTCATCCTCGATCAACAGAACCTTGCGGCTCATATGTTCACTTCCTCCCCAAGACCGGTCGCACCTCCAGCCACCTGCCAAGTGCAGATTAATCGCTGTGTCAGGAAACTGTCAAAAACCTTCACTCAAAATCGACGGCTCCCGCCGCGAGTCGCACGGCTTTCGGGGGCAGATCCTGCAGCTTGTGCCGACCTGTACCGGCAAGTCGGTGGCGGCGCCGGGCTCTTCGACCGGCAACACCAGCATCGCCGATCTGTAGACAGGCTCCTGTCCGAAAGCGCTGACGGGCTGAGGCCAGGCGATTGCAAAGCAGTCGAAATCCGCCGGCGTCCGGCCCAACAGGGTCACACGTTTTCGGATCGGTACAAGGGGCCGGTTCAGCGCGCTGAAGACCGGCCACAAAGGACAGGCTTCACCGTGGCGTGGCATCGCGAAACCAGGGACCGGCTTAAACAGCAAAATGCTTCCTGATGAATCGCATATGACCAAACCGGCCGGACGCGGCATGACATCCTCGGGCAGAAACGCAAGCCGTCGCAGGACTGTCGGCACTTCAACCGAAAACCGCGCGGCAAAACGCAGAGGATCAACGCCGTCGACCTCCAGTGCCTGCGAAACCGCTTCCAGCGGCATGGCCCGGGCATCCGCCGCATAGGCGTCGAGCACCTGACGCGCGACAGATCTTGAGGCGGAAGAGGCCATCTCGGCCTGTGCTAGGGATACCGGGTCCTGTCCTGACTCAAGTTCCGGCAAATGAAACCCGCGCTTCTCCAGAAATGCCTCGACCTCCTCCATCGGCAACCCACGCCTTTCGCCGGTGTCCTCGCTTTCGTCCAGAAAGGCGACCAAAGCCTTTGAGCTTTCGGCCAGACGTTCGGCATCCTGGTGCAAGTTGCGGTGGAATCTGTCGCGCCACTCGGCCTCGATCTCGCCCGGTTCGGCCAGGATGGCGGCTGTCGACCGAATCGCTGCCGCTGCAGACAGGACTTCGTGCATGGATGCCGCAAGGTGCGGGTCATGGGTCAGCCGGTCTGACAGGGTTTCCACGGTACGTTCCAGCGAAACCACCCGACGATGCATCTGTGCCAGTACAGCGGCCCAGCCGGGAAACCGGCCAGCGAATTCATCTAGCGCCTCAACCTCGGCCTTTTGGCCGACCGCATCCGCCGCTGCTTCACGAAGGGCCGCGATCAGCGTCGCCTCGACCCCCTGCGTCAAAACCGAAGGCTCAACGGACAAAGCCGAAGCGATATCGACCAGAAGTTTGCCCCCGATGCGCCGCCGATTGTGCTCGATCAAGTTCAGATACGACGCCGAAATGCCGACCTGTCGCGCCAGCTGGGCCTGACGTAAGCCCGAGATTTGCCGCCTTTCGCGGATACGGCTGCCCGTCAATGAATCACGCATGGTGCCCCCGCCGAAACGTGTTCGAGTTACTCTCGAAACGATCCCGTATTTTCTGAATACTTCATGAATTTATATAGTTTACGCTGCCCTTTTCAAAGCAGTTTTACAACCTTGACAACGTCGTGGCTTTCGCCGGGCCCTGATCGCTTTCGGACGCCAAATCAATCCTGCGCTGCAATGCCCTCTTCTATTCCGGCCGAATTGGCGGCACGATAGGCAAATGAGTGATCCGGCCTTCGAATACGCACCTATCGGGCTTGTCGAGCTTGAAAACCGCATCATCCGGCGGTGCAATTTGCAGTTTGCCCGGACATTCGGGGGCCACGAATCCGACTACCGCAACCTGCCTTTGCTGCACCTGTACCCATCCGTTGCCGATTGGGAGAGAATTGGCGCACGAAGTCTTCAGGTCATGCGGGACACCGGCTACTACACGGACGAGCGGGTCATGCGCCGCCGCAACGGCGACTTGTTCTGGTGTCGCGCGCGCGGCCGGTCGCTGACACCCGATGACCCATTCCGCCATGGAATCTGGAGCTTTTCCGACATTTCCGAGGAACGCCCACTGGTCGAATTGACCAAACGCGAACGTGAAGTCGCGATCCTGTCCTGTCGCGGCCTGTCGGCCAAGGAAATCGGCGTCGAACTGGGGCTCAGCTACCGGACCATCGAAGCCTACCGCGCCCGGCTGCTCGAGAAATTCGGCGCGCGCAAGCTGCCGGAACTGGTCGCCAAACTGTCCGGCACGCCGCTCTGACCGTCGTGGACCCTGTCGATAACGCAGAAACCGGGGCAGAACGGCCCCAGTCGGCGCTTTTCATGGCCGCGCGGTTGCCTTATAACGCAGCGTAATTGACCAGAGCCCGCGCAGACAGACGGGCCAAAGGGGAACCTTCGAGGACACTCATGACAGACAACAGACACGAAGCGGATGTGACGTTCATCAAGGCACTGGCCGAACTCTTGCGCGAAAACGACCTGACCGAGTTGCAGGTGAAACGAGAATATGGCGAAGAAGACAGCCTGAACGTCCGGGTCAGCCGAGTGAGCCCGACCGCCGCGCCTGTGCAAGTTGCCGTTCCGGCACCCGCTGCCGCGCCGGCACCTGTCGCAGCCCCCGCTGCTGCCCACGCCGAAGCACCCGCTGCCGTCGAGGACCCGGCGAGCCACCCCGGCGCGGTGACCTCGCCCATGGTTGGTACCGTCTACATGCAGCCGGAACCCGGCGCGTCCCCGTTCATTGCCGTCGGCGCATCTGTTTCCGAAGGCGACACGCTGCTGATCGTCGAAGCGATGAAGACCATGAACCACATCCACGCCCCCAAATCCGGGACCGTCAAGCGGATCCTGGTCGGGGATGGCGATGCTGTCGAATTCGGCACTCCTCTGGTCATCATCGAGTAAGGCGGGCCCATGTTCGACAAGATCCTGATTGCCAACCGAGGCGAGATCGCCCTGCGTGTGATCCGCGCCGCTCGCGAGATGGGGATTGCGACGGTTGCCGTGCACTCGACCGCCGACAGTGACGCCATGCACGTGCGCATGGCTGACGAGTCCGTATGTATCGGACCGGCACCCGGCCCCCAAAGCTATCTCTCGATGCCCGCGATCATCTCGGCCTGTGAAATCACCGGCGCCCAGGCGATCCACCCTGGCTATGGCTTTCTGTCCGAAAATGCCGAGTTCGTTCAGATCGTCGAGGACCACGGCATCACGTTCATCGGCCCCACCGCCGAACACATCCGCATCATGGGCGACAAGATCACCGCCAAGGACACCATGAAAGAGCTGGGCGTTCCCTGCGTACCGGGCTCGGACGGCGGCGTTCCGGATCTTGAGGCCGCCAAACGCATCGGTGAAGAGATCGGCTATCCGGTCATCATCAAGGCCACCGCCGGTGGCGGTGGACGCGGCATGAAAGTCGCGCAGACCGCGGCCGAAATGGAAAGCGCCTTCATGACCGCGCGGGCCGAGGGCAAAGCCGCGTTCGGCAATGACGAAGTCTATATCGAGAAATACCTGACCACGCCCCGCCATATCGAGATTCAGGTCTTCGGCGACGGCAAGGGCAATGCGGTCCATCTGGGCGAGCGCGACTGTTCGCTGCAGCGCCGTCACCAGAAAGTATTCGAAGAGGCCCCGGGCCCCTGCATCACTCCTGAGGAGCGCGCCCAAATCGGCAAGGTCTGCGCGGATGCGGTCGCCAAGATCAACTATATCGGCGCGGGTACGATCGAGTTCCTGTATGAAAATGGCGAGTTCTATTTCATTGAGATGAACACCCGCCTGCAGGTCGAACACCCTGTGACCGAAGGCATTTTCGGCGTCGACCTTGTTCGCGAGCAGATCCTTGTTGCGGCCGGAGAACCGATGTCGTTCGGCCAGGACGATCTGGAGATCAACGGCCACGCGATCGAAGTGCGTATCAACGCCGAAAAGCTGCCAAACTTCGCGCCTTGCCCCGGCAAGATCACGGCGTATCACGCGCCGGGCGGCCTGGGTGTCCGGATGGATTCGGCGCTGTACAACGGGTATTCGATCCCGCCCTACTACGATTCGTTGATCGGCAAGCTGATCGTGCACGGGCGCGACCGCCCGGAAGCGCTGGCACGGTTGAACCGGG
This sequence comes from Ruegeria sp. CRTD044, assembly GCF_059613485.1. Taxonomy (NCBI): domain Bacteria; kingdom Pseudomonadati; phylum Pseudomonadota; class Alphaproteobacteria; order Rhodobacterales; family Roseobacteraceae; genus Ruegeria; species Ruegeria sp. CRTD044. Next base: position 246,847 of record NZ_JBXWSP010000004.1, on the reverse strand, counting down.
CCTTGGGTGAGTTGATCGTGGACGGTGTAGACACGACGGTTCCCCTGTTTCATGCACTTCTGCAGGAACCCGACATCCACAGCGGCGATTACAACATCCACTGGCTGGAGCACTGGCTTGCGGAGAACATGGCCTAGTATCGACCAAGCCGCGAGAGCACGCGCTCTCGGGCTTGTCGCCGCGGTGTGAGCCATGGGCCTGACGCCTGACCTGCTGTTGCACGGCTATTCCATCGGCATCTTCCCGATGGCCGAACACAGGAACGACCCGGATCTTTTCTGGGTCGATCCAAAGCTGCGGGGTGTATTCCCGTTGGACGGGTTTCACATCTCCCGCAGCCTTGCGCGACGCATCCGGAACTGCGGATTCTCCGTGACCATAAACCGGAATTTTGCAGCCGTCGTAGACGGATGCGCGGACCGGGCGGACACCTGGATCAATGAAGAACTGCGCAGGCTCTATGCGCAACTGCACCACTCGGGCCGCGCCCATTCACTTGAGGTTTGGGAGGGCGAGCAGATTGTCGGCGGCGTTTATGGCGTTGCTTTGGGTGCGGCATTTTTCGGGGAAAGCATGTTTTCGCGCCGTACCGATGCGTCAAAAATTGCGCTCGCCTATCTGGTCGACCGATTACGCCAGACAGGTTTTCAACTGTTCGACACACAATTTCTGACGGCGCACCTGGCTTCGCTGGGGGCGATCGAAATCCCCAGACAGCAATACCGCCAACTTCTGGATCAGGCCACTGCTGCCAGCGCAGATTTCACCGCCGAGGTGTGTCAGACCCCTCAGGGGGTGATACAGCGGATCACCCAGACGTCGTAGCGCGAGTGATCCAGGGCGTTGAGCGCCGGGGACGTGGCGATCATCCAGCCGTCGAACAGCTGGTCGGCCTTTCCCTTTTCCCAGATCGTAAGATAGGCAAACGCGTCACCGGTCGGGTTTTCAGACGGATACCGGCAATCACCCAAGGCGACATCCAAGCCGAAAATTTCGACCGTTTCACCGGTCGGCACCTGCACGTCCACCGTCTGACCGCTGACCTTGTCGAGGCCGCGCAGCATGGCCCCCGGTCCCGAGGAAACCTTCTGCTGCGCGCCTGCCGTCGTCGCGGCCAGCAGCAGCGCCATCCGGGCGGCACGCATCATTCGCTGCCATCCCCGGCCACGAACTTGACCAGCAACGAGATCAGGCTGACGGCACCTTGCGTGTCTTCAATCTGATCGCCCGGCTCAAAATAGAACGGAGAGCCGCCGGGCATGACCTCGACGAAGTTGCCCCCCAGGAGGCCTTCGGACGAGATCACGATCGCGCTGTCATCCGGAATCTGGATGTTATCGGCAACCGAAATCGTCGTATCGGCCCGGTAGGTTTCAGGGTTCAACTCGACATCGGTCACGGTGCCGATCTTTACACCCGCGAGGCGCACATCCGTGCCCACCGCCACACCTTCAAGCGACCGAAAGGACGCCTCAAGGTGATAGCCGCCGTTTTCACGCGACCAACCCGTGGACTGGCTGGCATAGACGCCAAAGGCCAATGCACTGGCCAGCACGACACCGCCGACAAGAACTTCGGTCATGTTGTGGGTCGACATTTGGATCTCGCTTATTCCGGGCTCCAGGCTTCGTAGTCCTTGCGCTCGATCGGATCGGGACGGCGCAGGGACCCCGCCGGCACATAGGCCATCGCGGTGCCCGTCAGATTTTCCTGATGCGGCTTTTCCCAAGCCTTGTGTGGCAGTGGCTTGTCGGTCGGAGGCTCATCCCAGGTGCGGTGCAACCAGCCGTGCCATTCCGGGTCGATCCGGCTGGCCTCGGCCTCTCCATTGAAGATCACCCACCGTTTGCTGTCATCGGCGTTGCGATAAAACACGTTGCCCTGATCGTCCTCACCCACCTTGATACCTTTGCGCGCAGTGTAGATCTGCGTGTTCAGAGTGGCCCCGTTCCACCAGGTCACGGCCCGCAAAAGAGTGTTCAGGATTCCCATCGGCTGCCTCCGGCATTTCTGTCCATGCAGATATGGACCAAAGCCGAGCAGAGGTCCAGAGCCACAAATACCGCACCCACTACTTGGGCAAGAATGCGGTGACCTCGATTTCGATCCGGTATTTTGGATCAATCAATCCGCATTCGATCATCGTCGCAACAGGCGGGTTGGCACCGAACGTCTCAGCTAGGACCGGCCAGCACGCTTCAAATTCGCGGCGATCCGGCAGCATGTAAGTCACGCGCACCACGTCGGCAAAAGAGGCGCCCGCCTCTGCCAAGGCGTTGCCTATGATCGTCAGCGCCGAGCGGCATTGGTCGACGACGCCCTCGCCCTGCCCGACCGTTCCGGCAACATGGACCCAGCCACCCGCAACAACGGCCCGGCAGTAGCCGACCTTGGCTTCGAACTCACCCCCCGAAGAAATACGCTGGATCGTCATGACACCCTCATATGAAAACGGCGCGGACTTTGCCGCGCCGTATCTGCATTAAATTTCAAACAGTTCAGCCGGCAGATGCCGATTCCGGCGCGGCATCCGCATAGATGATCAGCGGCTGCGCGTCCGACGTCACGGCCTCCTCGTTCACGACCACCTTGGTCACGTTCTTCATGCCAGGCAGTTCGAACATCGTGTCCAAAAGAATGTCTTCCAGGATGGAACGCAGGCCGCGGGCACCGGTCTTGCGTTCGATCGCCTTTTTGGCAATCGCCGCAAGCGCGTCGTCGGTAAAGTCCAGTTCGACGTTCTCCAACTCGAACAAACGCTGGTATTGCTTGACCAGCGCGTTCTTGGGCTTGGTCAGGATGGTGACAAGCGCGTCCTCATCCAGGTCCTCAAGCGTCGCCAGAACCGGCAGACGTCCAACGAATTCCGGGATCAACCCGAATTTCAGCAGGTCCTCAGGCTCGAGATCCTGGAAGATCTCGCCCACACCGCGCTCGTCATTGTCGCGAACATCGGCGCCAAAGCCCATGGCCGAGCCCTTGCCGCGCTGCGCAATGATCTTGTCGAGGCCGGCAAAGGCGCCGCCACAGATGAACAGGATGTTGGTGGTGTCCACCTGCAGGAATTCCTGCTGCGGGTGCTTGCGCCCGCCCTGCGGCGGAACGCTGGCCACGGTGCCTTCCATCAGCTTCAGCAGGGCCTGCTGCACACCCTCGCCCGACACGTCGCGGGTGATCGAGGGGTTTTCAGATTTACGAGTGATCTTGTCGACCTCGTCGATATAGACGATGCCGCGCTGCGCGCGTTCGACATTGTATTCGCTGGCCTGCAGCAACTTGAGGATGATGTTCTCGACATCCTCGCCCACATAACCGGCTTCGGTCAGTGTGGTCGCGTCTGCCATCGTGAACGGCACGTCCAGAATCCGCGCCAGCGTCTGCGCCAGCAAAGTCTTGCCGCAACCGGTGGGACCAATCAGCAGAATGTTCGACTTGGCGAGTTCAATGTCACCACCGGCCTTCTGCGCGTGGTTCAGACGTTTGTAGTGGTTGTGCACCGCAACCGACAGGACACGCTTGGCCCGAGCCTGACCGATGACATAGTCATCCAGCACCTCGCAGATATCTTTGGGGGTGGGCACACCGTCCGAGGATTTCAGCCCGCTGGCTTTGGTTTCCTCGCGGATGATGTCCATGCACAGTTCGACGCATTCATCACAGATGAACACGGTCGGTCCAGCAATAAGCTTACGCACCTCATGCTGGCTTTTTCCACAGAAGCTGCAGTAGAGCGTGTTCTTGCTGTCGCCGCCTGAATTCGTCGCCATGTTCTACCTTTCGGGCTCCATCCCTGCGGCCCGGATCCGGACCGCGCTTGCCGCCTGTCCGTGCAGCTTAGGCCAGCACCGGGGCAGCTACAATGTCAAAATCGCACCCCGCACCCGCTGGTGCGGGGTTTCCGCATCACGCTTCGGTTGGTTCGGATTTGGAGCGGCTTTCGACGATCTCGTCGATATGGCCCCACTCTTTTGCTTCTTCCGGGCTCATGAAATTGTCACGGTCCAAAGCCTTTTCAATGGCCTTTTTCGACTGTCCGGTATGCTTGGCATAGATATCGTACAAACGATCCTTCAGCTTCTGCGTTTCGGCCGCGTGAATCATGATGTCGCTGGCTTGACCCTGGTAGCCACCGCTGGGCTGGTGCACCATGATGCGGCTGTTTGGCAGCGAGAAGCGCATCCCCTTCTCTCCACCCGCCAGCAGGACCGACCCCATCGAAGCTGCCTGGCCGATCACCAATGTCGAACATTTTGGCTTGATGTACTGCATTGTGTCGTAGATCGACAGACCGCTGGTCACGACACCGCCGGGCGAGTTGATGTAGATCGAGATTTCCTTGTTCGGATTCTCGGCTTCCAGATGCAGAAGCTGGGCTACGATCAGGTGGCTCATCCCGTCATGGATCGGGCCATTGATGAAGATGATCCGCTCCTTCAGCAGGCGCGAGAAGATGTCATAGGCCCTTTCGCCGCGGCTGGTCTGCTCAACGACCATCGGGACGAGCGTATTCATGTAGGTGTCAACTGGATCGAACATTCGGAACCTGCCTGCTTTGGTGTGAACCGGGACCATACCCGATGAGAAGTTACATGAGTCTTAGTGTTGCCTTCGGGGGCCTGCAAGGGGCAGCGGACACGCGACGCCGATTGGGAAATACGGATCAGTCCGCATCGTCGGGATGCCGCAAAAACGAAGCGAACAACCGCTCGCGACACAATTACCCGGCTGTTTTTTTGCCTCGCCGCCATTCACAGCGCTTTCATCACGCCATTTTGATCCATACATATGGAAATATCTGATCATTCTGTATAGAAACTCAATTCGCTCAAGCGAAACTACAAAGGGAATACCCGCCCCACACTCACCAAGGGGCCAACAAGGACAAGAAGATGGCACTTCCCCAACTTTCCGAAGACATCTCGCGCGACGACATGGACCGGATGGCCGCTAACGCAACCCGCGCTTCGAATTTTCTGAAAGCGATAAGCCACGAGGGCCGGTTGATGATCCTCTGTCATCTGGTATCCGGCGAAAAATCGGTGACCGAACTCGAGTCACTGCTGTCCGCCCGACAGGCCGCCGTTTCACAGCAACTGTCGCGGCTGCGCCTTGAGGGGCTGGTCACGCCCCGGCGCGAAGGCAAGGCAATCTACTATCGCCTTGCAGACGACAGACCTCGCAAAATGCTGGAAACGGTGTACGAGTTGTTCTGCGACGAGGAATAAAACAGAAAACCCATTGAATGGCGAAGGGCGCAACAGATCGTTGCGCCCTTCTTTGTTCACGAGTTGCCGCTGCAGGCCTGGAAACTTGCGGCCATTGCGCGCAACAGGTCCGGATAAAGGGTTGGACCCGGCTCGAGCGCAACCCCGATCGGGTCAAGCACGATGATTTGTGCATCCACCCCCTCCGTCGCGGCAGAGATCAGGCGAGTGTCAAATTGCGGCTCAGAAAAAGCGCAATCAATGCCCTCTTCTTCAATCCGGGCCTTGAGCTCGGCCAGACGTGCCGGTCCGGGTGAGGCCGCGTCGCCCAGGCTCACGGTGCCCGACGATGCCAGATCGAACCGGTGTTCGAAATACTGGTAAGCGTCGTGAAAGGTGACAAACCGCGGCTCTGACTGTGCCAGATCCGCCCGGATCTCGGCTTCCAAAGCACTCAGGCCTTCAACCGCCTTGTCCGCATTGGCTTGGTACCGCGCAGCGTTGTCCGGGTCCTTCTCTGACAGAGTTTTGGCAATTGCCTGCACCCAGACGCGCGCGTTTTCCGGGTCCAGCCAGGCATGCGGGTCTACACCGTCGTGGTCATGCCCGTGGTCATGGTCATGTGCGTCGTGATCCGCGTGCTCTTCATGTTTCTGATGTTCATCGTGGTCCGCATGATCATCGTGTTCTGCATGATCCTCGTGATCATCGTGTTTCGCATGGTCATCATGGTCCGAATGATCGTCGTGATCGTCGTGGTCTGCATGCTCCTCTTCGCCCTCATGATGATCGGCCAAGTCGCGGAAGTCGTGCCGCACAGTTCCGGCCACCTCCAGCAACTCAACCTGCGTCGCTCCCTCGGACAGGGCGCCAAGTGGTCCAGTCATCCACGAGGTTAGCTCAGGGCCTACCCAAAAAACCACGTCGGCAGATTGCAACGCTCGCGCCTCGGACGGGCGCATGGCGTGATCATGAGGTGAGGCTCCGGGCGGAATGATCAGGGAAGGCTCGGCAACACCGTCCATGACTTGGGCAACCAACGCGTGAACCGGTGCGATATCGACGGCAACGTTGGGCGCATCAGCCGCCGCCTTTCCAGCCAGCACGACGCCGGCCAGCAACAAGAATTTTCGGGACATGTCACCTCCTGAAATGATATGTTATTACATTGCTGGTCGGCTTGATATTGCCCACGTTATAACATATCAAGCCAAAAATTTCGGAGCGCACATGAGCACAGTAGGCTTCAGGCATCACAATCATAACCACTGCATGAAAACCGCGCTGAGCAAAGCCGAGGAAAAATGCGCCAACCAGAAGCTTCAATTCACTCCGGTGCGCCGCCGCGTGTTGGAGATCTTGTTGGAGCAGCACAAGGCAATGGGAGCCTATGACATTCTGGCTATTCTGTCGGCCGAAGGCATGGGGTCGCAACCTCCGGTGGCGTATCGTGCGTTGGACTTTCTGGTGCAGCATGGGTTCGTGCACCGTATCGAGCAGATGAACGCCTACGCGGCCTGCGCCCACCCTACGCACGATCACGTGCCTGCGTTTCTGATTTGCCGGGCGTGCAAGGCCGTGGCCGAAACTGAAACCGAGCTGACTCAGGGCAGGCTTGGTGCTGCCGCCGACACATCAGGTTTCACCATTGAAAGGATCGTGGTCGAGGCCGAAGGTCTTTGCCCGGACTGCATTGGAACGCAGCCATGACGACCCCCCTCATTTCTCTACAGAACCTGTCGGTGCGCCTGGATGGCCGGCTCATTCTGGACAACGTATCAGCACAGATCGCCGCTGGTGAAATCGTCACCATTGTCGGTCCGAACGGTTCGGGAAAATCGACCCTGCTGCGCGCCATGATCGGGGCTGTTCCCGCGGCTCAGGGCACTGTTCGGCGCGCTCCGGGTTTGCGGATCGGCTACGTCCCCCAGAACCTTGCGCTGGACGCCGCCCTGCCGATGACGGTGCAACGATTCCTTGGCCTGCCGAAACGGGTTTCGGCCAGCAAGGCCAAAACCGCGCTTGAACTGGCGGGCGTGCCGGACTTGCGTGACAGACAGATGACCCGACTGTCCGGCGGTCAGTTTCAACGGGTCCTCCTGGCCCGCGCGCTGCTGGAAGAGCCCCAGGTGCTGCTGCTGGACGAAGCAACCCAGGGGCTTGATCAGCCCGGCGCGGCTGCCTTCTATGAACGCATTGAGCAAGTTCGAACGGACCTCGGCTGCGCTATAGTCATGGTCAGCCATGACTTGCACGTCGTCATGGCCGCGTCCGACCGGGTTCTGTGCCTGAACGGGCATGTCTGCTGTGAAGGGGCACCCCACATGGTCGCAGACGCGCCGGAATATCGGGCGTTGTTCGGCAGCGGAACGCGGGGCACGATGGCCTTGTACCAACACAAGCACAGTCATACCCACGATCACAATCACGCGCAGGATACGTCACACTGATGCTGGACGACTTCATGGTTCGCGCTGCCCTTGCAGGGCTCGGTGTTTCGATCGCCGCGGCACCGCTGGGGTGTTTTGTCGTCTGGCGGCGCATGGCCTATCTCGGAGAAGCCACTGCTCATTCGGCCGTATTGGGTGTAGCGCTGGCGCTCAGCTTTTCACTGCCGCTGCTGCCCGCGATCATTTCCGCTGCACTTGCCATGGGCTTGTCCGTCAGCCTGCTGCGCGGTCGCGGTTACGCCATGGACACGCTTCTGGGTGTGATTGCGCACACTGCACTGGCCGCTGGCTTGGTAACCGTGGCGTTGCTGTCCGATGTTCGACTGGACCTGAATGCCTTTTTGTTCGGCGACATCCTTGCCGTCACAAAGTCCGATCTGGCCACGATCTGGATCGGTGGCGCCACGATTCTGGCGTTGATGGTCTGGCGCTGGTCGGCCCTTCTGGTTTCGACGCTCAACCCGGACTTGGCTCAGGCATCCGGGATCGATCCGAAACGAGAAGAAATGTGGCTGACTCTGGCGATGGCACTGGCTGTTGCGGTCGCCATTAAAGTTGTCGGCATTCTTCTGATCGCGGCCCTGCTGGTCATTCCAGCGGCCGGAGCCCGCCCTTTGGCCCGCACCCCAGAAAGCATGGCTTTCACTGCTGCGATTATAGGCTCGACGGCGGCGTTGGGTGGACTGGGCGGTGCATATTGGGCGGATACACCCGCCGGACCAAGCATCGTTTGCGCGGCGGCGTTGATCTTTGTCGCGACGGCCATCCTTGGTCCCATCCTCCGCAAAGGCTGATCACCCAAAAAGGTTTGTCTGCGTTGCCTGAATGGTGCTACCGATTGGTAGTCGACCAACCAAGGAGATATCGATGATCCGCACTATTCTGATCGGGTTGAGCCTTTTGGCCCTGACGGCCTGTGAAACCGCAAAAGGCGCGGGCAAAGACATCGAAAAAGCCGGCGACGCCATCCAGGGCGCGGCGACGGACGTTCAGGAAAGCCTCTGACACCCGTCAGCATCTAGCGTACAGCGGTGCAGCACTACCAACATATGGTTGAAAGTTCCGGGCGACCGGACTATGGTCCCTGCCACAGGTGCATAGACGCGGTAATGCATTACTGACACGACTGCGGGGTTCTTGTGCAATTGCGCAAGAACCCCGTTCCCGTTCTGACGGGCGGTGAGTGGAAGCCTGTACGAAACCGAAATCGGCAAAAGGAAAAGGCGCCAGGTGCGCAGACGCGGTCTTTGCATGTGCCCTTGCGGACACCCCTGACGCCTTGCCGGGTCGACACGCCCGAGGGACGCCCCGATCCAGTTGCTTCAGCCCCCGAGGGGACCTCGCTGCCGCAAAGCACCTGATGGCGCTCTGCCGCCCGCTCTGGCCGTCTGAGAAGCTGACCGCTCAAGCCGGGCTTGCGCCCCTCCTGACTGGTCACCTACCGGTAAGCCCTTGCGACCCTACGAAAATCCTAAGATCTGCCTACGGTGCCAGGACCCCCTGACCTTTGCGTCCCGCCTTGGATCGTGATGAACCTTGGCGATGACTGAACCTTGGCACTCGCCCTCACATCCGGCAAGAAAATAGCACTGCAGCATGAAAAATAGCCGGGGATAAAATGTTGATATCCGGCTGGAAGACGATGTGGATAAGTCGGGAAATGATGAAACCGGGCTGGGTTGCGCTGGGAAAAGCCGAAGGTCGATTTCTCTCCGCTCAAATGGGCGATTTCTGCGGGTGCGAAGGGAGAATCCCGGCCCTCGTGGCGGACCCGGTGTGACAGATACGGGCATATCGCTCGAATCGCCATCGATGAGTCGCCACACGCAACGGTGAACGAACGTGCAGCCCACAAACTGAGAAGCGTTCCGACCCGGACGAGGCAACCTACTACTCTCCGTCTCCCGCAAAATCGGGCAACGGCAACTACCCCCTACAACCGCCTGGGCCGGAAACGCTTCAGTTCACCTGTCGTTCCAGAACCGTGCTGTAGGTGGTTCCGGTCCGCAGGCTACGGAAATCCGCATAGATCTTGCCGTCCTCGTACCGCGCATCGATCAGCGCATTGACGCCCGAGGTCGGATCAGCAGCGGTTTCGACAATGCCGATCTTGCCCGAGCCATCCTGGCTGATCGAGCCGGTGGCCTCATACATCGTCCAGTCATCCATGGCGTTGCGTCGCCACATGCTTGGCCCCCAGAACACGTTTTCGTGCTGCGCCTGGATCTCGAGCACCCATTCCGAGGTGTTGAACCGCGGCGCGGTGGCGGTGTTGGCGTTCGAGGGCGACACCGTAGTCTGGCTGGCCGTCCACGTGCCGCGCAGGTCGGGCATGGCATCGGCGAGGGCGGCAGAGCCCATGGTCAATGTCGCGGCCACGGCGGCGGCGCCGGCGGTCATGTATCTGGTCATGGGCTTTCTCCCTTTGATCGGCGGGCCTTGCTGGCCTGCTGAACAGATTGGGAGGGCGCGCGGCCGTTACAACTTACCTTAGGGAAACTTCATGAAGGGTTCATGCGGCGCTCACCGACGGGCTCAGGCCCAGGCCAGCGCGGTGCCCGCGATGACAAGGGCGATGCCCAGCCCCTCGCGGTAGGAAAAGGACTCGCCGAACAGAAAGAAAGAGGCGATGGCGATCAGCACGACCTCGGCCCCCAGAATGCCGGTATAGATGATGCCCAGCCGTTCGTCGCGCAGCGCGGCGAGTTCCAGCGTGGCGGCAGCCAGCAAAGTGGCGACGATCAGCAGCCCCAGCCCGGGGCCGGGAAGTTTCCACCAGAACTTCATCGAGATCATGGCCACGGAATAGAGACCCGCCGATCCAAGCGCGATGATGGGGATCATGGACATGGGGCCTCCGCCATTGGTTTCCGTTGGGTCAAACTTAGCAGGTGCGGGTTGGTGGGGCTGTGAAGTGGGTCACTTTATGAGGCGAGGCACGTTTTGGAAACTGGCCGGTGGGCCGTTTCAATGCCGAACGGGCGAAGTCCTGGGCCGTTACGTGCCGTCCGTTTTGCCGGAGGCAAACCTTCGGTTTGACAAGTATGGGTCATGCCGGAGACTTGAACCTAGGTTAAAGCAGGCCGACGGCGCCGCCGGTCGTAAACAACACCATTAGGGCAACAAGTTATTCCGTTGGGTAATAGGATTGTGAGGGTGGTCCGTAGGTCCGGTCATAGCGAGCCTGAATCAACTCTCCGTCTTTGTGAAAAGCGCCTGAGGCAGGCAGCTCAGGAAAACGCCGACGAATAATAATTCGTGCTTGGCTTAGAGACATTAATTCACCGCGGTAGCTGACCGTTCTGCCGTCAACAATGGTGACAAACTCGCCGGTTTCACCAGCGAAAAACTTGTCGCCGACAGAGTACCCCATTTCCAACCAATTTTGGACTGGGCGCCGAAATGCGGCCTCGTTTGCCAATTCAAGCTTCTTCTGTACCTCATGCGTTATGTCGCGCAGGCCAAAAGATCTCAGAACCTCAATCGCTTTTTCTGCCGAAATTTTGAAAAACTCTCTTGATGGATTTACGCGAACACTCGAAAATTTGGCATGCATCTTGGATTCGATTTCGATCGCGTGCCCGACCTCCCATGCCGCCTCACATTGAAAAGGTTCCGGGACACCAGTAGAGAACAGTTCTGCCATTCGCGAAATCGGGTCGTCTCTTCGAGTCAGGCCAATTTTCACCAAACCTGGCATTGACGGGTTTGTCAGCACATAGACAATTTCTGCCATATTGAACCTACGGTTTAAATCGGGATTTTCCTTCAACCGTGCCAGCTTGATACAGTAGATTTCGGGTCAATAGCAGCCTCGCGGTGTGGCCATGCACATGGCTGGATCAAGAATCCATCTTCAACGCCGAAATAAACGCTTCCTGCGGGATATCCACCTTCCCGAACTGGCGCATCTTCTTCTTGCCGGCCTTCTGCTTTTCCAGCAGTTTCCGTTTCCGCGTGGCGTCGCCGCCGTAACATTTCGCGGTCACGTCCTTGCGGAGGGCCGAGAGGGTCTCGCGCGCGATGACCTTGCCGCCGATGGCCGCCTGGATCGGGATCTTGAACATGTGGCGCGGGATCAACTCTTTCAGCTTTTCGCACATGGCGCGGCCGCGGGTCTCGGCGCGGTCGCGGTGGACCATGACCGACAGCGCGTCCACGGGCTCGTCATTCACCAGGATCGACATCTTGACCAGGCTGTCCTCGCGGTAGCCGGTCATCTGGTAGTCGAAGCTGGCATAGCCCTTGGTCACCGATTTCAGGCGGTCGTAGAAGTCGAAGACGACCTCGTTCAGCGGCAGGTCATAGACGACCATCGCGCGGCTGCCCGCATAGGTCAGGTCCATCTGGATGCCGCGGCGGTCCTGGCAGAGTTTCAGCACGTCGCCCAGGTATTCGTCGGGCACAAGGATGGTGGCCTTGATGCGCGGTTCTTCCAGGTGGTCGACCTTGGACATGTCGGGCATGTCGGCGGGGTTGTGCAGCTCGATCATATCGCCGTCTTTCATGTAGACGTGATAGATCACCGACGGCGCGGTGGTGATGAGCTCGATATCGTATTCGCGTTCGATGCGGTCGCGGATGACCTCGAGGTGCAGCAGCCCAAGGAAGCCGCAGCGGAAGCCAAAGCCCAGCGCGGCCGAGGTTTCCATCTCGTAGGAGAAGCTGGCGTCGTTCAGGGCCAGTTTCTCGATCGCGTCGCGCAGGTCTTCGAATTCGGCGCTGTCCACGGGGAACAGGCCGCAGAAAACCACCGGCTGCGCGGGTTTGAAGCCCGGCAGAGCGGTTTCGGCACCGTTGCGGTCATTGGTGATGGTGTCGCCCACACGGGTGTCGCGCACCTGCTTGATCGAGGCGGTGAGGAAGCCGATCTCACCCGGGCCGAGTTGGTCGACCATCTGCATCTCGGGGCGGAACACGCCGACGCGGTCGACATGGTGCAGGGTGCCGTTCGACATGAACTTGACCCGCATGCCCTTTTTCAGAACGCCGTCCATGATGCGGACCAGAACGATCACACCCAGATAGGCGTCGTACCAGCTGTCCACCAGCATCGCCTTGAGCGGCGCGTCGCGCTCGCCCTTGGGCGCGGGCAGATGGTTCACGATCGCCTCGAGCGTCTCATGGATCCCTTGTCCCGTCTTGGCCGAGACGCGGATAGCGTCGGTGGCGTCGATGCCGATCACGTCCTCGATCTGCTCGGCAACGCGGTCGCAGTCCGAGGCCGGAAGGTCGATCTTGTTCAGCACCGGCACGATCTCGTGGTCGGCGTCGATGGCCTGATACACGTTGGCCAGCGTCTGCGCCTCGACCCCTTGCGTCGAGTCCACCACCAGCAGCGAGCCTTCGACCGCGCGCATGGACCGTGAGACTTCATAGGCGAAGTCCACGTGGCCGGGAGTGTCGATCAGGTTCAGCACGTACTTTTCGCCATTGTCGGCGGTATAGTCGATGCGGACCGTGTTGGCCTTGATGGTGATGCCGCGCTCGCGCTCGATATCCATGCTGTCGAGCAGCTGTTCCTTCATGTCGCGATCCTGCACAGTCCCGGTCTCCTGGATGAGCCGGTCGGCAAGGGTGGATTTGCCATGGTCGATATGCGCGACGATGGAGAAATTGCGGATATGAGCGAGGTCTGTCATAGCGTCGGGATATGGTTCGAAATCGGGCGCTGGTCAAGGTGAGACAGCACGGCGAACACCCCATATTTCAGCGCGATGAAGCCACGACGCTGCGGTTGGCTTCGTTCCAGGGCCTCAGCTGTGTCGAGGCGGCCGTGCACAGAACGAACTCGGCCGCGTTACACCGCCCAAAACGGGGTGCGAAGGGCATGCCACGGCCGACCATAGTGCCAACCGCGGCACTTTCGACTCAGGTAGGGAGTTTCTGAAAGCAAATTGTTGAACGGTAGGAAAACTTGGACGATACTGCGCCGCAAGCCGAGAGGGACACAAGACTCCTCCGGGCAGGCAAAACGAGGCATGAGCATGAAACAGTTCCTCATAATCGCGCTATGCGCCACGTCGCTGACCACTTTGGCCCCGGCCATGACCGAAGCGGCGCAGATCAAACGTGCATGTTTGGCGTCCGACCGCTCGGCTGCGACACGTGACAGGTGCAGGTGCATCCAGCGGGTGGCCGATCAGGCTTTGACCAACAAAGATCAGAAAACCGTGGCCAAGTGGTTCACCGACCCGCATCAGGCCCAAGAGCTGAAGATGTCGAAATCCGCTCGCGATGACGCGCTGTGGGAGCGGTATCAGAACTTTGGCCGCATGGCGCAGGCGATCTGCAGCTGACGCTGACCGCGATCCTTGACCTGACCCGCCCTGCGCCGCAGTAATGGCGCAGTGAAAGGGAAATCATATGGTGACGAAAGGGTTGACCCTGCGCGGTCTCGAAGTGTTCGAGGCCTTGGCGCGGACCGGTTCGGTGGCACAGGCTGCCGAGATTACCGGACTCAGCCAGCCATCGGTCAGCCAGCAGTTGCGCAATCTCGAGAATGCTCTGGGCACGGACCTGGTGGATCACGGGCGCAGACCCATGCGCCTGACCCAAGCCGGGCGCAGCTTTCTGGCGCGGGCCGAATCCGTACTAGCCGAGTTGCAGATCGCCCAAAGCGAGCTGTCCGTCATGGACCTGGGTCACCTGAGCACTCTTTCGATCGGCCTGATCGACGATTTCGACAATGACCTGACCCCGCGCCTTGCCACGTTGCTGGCCGACAGCCTGACCCGTTCCAAGTTCAAACTCATAACCCTCCCCAGCCTCGAAATTTTCGAGGCGCTGGCTTCGCAACGCCTGCATTTGGCGGTCTCGGCCCATAGCGGCGAGGTGCTGGAAGGCGTGGTGGAGTACCCTTTGGTACAGGATCCTTTCATTCTGGTCGCGCCGAAGGGCGGTGTGACCAACGGGGGCGTAGAGGCCGCTTTGCAGGCCCTGCCCTTTCTGCGCTATGCGCGAGAACAGTTGATCAGCCGGCAAATCGAAAGCCACCTGGCGCGGCAACAGCTTCAGTTCGAAGAGCGGTTCGAGATCGGGTCGCACTTGGCACTGATGGCGATGGTGGCGCGTGGCCTTGGCTGGGCGATCACCACGCCGTTGGGATATATGCGGGCGGCCCGTTTCCACGAAGGCATGGATGTCTATCCGGCTCCGTTCGGAGAGTTCTCGCGCACTATTTCCCTCTTCACTCGGTCTGACTGGTCAGATCAGGTTCCGCGCGAAGTCGCGGGCATGACGCGCCGTTTGATGCAAAGCCAGATGATCGAACCAGCGCTTTCCCGCCTGCCCTGGTTGTCCGGTCAGTTGAAGGTGATCGGCGGCTAGCCGTCCAGATATGCCACCAACCCGTCCACGGCGGCTTCGATGAGGTCCAGCGCCCCGTCGAAATCGCGGGTATAGTAGGGGTCGGGCACATGATCGGCGCCGGTTTGAGGCGCAAATTCGGTCAACAAGTGCACGGGTGTATGATTGCCGGTCGGGCGCAAAGCCTCGATCTTGGCGAGATTTTCGCTGTCCATACCGATGATCAGGTCAAACCTGTCGAAATCAGACACCGCAAACTGGCGCGCGCGCAGATCGCTCAGTTCCAGCCCTCGGTTGCGAGCCGCGTGTTGCATCGGCGCATAGGGTGGATCCCCGACATGCCAATCGGACGTTCCGGCACTGTCGCAAGAATGATGGGGCACCCTGACACGAAAAACGCCTTCGGCAGCAGGGGAACGGCAGATGTTGCCGAGACAAACAAACAGGATACGCTGTGACATGGCTCGGGTTTAGCGTGTGGAGGGCGAATGGAAAAGATCGTGATTTTGACCGGAGCCGGGATTTCGGCGGAAAGCGGATTGGGCACCTTTCGCGATGAAGGCGGATTGTGGGCCCAGCACCGGATCGAGGACGTGGCGACACCCGAAGGTTTTGCCCGAAACCCTGCCCTTGTTCATGGCTTCTACAACGCGCGCCGGATGCAGGCGGGTGGTGCCGACCCAAATGCAGCCCACACAGCACTTGCCCGGCTTCAGCGCGACTGGCCGGGAGAAGTGGTGATCGTAACGCAGAACGTGGACAGCCTGCACGAAGCCGGAGGTGCGACCGGGGTTATCCACATGCACGGCATACTGTCCGGCGCGCTGTGCGCCTCCTGCGGGCATCGCTGGACGGCGCCAGCGGAAATGTCCGTGGGCGAACCGTGCCCCGCCTGCCGCGCGGCAACCGCCCGACCCGACATCGTTTGGTTCGGCGAAATGCCTTACCACATGGATCAGATTTACGACCATCTGGCACAGGCCGGGATATTCGCCGCCATCGGAACCTCTGGCCAGGTCTACCCGGCTGCGGCCTTCGTGCACGAAGCCATAGCTGCGGGCGCACAGACGGTCGAATTGAACCTCAAGCCTTCGGTTGGTGCATCCAGCTTCGATCAGACGCTGCTTGGCCCCGCCACCCAGATCGTGCCACGCTGGGTCGATGACTTGCTGGGCCGCAGGTGACTCGGGTCATCCCGCTGGTCTAAGCTGAAGGAACCTGAACCAGGAGAAACAGATGACCGAGCCTGAAGCCCCCCGTGGCGAAATCGTTGACGACGAAGGCATCGACAGCCGCGAAGCGCTGGGCGACACCCTCGCGGATCTGTGGTGGACGTTCCTACTGCGAGGATTGCTTGCGGGGGCCGTTGGCATTGCCGCGCTGTTCTGGCCAATCGGCAGCATCGCTCTGTTGCTGCGGCTGGTAGGAGTGCTGCTGATCCTCGATGGCGGCCTGACCCTGCTTGGCTTCGGGCGGCGCGGACTGATCGGAGGCGCGGGTATCGGGGCGGTCTTGATTGGGCTGGTCCTTTTGATCTGGCCGGAAGGCACAGCACGTCTGACGTTCTTCCTACTGGGCGCCTGGGCGCTGATCATCGGGATCGGGTCGTTGATTTCGCTGGGCCAGATGCATCAGCTGGACCCAGAACGCGCGACCGTTCGGAACTCGGGCATCGTGGCCCTTATCATCGGGCTGGTGCTGATCTTCTGGCCCGGAAGCGGCGTCGTCGCACTGGGCTGGGCAATCGCGTTCTCCGCGTTGGCCTTTGCTGGCGTCATGCTGTTCATGGCCGCACGCTTCAAACGGGCCGGAGAACGAGTTTCGATGCGCGTGGTCAACAAGTGAAGAACAACGCTGATCGGCAGGCGAAACGCGAACAGGCCGGGGCATGACCCGGCCTGACGCATGGATGACGGCCGCATCGCGGCCCGAAGACAGGCGTGCCGTCAGTTCGAGTGCTTCATATGCCCGTGGCCGTCTTTCCGCTCAAGGTCCACGGGAATCTCGACAACGACCTCACCGGCCTGCTCAAAAACCAAAGTGACGGGTATGGTTGCGCCCTGCTCAAACGGCTGCTTGAGCCCCATGAACATCACATGGTCTCCGCCCCGCTGCAGCATATGCGCCTCGCCGGCGGGGATCGCAAAACCCTCCTCGACTTCCATCATCTTGGCCACGCCGTTGTCGTCGATCTTGTGCGTATGCAGCTCGACCCGTGCAGCGATATCTGATTTGACAGCAACGAGTTGATCATCGCTGTCGCCTGAATTGCGGATCATCATGAAGGCCGCACCAGCCTTGGCATTGGCCCCAGAGGATCGGGCGTAGGCATCCTCGACCGAGATCACACTTTCCGCATGGGCGGCGGTGGACATGATTGCAGCGACGAAAATAGCGGGCAGGAGTGTTTTGAAGGGCATCTCGCCTCTCCTTTTTGACTGTCTGATTGTGTTGCGAAGGGTCTCAGACAGAGGCCGGCGGCGCGCGCGCCGGTCGCTGCGGGATAGGAGCCGCAACTAGGCTGTCGGAACGCAACGGTATGTCAGACTTTGCCCGCTCGGGCCCTTTCGGTACCGGCGGCGGGGCATCCAGAACCGCACCTAGCAAGTTGAGCGCATAGTCGGGACAGAAATGAGGTGGTTTGGTGGGCTGGCCGTGCTCGTCCATATAGACGACCACAGGACCGTTCCCGGTGCAAAGCACCATTTGACCGACCGCTGCATTCAATCCCCGTGACGCCGCAAAACCCTGGCCTGTCAGAACCAGCATCAGCGACAGCAGCAACGGCAACACGAGGCGATAGGATCGGGTCATCTTGGCAAAGGTTTAGGCCCGATCGAAAACGGACTTCAAGTGCCTTCGTGAACGCTGAGACAGTTTGGCGCGAACCAAGAAAAAAGGGCCGGCCTGACTGGCCGACCCCTGAATTTGCTTTGATCGTGACCTTCAAAGATTTCCGCGATCATCCGAACCAGTGTTGAGACCGGTATGCAGCCGGTTCACCCGCCGCTGCATTCGCGCACAGCTGGAAAATGAGCCGACCAGAAGAGTCGAAAGGAAGGAAATAATAATTGAAGTATTCGCAGACATTACCACACTCCGCCATAGAATAACCGCATACATAAAACAGATTCAAAACCCTGTATGTGAACAATGTCACGTAGTCGCGTCCCTCTGCCTTCCGCACCGAGACCGCGCACGGCACCAGCCCAACGGCAAAGTGATCCGGATGGTCTGGATTGGGCGGAAATTCAAGCGTAGATCGCGGTCATGCCACTCAAAGCGCACACAGAAATTCAGTTCCTCAGGCTGCCACAGATTGAGCCGACTGAAATCGCACGGCACATGTCTGATCCCCGCGTTGCTCGGCATCTGCCTTTGCTGACGGGGTCCTGGGACATCGCAATGGCGCGGGCGTTCATAGGCGCAAAAGAGGCCTGTTGGGAACGCGACGGGCTTGGGCACTGGGCGATCACGTCCGGCGGTTGCTATGTCGGCTGGGGCGGCTTCCAGCGTGAAGGCAGTGAATGGGATTTCGGTCTGGTCCTGACGGCGGACGCATTCGGTCTGGGCACGCGCATCACCCGCAAGGCCATCGCATTCGCCCGAGCCGATGAACGCATTCCTTATGTCACTTTTCTGCTTCCACCGTCCCGTCGCAATCTCTCTGCGCTACGGCGTATCGGCGCGCATTGTGTCGGTCCGGTGACCTATTCCGGCGCGCGGTTCCTGAAATACAGGCTTGAGACAGGTTGAGGACCCACAAACAAACGAAAAGCCCCTGCACCAACGGGTACAGGGGCCACGAAACAGTCTTTGGGAAAATCAGGCCGAGGCTTGCGCCTTGGCGATTTCCTTTTTCACTTTCAGCGCGTTGGCGGACAGCTCTTCGTCCTTGGCTTTCGCCAAGAACGCGTCCAGACCACCACGGTGATCGACCGAGCGCAGCGCGGCGGCCGAGATGCGCAGCTTGACGCCACGACCCAGAGTTTCCGACTGCAGGGTCACGTCGTTCAGGTTGGGCAGAAAACGACGACGAGTTCTGTTTTTGGCGTGGCTGACATTGTTGCCAGTCATCGGGCCTTTTCCGGTCAGTTCGCAACGGCGCGACATGGTTTCTTCCTTTGTTTCTGGAGGCCGGGCATAAATCCGCAGCCAAATCACAAGGGGCACAACCCGAAGTCGCGCCCGAAAACTGGTTGGATGCGTTTAGTGGGAATCGCCGGAAGGGTCAAGACAGCAGCTGCGAAATCTTTCCGGGCCAATTAATGGTCCTGAAACGGCTCAGGCATCAACAAGCAAAGGCCTGTGATTTTTTAGGTGACGAGCAATCAGACGGGTCTGCTGTTGGTTTATCGGGATCAACCTTGCGGGTTCGGATTCGTGGTTCTCATCAGCCAGTTCCGGAAAAATCGCAAGGATTTCAGTCCTTGCCGCGGGTCCCAGAGATTTCAGCGCCTCAGGGCCGGTATACAGGCTTTCGGTCGGCGCGGATTCGGCAAACAGGATCTCGTGCCGATCGAACAGCAGATGGAAGTACTCGATGCTGTCGACAGTGCAATCTACAAAGATCCCCGGCAGCGCCGTCAGCTTGATCGCGGGAATCAGAACTTGATACTGGCCGAACATGCGTTGCGCGATGCGAGAACCGACCATCATACGGTGCTGGCGGGAAACCAACAGGTCCCGCGTGGGCAGCCCTGCCCCCAAAGCCCCGGCGCAAATACGGACGGGGCGCAGTTTCGGGTTGGCCCTCAGATCAATCGCGTCAAACCTGCGCCGACCGATCCAGCGGATGGATTGGTTGCCATTCTCGGCCGTACAGATCAGGTCACCGGTGCGCAGGTCTTGCACCTGTACCGGACCGCGGGCAGTCAGAACGTTCGTGCCAGCGGTAAAACACGGAACGCCGGATCCGTTTTCAAATGCGGAATAGGTGACCGTGATGCCCGACGGCAGGGTGAAACTGCCGCTGGTCAACGAATAGCTGGTGCCGGCGGACACGGTGAATGTCCCGAATGAGCTGTCGTTAACCACAGTTCCTGCAGGCAGATTCAGCGTGTCGGTACCACTTCCACCGCGCACATCGCCGGACACGCTGGTGCCACGGAAGTTCAGAACATCATTTCCGCCGCCCAGGCGGATATTGCCAATGACCGAGCCTTGCAGCGTGACCGTGTCGTCGTCTGATCCGGCCCTTACCTGACCGCCGATCGTGCTGCCGATCACCGTGATCGTATCGATACCAGCATTTCCACGGACACTGCCAGAGATGGTACTGTTGGTGACAGTGATAATGTCGTTCCCGCCGCGCGCGCGGATATCATCGATCGGCGTACCCTGAGGGGTGCCGTTCAGCGTACCGTTGTCATTGGTGACATCGATATCGTCGTCGCCGTTTGTCCCAAAGATATCGGGCATAAGAGGCGGGTCCTGTTTCTCCGCTTGGTCACGGCCAGCCAGCTGTGCCCCGGTTTTTCTATGTGCTGGGCGCCACAAGCAAGGATTTCACCTGCACTCAGGCTACAGAACTCTTGGGCGTTGCGCCAAGTTTTCCTGTCCGCGCGGGCAATGGTGTTACCCGGATGCAAGAGTCCTCAGCATCCGCTCGGCCGCCACCGAGGGGCTAAGCCGCCCCGCCCCGACCTCGGCGCCCAGCCGGTCCATCTCGGACCGGGCCAGCGGGGTCTCCAGCTTGGCGAGCAGCGCGTGGCGCACCTCCTGGTCGAACCAGTAGCGGGCCTGTTCGGCGCGGTTGGCCTCCCAATGGCCGTTCTTTTTGCGCCAATCGGCCAGGGCCTGCATCTCGGCCCAGGCCTGGTCCAGGCCGTGTTCCTCGACCGCCGAGACTGTCATCGCCTTGGGAAAGCCCTCGGGGTCCTGCGGGCGTTTGCGCAGCAGGCGCAGCGCCCCGGCGTAGTCGGCGCAGGTGCGGGTGGCGGTGGCTATCAGGTCACCGTCGGCCTTGTTCACAAGGATCATGTCGGCCATCTCCATGATGCCGCGCTTGACGCCCTGCAGCTCGTCGCCGCCGGCCGGCGCCAGCAGCAGCAGGAACAGGTCGGACATTTCCGATACCACGGTCTCCGACTGGCCCACGCCCACCGTTTCGATCAGAACCACGTCGAACTCGGCCGCCTCGCACAGGGCGATGGCCTCGCGCGTACGGCGGGCGACGCCGCCCAGATGGCTCTGGCTGGGCGAGGGGCGGATGAAGGCGTTCGGCTCGCGGCTGAGGCGTTCCATCCGGGTCTTGTCGCCCAGGATCGAGCCGCCCGACCGGGCCGAGCTGGGATCGACCGCAAGAACCGCCACCCGCAGCCCCTGCCCGATCAGCATCATGCCGAAACTCTCGATGAAGGTTGATTTGCCCACCCCCGGCGTTCCCGACAGGCCGATGCGCAGAGCCTGCCGCCCGGCGCCTGACAGCGCGTCGAGCAGCTGTGCCGTCTGGGCGCGGTGATCGGCGCGGGTGCTTTCGACAAGGGTGATCGCGCGGGCCAACGCCCGGCGGTCGCCCTTGAGGATCCTGGCGGCAAGCTCGGCTGTGGTCATGGGCGGGGTCCTTCGTCGAAATCTGCCCTAGATGACGGGGATGGGCCGGGTTTGTCCAGTACCGCTACGCGCGGGATTTGACGCAGGCGTTCTGGACCTTGGCCGGAGCTTTGGCGATAAGGCGGCATGACCCGTCTACCGATCGACGATGCCCTGCCCGACCTGATCGCCGCGCTGCGCGCGCGCGGCCGCGCCGTGCTGCAGGCTCCGCCCGGCGCCGGCAAGACCACGCGCGTGCCGCTGGCTATGCGCGACGCCGGCCTGTGCGACGGGCGGATCGTGATGCTGGAACCGCGGCGGCTGGCTGCCCGCGCCGCTGCCGAACGCATGGCCGAGACACTGGGCGAACGTGCGGGCGAGACCGTCGGCTATCGCGTGCGGGGCGAGGCGAAAGTGTCGAAAGCCACCCAGATCGAGGTGGTGACCGAAGGCATCCTGACCCGGATGCTGCAATCCGAACCCGACCTGCCCGGTGTGGGTGCGGTGATCTTCGACGAATTCCACGAACGCTCTTTGAACGCCGATCTGGGGCTGGCCCTGTGCCTTGAGGTCGCCGGTGCGCTGCGCGACGACCTGATCCTGCTGGCGATGTCGGCCACGCTGGATGCCAATCCGGTGGCCCGGTTGATGGACGCGCCGCTGGTGACATCCGAGGGGCGCAGTTTTCCGGTTCAGACCCGCTGGCTGGACCGCCCGCTGGGCCCGCAGGCGCGGCGGCTGGACGCGTTGGTCGACCTGGTGGTTCAGGCCGAGCGCGAGACCCGCGCCACCGGCGGCGGCATTCTGGTGTTCCTGCCGGGCGAGGGCGAGATCCGCCGGGCCGAGGCCGCGCTGGCCGGCCGGCTGCCCGGCGATTGCGCGATCCGGCCGCTGTTCGGCGCCCTGCCCTTCGCCGCCCAGCGCGCCGCCCTTGCGCCGGCCGAGGCCGGGCGCAAGGTGGTGCTGGCCACCTCGATCGCCGAGACCTCGCTGACCATTCCGGACATCCGGGTGGTGGTGGACATGGGTCAGGCCCGCCGCGCGCGGTTCGATCCGGGCTCGGGCATGTCGCGGCTGGTGACCGAGCGCGTCACCCGCGCCGAGGCGACCCAGCGCGCGGGCCGCGCGGGCCGCGTGGCCGAAGGGCTATGCTATCGCCTGTGGTCGAAGGGTGAGGAAGGCGCCCTACCCGCCTTTCCACCCGCCGAGATCGAGGCCGCCGACCTGACCGGACTTGCGCTGGAACTGGCCCTGTGGGGGGCCGAGCCACAGGATCTGGCCTTTCTGACACCGCCGCCCGAGGGGGCGCTGGCCGAGGCGCGCGCGCTGCTGCGGATGCTGGGCGCGCTGGACGGCAAGGGCCGGATCACCGAACATGGCTGCACACTGGCTGGTCTGCCGCTGCATCCGCGGCTGGGGCACATGCTGGTCACGGCAGGCGCGCAGGCCGCCCCGCTTGCCGCGCTGATGGCCGAGCGCGACCCGCTGAAGGGCGCGCCGGTTGACCTGTCGCTGCGGCTCGAGGCGCTGCGCGATCCGCGCACTTATCAGCGCAACCGGGTCTGGCCCGCTAATCCCGGTGTTCTGGACCGAATCCGGTCTGAGGCGAAACGGCTGCGCGGCCAGATCAAGACCGAAGGCGACCCGCTGAGCCCGGCGGCGATGGCCGCGCTGGCCTATCCCGACCGGGTCGGCCAGCGGCGCAAGGGCGACGCGCCGCGCTATGTGCTGTCGGGCGGCAAGGGTGTGGTGATGGACCCCGGCGATCCGCTGGCCGCGGCGCCGTATCTGGTGGCCATCGATACTTACGGCAACCCGCGCGAGGCCCGGCTGCGCATGGCCGCGCAGATCACCGAGGCCGAGATCCGCGCGCTGTTCGCCGACCAGATCGAATGGGTTGAGACCTGCGCCTGGTCGAAACGGGACCGCCGGGTGGTGGCCCGGCGGCAGGAACGGTTCGGTGCGCTGGTGCTGGATGACCGCATCTGGAAGGACGTGCCCGACGAGTCCGTGGCCCGCGCGATGCTGGACGGCGTGCGCGATCTGGGCTTGCGGCTGGAGGGCAAAGCGGCGCGACTGGCAGCGCGGGTCGAGCTGGTGCGGGCGGCGGGCGTCGACCTGCCTGATTTCTCGGACAGCGGGCTGATGGACACGCTTGAGGATTGGCTGCTGCCGATGCTGACGGGCGTGCGCAGTGCCGAGGATTGGAAGCGGTTCGACCTGCTGCCCGCCCTTCAGGCGCGGCTGAGTTGGGACCAGATGCAGGAACTGGACCGCCGCGCGCCCCCGGCCTTCGTCACGCCGCTGGGGCGCAAAGTCCCGATCGACTATGGCAAGGCGGTGCCCGAAATCGCCGTTCGCCTTCAGGAGATGTTCGGGGTCACGCGGCACCCGATGGTGGGCGGCGAGCCGCTGAAGATCACCCTTCTGTCCCCCGCGCAACGCCCGATCCAGATCACCCGCGACCTGCCGGGGTTCTGGGCCGGGTCCTATGCCGATGTGCGCAAGGACATGCGCGCGCAATATCCCAAGCACCCCTGGCCCGAGGACCCGACCCAGGCCGACCCGACCCTGCGGGCCAAACGCAGGGGTGCTTGAATACCGTCTGTCAGATTGATATCTCTCGCCGTCTGGAAGGCAGAACAACAAAAAACGGCAGGCACCCGCAATGACATGGCTGCACAAATTCTGGGAGGGGGTTCTGAAACCCCTATTTCAGCGTCCGCGCCTCGTGCAGTTCGCGGCTCTGTGTACCCGTGGCGATGGCCCCGATACGCAGGTGCTGCTGGTTACCAGCCGTGACACCGGGCGGTGGATCATCCCCAAGGGCTGG
Source organism: Ruegeria sp. CRTD044 (assembly GCF_059613485.1). Taxonomy (NCBI): domain Bacteria; kingdom Pseudomonadati; phylum Pseudomonadota; class Alphaproteobacteria; order Rhodobacterales; family Roseobacteraceae; genus Ruegeria; species Ruegeria sp. CRTD044. The sequence goes on along the minus strand of NZ_JBXWSP010000004.1, from coordinate 222,518 downwards.
CCGATTGACGGGCTGAACGGGGCCGAGGCGGCAGCGCAGGAGGCTTGGGAAGAGGCCGGCGTGCGCAAAGCCGAGGTCGATCCAGAGCCGGTCGGCAGCTACTGCTACGGCAAGGTCCGCAAAAGCGGCGCGATCGATCCGGTCTGCACCACGGTCTATCGGCTGCGGGTGACCGACCTGGCCGATGAGTTTCCCGAAATTCACGAACGCACCCGCGAGTGGGTCTCGCCGCAAGAGGCGTCTGAACGCGTCCACGAACCAGAGCTGAAAAAGCTGCTGTTGCGGATCTAACCGCCGGGACCGTGCAGCCCTGCGCGGATCTGATCAGGAGACAGCGGACCCGTCTCGCCCTGCGTGATCAGCGCTGCCACCCGGTCGCAGATAGGGGTCGGTGTGCCGGTTTCGCGGCCCAGACGGATGATCTCGCCCTGCAGGCTGTCGATTTCGGTCGGGCGGCCGGCATCCAGATCATAGGCCATCGAGGTCCGCGCGGCGGGGTCAATCGTCAGCATCCGCGCCGCGATGCGCGAAAACAGCGGCGTGGGCAGGCGCAGGATATGCGGCGTCATCCAGGCCGGCAGCGGCGTGGTCGAGGCCACGGGGCGTCCGGAGGCGGCCAGAACCGCCAGCGCCTCGGCCATCTGATCGGCCATCAGACGGCGCCAGTCGCGGTTCAAAAGCTGGTCGCGCAGGGTCAGGCCCGACAGCGCGTTCAGCGCATTGTTGAGGTTGATGACCAGCTTGCCCCATTGCACCGCCTCGATCCCGTCGGTTTCGGTGACGGGCAGATCGGGCAAGGACAGGCGGCGGGCCAGCGCGCCGGGTCCGGACTGGATCACGATGTCGCCGGATGTCGCGCGATGCCAGGTGGCCGGACCGGCAGGCACCACGTTGAACGGCACCATCCCGGCGCGCACGTCCCGCCCGGGCAGCGCGGTACGCAGAGTGCGGGCGTTTTCCATTCCGTTCTGCCACGAAATGACCGGGGCCGCGGCCGGGGCGTGCGCGGCGATCAGGCGGGCCATCTCGGCGGTGGCGCCGGTTTTCACCGCGACCAGGACCAGATCGGCGTTGGACAGGCAGGCAGGATCTTCAGACAGGGTCAGACGGTCGGCGGGGATCGTTTTGCGCATGCCGGAATAGTCGGTGACGGTCAGCACGTTCTGCCGCATCGGGTCCAGCACCCGCGCCCGGCCCAGCAGCGTGACCTCGTGACCGGCATCGGCCAGTACCCCCCCACAATAGCATCCGATGCTGCCCGCGCCAGCGATCACGAGTTTCATGCCGTCCCCTTCCCGTTTGCCACCAAGGATCGCCGGGATCGCGCGGGTGGGCAAGCCGGGCGGGCGCTGACGTCGCGTTCAGCGCGCGCGCCGGGGCTTGGTGCGTTCCAGCTCCGGGGTGATCGGAATGAACTCGTCCTCGTCCCCCGGCGGCAGGTGGAAGGCGCCGTTGGCCCAATCGGCGGATTTCCATTCGCGGATCGCGGTTTCGATCTTGTCCTTCGAAGACGAGACGAAGTTCCACCAGATATACCGATCCTCATTCATGGTGGCCCCGCCCAGCAGCATCAGCCGCGCACCCGCCGGCCCGGCGGTCACCGACAGGCGGTCACCCGGGCGGAAGACCATCATGCGGCCTTCCTCAAACCGGTCACCTGCGATCTCGACCGAGCCCTGAGTGACGTAGACGCCCCGATCCTCGTGATCGTCGGGCAACGGGAAGGCGGTGCCGGGGTCCAGTTGCACGTCCAGATAGAAGGTTTCCGACAGCATCGTGACCGGACTGGTTTCCCCATAGGCCGAGCCGAGGATCAGCCGGGCGCTGACACCGGCATCCTGAATATGCGGCAGTGCGGTCTGCTTGTGATGTTCGAAATCGGGGGCCATGTCTTCGTGCGCTTCGGGCAGCGCAATCCAGGTCTGGATACCGAACAGGCTGTGCCGCTTGGCGCGGGTTTCGGCGCTGGTGCGTTCGGAATGGGTAACGCCGCGGCCCGCGACCATCCAGTTGACCTCACCGGGATAGATCATCTGATGGGTGCCGAGGCTGTCGCGATGTTCAAATTCGCCTTGGTACAGGTAGGTGACCGTGCCCAGCCCGATATGCGGATGCGGGCGTACGTCGATGCCGCCATCGGTGATGAACTCGGCCGGTCCCATCTGGTCGAAGAAGATGAAGGGCCCCACCAACTGGCGCTTGACCGAGGGCAGCGCGCGCCGCACCTCGAACCCGCCCAGATCGCGGGCGCGCGGGATGATCAGGGTTTCCAGCGCCGCACCTTCGGTGACGCATTCGGGGCTGTGGGTGGGGTTCCAGCTCATGTCGGCCTCCAATCCGGTGCGGCGGGATGTTCACTCCTGTCAATCTAGCGCAAAATACCGGCGGACAAAGTGCATCTGCGCACAGAAAGGCTGCGGCCCGGATCAGCCCTGTGCACGGGGCCAGAGCTGCGGGAAAAACGGGCCGGCGATCCGGTCGCCCTCGGCATAGCCGGCGGCCCCGAATTGCGCCCGTTCCTCCTTGGCCCAATCGCCGCGATACCGGATCACCCCGTCCGGCCCGGTCATGCGCAGGGTGAAGCGGCGCACGGTTTCCGTGGGCGTGACCGAGGACAGCCCCCCGTGCAGCGTGCGCATGTCGAAATAGATGCAGTCGCCCAGATCCATATCCCATTGCAGCAGGTCATAGGTGCCGGGGTCGGCATTCACGTCCGGTGGCGGGTGATAGGTGCGGCCTGCAACCTGCGTGGGTTCATAGCTGGGGTGCCCGTCGGCGAACCGCACCCGCATGAACAGCTTGTCCCACAGGTGCGAGCCGCGCACGAAGGCGATCCCGTTGTCCTTGCTGACCGGTTCAAGCGGTAGCCACAGCACGCACATCGAGCCTTCGAAATCGAAATAGGACAGGTCCTGATGGAATGGCGGGCGCGAGGTCGATCCGGCCTCGCGCAGGAACCAGTTGTCCATCACCAGATTGATCGACGCGGCGCCCAGCAATTCGGAAGCGATTGGCGCACAGGGCGAGTTGCGAACGAATTCCTCGAACTGGGGGATCTTGCTCCAGGCCCAGTAGTCCTCGAGATAGGCCGGCGCGTCCGGGTCCTTGGTGTGGCGGGTGAAGTTCTCGGTCGGGGCCCGCAGATCGGCGTCGATGCCCGCGCGCAGCAACTCGAGCCAGTCGGCGCTGAATTTCTGGCGCAGCACCACCGCACCATCGCGGCGGAAGGCGGAGATTTCATCCTTGGTCAGCAGGCTGGCATCTGTCATCGGCTCCCCCCTTGGTGACGCAGGGAAAAGGATCGCACCCGAATGGCGCAGGCGTCAAAGACTTTTGCGGCCCCGGTACGTTTCACGCGCTTTTGTCCGCAGGTCGGCCGGATTTTGCCCGGAACGCTCGGAATGAACCGCGATCGTGCTATTCTTCCACAGTGGCGGTTGGAACAGCTGCCGGGTCAGCACAGGAGAGGTTTCGATGCCCGGAGATTCACTGAACCGAAGAACCCTTTTGGTGACCGGCACCGCGCTGGTGGCCACGGCCGGCAGCGGGCTGATCCTGCCCGCGCGGGCCAGTGGGTTGGCGCCGACCCCGTCGATGCGCGGCGGATCGAACAACTACCGCCCGGGCGCGCCGATCGTCGACCGGATCGGCGGCGGCGGCTTCTGGATGACCGGCACAGTACGGCGGGCCGGCGACGGCGCGCCCCTGCCCGGTCAGCGCATCCAGGTCTGGGCGCACACAACCGAAGGCCACGAGCGCGACCCGCAAAGCCACGGTGCCACCCTGACCGATGCGAACGGAGAATTCCGGCTGGAGATGCCGCAGATCGTGCCGGCCTTTGGTCAGCCGCACGGACATCTGGCCTATGACAGCGGCGAATTCGAGACCGTTTTCCTGCGGCCGATCATGTCCAGTGCGCGCGACAAGACCCTCGCCGCGCATTTCGTTCTGCAACCGGTCTGAACCACGTGCCGCGCCCGGGCGTCCTTGCGGTCTGGCTGGCGCTGATCGCGGCCATCGCGGTGCCCGTGGTGGTGGCGGGGTTCAGCCCGTATCTGGCCTGGCGCAGCCCGATCTATATCGCTGCAGGCTTCGCCGGGATCATCGGGTTGGGATTGCTGCTGATACAGCCGCTGCTGGCTGCGCGCGTGTTGCCGGGACTGACCGCGATGAACAACCGTATAGTGCACCGCTGGGTCGGGATCACCCTGACAGCCATGATTGTCCTACATGTGGGCGGACTGTGGATCACCAGCCCCCCGGATGTGGTGGATGCCCTGCTGTTCCGGTCCCCTACCCCCTTTTCTGCCTGGGGCGTGGTGGCCATGTGGGCAGCGTTCGCCGCCGTGGCACTGGCCGCACTGCGCAGCCGGCTGGTTTGGCGGTTCCGCCTTTGGCGTTTGGCCCATGCCAGTCTTGCGCTGGTGACCATTCTGGGCACCGTCGTACATGCCCTGCTGATCGAGGGCGCAATGGAAACCGTCACCAAGGCCGCATTGTGTGGGCTTGTATTGTTCGCCTGCGTCGGGGCCTTGATCAGATTGCAGGTCTGGGACGTGAAACCGCGGGGCTAGGCGACGGGCGCACGTCAGGTCGCCAGGCGCTTGGCATAAGTGGCGCGGTTCATCTCTACATCCCGCACGGTGATGCTGCCGACCGCCGGCGCAGCGGCGGCCAGAACATCCAGAATGATCGCGTTCAGCTCGGCTCGCGTCCGTTCATCCCGTCCCTGCATCAGCAACAGTGAGGCATGGATGAAGGTCTGCGGCTCGGTCCCGATGAAGGAATACGGGATCGACATCGCGCGGATTTTCAGCGTTGGTGCGTCAAATTCCTCATGCACGTCGAGGACCGTATAGAGTTCTTCGCATATGGCTTGAAAATCGTGCGATTGCTCAAGCCCGGCGGAAAATTCCAGAACGACGTGCGGCATGGGAGCCTCCAAGAATGAAAGAGAACCAGAGGCTCCCATTGAATTTCTGAGGGGGCGTCAGACCCCTAAACACCAACGCATCACCGCCTTCTGTGCGTGCAGGCGGTTTTCGGCCTCGTCAAAGATCACCGAGTTCGGCCCGTCCATAACTTCGGAGGTCGCTTCCTCCTCGCGGTGGGCGGGCAGGCAGTGCATGAACAGGGCGTCGGGCTTGGCATGGGCCATCAGTTCGGCGTTGACCTGATAGGGCCGCAGCAGGTTGTGCCGACGCTCTTTCGCGGATTGGGAATCGTGCATCGAAACCCAGGTGTCGGCCACAACCAGATCAGCGCCGTCGACGGCCTTGTACGGGTCGCGTTCGACCACGATCTTCGAGCCCTTCTGGCGGGCGAAGCCCATGAACTCTTCCTCGGGGTCGAACTGGGCGGGGCCGGTAAAGGTCAGGTCAAAACCGAACTGACCCGCCGCATGCAGGAACGAGGCGCAGACATTGTTGCCGTCACCCGTCCAGACCACCTTTTTTCCGGCGATGGGGCCGCGGTGTTCCTCGTAGGTCAGCACGTCGGCCATTATCTGGCAGGGATGGGTGCGGTCGGTCAGGCCGTTGATCACCGGCACGTCCGAGTATTCGGCCATCTCGGTCAGGATGGTTTCGTCGAATGTGCGGATCATGATCATGTCGACATAGCGCGACAGCACGCGGGCGGTGTCAGCGATGGTTTCGCCATGGCCCAGCTGCATGTCCTTGCCCGACAGCACCATGGTCTGACCGCCCATCTGGCGCACGCCCACATCGAACGAAACGCGGGTCCGGGTCGAGGGTTTTTCGAAGATCAGCGCAACCATGCGGCCGGCCAGCGGCTGTTCATCGTCGGGTGCGGCCTTGGGACGGCCCAACCGGGCCTGCTTCATAGCGCCGGCCTGGTCGATCATCGACCGCAGCGCGGCGGCGTCGGTTTTGTGGATATCAAGGAAATGGTTCATGTCGGTTCACTTTTTTCACTGTCGGTTGCCGGAGAGCCTCCGGCGCATTCGGGAATAGGGGGCGTCAGGCCGAGGCGAGTTGGCCTTGAACCTGCTGGGCGGCTTTCTCGAGACGGATCTGGGCCTGGGCGATGTCATCCTCGGTCAGGGTCAGCGGCGGCAGCAGGCGAATCACGTTGTCGGCCGCGGGCACTGTGATGACTTCGTTGTCATAACCGGCCGCGACCACGTCGGCGTTGGGCGCCTTGCATTTCAGGCCCAGCATCAGGCCAGATCCGCGGACCTCTTCGAAAACGTCGGGGTGATCGGCGACTAGGCCCTCGAGCTTTTGGCGCAGCAGTCCCGCCTTGCGGTTGACGCCGTCCAGGAAGGCCGGGGTTGCCACATGGTCCAGGACCGCGCAGCCCACTGCGCAGCCCAGCGGGTTGCCGCCATAGGTCGACCCATGGGTGCCCGCGGTCATGCCGCTGGCGGCCGCTTCGGTGGCCAGCACCGCACCCAGAGGAAAGCCCCCGCCGATGCCCTTGGCCACCATCATGATGTCGGGCGTAATGCCCGCCCATTCGTGGGCGAAGAGTTTCCCGGTCCGGCCGACGCCGCACTGCACCTCGTCGAGGATCAGCAGCAGCCCGTTGTCGTCGCAGATCTGGCGCAGAGCCTTGAGCTCGACATCGGGGACGGGGCGGATGCCGCCCTCGCCTTGGATCGGCTCGATCATGATCGCGGCGGTCTTGTCGCTGATCGCGTTGGTCACACCGTCCAGATCGCCGAATGCGACATGCACGAACCCGGGTAGAAGCGGGCCGAACCCCTTGGTCATCTTCTCGGACCCGGCAGCGGCGATGCCCGCCGATGAGCGCCCGTGGAATGACCCATCAAACGTGATGATCTCTACCCGCTCGGGTTGCCCCTGATCGTAGAAGTATTTGCGGGCCATCTTGACCGCCAATTCGCAGGACTCGGTTCCGGAATTGGTGAAGAACACCGTGTCGGCAAAGGTCAGATCCACCAGCTTGTCGGCCAGCGCCTGCTGCTGCGGAATATGGTACAGGTTCGAAACATGCCACAGCGCGTGCGCCTGTTCGGTCAAGGCGCCGACCAGTGCCGGGTGTGCATGGCCCAGCGCATTCACCGCGATACCCGCGCCCAGATCAAGGAAACGTCGGCCGTCCGCCTCGGTCAGCCAGGCGCCCTCGCCCTTCACGAAGGTCAGCGGAGCACGATTGTAGGTCGGCAGAACGGACGGGATCATCGGATCATCCTTTTTGGAAAACTTGAACCCAGTGACTGAAACACTGAGACAGGGTTCGTCAACAGATTTGGTGAGAGATGCGCGGATTTGGTTCGCGCGCACAGGATCAAACGGGCCGGTTACGCAATGATGCGTCGACGTCGGAGCGGCAGGATATGCACGAGTTTGATCATGGGCGCCCGTATAGCGGGGCAAGCCCAGTGTGGAAAGGCAAAATGCGTCCGCCCATGGATTTTTTGCGGGCGCGGGTCGGACCCCTTGCAATTCGGGCTTGTCATTTCTCTTACGCTGGCGCACCGATGGCCCATGTTCTCACCACAAGCCCACAACCCTGCCCTGGCAGCCGTGCTTATCTTCTGCGCCAGCGCTTTCATCGCGGGCACGACATTGCTGGCCAAAGCTCTGGGCACCGAGACACTGGGCCCGCCCCTGCACCCGATGCAGATCAGCCATGGCCGGTTCCTGTTCGCATTTGTGGTCATCGTGGCAGCGGTTGGCGTTCTGCGTCCCCAACTCCGGCATCCGCATTGGGGTCTGCATATCGGACGCACCAGTTTCGGGTGGACTGGCATTACTCTGATGTTCGCGTCGGTCGCCTATATCCCAATAGCCGATGCCACGGCGATATCGTTTCTGAACCCTGTTTTCGCGATGGTTCTGGCCATTCCTCTGCTGAAAGAGACCGTGGGGCCTTGGCGCTGGCTCGCTGCGGCGGTCGCTTTGACTGGGGCGATCATCCTGCTGCGTCCCACACCCGACAGCTTTCAACCTGCGGCCCTGCTGGCCTTGGCGGCGGCGGCGGTGATCGGGATGGAACTGATCTTCATCAAAAAGCTGTCCGGCCGCGAGAGCCCCATCCAGATCCTGCTCATCAACAATGCCATGGGCTTGACGATTGCCAGCATTGCGGTCGCAACCGTCTGGCAGCCACCATCGCCCGCTCAGTGGGCGGCTTTGGCCGGCATTGGTTTTCTGATGGCTTGCGCGCAGGCCTGCTTCGTCAATGGAATGGCCCGGGCAGATGCCTCGTTCGTAGCGCCAATCAGCTATGCAACGCTGATATTCGCAGCGCTTTATGACTATGGGGTGTTCCGGGTCGTTCCGGATTGGGTCAGTCTGCTGGGCTCAGGGGTCATTCTGACCGGAGCGCTGATCCTTGTCTGGCGCGAGGCCCGGGCCAGACGCCGCTAGGATTTTTTTCTACGGCCTTGTCCGCAGGCGACCCCGATGTCGCAAACTCTCATGAAACCGACACCGCATGACGCACCCTGAACGCGGTTGGTTAGAGAGATTGCCCGATGCACGAACGCCGAATCCCGGAATGGGTCCGTCATGCGCCCGCGCCCTCCGTTCGCAAGTTCGGAGTACTAGCCGGGTTCGAGGCTGTCGTTCGCGGCATCCTGATTTCCGTATTCCCCTTGGTGATGTACCGCGCCATGGGCGACGCCGGGTCCGTCTCGCTCGTTTACTTTCTGGTCGGCCTCGTTTCGTTATTGGCCGGACTGATGGTGCCGTTCCTGATCCGATATGTCCCGCGGCGATGGGCTTACACCGCTGGCTGCGTTATGTTCATCACCGGCGCTCTGCTGGCCATCGACGGCAGCCCCAAGGCCGTGATCGGCGCACTTGCGCTGAACACCGTGGCCGCGGTGGTGACTTTCATCTGCTTCAACGCCTACGTTTTGGACTACATCAGCAAGATCGAGCTCGGCCGCTGCGAAACGAGCCGGATGTTCTACAGCGCGCTGGGTTGGACAGCGGGGCCGATGGCAGGCGTGATGCTGATGGAATTATGGGCCCCTGCCCCTTTCGTCATCAGCGCGGCCGCCGCCACTGGGATGCTGATCATGTTCTGGGCCATGCGTCTGGGCAACGGCAAACTGATTACCAAGGCCAGAGGTGCGACGAAGAATCCGCTGTCATTTCTGCGACGGTTCTTTGCCCAACCGCGGCTGGTGGCCGGGTATCTGTTTGCCATGATCCGGTCCTGTGGCTGGTGGATCTATGTGGTCTACCTTCCGATTTTCGCCATCGAAAACGGGTTGGGTGAGCAATTGGGCGGCACGCTTTTGTCCGCCACGAACGCCATGCTGTTTGCTGCCCCCCTGATTCTGCGCTGGGTCCAGAACCGGTCACTGCGCAGCGCCGTGCGAACAGGCTTTGCCGCCTGCGCCACATGTTTTCTGTTGGCTGCATTTCTCTCGGGCTGGCCGGTGGCATCGGTCGTCGCACTGGTCATGGGGTCAATCTGGTTGATCGTGCTGGACATTTGTGCCGGTCTGCCATTCCTGATGGCGGTGAAGCCGTCCGAGCGGACAGAGATGTCTGCAATCTATTCCAGCTATCGCGATGTTTCGGGAATTCTGACACCGGGCGTTGCCGCCTTGGTGTTGCTGGCGACACCGGTGGCTGGTGTTTTTGCGGCAGGTGGGCTTGCAATGCTGGGAGCCTGGTCCGTGGCCGCACGACTGCACCCGCGGCTGGGACGCCCTCGCGTACCGCTGCAGCCCGGTTCGTTGTCCGAAGCAGCCTAGGCCTTCAGACGGTAACCGGTCCGCAGCATTTGCCAGATGACGGCGCAGATCAGCAGGGTCGACAGCAAACAGACGGCCATCCCCAACATCGGGTTGCTGTCCGACACACCGATCATGCCGTATCGCAATCCGTCGATCAGGTAGAAAACGGGGTTCACGTGACTGATCCTGTTCAGCAACGGCGGCAACGCGTCGACCGAGTAGAAGGTGCCGGACAGAAACGCCAGCGGGGTAACGATGAAGTTGGTGATTGCGGCCATCTGATCGAACTTGTTGGCAAAAACCCCTGCCAGCAGGCCCAGCGCGCCCATGAACGCACCCCCAAGAATGACAAAAACCAAGGCCAGCACGGGATGCTGCGGCATCAGCCCCAAGCCAAGCGCCAGCGCAGCGGCCAGCATCAACGCGATCAGCACACCCCGTGCGATGCCGCCCGCCAGATAGCCCAGCAAGATCTCGAGTGGGGACAACGGCGGCATCAGCGTGTCCACGATGTTGCCCTGCACTTTCGAGATCACCATCGAGGACGAAGTGTTGGCAAAGGCGTTCTGAATCACCGTCATCATCATGATCCCGGGCGCCAGGAATGTCAGGAAGGGCACGCCCATCACATCCGGTCGCCCTGGGCCGACGGCGATGTTGAAGATCAGCAGGAACAGGCCCGCCGTAACCAGAGGCGCCAGCAGGGTCTGCGTCCAGACCGCCAGAAAGCGCAGGGTTTCGCGCTGGGCCAGTGTCCACAGCCCCATCCAGTTGACCGCTCCGAAACGGCGCATGTCCTGATCCGCGAGATTCTGCATTCCTGCCCCCAATCTGATTCGATGACCGCTTGTAACTCGGCCCGCAGTGATTAGAATAGGGCGCTGAGACGAATTCCGAAGGCGGCCCGTGACCGAGGCCGCTTTCCCGCTTTTGAAAGGCTACCCATGTCCTGGACAGACGAGCGCGTAGAACTGCTCAAGAAAATGTGGGGCGAAGGCCAGTCGGCCAGCCAGATCGCCAAGGAACTGGGCGGGGTCACCCGCAATGCGGTGATCGGCAAGGTCCATCGCCTGGGCCTGTCGAACCGGACCACCGGCGCCGCTCCGGCCAAGGCCGAGCCCAAGGAAAAACCGGCCCCCGCACCCAAGGCCGAGGCCAAGCCCAAACCCGCCCCCAAGACAGAACCGGCCCGCCCTGCAGCAGCCGCACCGGCCGCCGAGGCAAAGCCGGCCACGCCGCCGCGCCGCCAGATCATTCCGGCTGGCCAGCCGCTGCCGCCGCAGCCTTCGGCCAATGAGATTAGCCCCGAGGCGCTGGCCAAGGTCAACGAGGTCGAGAAGAAGGCCAAGAAGCTGACCCTGATGGAACTGACCGAGAAGACCTGCAAATGGCCCGTGGGCGATCCGGCCACGGATGATTTCTGGTTCTGCGGTCTGCCGGCCGAGCCGGGCAAACCCTATTGCGAGGCGCATGTGGGCGTCGCCTTCCAACCCATGAGCTCGCGCCGCGACCGGCGTCGCTGAGGCCCATGCGCCAGGATCCGACAGCGATGGAGGATACCTGGCTGGCCCGGGCCAAACGGCTTTTGGCGCTGGCCGAAACCGGCCAGCATTTCACCACCGATCCGTTCGACCGCGAACGCTATGACGAGATCGTCGGAATGGCCCGCGCGATGCTGTCCGATCTGGGTCGGGTGCCTTTGTCACAGATCGAAATGACGATGCCTGCCCATACGGGCGGATACGCAACACCCAGCATCGACATCCGCGCCGCCGTAATTCGCAACGGCGGTATCCTGCTGGTACGGGAACGCAGCGACGGGTTGTGGGCGATGCCTGGCGGTTTTGCCGATATCGGCAGCTCTCCGGCGGAGAACATCGAACGCGAAGTCTTGGAGGAAGCCGGTCTGCGTGTCACGGCGCAGACACTCTATTCCGTACGCCACAAGGCACAGCATCCCTACCCGGCAGATCCACGGGACTTCTACAAACTGTTCTTCCTGTGTAGCTCTCTGGATGCCGCCACCCCGACCCCGGGCACCGAAACCAGTGAAGCGGTGTTTTTCGCCCCGGATGCGTTGCCGGACCTGTCCCTGACACGCAATCTGGAAAAAGACATCCACGATGCGTTTCAAGCGAACGCCAAGTCACCCAGCCCGGCGATGTTTGACTGACCGTTACTGCGCCGGATGTGAATGCGGCCCTGCCGGCAAATGAACCCATTTGGGCAGTTCGCTGGGCGAAACCGAGACATGCAGGCGTTCGGACGGGTCCTGACCTACGGTGCGATGCTTGCGTAGCAGGAAGATCTTGCCCCAACCCCGCCACGTCCCGACTGATGGCGCATGCGGATCAGTGGGAAAGCGGGTGCGCCAATCTTCAGGCAGCGGCAGACCATGCAACTCGGCCTTGTCGAGTATCCACACCAGCGAAATATTGGCCAGCGGTCGCGCGGGCTCGAATCCGCTGAGTTGCCCCCCGACGTCACCATGCGTGCCGCGGAACCAGACCTGTTCGCAATGGCCGCGGAAATCCGCTGGGGTCGCCCAAAGGACTGGCGTGAAGACCTCTCGCGTTTCATCCAGCGCCAGCGCATGATACCCGTGCCGGGCGGACGGCCCAAGGTGGTGGTTGTGAAATGAATGCCGCTCTTCGGCCATGCGCCACAGTAATGGCAGGCGCAGTCCCAATGCCTTTACAGTGTCCCAGACGCCGATCATCTCAACTTCGACGCCTTCGTGGCAGAAGTTCCGGCGAAAGTCCTGTGCGGCCTGCCCGCCCGGATTGCACTCATAATGTCGGTAGGCCTGCTTGATGTTGCGCTCGGTGGCATGCTCGGCACGCAACAGCCCGATCATATCGATGACGCCGGCAAGGCTGCGTACACCATAAGCGCCGCGGGAATAGCCGATGAAGTAGATCCGATCGCCGGGCTTGTACCGCGAGGCAAGGTAGCCGTAGGCCCTGCGGATCTGGCGGTTGATCCCCCGCCCCATCATCACATCCAGCGTGGATTTCCAGCTCTCCCATTGCACGCCCGCTTCATAGAAGACCGAGACCTGATTGCCCATTTCACAGCACAACCGAAAGGTTTGGCCAGCATGGGTCTCGAAGCCGGGCTCCAGGGTAGACATCGTTCCGTCCAGGATGATGACATGACTGATGGGTTCGCGGTGGCGCGTTTCGGCAGAATGCTCCGACCGCAGGGGGCGGCCGAGCCATCCAAGTATCTTTTTACCGAACCGCGACAGTACCATTCGACAACAATTCCCAAACCTTGACCGGAGTGAACGGCATGTCCGCCTGCCGCACCCCATGATCCCAGAGCGCATCCTGCACCGCATTTGCAACCGCGGCCAATGCGCCAACGGTGCCTGCCTCGCCGCATCCTTTCATTCCCATGGGGTTGGCGGTCGACGGAACCGGCGCCGAGGTAAACCTAATCATGGGTATGTCAGCGGCGCGCGGCAAGGCGTAATCCATGAACGTTGCCGTGAGCAACTGCCCCTCACCATCATGCACCACGTGCTCGCACAGCGCCTGGCCGATACCCTGAGCCACCCCGCCATGCACCTGCCCTTCGGCCAGCATGGGGTTGATGAGATTGCCGAAATCATCGACGACCGTATAGCGGTCGACCGTCGTCGTGCCGGTTTCCGGGTCGATCACGATCTCGGCAACATGGGCGCCGTTGGGATAGCTGCGCGCCTCAAGCCGCGTGCGGGCCTCGTGCTGCAGCAGGTCGGTGCGGGCATCCGCGCGGGCCATCTCGGCCGCTTCGATCAGCGTGGGCGTCAGGTTCGACCCCGGCGCGCGAAAGGTTTCATGGTCGAAGGTCACATTACTTTCCTCGACCCCCATTTTATCCGCCAGATAGGGCGTGAATGCGGCAATCATCTGGTCAATCGTGACCAGCGTCGCCGCGCTTTGTACCGTGACCGAGCGCGACCCGCCGGTACCGCCGCCCTGCGCCAGACGGTCGCTGTCACCCTGTACGACACGGATCCGGTCGGCCGGAATTCCCGTCTGGTCCGACAGGAACTGGGCATAGACCGTCTCATGCCCCTGCCCGTTCGATTGCGTCCCAACATAAAGGTTCACGGTGCCATCCTGACCGAATTCGATTTTTGCGCCTTCGGAAGGGTCGCCCAGAATGCTTTCGATATAGTAACAAAGCCCCTGCCCCCGGATCAGGCCGCGTTCGGCGTCGGCGGCCTTGCGCGCGGCGAAACCATCGGTCTGTTCGGCGGCGCGGGACAGGACCATTCCGAAATCGCCCACGTCATAGGTTTCACCGGTCGCCGAGACATAGGGAAAGGCCTCGGGCCGGATGAAGTTGCGGCGGCGCAGCTCCCACGGGTCGACGCCCAGCTCGCGCGCGGCGCGGTCCATCGCGCGTTCCAGCACATATATCGCCTCGGGGCGGCCGGCACCGCGATAGGCATCGACCTGAGTGGTGTTGGTATAAAACCCCTCGACCCGCAGATAGGTTTTCTGCACGTCATAGACGCCGGGCAGCACGCATTTGAACAGTTTGGTCTGGATCGCCTGGCCGAAATGGCTGTTGTAGGCGCCCAGGTTGCAGCGGCTGTGGACCCGGTAGGCGGTGATGCGAAGATCCTCGTCAAAGGCCAGTTCGGCCAGCGAGGTCAGGTCGCGCCCGTGGTGGTCGGACAGCATCGCCTCGGTCCGGTCCGATATCCAGTGCACGGGCTGGCCCAGTTGCATCGCCGCCACCGCGACCGAGAAATACTCGGGATACGGCATCGCCTTCATGCCGAACCCGCCGCCCACATCGGGCGTGGTGACATGGACGGCCTGCGGATCCAGCCGCAGCTTGTCGGCCAGCTGCGCCTTCATCCCCCAGACACCCTGACCGCCATAGCTGAAATGCAGCCGCCCATCGGACCAGACCGCATTGCAGCCGCGCGGCTCGATCGAGTTCACGATCACCCGGTTGTCGGCCAACTGCAGCGACACGACATGGGCGGCGGCGTCAAAGGCGGCCCGGGTCGCGGCCTCGTCGCCCACGGCCCAGTCAAAGGCGCGGTTGTCGGGGGCCTCGGAGTGCAGCGGCTCGCCACCCGGCGCAAGGTCCAGCTTGGCGGGGCGGTCGGCGGTGTCCATCCAGATCAGCTCGGCGGCGTCACGGGCCTGCGCCAGGGTCTCTGCCACGACCATCGCCACCGGCTCGCCGACGAAGCGCACCCGGTCGCGGGCCAGCATGTGGCGCGGGGGATTGGCGGCGCGGGTGCCGTCGCGGTTGACAAGGATCGTGGCGCTCAGCACCGGGTCGATTCCGGCGGCGATCAGGTCATCGATGGTCAGCACCAGCCGCACGCCGGGCGCGGCGCGGGCAGCGTTGAGGTCCAGCCCGGTGATGTCTCCATGCGCCACCGGGCTGCGAAAGAACACCGCATGCAGCGCGCCGGGTGGCACCGTATCGTCCATGTAGCGCCCATGCCCGGTCAGGAACCGCTGATCCTCGGTCCGGGTGACCGGTTGGCTCTTGCCGAACTTTTCCATGACGCGCCCCTTTCACTGCCTCAGACCGCGACCCTAGCCTTGATGCGGCGGATGTCCAGTGCGCGGGGTGCTTGGCCCTTTCCCTTCCCGCCGCCATTCGCTATTGCAGGCGCTGACCCAAGATCGATGACGCAGGACGCACCCGATGGCGATGGACAAGACATTCAACGCGGCCGAGGCCGAGGCCCGGATCTACAAGGCCTGGGAACAGGCCGGAGCCTTCAAGGCAGGCGCGAACAAGTCGCGCGACGAGAGCTTTTGCATCATGATCCCGCCGCCAAACGTTACCGGCGCGCTGCATGTAGGCCATGCGTTCAACAACACCCTGCAGGACATCCTGACGCGCTGGCACCGGATGCGCGGGTTCGACACGTTGTGGCAGCCTGGGCAGGACCATGCCGGCATCGCCACGCAGATGCAGGTCGAGAAGATGCTCGCCGCCACGCAACAACCCAGCCGGAACGAACTGGGCCGTGAGAAGTTTCTCGAGAAGGTCTGGGAGTGGAAGGGCGAATACGGCGGCACCATCATCGAGCAGCTGAAACGCCTCGGCTCTTCGTGCGACTGGTCGCGCAACGCCTTCACCATGGCCGGTGCGGCCGGCGACCCGCGCACGGGCCACGAAAACAGCCCCAACTTCCATGACGCGGTCATCAAGGTCTTTGTCGACATGTACGACAAGGGCCTGATCTACCGCGGCAAGCGGCTGGTCAACTGGGACCCGCATTTCGAGACCGCGATTTCGGACCTCGAGGTCGAGAATATCGAGGTCGCCGGCCATATGTGGCACTTCAAGTACCCGCTGGCCGGGGGCGAGACTTACACCTACGTCGAAAAGGACGAGGACGGGAACGTCATCCTCGAGGAAGAGCGCGACTACATCTCGATCGCCACGACCCGCCCCGAAACCATGCTGGGCGACGGCGCGGTTGCGGTGCACCCGTCGGACGAACGCTATGCGCCCATCGTCGGCAAGCTGTGCGAAATCCCGGTGGGCCCGAAAGAGCATCGCCGCCAGATCCCGATCATCACCGACGAATACCCCGACCCGAATTTTGGCTCGGGCGCGGTGAAGATCACCGGCGCGCATGACTTCAACGATTACCAAGTGGCCAAGCGCGGCAAGATCCCGATGTACCGCCTGATGGACACGCGCGGCCACATGCGGGCCGACGGCGCGCCCTACGCAGACGAAGCCGCCAAGGCCCAGGAATATGCCCGCGGGCGCGAATTCACCGAGAACGAGATCGACGCGATCAACCTGGTGCCCGACCATCTGCGCGGCCTGGACCGGTTCGAGGCGCGCGCCAAGGTGGTCGAAGAGATCACCGCCGAAGGCCTGGCCGTGATGACCCGCGCGGATGACCCGCGCCTGGGATCGACCGCGCTGAAACCCGATGCCGAGGGCGCCGACGCGCTGGTGCCGCTGGTCGAGAGCAAACCGATCATGCAGCCCTTCGGCGACCGCTCGAAGGTAGTGATCGAACCGATGCTGACCGACCAGTGGTTCGTCGAGACGTCAAAGATCGTGGGTCCCGCGCTGGACGCGGTACGCGATGGCCGGGTCAAGATCATCCCGGAATCGGGTGAAAAGACCTATTACCACTGGCTGGAAAACATCGAGCCCTGGTGCATCAGCCGCCAGCTGTGGTGGGGCCATCAGATTCCGGTCTGGTACGGGCTGGACCTGTCCGCCGAGGATTTCAAGGATGACGAAAACGACGGCGAGCTGGACCTGGTCGAACTGGGCCGGCTGCTGAACGAAGGCGGCATGCTGCACCGGGGCGCGGTCATGGAGTGCGCCGCCAGCTTCGAGGACGTCACCGGGAAGTTCCTGGATGACAATGCCGACATTCCCAGCCCGCTCAGCCACGCCACGGTTATCGAGGTGGCCGACAAGCACGAGGCGATCCACCGGTTCGCCGAAAGCCTGGCACAATACGCCATCGACCGCGACCCGACCAAGCTGGTCTATCCAGTCTGGCGTGACCCGGATGTGCTGGACACCTGGTTCTCGTCCGGCCTGTGGCCCATCGGCACGCTGGGCTGGCCCGAACAGACCGAGGAGTTGCAGCGCTACTTCCCCACCGATGTCCTGATCACCGGGTTCGACATCCTGTTCTTCTGGATCGCCCGGATGATGATGATGCAGCTGGCCGTGGTGAACGAAATCCCATTCCACACCGTCTATCTGCACCAGCTCGTCCGCGACGAGAAGGGCAAGAAGATGTCCAAGACCACCGGCAACGTCATCGACCCGCTGGAAATCGTGGACGAGTTCGGCGCCGACGCGCTGCGCTTTACCAACGCCTCGATGGCGGCGATCGGCGGCGTGCTGAAACTGTCGCGCGAGCGGATCACCGGTTATCGCAACTTTGGCACCAAGCTGTGGAACGCCGTCCGCTTTGCCGAAATGAACGAGGTCTTCACCGACGCCGTCCCGCAACTGGACGTGGCCGACCTGCAGCCCAAGGCCGCCGTGAACCGCTGGATCATCGGCGAAACCGCCCGCGTGCGCGAAGAGGTCGACGCGGCGCTGGAGAGCTATCGCTTCAATGACGCGGCCAATGCGCTTTATGCCTTCGTCTGGGGCAAGGTCTGTGACTGGTACGTGGAACTGTCCAAACCGCTGCTGCAGGGCGACGATGCCGAGGCCCAGGCCGAGACCCGCGCCACCATGCGCTGGGTTCTGGACCAGTGCCTGATCCTGCTGCACCCGATCATGCCCTTCATCACCGAAGAGCTGTGGGGCCTAACCGGCACCCGCGCCAAGATGCTGGTGCATGCCGACTGGCCAACCTATGCCGCCGCCGATCTGGTCGATGCCGACGCGGACCGCGAAATGAACTGGGTGATCTCGGTGATCGAGAACACCCGCTCGGCCCGCGCCCAGATGCGCGTTCCGGCGGGCCTGTACGTGCCGATGCTGGTGACCGAGATCGACGCCCACGGCCAGGCCGCCTGGGACCGGAACGAGGCACTGATCAAGCGGCTGGCGCGGATTGACAGCCTGACCAAGACCGACACGCTGCCCAAGGGCACGATCTCGATCGCGGCGCCCGGCGCGTCCTTTGGCCTGCCGCTGGCCGACATCATCGACATCGGCGCCGAAAAGGAACGGCTGGAAAAAGCCAAGGGCAAACTGGCCAAGGAACTGGGCGGTCTGCGCGGGCGTCTCAACAACCCCAAATTCGTGGCCTCGGCCCCGGAAGAGGTGGTGGAAGAGGCCAAGGCAAACCTCGCCGCCCGTGAAGAGGAAGAGGCCCGCATCAACGAGGCGCTGGCCCGACTGGCCGAGATCGCCTGATCCGTCAGCCCCTCGCACACGCTTGACGAAACCCCGCCGCGCACGCCCGGCGGGGTTTTTTGCACCCGGCCCTGTTCACCGGGCCAAACGGTTGCTAGCAATCTCGGGACCAATCCACCGAGGCCCCCATGTCCAGACCCTTTCCGCCGATGCAGACCGTTTCAACCGGGCTGGTCGTGGCCGTAGTCGGCTTTTTCAGCTCGTTTCCGATTGTCCTGCAGGGGCTGGACGCCATGGGCGCCTCGGGGCCGCAGGCGGCATCGGGGCTGATGATGGCCGCCCTTGCCATGGGGCTGGCGGCGATCGTGCTCAGCCTGTGGTACCGCCAACCGATCAGCGTGGCCTGGTCCACGCCCGGCGCGGCGCTGCTGGCGGTTTCGGCCGCGCCGGCTGCGGGATTCTCGGGTGCCATCGGCGCGTTCCTGTTTGCGGGTGCGCTGACCGTGCTGGCCGGTATGTGGCGCCCGCTGGGGCGGTTGGCGGCGGCGATTCCCACCACGCTGGCACAGGCGATGCTGGGCGGAGTGCTGCTGCCGCTGTGCATCATCCCGTTTCAGGCCGCGGTCGAGATCCCCTGGCAGGCCCTGCCGGTGATCCTGACCTGGTTCATCGCCGGACGTGTACACAGACTGCTGGCCGTCCCCGCCGCCGTGCTGGCCGCCGCGCTGGTCGTCGTTCTGTTCTCTGACGGCCCGTCGGTCCGCCCCGACCACCTGCTGGCCGCGCCGGTCTGGACCACTCCCACCTTTTCGGTGCCGTCGATGATCGGCATCGGGGTGCCGCTGTTCGTGGTCACGATGGCCACTCAGAACATCCCTGGCATCGCGGTCATGCGCAGCTTTGGCTATGCCCCGATCGCAGGACGGCTGTTCTCGGCCGTGGGCGGGGCCAGCATCCTGTCGGCCCCCTTCGGCGCGCCGGCGACCTGCCTCGCGGCCATCACCGCCGCCATGTGCTCGAACGAGGACAGCCACCCCGACCGGGATCAGCGCTATTGGTCTGCGGTCATGGCCGGGGTGTTCTATTGCCTGTTCGGGGTGTTCGCCGTGGCCATCACCGGGTTTGCCGCCCATGCCGATCCGATGCTGATGGGCACGTTGACCGGTGTGGCGCTGATCGGGGTCATGGCCAATGCCACCTTCGCCGCTCTCGAGGTTCCGGCCGAGCGCGAAGCCGCGATCCTGACCTTTGCCATCACCGCCTCGGGCATCACCGTGTTCGGCCTGGGCGCGGCGGTCTGGGGCCTGCTGGCCGGCGGCATCGCCTATGGGGTGACGACGCGCCTGCGGGGCTGAGATCGATCTGGCCGCTGCCCGCGAGGTTTACTTGAACTCGGGCTTGCGGCCCTGCATCTGGGCCATCACCACTTCCATCTGGTCGGGTTTGCCGATCAGCTGGACCTGTTCGGCGGACTCTGCCAACAGAACCTCGGCGCGCGACTTGGATTCGGCCACCTCAATCAGACGTTTCGCGGCGCGGATGGCCGAGGGGCTCTTGCCCGCAATATCCTCGGCCAGTGCGATGGCTTCGGTCAGCGGATCATCCGACAGGCTGGTGACCAACCCCCAGTCGGCGGCCTGGGCGGCACCGATGGGCCGCGCGGTATAGGTCAACATGCGCAGCACGTCGGACCGCACCAGTTTCGGCAACAGGACCATGCCGCCCATGTCGGGGATGATGCCCCATTTCATCTCCATCACGGCCAGCTTGGCGTCGGGATTGGCAATGCGGATATCGGCGCCCAGCGCGATCTGCAGGCCACCGCCATAGGCCACGCCCTGAATGGCGCAGATCACCGGCACCTGCACGCGGCGCCAGATCAGCGCCAGTTCCTGCATCTCATTCGCGTCGTCATGGCTGCGGGTCATTAGCCACTCGGTCGGGTCCTTGTGCGCCATGGCCGCGAAACTGGCCATGTCGAGCCCCGCGCAGAAGCTTTTGCCCTCGCCCGACAGCACCACGGCACGGGCGTCCGAGGCGGCGACCTCTTGCCCCGCCGCCAGGATCGCCTTGATCATCGCATCGTCCAGCGCGTTCATCTTGTCGCCGCGGGTCAGGGTGACATGGGCGATGTGGTTCCTGTATTCGACTGATACGCGCGCCATCTGGGCCTCCGGGTTTGATGTTTCGGGCAAACAATGCCCCGAAACCCGCAGCCGACGCCAGCCCGACGTGAGGGCAGATCGGTGCGGACGCCCCGGCCCCATGCAAGGCTTGCCCCGGCCATGCCCTTGGGATTATCTGCGCCCATGACCGGACCCAGATACACCCCGCTTACCCAATCCCTGCCCGCAACCGTGCCCTTCGTCGGCCCCGAGACGCAGGAGCGCCAGCGCGGCGCGCCCTTCGTGGCCCGGCTGGGCGCAAACGAGAGCGTGTTCGGCCCCTCGCCCCGCGCGATCGAGGCGATGCGGCAGGCCGCTGACGGCATCTGGATGTATGGCGACCCCGAGAACCACGATCTGCGCCATGCGCTGGCCGATCATCACGGGATCAGCCCCGACAACATCGTGGTCGGCGAAGGCATCGACGGGCTGCTGGGCTACCTGGTGCGCCTGATGGTCGGTCCGGGCGATGCGGTCGTGACCTCGGACGGGGCCTATCCCACCTTCAACTACCACGTCGCGGGCTATGGCGGGGCGGTCCACAAGGTGCCTTATACCAACGATCTCGAGGACCCGGCCGCCCTGTTCGCCAAGGCGGCCGAGGTCGGGGCCAAGCTGGTCTATCTGGCCAATCCGGACAACCCGATGGGCAGCTGGCATCGCGGCGCGGACATCGTCGCGGCGCTGGACGCCCTGCCGGACGGCTGTTTGCTGGTTTTGGACGAGGCTTACGTGGAATGTGCACCCGACGGCACCGCTGCGCCGGTCGCGGCGGATGATCCGCGCGTGATCCGGATGCGCACCTTTTCCAAGGTTTACGGCATGGCCGGCGCGCGGGTCGGCTATGCGATCGGAGCGCCCGAGCTGATCTCGGCCTTCAACAAGGTGCGCAACCATTTCGGCATGAACCGCATGGCGCAAGCCGGGGCGCTGGCCGCCCTGCTCGATAAGGACTGGCTTGCGCAGGTACAGACACAGATCGCCTCGGCCCGCGACCGGATCGGCGCGATTGCGCGTGACAACGGGCTGAGCCCGCTGCCCTCGGCCACCAATTTCGTGGCGATCAACTGTGGGCGCGACGGGGCGTTTGCCAAGGCGGTGCTGGAGGCGCTGGTGGCGCAGGGGATCTTCGTGCGGATGCCCTTTGCAGCCCCGCAGAACCGCTGCATCCGTGTCAGTTGCGGCACCGAAGCCGACCTGAACGCCTTTGCCGCCGCCCTGCCGCAGGCGCTGGCGGCAGCACGCAGCGCTTAACCCGCCAGAACCGCCGCCGCAGCCTCGAGCGCGCCGGACCCGCGCGGGATCTCCAACGCGGCCATGGCGGTTTCGATGCCGCCCAGCAGACCCATGACCATGTGCCCGTTCAGATGGCCCATGTGGCCCAGCCGGAAGCACGACTCCTCGTCCGCCATGCCCAGCCCGATGCCAAGGGTCAGGCCCAGGTGCCGCTCGGTATAGCTGCGCAGGGGAGTGCCGCGACCTCCGGTTAGACGCAGGGCGGTGACGGCATGGCTGCGATGCGCGCGATCACCGACGTTCAGGTGCAGCGCCCTGCCCTCGGCCCACTTCTCGCAGGCGGCCCAGACGGCCCGGGCCAGCCGCGCATGGCGGGTCCAGACATGCTCAATCCCCTCGGCATGGATCAAGTCCAGGGCGGCGCGCAGACCATACAGGTGGTGCGTCGGCGCGGTGCCGCCGAAATACTGATAGAACCAGTCGGGCTCTGATCGCGGCAGCCAGTCCCAATAGGCCGAAACCCGCGGCATCGCGGCCCGTTTGGCCTTGGCCCGGTCGTTGAAGAACACGAAGGACATGCCCGCCGGGGTCATCAGCCCCTTCTGGCAGGCGGTGACCATGACATCGACGCCCCAGTCATCCATCTCGAACCGGTCGCAGCCCAGCGAGGCGATGCAATCCGCCATCAGCAATGCCGGGTGGTTCAGATCGTCCAGCAGCGCCCGCAGCGCCGGAATGTCGTTACGGATCGAGCTGGACGTGTCCACATGCACCGCAAGAACCGCCTTGATCCGGTGATCGGCATCAGCCCGCAGGGCCTGCGCGATCCGATCCATGTCCCACGGGTCGGACGGGCCGAAATCGATCAGCTCGACCTTCACGCCCAGACGCTCGGCCATTTCCGCCCAGCCATGGGTGAACCGCCCCGAAGCCGGAGCCAGCACGGTTTCCCCCGGCGCCAGAACGTTGGACAGCGCCGCCTCCCACGCGCCGTGGCCGTTGGCGATGTAGATCGCCACCTCGTGCCGTGTACGGGCCACGCGGCGCAGGTCGGCCGTCAGGTCGGGCATCATCTCGACCAGTTCACCGGCATAGATATTGGGCGACGGGCGGTGCATGGCCTGCAGCACCGCGTCCGGAATCACGGAAGGGCCCGGAATGGCCAGATAATTTCGCCCTTGGGCGAGGGACATATTGTCTGTCATGTGGATCAACCTGCCTGTAATGGC
The DNA here is from genome assembly GCF_059613485.1 of Ruegeria sp. CRTD044. NCBI lineage: Bacteria > Pseudomonadati > Pseudomonadota > Alphaproteobacteria > Rhodobacterales > Roseobacteraceae > Ruegeria > Ruegeria sp. CRTD044. Next base: position 199,431 of record NZ_JBXWSP010000004.1, on the reverse strand, counting down.
GCCCACCCTAGCGCCCAGTTAGGCGAGGTCAATCCATCAGGGCGGCGGCCTCACGCGCGAGGGTTTCGATCCCCGCCCAGTTACCCTGTGTAACCATCTGTTTCGGCGCAACCCAGCTGCCGCCCGCGCAGATCACGTTGGGCAGGGACAGGTAGTCGCGCGCGTTGGCGGGCGACACACCGCCAGTCGGGCAGAAGGTGATCTGCGGCAGCGGCGCGCCGATCGCCTTGAGCGCAGGCGCCCCGCCCGAGGCTTCGGCCGGGAAGAATTTCAGCATGTCATAGCCCTGCTCAAGCAGGCGCATCGCCTCGGTCGCAGTGGCCGCGCCGGGCAGCAGCGGCAGGCCCTCGGCCTCGCAGGCGGCGATCAGGGCGTCGGTGGCACCGGGCGATACCCCGAATTGCGCGCCCGCCTCTTTTGCGGCGCGGACATCGTCGGGCGTGACCAGCGTGCCGGCCCCCACGACCCCGCCGGGCACCTGCGCCATGGCGCGGATCGCGTCCAGCGCCGCGGGCGTGCGCAAGGTGACCTCGAGCGCGGGCAGACCACCGGCCACCAGTGCCTCGGCCAGCGGGCGGGCATGGGTGGCGTCATCGACGACCAGAACCGGGACGATAGGCGCCAATTCGCAGATCTCGCGGGTGCGTTGGGTTTTTGCGGACATAGGCTCAGGCTCCGAAAATGCTGGCACCGGCATCGGCCGAGCCGACGGCGTTGCGGAACGTGGTAAACAGGTCGCGGCCGACCCCGTATTGATGCGCCGAAAGATCGGCGGTGGTGGCGGGGCGGTCCAGCACGCCGGGGGTCAGGATTTCAAGTTGACCCCGCACCGCGTCGACGCGCAGCAGGTCGCCATCGCGCAGCTTGGCGATCGGGCCGCCGTCCAGCGCCTCGGGGCAGACATGGATCGCCGCGGGCACTTTGCCCGAGGCCCCCGACATGCGGCCATCGGTCACCAACGCCACCTTCTGCCCGCGCCCCTGCAGGATCGACAGCAGCGGCGTCAGCGAGTGCAGTTCGGGCATGCCGTTGGCCTTGGGCCCCTGAAAACGGACCACGACGATGACATCGTCGGTGAACTCGCCCGCCTTGAACGCGGCCTTGACCTCGTCCTGGTCGTGGAAGACGCGCACCGGGGCCTCGACCACCTGGTGTTCGGGCGCCACGGCCGAGACCTTCATTACTCCTGTACCCAGGTTGCCGCTCAGCCGCGACAGGCCTCCGGTGGGCTGGAACGGGTCACAGGCCGGGCGCAGGATTTTTTCGTTCAGACTGTGGCCGGCGCCGTCCTCCCAGACCAGCGCGCCATCGATCAGCTTGGGCTCCTGCGTATAGTGGTGCAGCCCCTGCCCCGCCACGGTCAGCGTATCGGGATGCAGCAAGCCTTCATCCAGCAGCGTGCCGATGGTATACCCCAGACCGCCCGCGGCGTGGAAATGGTTCACGTCGGCCAAACCGTTGGGATAGACCCGCGCGACCAGGGGCACAACGCCCGAGATTTCCGAGAAGTCCTGCCAGTCCAGCACGATGCCCCCGGCACGGGCCATGGCGATCAGGTGGATCAGCAGGTTAGTCGACCCGCCCGTGGCCATCAGCCCCACGATACCGTTCACGAAAGCCCGCTCGTCGAGGATCTGGCACACTGGCGTGTAGTTGTTGCCCAGCGCGCTGAGCGACAGGGCACGGCGGGCGCCTTCCTCGGTCAACGCATCGCGCAGCGGCGTGTTGGGGTTGACGAAGCTGGAGCCCGGCAGGTGCAGGCCCATGAACTCCATCAACATCTGGTTGGTGTTGGCGGTGCCGTAGAAGGTGCAAGTGCCCGGCCCGTGATAGGCGGCCATCTCGGCGGCCATCAGTTCTTCGCGCGTGGCTTCGCCGGCGGCGAATTTCTGGCGCACCTTGGCCTTTTCGTCGTTGGGCAGGCCGCTGGTCATGGGACCGGCGGGCAGGAACACCGCCGGCAGGTGGCCAAAACTCTGCGCTGCGATCACCAGCCCCGGCACGATCTTGTCGCAGACCCCCAGGAACACCGCTGCGTCAAAGGTATTGTGGCTGAGCGCCACCGCCGCCGCCAGCGCGATCACGTCGCGCGAGAACAGCGACAGCTCCATCCCGGCCTCACCTTGCGTGACCCCGTCGCACATGGCCGGCACCCCGCCCGCCACCTGCGCGGTGCCGCCCGCGGCACGGGCCGCGCGACGGATCAGTTCGGGATAGCGCTCGAACGGCTGATGCGCCGACAGCATGTCGTTATAGGCGGTGACGATGCCCAGATTGCCCACGCTGGTCGTGGCCATCGTTTGCTGATCGGCCCCTGCACCGGCATAGGCATGGGCCTGGCCGCTGCACGACAAGTGCGCGCGCGCCGGCCCTTCGGACCGGGCCTGCTCCATCCGCTGCAGATAGGTGCGGCGGGGATCGGCGCTTCGCTCGATTATCCTTTGGGTGACATCGGTGATGACGTTGTGAACCATCTCAACCTCCGATCTGGCGCCAGCGGCGTCCGTCGCGATGCATCAGCATCAATGCGTCTTCTGGGCCGGAACTGCCCTGATCATAGCGCGAAGGACGGTCGCCGCGCTCTTCCCAGCCCTTGATGATGGGATCGACCCAGGCCCATGCGGCCTCGACCTCGTCGCCGCGCATGAACAGAGTCTGGTCGCCACGGATCACGTCCATCACCAGCCGTTCATATGCGTCCTGCGCGCGCACATCGGCACCCAGTGCCTCGGCAAAGCTCATGTCCAGCGCCACGTCCGTCAGGCGGAAGCCGCCCGGGCCGGGGTCCTTGATCGTGGTGCGCAGTGTGATGCCCTCGTCGGGCTGCAGGCGGATCACCAGAACGTTGCCGTGCAGCGGGCCGACATTGGGAAAGATCGTGTGCGGCGGGTCGCGGAAAAACACCGCGATTTCGGATTCACGCGCGCGCAAACGCTTGCCCGTGCGCAGATAGAACGGAACCCCCGACCAGCGCCAGTTGCCCACGCGCACCTTCAGCGCGATGTAGCTTTCGGTCAGGCTGTCGGGGTTGCCCACATGATCAACATAGCCGTCGCCGCCCTTGTCCGCCCGGTACTGGCCGCGGGCGATGTCGGTCGGGGCGACAGGTTCCAGTGCCTCGATCACCTTAACCTTTTCACTGCGCACCGCGTTGGGCGAGAAGGTCGAAGGCGGCTCCATCGCGGTCAGGCACAAAAGCTGCACCAGGTGGTTCTGCACCATGTCCCGCATCGCGCCGGACTGGTCGTAATAGGCGCCGCGCCCTTCGACCCCGACGGTTTCGGCCACGGTGATCTGGACATGATCCACATGGGTCGCGTTCCACAGCGGCTCGAACAGCGAGTTGGCGAAGCGCAGCGCCATCAGATTCTGCACCGTTTCCTTGCCCAGGTAATGGTCGATCCGATAGATCTGATGCTCTTCGAAACAGGCGCGCAGACCTTCGTTCAGCGCCTTGGCCGAGGCCAGATCATGGCCGAAGGGTTTCTCGACCACGATGCGGCTGTCGGGGGTGGCAAGCCCGTGATCATGCAGGCGCTGCGCGATGCCGGGAAACAGTTTCGGACCAACCGACAAATAAAAGGCGCGCACCACGTCAGGGCGCAGCGATTTGGCCAGCTTGTCCCAGCCGTTTTCGCCCAGCGCATCCACAGGCACGTACTCGACCCGGGCCAGAAACCGATCCAGCACGTCCTTTTTGAAGGACGGCGCGAATTCCTTCATCGACTTGCGCACCTGTGCGCGGAACCCGTCATCGTCCATATCCGACCGCGCGGTCCCGATGATGCGCGCAGCTTCGGGCACCTGCCCCACTTCAAAGCGATGGTAGAGGCCCGGCAGGATCTTGCGCTGGGCCAGATCTCCGGTCGCGCCGAACAGGACCAGATCGAACGGATCTACCGGGATTACGCGTGAAACCATGGCTGGCTCCCTTCTTCGGACAATCCGGCGCGGTCTGCAGCCAGACATCCTGTTACCGCTAACATTCGTGGCTTGGATAGAAAGACCAAGCCCAAAAAGCAAGCCCGGATTTCGGAATCGGGCCTTTTTTCGCGGTCACGCAGGCCTCAGCCGTTGTCGCGCAGATACTCCATGATCGCCGGACGCACCGATTGTTCGCCGCGATGACGGGCGTCGGCGATGATCTTGCGGACATCCTGCAGGTTTGACCGCAACAGCAGGCTTTTGACCGGGCCGATCGAGGCCGGGCGCATCGACAAGGTGCGGATGCCCATCGCCGCCAGGCACAGCGCCTCGATCGGGCGGCCGGCATCCTCGCCGCAGAAACTCAGCGGCGTGTCGGAAATTCCGCACCGTTCGACGATGCGCTCGATCAGGCTGAGGAAGCTGACATTCAAGGTGTCATAGCGGCGGCGCACCAGCTCGTTCTCTCGGTCGGCGGCGAAGAAGAACTGTTTCAGGTCGTTGCCACCGATCGAGATGAAATCGACCTCGTCAAAGAACTTCTGGGGGGCAAAGGCCAATGACGGTGTTTCCAGCATCGCCCCAACTTCCAGCGTTTCTGGCAGGACATGACCCAAGCGCTTTTCGCGCTCCAGCGTCTTGTTCACTTCCCATCGGGCCTCGCGGTATTCGTCGGCCTGGGCGACAAACGGGAACATGACCGTCAGAGGGCGGCCATCCGCCGCGCGCAACAGGGCCTGCAGCTGCATGCGCATGACTCCGCGCTTGTCCAGGCCCACACGAATGGCGCGCCAGCCCAGCGCCGGATTGGGCTCGGCGACATGCTTCATATAGGGTAGAACTTTGTCCGAACCGATATCCAGCGTACGGAAAACCACGCGCTTGCCATCGGCAGAATCGAGAACGCGTTTGTACTGCGCTACCAGTTCGGACCGCTTGGGCATCTGGTTGCGGATCAGGAACTGCAATTCGGTGCGGAACAGTCCCACGCCCTCGGCCCCCGACGTCTTGAGCGACGGCAAGTCGGCCATCAGGCCGGCATTCATCACCAGATTGATCCGCTCGCCATCCTTGGTCACCGTCGGGGTTTCACGGATCGAGGCATAGCGTTTCTGCGCCTCGGCCTGCATGGCCATCTTGTCGCGGAAGGCGCTGACGACGGTATCCTCGGGGCGCAGATGCACGACACCCTCATCCCCGTCGACCAGAATATGGTCGCCGTTCAGCGCCTCGGTCGTGATCCGTCCGACATGCACCACCAGCGGTATCGCCAACGCCCGCGCGACGATGGTCGCATGACTGCCGACCGAGCCTTCCTCGAGCACGACACCTTTCAGCGAACGGCCATACTCCAGCAGGTCACCCGGGCCGATATTGCGCGCCACAAGGATCGGATCGGGCGGCAGCTCTTTACCGTTCGACCCGCCCTGCCCGGTCAGGATGCGCAGCAGACGGTTGGACAGATCGTCCAGATCCGCCAGACGCTCGCGCAAATAGGGATCCGTAACCTGGCTCATCCGGGCGCGGGCCTGCGACTGTTCCTTTTCCACCGCCGCTTCGGCGCTGAGACCGCGGGCGATGTCCTCTTCCATCCGGCGCATCCAGCCCTTGGAATTGGCGAACATCCGGTAGGCTTCCAGAACCTGCAGCTGTTCGGTGTCACCGCCCCGCGAGATTTCAAGCATCTTGTCGACGCCCACGCGCAGCTCTTCGACCGCCTCGTTCAGCCGCTCCAGCTCGCGATGCGGATCGTCGGCGATCGGGTTGGTGACGACGACGCGCGGCTCGTGCAGCCAGACATGCCCCTCGGCCGAGCCCTCCTGTGCCGGGCCACCGCGCAGCAAAATGGATTGCTGATGCAACGGTGAAAGGGCGGCACCTTCGCCCACAAACGCACCCAACTCGGCCATTTCCGCAAGGACCATTGCCACAACTTCAAGCGCATAGACCTCATCCGCGGAAAACTCGCGTTGAGCGCGGGACTGGACCACAAGAACCCCAAGCTTCTGCCCCAGCCGCTGAATGGGCACACCCAAGAACGACGAAAAACGCTCCTCGCCCGTTTCCGGCATGTACCGAAAACCTTTCTCGGAGGGCGCATCGGCGGCGTTGACGACCTTGCCGAACTTGGCCACCCGGCCAACAAGACCTTCGCCCAGACGCATCCGGGTCTGGTGAACGGCCTCGGGAGCAAGACCTTCGGTGGCACACAGCTCCAGGGTTTCGTCGTCGCGGAACAGGTAGATCGAACATACCTCGCACCGCATGCTGTCGGCGATCAGATGCGTGATCCGGTCAAGACGCTCCTGACCGGCCGCCTCGCTTGCCATCTCCTCGCGCAGCCGCCCCAGCAGCTTGCGGGATTCTGTTTCCATTCCGTCTGCCATCGCCCGATCTACTCTGCGGTGTCAGGCGGGACCTTGGCCGAGATGCTCAGGCCGCCTTTTCCAGTTCAAAGGCATCATGCAGCGCCTGAACGGCAAGTTCCATGTATTTCCGGTCGACGAGGACGGAAATTTTGATCTCGGAGGTTGTAATGACCTTGATGTTGATCCCCTCATCCGAGAGTATCTTGAACATCTTGGCCGCCACGCCCGACTGCGAGCGCATGCCGATGCCCACCACCGAAACCTTGGCCACATCGGTGTCGGCGACCAGCTCGGCATAGTTCAACTCGCCACGCTCCTTGACTGCCAACAGCGCCTTTTCGGCGCGCGCCACCTGGTTGGTGGGGCAGGAAAAGGTCATGTCCGTGCGCCCCTCGTCCGAGATGTTCTGCACGATCATGTCGACGTTGATCCCCTCATCGCTGAGCGCGTTGAAGATGATCGCGGCGATGCCGGGGCGGTCGGCAACCGACACGACGGTCATCTTGGCCTCGTCCCGCGAATAGGCCACACCCGAGACTACATTGGATTCCATGATTTCCTCCTCGTCGACGACCAGGGTTCCGGCCTCGTCGGACTGTTCCTCGAAGCTCGAGAGAACACGCAGTTTCACCTTGTACCGCATCGCCAGCTCGACCGAGCGGGTTTGCAGCACCTTGGCCCCCAACGAGGCCAGTTCGAGCATTTCCTCGAACGAGATCTTGTCCAGCTTACGCGCCTTCTCGCAGATGCGCGGATCGGTGGTATAGACGCCGTCCACATCCGTATAGATGTCGCAGCGCTCGGCGTCGAAGGCGGCGGCAAAGGCCACGGCAGTGGTGTCCGAACCGCCGCGGCCCAAAGTGGTGATCCGCCCTTCGGGGCTGAGGCCCTGAAAGCCTGCCACCACGGCGACCTTCATCCCCTCGCCGAACTTCTGGTTGATGTTGTCGGTCGGGATATCCTGGATCCGCGCCGCCGAATGGGCGCCATCGGTCAGCAGCGGTACCTGCCAGCCCTGCCAGCTGCGGGCGGGAATGTCCATTTCCTGCAGCGTCAGTGCCATCAGACCGGCGGTGACATTCTCGCCCGAGGATACCACGGCATCATATTCGCGTGCGTCGTACAGCGGCGAGATCTCGTCGACCCAACCCACCAGTTCGTTGGTCTTGCCTGACATGGCCGACACGATGACGATGACGTCATAACCCTTGGCCACTTCGACGCCGATGCGCTTGGCCGCGCGGCGGATGCGGTCGAGGTTGGCGACGGATGTGCCGCCGAATTTCATCACGAGTACGGGCATGGGGGCAAATGTCTCCGCGCCTTGGATTTCCGGTCCCGTGCGTCTTATGCGAGGCAACACGCAAGAGCAAGGGTACATAGAAAGTCGGGACACTGCAGCGCAACGCTTTACAAGGACCGGCAGCAATGTCAGCGTATCGTCAAGGATTTAAACCATGAGGAAAACCATGCTGCGTTTTGTTTTCGCCTGTGTGCTGATGTCCGGCCCGGCTATGGCCCAGGTGGCTTCACTGTCCGGAACGGACGGCCAGAACGCGTTGGGAACGGTCCCCTGCGCCGCGTTGGCGGGCCAGCCGTTGAAAAATTGCCCTGCCGAGTTGCGGCGCAAGGATGATGGCACTGCAACTTTGGCGGTTCAGTTGGATACTGGGGAGGTACGCCGCATCTATTTCACCGATGGAAAGCCGGATTCCAGCAGCTCGACGTCGAAGATCACTTCGGAAACGCGGGGCGAAATTCTGGTGATTTTCATCGATCCCGGTGAAGTCTACGAGATCCCCAAGGCAGCGCTAGCCGCTCAGTAAGGATGTGCCTGCCCGTCCCAGGTTTCAAAGCAGCCGGTGGAGTCCAAACTCAGCGCATCGAAACGCTCGGTCAACCCGGCAACGGCCTGTGACACGGTGATATCGGCGGCCTGGCCGCCCATGTCCGTCTGCACCCATCCCGGGTGATAAATCCCGACGGCGATGCCATCGTCCTTGAGATCCACCGCGAGGTTGCGCCCAAGGTTCAGCACAGCCGCCTTGGAGGCCCGATAGATATAGCTGCCCCCGGGCGCCCGCGTGTGCGAGGCCATCTGCGACGAGATGATCGCGATCTTGCCGCGCGCCGCACGCAAGTTGGGCAACAAGGCCTGAATGGTTAGAAACACCCCGGTGACGTTGGCAGAAAAGGTCTGGCCCCACATCTCGGCCGGGTAGCCATCGATTGTCTGGCCTTTGTCCAGATAGACACCTGCGTTGCAGATCAACAGATCTACAGGCTGGCCATCCAACTTGCGCGCCATCTGCGCCTGTTGCGCCGGGTCGGTAACGTCCAGACGAATATCGGCGGAATCGTCCCGTGCGGTGCGGGTGACAGTATCGCCTCGGCCACGATAGCATTCAGCAAGAGCACGCCCAATGCCGCGATTGGCGCCGGTTATGACAAGATGCACGGTTCAGTTCGTCTTTCGGCTTGGAATGAACGGTAGAGGGGCCACCGGAACGCCGTCTTCGATCAGGGCCTTGGCCTCTTCCGGCTTGGCCTCGCCATAGATGGCACGCTCCGGGGCCTCGCCCAGATGTATCTTGCGGGCCTCGCGCGCAAATTCGCGGCCGACATAGTCGGAATTCGCCTCGACTTTGGCGCGCAAGGCGTTGAGAACACGCTCTATCTCGGCCTTGGTCGGTTGGCGCTGGGCTTCGGGTCGATCACTGTTCTCCGTGCGCGGCATTGCAGCAGACGAGCGCGCAGACTGGACCCGCGGCGTCATGATCGCCTTTTCGACCTGGGTGCTGCCGCAAGTCGCGCAAGAGACCATTCCAGCCTTGGACAGCTTGTCGTAAGCGTCCGCAGACTGGAACCAACTGTCAAACGCATGACCATTGCAGCATTTCAGTGAATATTGAATCATCTGTCGCCCAAAATGTCGGTGGGCCAATAGATACTGACAGACATGGCAATATCAAGTCTTTACAGAGGCGGTTCAATGAGGATTGAGCGCATTTGACCGCAACAGCCCGGAAAGCCCGCCGATCGAAACCGCTTGTGCTGCTTTTTCCGGCAGCATCCATCTACGCCGCCGCTCGGCAACTTCGGGGAACCGATCCGCCGTCTTGGTAACAAGCAACGGGTAGACATCAACGACACATGTCACCCGCCCCAGATCCCGGTGATGTTTGTCGAAAGAGAACTGCCCGATACTGCGCGTCTCACAGCGGCCCGTCACACCGGCCTCTTCCCAGGCCTCCTGTGCTGCGGTCTCAGACCCGCTTAGGCCGTCGATCATGCGGCCTTTGGGGATGATCCACCGCCCCGACCCCCGGGTCGTGATCAACAATATCTCAGGCACCCCGCGCCGAAGCCGGTAGCATAGAGCCGCAGATTGCGGCAGAACCGGAAATGCCCCGGTTTCGGACAGAATGTCTGGTGACAGCCCTGCGCTTTTCACGCTGCCCCGCCTCTTGTTTTGTTCTTCTTGCCTGTTTTCGGCCACTTATCTTGCGGGCCGATTAGGTGCAGGATACCACATTCTGCGGTTCTGTCCAATTTTGAAACTGAGGATCAGGCCAACATGCGACGTTGCAGACGCTGCACAAGCTCGTCATGCGGAATATCGGCATCGATCGCCAGACGCCGCAGGCCGAAATGCACACGGGCAATCTGCTGATAGTACCGGGCGTAGAGGTAGTTCGCGCCGCCTCCGGCCAAGGCCCCCAATACCGGAACGGTCTGTGCCGCCAGCTTCTGCCCCAAAACGACCGACAACCTCGGAGCGACGGCAGCAATGATCTTTTGCAGAGCGGGGCCCGTCACGGTCAGTCGGACCGAAAAGAACCCCATGTCTGCGCCGTCGTCATGCGCCAAGGGACCTGCCGCCGACAAAACACGGATGCAATCGAACTGCACGTTCCTTGCCGAGGGGTCAAAACCTTCACGCGATGCGGCCCCTTGGATTGCCCGCAACAACATGGCCGTGGTCGCCGGAAGCTCGATCAACGCCGTCGTCAGGCCGCCAGCCCCACCTGCGGCGCCCATCGTGGTCGATATGGCGGTGTTGACCCACGGTTTCTGGTCGGGAACCGCGCGGCGCGATCCGTCAGCGGCACGAACTGCAAGCCACAAGGCCTGCTCGGTTGCACCGGTCAGCCCATCGCGCACCGAACCGGGCAGCTGTTCCAGCAGCGACTCAGCCGATCCACCCAGACGATTGAGCAACCGGATGCCGCAGCCGCACGCGCTGCGGTAGTGGCTTGCCAACCGGTCCAACTCAGCGTCGGGATCAATTTTTCCGACGAGAACGACGTCATTCATTCGGTGTCCTCCTGACCCTGAAACATTGGCATTTCACAACGCCGTTTCAATAGATCAGCGCGTCCAGCGGGTCACCAAACCACTCACTCCGTGCCATGCGCCGGGGGTCAAATCCAGCCCGAGAACCCGATCCGGGTTGGTTGGCGGCGGCATCTCTACCCCCTCGAGCCGGGCAAACCCAAAGCGTGAATAATAGGGCGCATCACCAACCAGCATGACCCGGTCCCACCCTTTAGCCCGCCCGGCTTCGATACCTTCGTGGATCAGAAAACCACCCAACCCTTCCCCCTGGTGGGTCGGGTGAACCGCAACGGGCCCCAGCAAGAGCGCATCGTGTGCGCCAACATGAACCGGCCAAAATCGGATAGCCCCAGCCAAAATCCCCTGCGCGTCGCGGGCCACCATCGACAGGCCTGATACCGGCGGAACATCGTCACGCAAGCGGTAGGACGACAGCGCCTCGCGCCCCGGCGCAAAGCACAGGTCATAGAGGGCTTCGACTTCCCACCAATCCTCCGGCTCTTCCGGCCTGATCCCGAACTGCTGCACCGCGGCCCTCTTTTCGACTCTGGCAATCGCCCTAGCACTTCGCTAGGCCTTGAGCAAACGCTTGGAGATCAGATGTTCTATCGCCCCGAAGACGGTCACGGTTTGCCGCACAACCCGTTCAACGCCATCATCACGCCGCGCCCGATCGGATGGATCTCGACCCGCGGCGCGGATGGGATCAACAACCTGGCGCCCTATTCATTCTTCAACGGGGTCGCCTATACGCCGCCTCAGGTGATGTTTGCCTCAACCGGCACAAAGCACGACCAGGACCGCGGAAAGGACAGCATCGCCAATATCGAGGCGACCGGCGTCTTTTGCGTCAACGTGGTGGCCCACGCCCATCGGGATGCGATGAACGCAAGCTCGGCCAGCCTTCCGAAAGAGGTGGACGAGTTCGCCCACGCCGGCCTGACACCGGTGGAATGCGAAACCATCCCATGCGCCCGCATCGAAGGCGCCCCCGCCGTGCTGGAATGCAAACTGACCCAAATCGTCACGCTGCCCGGCCAAGCCAACCGGGTGGTGTTCGGAGAGGTCGTCGGCGTGCACCTGCGCGATGACTGCCTGAAGGACGGCAAGTTCGACGTCACCACCTTTCAACCATTGTCGCGGCTTGGGTATCGCGACTACTCGGTGGTGACGGAGTTGTTTTCCCTCAATCGCCCAGACGATTGAGCCGGGTTTGGGGGCTCTGCCCCGCCGCGCGGTGCGAGGCAGGGCCACGCATTGCTTCAGTGGCCGCCCAGAATGCCGGTTCGGACCGAATAGTCTACCGCGAGGCCGTAGTCGGGATCATCGTCACTATCGACCATCAGGTGGCCTGCTTTCTTGAGAAGTTTGTGACAATCACGGCTGAGGTGGCGCAACATGACCTTCTTGCCTGCAGCCTCGTATTTCCCAGCAATGTTCTCGATGGCTTGAAGCGCCGATTGATCGACGACGCGACTGTCGGCGAAATCCACGATCACGGTATCGGGGTCGTTCTGGACATCGAACAGTTCGACAAACCCCTCGGACGAGCCGAAGAACAGGGGGCCATTGATCTCGTAGACCTTGGCGCCTTTCTCGGTTTCCGAGTCGCGGGTGACCGCGTGGATGCGCTTGGCGTTGTTCCAGGCATAGGCCAGCGCCGAAACGATCACGCCGACCACGACGGCCACGGCGAGGTCTTCCATCACGGTGACGACGGTGACCAGAACGATGACGAAGGCGTCCGTCAGCGGCACCTTGCGCAGGATGTTGAACGAATTCCAGGCAAAGGTGCCGATCACCACCATGAACATCACGCCAACCAGCGCGGCCAGCGGGATCTGTTCGATCAAAGGCGAGCCGACAAGGATGAACACCAGCAAGAACAGAGCCGCGGCGATCCCGGCTACTCGGGTGCGGCCGCCGGATTTCACATTGATCATTGACTGCCCGATCATCGCACAGCCGCCCATCCCGCCGAAAAAGCCCGTGACGACGTTGGCGGTGCCCTGCGCGATGCATTCCTGCGAAGCGCCGCCGCGCTTGCCGGTAATCTCGCCCACCAGGTTCAGGGTCAGCAGGGATTCGATCAGGCCGATGGCGGCCAGGATCACGGCGTAGGGCAGGATGATCTGGAAGGTCTCCCAGTTCAGCGGAACCATTGGGATGTGGAATTTCGGCAATCCGCCCTCGATCGAGGCCAGATCACCCACACGCGGAACCTCCAGCCCCATGCCGATCACCAACGCGGCTACCACGACGATGCCCGCCAGCGGCGCCGGCACGATGCGCGTGATGCGCGGCATCACCCAGATCACCGCCATGGTCAGCGCGACCAGCCCCAGCATCGTATAAAGCTGCATGCCCGACAGCCATTCGCCGCCGCTCAGGCCGTGGCCGGTGTTTTCCATAGTGCCCGGCACCTTGAACTGGCCCAGTTGCGCCAGAAAGATCACGATCGCCAGGCCATTGACAAAGCCCAGCATCACTGGATGCGGCACCAAGCGGATGAACCGGCCCCAATGCATGGCCCCGGCGATGATTTGCAGGATCCCCATCAGGACCACAGTGGCGAACAGGTATTCGACCCCGTGCTGCGCCACCAGCGCCACCATGACGACCGCCAGCGCACCGGTTGCGCCCGAGATCATACCCGGACGGCCGCCGATCAGCGCGGTGATCAGCCCCACCAGGAACGCCGCATACAGCCCCACCAGAGGGTGAACCCCGGCAACGAAGGCAAAGGCCACCGCTTCGGGCACCAAGGCCAGGGCGACGGTCAGGCCCGACAAAAGCTCGATCCGCAAGCGCGCGGGGGTCAGCTTTTCGTCCGGCATCCAACTCAGATCGGGAATGGCGAGGCGATTGGCAAAGCTTGCCAGCAAAGCTCGGGGCATGAATTGGTCCTGTGGGTCAGAATGTTCGCGCGAAGGCGGTCGTATACCCGCCTTCGGCGCTGTCTGCTAGCCCATCGATGGCAGGCTGTCATGCAAAAACTGCAAGGCCACGCCCATTGTCGCCCCTGTGCGGCGCAAAAACACCGGCAAGCCTTGCCAAAAGCCCGACAAGCCCGCAGAAATTCCCGCAGGCAGGTATCGCAGCGGAGAACGAACGTGGCCCAGACAAAGATTGCCGTCATCGGCGGATCGGGGATTTATGACATCGATGGGCTGGAAACGCCGCAATGGGTTACCGTGGAAACGCCCTGGGGCGCGCCGTCCGACCAGATCCTGACCGGGACACTGGACGGCATCGAGATGGCCTTTCTGCCCCGCCACGGGCGCGGGCATGTGCATTCGCCGACCGAAGTGCCCTATCGCGCCAATATCGACGCGCTGAAACGGTTGGGGGTCACCGATGTGATCTCGGTTTCGGCCTGCGGCTCCTTCCGCGAGCACATGGCCCCAGGCGATTTCGTGGTCGTCGATCAGTTCATCGACCGCACCTTCGCCCGCGAGAAAAGCTTTTACGGCACCGGTTGCGTCGCCCATGTCAGCGTAGCCCATCCGACCTGCCCGCGCCTGGGCGATGCCTGTGAATCCGCCGCCCGGGCGGCCGGCATCACCGTGCATCGCGATGGCACCTATCTGGCGATGGAAGGGCCGCAATTCTCGACGCTGGCGGAATCGAAGATGTACCGCGAGCAGTGGGGTTGCGACGTGATCGGCATGACCAACATGCCCGAGGCCAAACTGGCCCGCGAGGCCGAGCTTTGCTATGCCTCGGTCGCGATGGTCACCGACTATGACAGCTGGCACCCCGATCACGGCGAAGTGGACGTGACCGCGATCATCGCGACGCTGACCGGCAACGCTGAGAAGGCGCGCGCGTTGGTCAAAGGCCTGCCCGCCCTTCTGGCAGCAGACCGCGCGCCCTGCCCGCATGGCTGCGACCGGGCGCTGGACCACGCGATTTTGACGGCCCCGGAAAAGCGCGACCCGCAAATGCTGGCCAAGCTGGATGCGGTGGCGGGCCGGGTATTGTAAGCGGCCTTGACGGCCAAGTGTTTTTTCAGGCTTGCTGCGGCGGATCTGGCGGAGGGGTGTAATGGATTTTGAACTTTGGCTGGCTTTTGTCGCCGCCTCGACCGCCCTTCTGCTGATCCCGGGTCCGACGGTACTGTTGGTGCTCAGCTATGCGCTGTCGAAAGGGCGCAGCGTGGCCGTCGCCTCGGCCACAGGGGTTGCGCTGGGGGACCTGATCGCCATGACGGCTTCTCTGCTGGGGCTTGGGGCGCTGGTGCTGGCGTCGGCCACGTTGTTTTCGGTGCTGAAATGGGTAGGCGCCGCCTATCTGGTCTGGCTGGGCATCAAGCTGCTGCGCAGTGCGCCGTCCAGCGGGATGCAGGCGGTGGCCACCGGGCGCGACGTCACCGCGCGCGGCGTGTTCGGCCATGCGGCCGCAGTCACCGCGCTGAACCCGAAATCCATCGCCTTCTTCATCGCCTTCGTGCCGCAATTCCTGCGCCCGGCCGAGCCGCTGGGCCCGCAATTCGCGATCCTGATTGCCACTTTCGTGGGATTGGCCGGGCTGAACGCGCTGGCCTATGCGCTGCTGGCCGACCGGCTGCGCCGCGTAATCGGCCGCCCCGGCATCATCACCGGCATGACCCGTATCGGAGGGTTGACCCTGATCGGAATGGGCGTAGCCACGGCGGTACTGCGCCGCCCGGCCTAAATTCAGTCAGGTCCCGGCATTCTCGGCCATGAACGCGCGGATGAAGCGGCGGATCTCGCGCGCGGCCGAGGTGTCGAGATCGCGGCACAGCGCGACAAATGCGTCGCGTTCGTCCTTGTCCAGGCGCAGAACCAGCTGGCTGTTCTTTTTGGTGGATCCCTTGAGGTCGGCCTTGGCCACGGCTGTCATCCTTGTTCTGGGCCTGCATCAGCGCGTGGCACCTTGTATAGACAAAGCGCATCGCTTGTCGATACCCGCAGCCCCCCAAGGGCAGGTGTTCCGGACGCATCTGTCCCGCAGCAAATACGCGCAGGCAGGCAACCGTGGCTTGCATGACTGGCCGTGATACGCCAAACACCGCCGTGTTTTGACGCAAGAAGGGTTGCCCCATGTCCAGAAGCAAAACGGTCAAGGATTACATTCGGACCATCGTCGATTTCCCCCACGAAGGGATCATGTTCCGCGACGTGACGACCCTGTTTGCCGATCCCCGCGGGTTTCGCATGGCCATCGACCAGATGCTGCACCCCTATGCCGGCGAGCGCATCGACAAGGTCGTGGGGCTCGAGGCGCGCGGTTTCATCCTGGGGGGCGCAATCGCGCACCAACTGAGCGTGGGCTTTGTCCCGATCCGCAAGAAGGGCAAACTGCCGGGCACCACGATCAGCGAGGAATACAAGCTGGAATACGGCGAGGCCATCGTCGAGATCCACGATGACGCGATCCAGCCCGGCGAAAAGGTTCTGGTGGTCGATGACCTGCTGGCCACCGGCGGCACTGCCGCAGCAGGCATCAAGCTGATCGAACGTCTGGGCGGTGAGATCGTCAGCTGCGCCTTCATCATCGACCTGCCCGAGCTGGGTGGCCGGAAGGTGCTCGAGGACATGGGCATGGACGTCCATGTCCTGTGCGAATTCGAAGGACTGTGAACAGACAACGGTCACGATTTCGTGACTTGCCGCTGGAAACGCCGCGCGCTTAGCGCGGCGTTGTTCGTTTTCCAGTCGGTTTTTTGCCCCCGACGCGTGATCTCTTTCCGGCATGTCGCCGTATCGCCAATGATGTCGCCGATGACATCCTCAACAAGGGAAGTAGATCATGTTTCGCAAATTCGCTGTTGCCGGTGTCGCCAGTATCCTGTTTTCGACCGCTGCCATGGCCGACGGCCACGGCAAGGACATTGTGGACACCGCTGCCGGAGCCGGCAGCTTCAACACTCTGGTTGCAGCCGTACAGGCCGCCGAGTTGGTTGACACGCTGAAGGGCGAAGGCCCATTCACCGTTTTCGCGCCCACGGATGAAGCCTTTGCCGCGCTGCCCGAAGGCACCGTGGAAACGCTGCTGAAGCCCGAGAACAAGGACCAGCTTGTGGCGATCCTCACCTATCACGTGGTTCCGGGCAAGGTGATGTCGGGTGATCTGTCCGACGACATGACCGCCGCCACCGTTCAGGGTGGAGAGATCACAATCGACCTCGACAACGGTGTCATGGTCAATGACGCAAATGTCGTTCAGGCAGATATCGAAACCAGCAATGGCGTGATCCACGTCATCGACAAGGTTATCCTGCCCGAGTCGTAAAGAACGCATCACTGCGGCCCGGAGCGTCCGGGCCGCACTCACACATCTGACAGGACGGCGCCCGGGTTCATTATCCCGAGCGGGTCCAAAGCAGCCTTTATGGCGCGCATGGCCGACAGTTTGGCTGGATCACCATAGCGTTCCAGATCATCGGTCTTCAGACGGCCCACCCCATGCTCGGCACTGACCGATCCTTCGAATTCATGCACCAGGTCATGGACCGCGCGCTTGATCGCGGCGCGCCGGTCATCGAACTCGCCCCGGTCGTGGCCTTTGGGCGGGAAGACGTTGTAGTGCAGGTTGCCGTCCCCCAGATGACCAAAGCAGTTCACCCGGAACGGTCCAAGGGCGGCAATCGCCTTGCCGCCTTGCCGGATGAAATCGGGGATCCGCGAAATCGGAACCGAGATATCGTGGCTGGACACCGAACCGATCAACCGGTTTGCCTCGGGGATGCGTTCGCGCACCGACCACAGCGCGTCGCGTTGCGCGGCGCTCTGGGCGATGACGCCGTCCGACACCAGACCACGGGCCTCGGCAGCCACGAACAAGGATTCCAGCGCCGCCTCGGGCTCGTGCCCCGCCGGCAATCCCAGCTCGATCAGGACCGACCATTCCGGCGGTGTGTCAAAGGGTTGCCGCACGTCCGGCAAGACCTCGGCCAGAAAATCCAGCCCCTGTCTGTGGATCAGTTCGAACGCGCTGACGGTTTCGCCCAGATGGTCCCGGGCCAGGGCCAGCAGGTCGATTGCCGCTTCGGGGCTGGCCACCTGAAAGATCGCCGTGCCCAGCCCGGCAGGACGCGGGAACAGTTTGAGCGAAGCGGCGGTGATGACCCCTAGCGTACCCTCGGACCCGATCAGCAGGTTGCGCAGGTCATAGCCGGTGTTGTCCTTTCGCAGCCGCCCCAGCCCGTGCCAGATGTCCCCGTTGGGCAGAACCGCCTCGAGCCCCAGGCACAGATCCCGGGCATTGCCATAACGCAGGACGTTGACGCCCCCGGCATTGGTAGCCAGGTTTCCCCCGATCCGGCAGGATCCTTGCGCCGCCAGCGACAGCGGAAACAGCCGATTGGCCGCCTCGGCCGCAGCCTGAATGTCGGCCAGAACCGCGCCGGCCTCGGCGATCAGGATGTTTTCGGTCGGATAGACGGCCCGGATCGCGCGCATCCGCTCGAGCGACAGGATCAGGGGCGCGGGGCCCTCCGCCATGACCTGCCCGCCCACAAGACCAGTGCCGCCACCGTATGGCACCACCGGGACGCGGGCCTCGGACGCCAAACGCACCAAGGCTGCGACCTGCTCAACCGTGCGGGGCAAGGCCAGCAGACCCGCCTGCCCGGCGAAGCGGCGGCGCGGCTCTTCCAGATAGCGCGGCTCGACCGGGCGCAGAATATCGTCACCCAGGCGGGCGCGGATGGTTTCGGCAAAGGTTTTGTCGGCCGGGTTCAAATGCATGCCCTCTGCATGCCCAAGCCCGCGGCGCACGGCAAGGCTTATTCCAGTTCCATCAGGTATTGCGGCTCGAGCACTACCACCGTCGGGCGGTCCGGGAGGGTCCGCAGGGATACTTCGATCTCCGAAACCCCATCCCGGCGCACCGGGAAGTCGGATCGGATATCGGCCAGGAACCGGTCCAGCGAATAGCCCGAGAACCAGTGCATCGGAATGATGACCGAGCTTTTCAGCCGCTGCAGGACCGAGATCATCTCGGGCAAGGGCATGGTCGTGCCCCCGTCTACCGCCGCCATGACCACGTCCAGCCGCCCAAGGGCGGCGAATTGCGCGTCGGACGGCACATGGTGCAGATGTCCCAGATGGCCGATGCACAGGCCTTCGACCTCGAACACGAAGATCGAGTTTCCGCGCTCTTCCACCCCACCGTAAGCAGACCGGATGTCGGTCGAGACGTTGCGCACCAGCAATTCGCCCAGATCCAGATAGTGTTCGATGCCCTGCCCGAACTCACCCCACCCCGGCAGCACATGCGGGATGGCCGGATCGGGATAGGCGGTCCAATGGGTGTCATGGGCGTGGTTCATCGTCACGATGTCGGGGATCAGGTCCGCGCCGCCGATGAACCCGGTGAAATCAGTCACGGCATTCAGCCCGCCGGGTGTCTGGATCAGAAAGGACGCATGCGCGACATAGCTGATCCGGACCGAGAATTCGGGCACCGGATCCTGCCACGCCGCCTTGTGCAGATATTCGATGCCGGGGGTGTTCTGGGCGATGGCGATGCAATGACTCGGCCGACGCTCCTGCGCCGCCGCCGTCCCTGCCAGAAAGATCAAACCCGCCATAATACTCCGCATGTCGGGAAGTCTAGCGCATCCGCGCCTCGAGTCACGTCACGGGGCCCAGATTTCGGAAACAGGCCCGCCCGGATCAGGGCCGAACGGGCGCCCTAGCCCGCGTCCGTCCGCCCGCGCCGGTCCGATCGCAGCGACGCATAGAGCACATGCGTCCGCCAACGCCCGTTGATCTGCAGATAGGATTGCGCCACGCCCTCGTATTTGAAGCCTGAGCTTTCCAATAGCCCGCGAGAGGCGGCGTTTTCCGGCAGACAGGCGGCCTCGATCCGGCTCAGGTCCAGCCGGGTAAAGGCGTAATGCACCACGGCGCCGATGGCCTCGCGCATGTAACCCTGCCGGGCAAAGGCCTGCCCGGTCCAATAGCCCAGCGTTCCGGCCTGCGCCGGCCCCCGGCGGATGTTGTCCAACGTGATGGCGCCCACCAGCATGTCATCGGTTCTGCGGAACAGGAACAGCGGAACCGCCGTGCCATTGGCCACCGAGCGTTGCGCCCAGTAGACACGGTTGGTGAAGGATTTGCGGGTCAGATGGTCCTTGGCCCAGATCGGCTCCCACGGGGTCAGATACTCGCGCGAGGCCAGCCGCAGCGCGGCCCAGTCGTTGAAGTCGGAATGCACGGGCGGGCGCAAGCTCAACCGCTCGGTCTCGAGTTTCAGCCTGCGTCTGCCCAACAGCATCACGCCGCGCGCCTCTCCTGCAGCCTCTCCAGTGTCGGCGCACCCGCCACAGGCCCGTAAAGCGCCAGCGCCGCCGGGGCCTGAACCGCCATCTTTTCGGCAAAGGCGCGGACGTCGGCGGTGCTGACCGCGTCGATCTTGGCCACGGTTTCCTCAAGCGGCGGAACACGGCCCCAGATCTGCACCAGCCGGGCCAGACGCTCGGCCCGGTTCGAGGGGCTTTCCAGCCCCATCAGCATCCCGGCCTTCATCTGCGCCCGGGCACGGGCAACTTCCTCGGGGCTCATGTCCTCGGCGGCACGCTTCATCTCGTCGATGGTGATGGTGGCCAGTTCGCCCACCTGATCGGCCGAGGTGCCGGCATAGATCGTGGTCGTTCCCGTGTCGGCATAGGCGCCGGTCTGGGCAAAGATCGTATAGCACAGCCCGCGGGTCTCGCGCACTTCCTGGAACAGGCGCGAGGACATGCCGCCACCCAGCGCGGTCGAATAGATCTGCGCGGTATAGATCTCGTCATCGCGATAGCCCGGGCTTTCCAGCGCCAGCGCGAAATGCGCCTGTTCCAGCGCCTTGTCCCGCCGTGCCTCGCCGCCGGTGAACCGGGCGGGTTCCGGCAGCAGCCCCTTGCGGGGTTGCAGATGGCCGAACATCTCTTCGGCCAGTTTCATCAGCTGGTCATGATCGACCGCGCCCGCCGCCGACAGGATCATCTGGTCGGGCGCATAGTGCTCGGCCACGAAGGCCGACAGGTCGTCGCGCGAAAAGGCGCTGACCCGTTCGGATGGGCCAAGGATGGGGCGGCCCAGCGGTTGGTCGTGATAGCTCTGTTCCTGCAGCCAGTCAAAGATCACGTCATCGGGCGTGTCATGCGCCTGGCCGATTTCCTGCAGGATCACGCCGCGCTCGACTTCGATTTCGCGCGGATCGAAGACGGGGTTCAGAACGATGTCGCCGATCACGTCCATCGCCAGTGCCACGTCATCCTTCAGCACCCGGGCGTAATAGGCCGTCACCTCGCGCGAGGTATAGGCGTTGATATATCCCCCCACATCCTCGATGGCCTCGGCGATTTGCAGGGCAGAGCGCCGCTCGGTGCCCTTAAAGGCCATATGCTCGAGGAAATGCGCGATGCCGTTCTGTTCGATCCGCTCGTGCCGCCCGCCGGCGGTCACCCAGATTCCGATGGCGGCCGATTGCAGCCCCGGCATCTGCTCGCTGACGATCCGAAAGCCGTTCGTTAGTTGGTCCAGTCTGACAGTCACTCAGCAATGTGCCTTTTGATATGATCCTCGATGGCGCCCAGATCGTTGGCGATGCGGGTCACCCGTTCCGGACGTTCATACAGATCGGACATGCGCGAGGGAAGAGGCGGATGCACACCGCTGGCCTGCTCGACCGCGGCGGGGAATTTCGCCGGGTGCGCAGTGGCCAGCGTAACCATCGGCACATCGGCGGCGCGGGTGTCCTCGGCCACCTTGATGCCCACGGCAGTGTGCGGGCAGACCAGCTCGGCGCTGTGTTCCAGCGTGGATTTGATCGTGGCGAGGGTTTCCTCTTCGGACACACGGCCCGAGTCGAAACTTTCGCGCAGGGCCTCCATCGCGCCTTGGCTGACGTGGAAGCCGCCCTGTTTCAGCTCGTCCATCAACTGCGCCACGGCCCGCCCGTCCTCGCCATAGGCATAGTACAGCGCGCGTTCAAAGTTCGAGCTGACCTGAATGTCCATCGACGGGCTGATCGAGGGGATGGTGTCGCCCTTGAAGTAGCCCTGCCCCGACAAGCAGCGATGCAGGATGTCGTTCTGGTTGGTCGCCACCACCAGACGGTCGATGGGCAGACCCATCCGCTTGGCGACATAGCCGGCGAAGATGTCGCCGAAATTGCCGGTGGGCACCGTGAAGCTGACCTTGCGATGCGGCGCGCCCAGGCTGGTGGCAGCCGAGAAATAATAGACCACCTGCGCCAGCACGCGGGCAAAGTTGATCGAGTTCACTCCGGCCAGTTTCACCCCGTCGCGGAAGTCGAAATCGTTGAACATGTCCTTCACGGCGGCCTGACAGTCGTCGAAATCGCCATCGACGGCCAGCGCGTGCACGTTGCTGTCGGCGGGTGTGGTCATCTGCCGGCGCTGCACCTCGGACACGCGACCGTGCGGGAACAGGATGAACACATCGACCGCATCCAGCCCCCGGAACGCCTCGATCGCGGCTGATCCGGTATCGCCGCTGGTGGCGCCCACGATGGTCACACGCTCACCCCGCCGCTTCAGCGCCACCTGGAACAGCTGGCCGATCAGTTGCATGGCGAAATCCTTGAAGGCCAGCGTGGGCCCGTGGAACAGCTCCAGCAGAAAGTGGTTCTCGTTCAGCTGCTTCAACGGCGCGCGGGCATCATGACCGAACCCGGCGTAGGCGCGGGCAATGATCTCTTTGAATTCGTCCCCGGCGAACGAGCCGCTGACATAGGGCCACATGACGCGGAACGCGATCTCTTCATAGGGCAGCCCGGCCATCGCGGCGATCTCGTCCTGGCTCAGAACCGGGATCTCGGCAGGCAGGTACAGGCCGCCGTCGCGGGCAAGACCGGTCAGCATCGCCTCTTCAAAGCTCAGTTCGGGCGCCTGCCCGCGGGTCGAGATATATTTCATTGCGCGTCACTTTCTGATGGGGCGCGGCCGCGCCACAGGAAATATCCGGTCATTGCGGCCCAGACCAGCGCCAGGCCGAACCATGTCACCGCGTATTGCAGATGGTCATTGGGAATACCCGCCGTATCCACCGGCAGAGGCGTGATGGCGGGATCGGTCTGGCTGCGGGCAACCAGAAGGATCGGCTCGGCGCCAAGCGCATCGGCCAGCGCGGGCACATCGCGCGCAAACCAAATGTTGCCCGCCCGGTCCGGTTCGGGGGTATAGCCGTCGATCTCATCGGGCCAATGCAGATTTCCGACAACCTGCATAGGGCCGATCTGGCGTTCGGCCTGCTTGGCCGTCGTGTGCACAAAGCCCCGGTCCACCAGGATCGTGCGACCACCGGTTCGGAACGGCGCGATGATCCGATAGCCCGGCCCGACCTGTTTGACCGAAACCAGTACATGGATTTCGCCGGGCAGCATCTCGCCCGATACCTCGACCGGCAGATAGCGGTCGGCTTCGGGATCGACCGCCTCGGGCAGCGGCACCGGATCGGCGGCGATCCGGGCTTCGATATCGGCCAGAATGCCCTCTTTCCACGCCAAACGCTGAACCTGCCAAGTGCCCAGAGACACAAGGACCGCCAGCCCGGCGAGCCCGAAAATCAGCAGAAACAGGATGCGGCGCATGTGTGGCCCTTGTTGCGTGTCATAGCGGCTCGGGGTCAAGCCGGCGTCTTGTTACGGTCTGTGCGCAAGGAAATGCAACCTTGCAATTGTACGGGGCGCAATCCCTTGCGCCCCTGATCGAGAAAAAGCCGCCCCGAGGGGCGGCTTTTGCAATTCGACAGCCTCGCGGGGCGTTACATCAGCGGTGCCTGACCCCAGATGTAGACTGCGAAGAACAGGAACAGCCAGACAACGTCGACAAAGTGCCAGTACCATGCGGCCGCCTCGAACCCGACGTGTTTCTCCGGGGTAAAGTCGCCACGCAGCGCGCGGATCAGACAGACCGTCAGGAAGATGGTGCCGATGATCACATGTGCGCCGTGGAAGCCGGTTGCCATGAAGAAGTTCGAGTAGAACTGATCGCCGCCGAACTCCCACCCTTCGTGGGCCAGCAGTTCGTAGTATTCGAAGGCCTGCAGGAAGGTGAAGGCGATACCCAGGACGATGCCGATCGCGAGACCCTGAATCAGCGCCTTGCGGTCGTTGTCGTGGACCAGCGCGTGGTGCGCCCAAGTGATCGCACAGCCCGACAGCAACAGAACCAGAGTGTTGATCAGCGGCAGGTGGAACGGGTCCACCGCGTGGATGTCAGGCTGGATGTATTCAGTGCCGGCATAGTCGTACATCGGATACATGCGATGTTTGAAGAACGACCAGAACCAGGCGAAGAAGAACATCACCTCGGACATGACGAACAGGATGAAGCCGTAGCGCAGTCCGATCCGGACGACCGGAGTGTGATCACCCGCGCGGCTTTCGGCCACGACCTCGGACCACCAGGCAAACATCGTGTAGAGTACCGCCACAAGACCACCCCAGAACACGAAGGAGGTCATGCCGTGCATCCACAAGACGGCTCCGAACAGCATGACGAAGCCACCGATCGCGCCGATCAGCGGCCAGATCGAAGGTGCCAGAATGTGGTAATCGTGGTTTTTTGCGTGTGCCATCAGCGTCCCTCACCTACAGGCGTTAGTTCGTGTTTGTTTCTGCCTGCGCATCCAGGGCTGCATAGCCCTCGGGCAGGTCTATTTCATAGAATGTATACGACAGCGTGATCGTATGAACATACTGTGCTTCGGGGTCTTCCACCATTTCGGGGTCGACGAAGAAAGTTACGGGCATCTCGACCCGTTCGCCGGGCTCCAGAACCTGCTCCTCAAAGCAGAAACATGCGATCTTCTGGAAGTATCCGCCGGCGGAATATGGCGTCACGTTGTACGATGCCTGCCCCGCAACCGGCTTGTCCGTCGGGTTGTATGCTTCGTAGAAGGCCAGACCGGTCTCGCCGATGCGTACCTTCATCTCGCGCTCGACGGGTTTGAATTCCCACGGCATGTCTTTGGCCTTGGACGCGTCGAAGCGAACCGTCACCACCCGGTCGAGGATATCGTCGGGCGTGGCCTCGGCCACGCCGGTGGTGCCCCCGAACCCGGTGACCCGGCAGAACCAGTCGTAGAACGGCACAGCCGCCCAGGCCAGGCTGCCCATCAGAACAACCAGACCAACGGTCTGCGCGACGGTCTTCTGCGGTCCGCTCAAAGCCATCAGTTCTGAACCTCCTCAGTGGACACACCGAAATCGCTGCCCGAAACCTTTACGATGGTCAGGCCGAAGATAATCACGATGAACGCCGCCAGAGTCAGCCCAACACCCAGGTTGCGGCCGAAACGACGCTGGTGCAGTTCATGGCTTTTGCGCAGGCTCATGACCAGCCTCCCAACCCGTAGGGTTGCAGCAGCGCCTCGGCGAGGATTGCGCCAAAATGCAGGAACAGGTACAGCAGCGACAGCTTGAAAAAGCTGCGCTCAACCTTGAAATTGTCCGCCTCCGCGTCGTCCTCGGTGCGGCGCGAGATGGCCCATGCCCCCCGCAGGAACAGAGCGTTCAACACCACGGCCACAGCCAAGTAAATCGGCCCACCGATACCCGAGAACGCGGTGCCCACGGCCAGCAGAGCCAGCAATGCGGTATAGACCAGGATATGGGTCCGCGTGGCGCGGCGTCCATGCGTTACGGTCAGCATCGGCACGCCCGCGTCGTCATAGTCCGAGCGCATGAACAGCGCCAGCGCCCAGAAATGCGGCGGGGTCCACATGAAGGTCAGAGCAAACATCAGCCACGGCTCGAGCGTCATCGATCCCGTGGCCGCCACCCATCCGATTACCGGCGGGAAGGCGCCCGCAGCGCCACCGATCACGATGTTCTGCGGCGTCAGGCGTTTGAGCCACATCGTGTAGATCACGACATAGAAAAAGATGGTAAAGGCCAGAAACGCGCCCGCGAACCAGTTGGTCGCCAAGCCCAGCATGATCACCGACAGGCCCGACAGGGCCAGGCCCAGCGCCATCGCCTCGCCGGGCTCAACCTTGCCCGATGGGATCGGACGGCCCTTGGTGCGCTTCATCACCTTGTCGATATCCGCGTCCCACCACATGTTCAGCGCACCCGAGGCGCCGCCGCCGATGGCGATGAACAGGATGGCGCAGAAGCCGACGAACGGATGTACCGGCACAGGGGCGGCCAGCAGACCCACCAACGCGGTGAACACGACAAGCGACATCACCCGCGGCTTGAGCAGGGCGAAATAGTCGCCAAAGCCGGCCTCGTCCGCACGGGATTGTGCGGCAAGTGTGCTGGCATTGATGCTCGCGTCGGTCATGTCAGGTCCTTGTGGTGCGAAAGCTGCGCGATACCCGCGCAGCCTGTCCTTGGTTTCTATCGGGCCTCAGGCCCCGGGATCGTCAGTTCGAGGCGATCTGGAACGACGCCGGCTGGCCGGCGTATTCGTCCAACGCGCCCTGCAGCCATTCCTGATAGGCTTCTTCGCTGACGACTTTGACGGTGATCGGCATGTAGGCGTGGTCCTTGCCGCACAGCTCGGAGCACTGGCCAAAGTAGATGCCTTCCTTGTCGGCCTGGAACCACAGCTCGGCCAGACGGCCGGGAACGCCGTCCTGCTTGACGCCAAACGCGGGGATCGTCCACGAGTGGATCACGTCAGCCGCGGTGACCTGCATCACAACCACCTTGTTGACGGGAACCACGACAGCTGTGTCGGTGGCCAGCAGCCACTCATCCTCGCTGTAGCCGGCATCGGCCAGCTTGGCGCGCATCGCATCGTCCAGAACGAACGGGGTTACATCCGCATCGGCGGGGCGTGCACCCTCGTCCAGAGTGGCAGGGTGACCCAGCAGATAGCTGTCGAACGCAAAGTCGTGATCAACATATTCATAGGTCCAGTACCACTGGTTGCCGATCACCTTGATGACGACATCACCCTCGGGGATTTCCTGCTGCTTGAACAGCACCGGCAGCGAGAACGCACCGATGAAGACCAGGATCAGGATCGGGCCGATGGTCCAGGCGATCTCGACCGGGGTGTAGTGCGAGAACCGCGCCGGGGTCGGGTTTACACGCTGGTTGTAGCGCACGATGCAGTATACCAGCAGGCCTGCGACCAGCAGACAGATCGCGGTGATGATAACCAGAATCATACCATCAAGGCGGTGAATCCCTTCGGCCAGGCTGGTGGCCGCCGGCTGGAAACCCATGCCGCCGTCGACCGGCTTGCCGATAATCTCAAGATCCTGAGCCATGGCGGGAAGGCTGGAGAGGGCTGCGAACACCCCCGAAAGCATCAAAGCATTCTTCATTTTCTGTCCTGATCGTTTGATCTTTGCGTCTCTGGCGAACAGGTGTGAATCGGTCACACCTCTCCCGTTGTCTTTGGCCGCGTTAAAAACCATATTCCGGGAGGTAGATAAAGCAAAATGCTTGCGTCAAACAGACGCTATTTTTGATCTGGATCAAACGCGAAAGGCCGCAACCCATGACTCAAGCCCCGTTTCGCCCGTTCGAGACCGCATTGCCGCATGACGAGGCACTGGCCGTACTGCGCTCGGCCACCGCCGGGGCCGAAGACGGCGAGCTATTTGTAGAGCGTCGGAAATCCGAAACACTTGCCTTTGACGATGGGCGCCTGCGCACCGCATCCTACGATGCCTCCGAGGGATTAGGGCTGCGTGCCGTGCAGGGTGATGTGGCCGGTTATGCCCACTCGACCGATGTATCAATGCCCTCGCTGAAACGTGCTGCGGAAACCGCCCGGCTGGCGGTTGGTGACGGCGGCGGCACTTTGGCCGACGCGCCAAGGCGCACAAACAAGCAGCTTTATACGGATGCAGACCCGATCGAATCCGCCAGCTTCCCGGTCAAGGTCGAGACTCTGCGCGAAATCGACGGATTTGCGCGCGATCTGGACCCCAGGGTGGTCCAGGTCAGCGCCGTGATCGCCGCGTCCGTGCAAGAGGTCGAGATCCTCCGCCCCGATGGCACCATGGTACGCGACGTTCGTCCGATGACCCGCCTGAACGTGTCGGTCATCGTCGAACAGAACGGCCGACGCGAAAGCGGATCGGCCGGCGGTGGCGGCCGCGTTGGTCTGGACGGCCTGATTGACCCGTCCGATTGGCAGGATAAGGTCCGAGAGGCGCTGCGCATTGCTTTGGTCAACCTTGATGCCGTTCCCGCTCCGGCCGGCGTGATGGAAGTTGCACTGGGCCCCGGCTGGCCCGGCATTTTGCTGCACGAGGCCATCGGGCATGGCTTGGAAGGAGACTTTAACCGCAAGGGGAGTTCGGCCTTTGCCGGGCTGATGGGGCAGCGGATCGCCTCCAAGGGCGTGACCGTGGTGGATGACGGAACGATCCCGGATCGTCGCGGATCGATCACCGTGGATGACGAGGGAACGCCCAGCTCGCGCACCGTGCTGATCGAAGACGGCATCCTGACCGGCTACATGCAGGACCGCCAGAATGCGCGCCTGATGGGAGTATCCCCCACCGGTAACGGGCGGCGGCAAAGCTATGCGCACAAACCTATGCCGCGCATGACCAACACGATCATGCTGGGCGGCGATGCTAAGCCGGCGGACCTTGTTGCCGAAATCAAGGATGGCATCTGGGCCGTAGGTTTCGGCGGCGGCCAGGTCGACATCACCAACGGCAAATTCGTGTTCAGCTGTACCGAGGCCTACCGGGTCGTGAACGGCAAGATCGGCGCGCCGGTCAAGGGCGCAACGCTGATCGGCGACGGTCCTTCAGCGCTGAAACGTATCCGGGGCCTGGGCAACGACATGGCTCTGGATCCCGGCATGGGAACCTGCGGCAAGGACGGTCAGTGGGTGCCTGTGGGTGTGGGGCAGCCTACGGTGCTGATGGAGGGGCTGACGGTCGGAGGATCCGCCGCCTGATGCGAATCGCGCGCTTTCGGCCGGCACCATGGTTAATCCGTGCTGCCGGCCCGGCGGGAAAGAACCGTAGCGCATCAAAAATGACAGTCTGAGAAAAGTTATTACTTTCAAATGTTTGCGCGCCTATTTCGCGAAGCCCACGCTGGAACACGCTAAAATTTTCTGCGATTCACAAGCTGTTAACCCGTCACGCCGTAAACCAGTTCTGCAATCAGGCGGAGCGACGGATGACCGAAGAGCAGCTTTCTTCCAATCACCCCCCACTCCCACCCACCACGGAAGAGGACCGGTTTTCCTGGCTTCGCCTGTTGCGCTCGCGCAAGGTTGGCCCGGCAACGTTCCGGCGCCTGATGCACGAACATGGCTCGGCGCAGAATGCGCTGGCCGCGTTGCCGGAATTGGCACGCGCTGCCGGAATTGAAGGGTATGAAATATGCCCGCCCGGCGTCATCGAGGCGGAACTCAAGGCCGCAAAAACCGCCAAAGCGCGGCTTTTGTGCCTTGGGGCCGCCGACTATCCAACCGCGCTGACCGATCTGAACGATGCCCCTCCTTTGCTTTGGGCAATAGGCGACGTGTCGGTGCTTCAGCGCCCGATGATCTCGCTTGTCGGCGCCCGCAACTGTTCGTCCTTGGGAACCAGGATGGCTCGGGCTCTGGCAGGTGGTCTGGGTGAGAGTGGCTACGTAGTCGTCTCCGGCTTGGCCCGCGGTGTTGACACCGCCGCGCATCTGGCCACGCTGCAAACGGGAACCGTTGCAGTCATGGCCGGTGGCGTCGACATCATCTATCCAGCGGAAAACAAGGAGCTGGCGCGCGACATCGCGACCAGAGGGCTGCGCATCTCCGAACAACCAATGGGCGTGACCCCGCAGGCCCGCCACTTTCCTCGCCGCAACCGGATCATATCGGGCCTGTCTCAGGCCGTCGTGGTCGTCGAGGCTGCCGCCAAGTCCGGCAGCCTCATCACGGCGCGCGACGCACTGGATCAGGGACGCGAGGTTCTTGCCGTGCCCGGCCATCCGTTCGACGCCCGCGCCGCCGGATGCAATCTTCTGATCCGTGAAGGCGCCACACTGGTGCGCTGCGTGCAGGATGTGATCGACGCCCTGCCCCCGCAGCCGCGCAGCGCACCCAATCTTGCCCCCGATACGGCGCCCGTCGCGCAGACAATCACTCCTCCCGAGGCGCTCCACGCCCGAATCCTGGAACGGTTGGGGCCTTCGCCCTTGGCCGAGGACCAGTTGATCCGGGATGTCGATGCGCCCGCCAGCGTGATCGGCCCCGCTTTGATCGATCTGGAGCTGGATGGATTGATCCGTCGCCAGCCGGGCGGGTTGCTGAGCCTCGCCGTGTGATCTGCCGAGGTGGTTCCAACCCGGGCAGACCGTCTCAATTTGGCCGGATTTCGGGCCTTTCAGACTGTGCATTGACAAATCCATCTTGCCCTACACATTTTGCACGGCCATAGAAGGCGCCCAATCCGTCGAGCGAGGTTTTTAACTAAATGCCTGTAGTTGTTGTAGAATCCCCGGCCAAAGCAAAAACGATCAATAAATACCTTGGCCCCGACTACACGGTCCTGGCCTCTTACGGACATGTTCGCGACCTGCCTCCGAAGGATGGATCGGTGGATCCCGACCACGAGTTTTCGATGACTTGGGAGGTCGGTGCCGACAGCCGCAAACACGTCAAGGCCATCGCCGACGCGCTCAAGGATGACAACGCGCTGATCCTGGCAACCGACCCCGACCGAGAGGGCGAGGCGATCAGTTGGCACCTGCAGGAGGCGCTGACCAAACGCCGCTCGATCAAGAAGGATACGGCCGTCAGCCGCGTAACGTTCAACGCCATCACAAAGGATGCGGTGACCAAGGCGATGCAGAACCCGCGCGAGGTGGACATGCCGCTGGTCGAGGCGTACCTCGCCCGGCGCGCATTGGATTATCTGGTCGGCTTCAACCTGTCGCCGGTTCTGTGGCGCAAACTGCCCGGCGCGAAATCGGCCGGGCGCGTGCAATCGGTCTGTCTGCGCCTGATCGTCGAGCGTGAGATGGAGATCGAGGCTTTCAAGCCCGTGGAATACTGGTCGGTCAAAGCGCTGTTCGAAACGCCGCGCGGCCAGACCTATGAGGCGCGACTGATCACGCTGGCCGGCAAAAAGCTGGATAAGCATGACATCGCCAACGCGACTCAGGCTGAACTGGCGGTGCAGGCGATCACCAGCCGCGCGCTGAGCGTGACCTCGGTCGAAGCGAAGCCAGCCGCGCGCAATCCCAGCGCGCCGTTCATGACCTCGACCCTGCAGCAGGAAGCCAGCCGCAAATTTGGCATGGGCGCCCGCCACGCGATGCAGGTGGCCCAGCGTTTGTACGAGGCCGGGCACATTACATATATGCGAACTGACGGCATCGACATGGCTCCCGAGGCCGTCGCCGCCACGCGGGACGCGATCAAGGACCGTTTCGGTGCCGAATACGTGCCGGACAGCCCGCGCATGTACAAGAACAAGGCCAAGAACGCACAGGAAGCGCACGAATGCATCCGGCCAACGGACATGACCAAAGATGCGGCCGCCCTGAAACTGTCGGATGACGATCAGCGCAAGCTGTACGATCTGATCTGGAAACGTACGATCGCCTGCCAGATGGCGGCCGCGCGGCTGGAACGCACCACCGTCGAAATCGGCAGCGATGACGGACAGGTGGGCCTGCGCGCCACCGGTCAGGTCGTGCTGTTCGACGGCTTCATGCGCGTCTACGAGGAAGGCCGCGACGATGTCGAGGACGAGGATGACAAGCGCCTGCCCCAGATCATGCAGGGTGATCCGGCGCGCTTTGCCAAGACCACGCTGAAGGATCAGTTTGACAAGGCCACCGCCGACGGCGCGGACAAGAAAGCCATCCTGTCGGACAACGAGGCGGTTCTGGCGCTGCAACACCACACCCAGCCGCCGCCGCGCTATACCGAGGCGACCCTGGTCAAACGGATGGAGGAACTGGGCATCGGACGACCCTCGACCTATGCCTCGATCGTAACCACGATTCAGGACCGCGGTTACGTCCGCAAGGACAAGAACCGCCTGATCCCCGAGGAAAAGGGCCGGATCGTCACGATCTTCTTGCTGAATTTCTTCCGTCAGTACGTGGGTTACGAATTCACCGCCAACCTCGAAGAACAGCTGGACGAGGTGAGCGACGGCGCCCGCGACTACAAGGACCTGCTTTCCAAGTTCTGGCGCGATTTCTCGGCCGCGATCGCCGAGACGTCCGAGCTGCGGATCTCGGAGGTGCTCGACAAGCTGGACGAGGCGCTGGCCCCGCAGCTGTACCCCCCGCGCGAGGATGGCTCTGATCCGCGCATCTGCCCCAAATGCGGGGTCGGACGGCTGCACCTGAAAACCTCGCGGACCGGCGGGTTCGTGGGCTGCGGGAACTATCCGGAATGCAACTATACCCGCCCCATCGCTGGCGAAGGCGCCGAGGGCGAGGAACGTCTGCTGGGCCTGGATGGCGAGGATGAGATCTGGCTGAAATCCGGACGCTTCGGGCCCTATGTCCAGCGCGGCGAAGCCACGCCCGAGAACAAGAAACCGCCGCGCGCCTCTTTGCCCAAGGGTTGGAACAAGGACGACATGGACCTTGAAAAGGCGCTGACCCTTCTGAGCCTGCCGCGCGAGATTGGCGAGCACCCCGAGGGCGGCATGATCAGCGCCAATTTCGGGCGCTTCGGTCCCTATATCATGCACCAGCTGCCGGACGAGGCGAAGCCGGTCTATGCCAACCTCAAAGATCCCAACGACGTGTTCGAGATCGGCATGAACCGCGCCGTCGAACTGTTGGCGGAAAAGCGCGCCAATCCCGGGCGGCGGGGGCGGGCTGCGGCCAAACCGCTGAAGGATCTGGGCGAGCATCCCGATGGCGGCGCGATCCAGGTTCTGGACGGGCGCTATGGGCCTTATGTGAAGTGGGAAAAGGTAAACGCGACCCTGCCCAAGGACATCAAGCCCGAGGATGTGACGCTGGAAATGGCGGTGGAATTGGCCAATGAGAAGGCCGCCAAGAAAGGCACCCGCAAAAAGGCGGCGCCCAAGAAGAAAGCCACCAAGAAGAAAGCCGGCTGATCCCGGCTCCCCGCAGGCGGTTAGGTAGAAATACCACCCGCCCGCAGGTTTCATTGACTTCCCAATGACGTGGCGGCACAACCTCCCCATCACCATGTCATTGGGGGAGTTTTCCATGAAGAAAGTCTATGCCAATGCCACCGAGGCCCTCGATGGGATACTTCGGGATGGCATGCTGATCGCGGCCGGCGGGTTCGGCCTGTGCGGCATTCCCGAATTGCTGCTGCAGGCGATCAAGGAGTCGGGTGTGAAGGATCTGACCTTTGCCTCGAACAACGCAGGCGTCGACAATTTCGGCATCGGCATCCTGCTGCAGACGCGGCAGGTCAAGAAGATGATCAGCTCGTATGTCGGTGAGAACGCCGAATTCATGCGCCAGTACCTGTCGGGCGAGCTTGAGCTGGAGTTCAACCCGCAGGGCACCTTGGCCGAGCGCATGCGCGCCGGGGGCGCGGGCATTCCGGGCTTCTACACCAAGACCGGCGTGGGCACCGTCATCGCCGAAGGCAAGGAACACAAGGAGTTCAACGGCGAGACCTACATCCTCGAAGAAGGGATCTTTGCCGATCTGGCCATCATCAAGGCATGGAAAGCCGATGACACCGGCAACCTGATCTTCCGCAAGACTGCGCGCAACTTCAACGTGCCGGCAGCGACCTGCGGCAAGGTCTGCGTTGCCGAAGTGGAAGAGATCGTGCCGCGCGGCTCGCTGGATCCCGACTGCATCCACCTGCCCGGCATCTATGTGCATCGCATCATTCAGGGCGAGCACGAAAAGCGCATCGAACAGCGCACCACCCGCAAACGTGAGGAGGCCTGAACCATGCCTTGGGATCGCAACCAGATGGCCGCGCGCGCGGCGGAAGAGCTTGAAGACGGCATGTATGTGAACCTCGGCATCGGCATTCCGACGCTGGTGGCGAACTATGTGGGTGACAAGGACATCACCCTGCAGTCCGAAAACGGCATGCTGGGGATGGGCCCCTTCCCCTATGAGGGCGAAGAGGACCCTGACCTGATCAACGCCGGCAAGCAGACCATCACCGAACTGCCCCGCACCGCCTATTTCGACAGCGCCACGTCTTTTGCCATGATCCGCGGCGGCAAGATCGCGGCGGCGATCCTGGGCGCGATGGAGGTCGACGAGAAAGGCGATCTGGCCAACTGGATGATTCCGGGCAAGCTGGTCAAGGGCATGGGCGGCGCGATGGACCTGGTGGCCGGCGTCGGACGGGTCATCGTGGTAATGGACCACACCAACAAGCACGGCGACAGCAAAGTGCTGAAGAAATGCACCCTGCCGCTGACCGGCAAGGGCGTGGTTGACCGCATCATCACCAACCTGGGCGTGCTGGACGTCGTCGAAGGCGGCCTGAAAATCGTCGAACTGGCCGATGGCGTCAGCGAAGAAGAGATGCGCGCGGCGACCGAGGCGACCATCGTCAGCTGACTGCTGAACAATCGGAGAAACCGCAAGGCCCGCCATTCGGCGGGCCTTTTTCAATTCATGGACTGAAAGACGCACCCGTCGGAAATCAACATCGGCGGAGTGGCACACAACGCTCGGGCCACCTGGAAGGCGGCAAGAACCTTCGGGACATAGTCGCGCGTTTCAGCATAAGGCGGGACGCCATTGTGCTTTCGCACCGCGCCTTCACCGGCGTTGTATCCCGCCAGAACGAGGATCGGGTCGTCGTTGAATTCACCCATCAGCCAATCCAGGTATTTCACGCCGCCGGCGATATTCTGTTCCGGCAACATG
The DNA here is from genome assembly GCF_059613485.1 of Ruegeria sp. CRTD044. Taxonomy (NCBI): domain Bacteria; kingdom Pseudomonadati; phylum Pseudomonadota; class Alphaproteobacteria; order Rhodobacterales; family Roseobacteraceae; genus Ruegeria; species Ruegeria sp. CRTD044. The sequence goes on along the minus strand of NZ_JBXWSP010000004.1, from coordinate 165,052 downwards.
CTGTCGGTCACGCCGAACCGCTTGGCCGTGGCAGGCATCAGTTGCATCAAACCCTGTGCTCCCGCCGAGCTGACGGCAGTAGGGCGACCGCCTGACTCCACGGACATGACTGCAAGGACCAGCGCCGGCGACACTTTTGTTCCTACAGTCGTACGGAGAATATCGACCCCGCGCTGCTCGACGATCTTCTGAAGGTTCTGCAGCCGCGGAGATGAAATCTGGGTCGCCGCCAGAGCCTGCAAGGCTTCGTCAAGGCGGCCGGGGCCGGCTCGAGTCATATCCGGCGATACCTTTTCCCAGAACGCCTTGTATGCGCCCTCGGGGGTCTTTTTCTTCATTATGTCCGGAAAGGCCGCCGGAGGGACTTTGGTCCGGGCTATGATATCGGGCACGACCAAATCGGGGCCCGTGCTGGGCGCTGAAGGTGCTGATGCGTGTTCTTGCGGACTGATCTGAACCGTCACTCGCGGGCGTTCCCCCGCCTTGGGAGCCTTGATCCGTTTGTATACGCCGCGTGGCTCGATATCCGCGGCAGGTGCCGGAGCCGCCACGGCAACCAGCAACGCCAAAACGCCGGCGCATGTCAGTGCGTCCCGGAAAACCATTTCTGCCTGCCTCATCTGTTCTTTTGAGTTGATTTGATACGCGAATCTTCCCGCAAGGCCAGAAAAACAAAGCGAATTGGGGCGGTTTTGCCTCATTTGGCGCAATTTTGCACCGCCGAAACAGCGTGGCGGGTTGGTGTCGAAATTTTTTCATTATTTCTTTCAATAAGTTACCAGATTAATGACCAAAAAGTTAAGCCTGAGGCAAAAAATTCGTTGTTTGGCCCAATTCCTGCCACGCACGAGGGGCAAACATAGTGCCATACCGAGACGGTCATGAGCCGACTGAGAGATGAAGCTCTGAACGACCCCGAGGTTTTATTGACTTTTTGATCCTTTAGGAGGGACGTAACATGATCAAGTTCATCAAGAACTTCCGCAAAGACGAAGACGGCGCCGTAACTGTTGACTGGGTCGTTCTGACCGCAGCCGTTGTTGGTCTGGCAGCCGTTGCTTACCAGCAGATCGAAGGCGGCGCGACCGGCCTGGCAACCGACGTTTCCAGCGCCCTGACCAGCGCAACGATCAGCACCGGTTCGAACTCGGCAGCTGGTGGTATCACCACCGCCGGCAGCAACTAAGCTGACTTCATCCCAATCGGGATACAAGGCCGCGCCCAAGGGCGCGGCCTTTTCCTTTGAAGCAAGACACACGCTGCGCATCGGATTTCGGGCGCCGGGCCAAGCATGGCCCACGTTTGGCCCAAATTCCGCCACGGCGACCGCGTTTAAGTCTTTGATAATTAGTTTTTAGGTGCCCGCGAGAATTCTGGTCGCCATCAGAAACCGGAACTGGGCGGAATCACTCTGTCAGGAGGGACGCGAAATGATCAAGTTCATCAGGAACTTCAAAAAAGATGATAGCGGTGCGATCACCGTCGACTGGGTGGTCCTGACCGCAGCCGTCACCGGCCTGGCAGCGATTGCCTACGCTTTGATCCAAGGCGGGACCGAGGGCTTGGCTGACGATGTCGAGGCGGCCCTATCCGACTCGGCGATCAGCATCAGCACCGGCGACAGCAACACGACCGTTGGCGGAATCATCACCGGTGGATCGAACGGATCCGGCGGCAACTGATTTTCGGAAACTTGGCCGACCGGCCACATGACAACCGCGCCAGCCGGGCGCGGTTGTTCGCGTTTGCCCCCTGCCTTCTCCGCACCGCACAACCCATGTTGGGATACAGCAGACGCGACGTCACGAGATGCTCGTTCGCAACGTTCTGTGCCAATAAAACAACGAAAAATATCCATTTGTCCCACATTTCGACACAATTCCGATTTAGGAAATATGCTGTTTCAATGTCCTGCCCGGACCGATACAGGTCCGGCCAGAGCAATAAAGAGGTATACGCATGCGAGCTGTATTTGGTCTTGTCCTGATCGTCGGGGTCGCTTTGGCTGGCGGTGCGGTCTATATGGCCCGCAACTATATTGCCGAGTATCAGAACGCCCTGGCGCGTGAACGGCAGATGGCCGAAGAGGCCCTTGCCAACGCCAAGGTCGACGTCGTTCCGACCGTCGGCGTGATCGTCTCTGAGCGTCCTCTGAAATACGGTGAGCGTTTGACCCAGGAAGATGTGCGCGTCGTGGAATGGCCTGAGAATGCTGTTCCGGAAGGGTCGTTCACCGATATGACGGCCCTGTTCCCGGAAACCGGCAACAATGAACGCTTTGTTCTGCGCACCATGGAAAAGGACGAGGCCATCATGGAGGTCAAGATCACCCGTCCGGGTGAGCTGGCCGGCCTGACCTCGCGCCTCGAAAAAGGTATGCGCGCGTTCGCCATCAGTGTTGATGTTGCCTCGGGCGTTTCTGGCTTTCTTCGCCCCGGCGACGTTGTTGACGTGTATTGGACCGGATCGCTGCGCAGCGCGGTCGAAGGGGCAAACGGGGAAATCACCCGCTTGATCCAGACCAATATCGAGTTGATCGCCGTCGATCAGACGGCGGGATCGGATGTCACCGGCACAACCATTGCCCGGACCGTCACCGTCGCCGCCACCCCGGAACAGATCGCGGCCCTGGCGCAGGCGCAAAACACCGGACGCCTGTCTCTGGCGTTGGTCGGGGTTCAGGATGAAACCGTCGCAAGTGCGATCGAGGTTGACCAACGCAAACTGTTGGGAATCGAAGAAGCAGCCCCCGCGCCGAAGAAAGAGGCCGAGAAGGTTTGCACCATCCGGACTCGCCGCGGCGACCAAATCGTCGAGACCCCGATCCCCTGCACAAACTGACGCCCATTCAGAGCGTTACCATGCCCGAGCCGCGCATAATGCGCGGCTCGTTTCGTTTGGGTTGTTGCGCATTGTCCACATAAGGAAAATTCCAGAAACCCTTGATTATTGCAATAAATCCGGAATTCGCGCAGAGTTCGTCACCATAGGGCATAAGACCCAAAAAAATAGAGTGGTGATCGGAGAGGCAGGTCACATGACAATACGTTCCTTGATTGGTTCGACCCTTTTGGGGTTGGCCCTAGTTCTGAGCCCGGTCGGCGATTCCGCCTGGGCCCAAAATCTTCGCGTGGTCAAAAAGGGCACGGCGGAAACGCTGGATGTGCCCATGAACCGCGCCATCGTGGTTGAAAGCGAACAGCCGTTTGCAGAGCTCAGCATCGCGAATGCAGGGATTGCGGACATCTCGTCGCTTTCGGACCGCACAATTTACGTCTTGGGCAAAGCGCCAGGCATGACGACGCTGACACTGTTTGACGGCGCCGGAAACCTGATCACGAACGTCCGCGTTCGCGTTGCGCCCGATGTGACCGAATTCAAAGAGCGCCTGCGCCAGATTCTGCCAAATGAGCGAATCGAAGTGCGTACCGCCAATGACGGCATCGTTCTCTCGGGCACGGTCTCCAGCGCAGCCAAATTGGCACGTGCTCTGGAACTGGCCGAGCGCTATGCGCCCGAGCGTGTGTCGAACCTGATGAATGTCGGCGGCGTACAGCAGGTCATGCTGAAGGTCCGCTTTGCCGAGATGAACCGGTCGGTCGCCAAGAACCTGTCCGCCTCGCTTGGTTTTTCCGGCGGTGACGCGACCGGTGGTATCAACACGCTGAACAACCAGTTGTCCCTGAGCAACGCGTTGGCCAACAACATCCCGGCGGTTCAGTCGAATACCGGCGCAATTCTGTTTGGCTTTGGCGCAGGTTCCACGCAAGTCCGGCTACTGCTGGAAGCGCTGGAAGCCAAAGGCTTGGCACGAAGCCTGGCCGAGCCGAACCTGTCGGCGCTGTCCGGGCAGGAAGCAACCTTCCTCGCCGGTGGTGAAGTGCCGATTCCCGTTCCTCAGGATGACGGTGTGGTGGCCATTGAATACAAGGCTTTCGGTGTCGAGATCGACTTCGTTCCGCGCGTCGTCGACGGTGACCTGATCAACCTTGAGATGGCGGCAGCGGTGTCCAGCATCGACACCAGCTCGAACTTCACCATCAACGGTGACACAGTCCCCAGCTTCATCACGCGCCAGACCAGCACAACGGTCGAACTGCGAGATGGTGAGAGCTTTGCGATCGCCGGCCTGATTCAGGACGACTTCACAGACCTGAGCAACCAAATCCCGTGGTTGGGTGACGTACCTGTTCTGGGCGCATTGTTCCGCAGTGCGGAGTACCAGCGCGAGCAGAGCGAACTGGTGATCATCATCACCGCGCATCTGGTTTCCCCGACCCGTGGCGAAGCCCTGGCGCTGCCGACCGACCGCGTGAAGCCGCCCAGCGAATTCGACCTGTTCATGAACGGCAGAACTGCCCGGACGGAACGGGTTGGTAATGGAGCCGCATCGGAAGTCGCCAAGCAGGACTTTGGCAATTCCTACGGCTACGTCCTGGATTGATAGGGAGGACAGACCAATGCAGAAGTGGATCATCACACTGGGTCTTACAGTCGCTGTCGCCAGCTGTACCCGTGAGGCCGGCTATGAAGTGGACCAGGGCGCGTTCGGCAACGCAACGCTGAACAACATCCAGGTCATGAATGGCGAGTTGACCTATGGCCAGATCCTGGCGCAGCGATTCGCTGCCGAGGTTCCGACCCAGATCAACTTTGCTTTCGACAGTGCGCAGCTGGATTCGGCAGCACGCCAGATTCTGCTGTATCAGGCGAACTGGATCAAACAGTTCCCCGAAGCACGTTTCCGCGTGTACGGCCACACCGACGCCGTCGGATCCCAGTCCTACAACAACAGTCTGGGTCTGCGCCGCGCGCAAGCGGTCGTCAACTTCTTCGCGCAACAGGGTATTTCCCGCTCGCGTCTGGAAGCTGTTGTTTCGTATGGCAAAACGCAGCCACTGGTGGCCACGCCCAATCGGGATCGCCGCAACCGCCGCACCGTTACCGAAGTGTCGGGCCTGGTCGATCGCCATCCCAACATCCTGGACGGCAAGTATGCTGACTTCGTTTATCGCGAGTACATCGAAAGCGCGACATTCAAGAGCCAGCTGCGCCGCGAAACGGCCATCGGCGACACCAGCGAACAATAATCAGAAATTGGGCGGCATCGTCGCCCAATTCCCTACAATTGGTTTTTTTGCGCCCAATTCTTGCCCCACTTCCACGCAACATTGTGAACAATTGGGTGACCTGCGGCCAGAATTGACCGCTTAGGGCGACAGCAAGCTGAAACACGGACTGGTATTGTATCGACGTTTGCTGCGCTCTCACGACGAGGATTGTGTTAATGACGAGCGCAACGCCGCAAAACGACGACACCGGCATTCTGGCCTGTACCATCAGCCGAGATGTCCAGAACTTCGACCTGTTGATCGAGGACATGGAAGCCGCTTTGGGCGAGCGCTGGGGTGACCTTGGCTTTGCCGAGGCCCTTGCCTTTTTTAGCCAGCCCGAAGCCGAGTCTCTTCAATTCGTGGCCCTGGCGATCGACGGTGAGGACGAGGACAATCTGACCTTGATGGGTGAGATCATCACCCAGGCCAAGGAAAAGAAGATCAAAGTTGTCCTGATTGCCGAGGACGTGACCCCCGCCGCTCTTCATCAGTTGCTGCGCAAGGGGGCCGATGAATTCGTCCCCTACCCTCTTCCCGAGAACGAACTGCAGGAAGCGATCGACCGCATGAATGCGCCCGAACCTGTCGTGACTCCGCAACAGGTTTCCGTCCCGCTGGCTTCAGGAGCTTCGAAAGAAGGCGCTTTGTTTGTTGTTCAGGGCTTGGCCGGCGGCGTCGGTGCAACGACTCTGGCCGTGAATCTGGCTTGGGAATTGGCCACCGTATCGCAAAAGGATGCACCCAAGGTCTGCCTGATCGATCTGGATCTGCAATACGGAACCATCTCGACCTATCTGGACCTGCCCCGCCGTGAAACCGTGTTCGAAATGCTGTCGGACACCGTGGCCATGGATGACGAAGTGTTTGGGCAGGCTCTGCAGACATTCGACGAAAAGCTGGATGTTCTGACGGCCCCGACCGACATGGTGCCTCTGGATATTCTCACGCACGAAGACATCCAGCGGGTGATCGACATGGCCCGCAAGCACTACGACTATGTCGTGGTCGACATGCCGAAAACGCTGGTGCACTGGTCCGAGACCGTTTTGCAGGCCGCGCATGTCTATTTTGCTCTGATCGAACTGGATATGCGGTCCGCTCAGAACGCGTTGCGTCTGAAACGCGCCCTTCAGGCCGAGGAATTGCCATTCAACAAGCTTCGCTTTGCGTTGAACCGCGCACCCAAGTTCACGGACCTGAGCGGCAAAAGCCGCGTCAAGCGCATGGGTGAAAGCCTGGGAATCTCGATCGACCTGCAGCTGCCGGATGGCGGCAAGCCGGTCATGCAAAGCGGCGACCATGGTCTGCCTTTGGCCAGCTCGGCCGGCAAGAACCCTCTTCGCCGCGAAATCGCAAAGCTGGCTCAATCCTTGCACAGCCTCGGCAGCAACAGCGCCGAAGCGGCATAACAAAGGCTATCAGGGGGAGAAACCGCCGTGTTCTCACGTTACAAGAAACCATCAGGTGCGCAGCCGGTTGCGACCCCTTCACAAGCCCCCAAGGCCGCCGAAGCCCCAGCTGCTCCGGCAGCGGCACCGTCGCCGTCCACCGCGATTGCCCGCAAACCGGTGGCCAAAACCGCGGCGGAAGCCAAGGGCAACGACCGCGAACGCAAGCGCAAGGAACGGCTGAGCGAAATCAAGATCGAGCTGCATCGGGAGCTTCTGGAAAACCTGAACCTGGCTGCACTGGAAAATGCAGCCGAAGCCGAATTGCGCACCGAAATCAGCGCGATCGCGAGCGAGGTTCTGGAAGCCAAGAACATCGTTCTCAATCGCGAAGACCGGACCCAGTTGAACAAGGAATTGTACGACGAAGTCACCGGTCTGGGTCCGCTTGAAACACTGCTTCAAGACGACTCGGTCAGCGATATTCTGGTCAACGGTCCGCATCAGATCTTTGTCGAACGCTTCGGCAAGCTCGAACTGAGCGACGTATCGTTCAAAGACGAAAAGCACCTGATGCGGATCATCGACAAGATCGTGTCCGCCGTTGGTCGCCGGGTCGATGAATCCAACCCCTATGTTGACGCCCGTCTGCGCGACGGGTCTCGTTTCAACGCTATGGTTCCACCGATCGCGGTGGACGGGTCTCTGGTTTCCATCCGGAAATTCAAGAAAGACAAGCTTGGCATCGACGATCTGGTCAATTTCGGCGCGTTTACCGAAGAAATGGCCGCGTATCTTCAGGCCGCCGTCTCCACTCGTCTGAACATCATCGTGTCTGGTGGTACGGGTTCCGGTAAGACGACCACGCTCAACGCGCTGTCCAGCTTCATCGATGACGCAGAACGCATTCTGACCATCGAGGATACGGCGGAACTGCAGCTGCAGCAGACCCATGTGGGCCGGATGGAAAGCCGCCCGCCCAACGTGGAAGGCAAAGGCGAAGTCAGCCCTCGCGACTGTCTGAAGAACGCCCTGCGGATGCGCCCTGACCGCATCATCGTGGGCGAAACGCGCGGCGCTGAGGTGATCGACATGCTGCAGGCCATGAACACTGGCCATGACGGCTCGATGACCACGATCCACGCCAACTCGGCCCGTGACGGTATCTCGCGACTTGAAAACATGATCGCGATGGCCGGGATCGAAATGCCGATCAAGGCCGTACGCAGCCAGATCGCAAGCGCTGTGAACCTGATCGTCCAGGCCAGCCGTCTGCAGGATGGTTCGCGCCGCATGACCTCGATCACCGAGATCACCGGGATGGAAGGTGACGTAATCTCGATGCAGGAAATCTTTAAATTCCAACGAGTTGGCCTGACGCCCGACAACAAGATCATTGGTCATTTCACGGCCACCGGCGTTCGCAGCCACTATTCCGAACGGTTCCGTCTGTGGGGGTATGACCTGCCCGCATCGATCTACGAACCGACGACAATGTAGGAGATCAGGGCATGCAACTGCCAACCGAGGCGCTCATCTATGTCGCGATCTTCGTCGGGGTTCTGGCGCTGGTCGAAGGTATCTATCTGGTGGCTTTCGGCAAATCCATCAGCCTGAACAGCCGCGTCAATCGCCGTCTGGACATGATCGACAAAGGCGTCGGGCGCGAACAGGTTCTGGAGCAGCTGCGCAAGGAAATGCAGCAGCACATGAAGTCGCAGAGCATTCCGCTCTACTCGCTGTTGGCCGACAAGGCCCAGAAGGCGGCGATTGCCTTCAGCCCGCGGCAACTGGTCATGATCATGGCACTGGTGTCCGTGGTCGCGTTCATGGGCCTGAGCATCGGCACCAGAACCGACACAATCCTGCGGGCAGCTCTGTCGATCGCAATCGGTATCGGCGCTGTCTATGCTTGGGTCAATCACAAGGCCAAGAAGCGCATGGGCATGCTTGAAGAGCAGTTGCCCGATGCCGTGGAACTGATGGTGCGCTCACTTCGGGTCGGCAACCCGTTCGTTTCGACGATCCAGATCGTCGCGAACGAGGTGCAGGATCCGCTTGCGACCGAATTTGGCGTGATTGCCGACGAATGCGCCTATGGCCGTGACGTGGGCGAGGCGTTGAAGGACATGGCCGAACGTCTGGACATGCAGGATTTGCGCTTTCTCGCGGTCGCCGTTGGCATCCAGCAGCAGTCGGGCGGCAACCTGGCTGAGATCCTTGACGGGCTTGCCAAGGTGATCCGCGCACGGTTCCGTCTGTTCCGCAGGGTCAAGGCGATCACGGCCGAGGCGCAGTGGTCGGGCAAGTTCCTGTCGGGGTTCCCACTGTTTTGCCTGGTTTTCATTCTGGTCAAGGACCCCGGGTATTATGACTCGGTTCTGGACCACAAATGGTTCATTCCCGCCTGTTTTGTCGTGGGGATCATGCTGACGCTGAACCTGATCGTCATGCGCATTCTCACCAACATCAAGGTCTGAGGGCACGACCATGGAATTTCTGACCCAAATCAACGACATGCTGACGGATCAATTGGGCGAGTTCGGCCCGCTGATCGTCGTCGGCGTGCTGGGATTGTTCATGGTCCTGGTGACCATTCCGATCCTTTTGAACCAGCCGGAAGATCCCTTGAAAAAGCTGCAGCGTGCAAACGCTGCGCCCAAAAAGGAAAAACGTGGCAAGAAGGATCAGTTGCGCAACTCGGGCCGGAACGAACAGCTTGAAAAGTTCGCGACCTTCCTTGAGCCGAAAGATGAAGAAGAATACTCGGCCATGGAGCTCAAGCTGCGCCAGGCCGGTTACCGCTCGAAAGACTCCGTTCGGTTCTTCCACTTTGCGCAATTTGCGTTGGGGATCACCGGGATCGTTTTGGGTGTTCTCCTGGTGACCGTGTTTTCAAACGGGCAGGAATTCACCGGTCAGCAAATGATGATCCGCGTTCTGGTGCCGGGTGCCATCGGATACTACATTCCCAAATACTGGATCACGCGCCGGATCGAAGAGCGCAAAGAGAACATTATCGCGGGCTTTCCCGACACGCTTGACCTGATGCTGGTCTGCGTGGAAGCTGGTCAGTCTCTGGATCAAGCGATCGTGCGTGTGGCCGGCGAGATGAAGGCCTCCTACCCCGATATTGCGCAGGAATTCGAGATCGTGGCCTATGAGATGAAGGCCGGCAAAGAGAAAGATCAGGTTCTGCGCGATTTCGGGACGCGGTGCGGTGTCCAGGATGTGAGCTCTTTCGTGACGGTGATGATTCAATCGGCCACATTCGGTACGTCGATTGCCGACGCCCTGCGGGTTTATGCCGGCGAGATGCGCGACAAACGCGTCATGCGCGCCGAAGAAGCCGCGAACAAGTTGCCAACGAAAATGACCCTTGCCACAATGATGCTGACGGTGCCGCCGCTGCTGATCATTCTGGTCGGTCCCTCGGCAAAAGGCATCATGGAGTTCGGTAACAGAGGCCAATAAGCCCATGCCCTCACGCAACCGGTGCGCCCGCTTTGGGCTCCACCGCCTAATGATAGCCACCGCGGTTCTTGCCATGGTGGCTTCGTGTACGGACCCAAGTCTTTCGAACGGGCCTTTTGCCCCCGGCGTCGACCCCAAAGGTGGACCGATTGACGAAATTGCTGTCGGGAACCGATTGATGGCAGCCGGAGAATACGAGTTGGCCATGGAATCGTTCACCCGCGCGGCCCTGACAGAGGGGATGACCCCGGAAATCCTGACCTCGATCGGAACCGCCAATCTCGGCCTCAGGCGGCTGGGACAAGCCGAGCCCCTGTTGCGACAAGCGGTCGAAGAAGACCCGGATTGGTCGGTTGCGTGGAACAATCTCGGCGTTCTGCTGATGGAAAAAGGTGAGTATGCCGAGGCCGCGCAGGTCTTCCAAAGGGCCTATGCGTTGGACAATGGCGAAAGTGACGCAATCCGTGACAATCTTCGCTTAGCGCTCGCAAAAATGGAAAATCCTGTTAATAATACACCACAAGAACAAGAATATACGCTGGAGCAGCAAGGGAACGGAGCTTTCCTACTGCGGAAGAACCAGTAACAGAGGCAAGAGCAGTAAGGGACGCAAAAATGCGCCAACAATTCCTGATTCCGACAGTCGTCGTGTGCGGGCTGATCCTGTCTGCATGCGCAAAAGAATCCGAAGAGGAAAAGGTCGAACGTACGTTCCAGGAAGTGAACGTCATCGACGAGACAAACCTCAACGACGTGATGCTCAATGCGGCTGACCCGAACGAGGCAGTGACCTATTTCCGTGGAGCCGCCGGCAAGAATCCAGATCGGATCGATTTGCAGCGCGGCCTTGCCATTTCGCTGACCCGCGCCAAGCGCAGCACCGAAGCATCGGCCGCCTGGAAGCGCGTGACCGCGATGTCCGGTGCAACGAACGCGGATCGCGTCGATTATGCGGACTCGTTGGTCCGCAGTGGTGATTGGAAGGCCGCAAAGGCTGCGCTGGACCAGATCCCCCCAACCTACGAGACGTTCAAACGGTATCGGCTTGAAGCCTTGGTGGCAGACGCCAGCAAGGATTGGAAGCGTGCGGACCAGTTCTATGAAACCGCGATCGGGCTGACCACACGGCCGGCCGGCGTGATGAACAACTGGGGGTATTCCAAGTTGACCCGCGGCCAATACTCTGAGGCTGAGCGCCTGTTCACCGAAGCCATCCGACAGGACAGTTCATTGTTCACGGCAAAGAACAACCTGGTTCTTGCCCGCTCGGCGCAGGGCAATTATTCCATGCCGGTGATCCCGATGTCCCAGACCGAACGCGCGGAACTCTTGAACACGATGGGCATCTCGGCCGTGAAGCGCGGTGACATCAACACTGCCAAGAACCTGTTCCGGGAAGCAATCGCCACCCATCCGCAGCATTTCGACGAAGCAGTTCGGTCGCTCCGCGCGCTCGAGGAAGCATAAGGCATGGAAATTCCTGCAGTGGCAGCCCTGTGGTTTCTACCATTTGTGCTGCCCATCTGTTTCTATGTCGCGTTCACCGACATGCGGGAAATGAAGATCAAGAACCATGCGGTTACAGCTCTGGCCTTGGTTTTTGTGGTGGTCGGGCTGATTGTGCTGCCACCTTGGTCGGGCGAATGGGTTGGGGCCAGCATCGGGCCTTTGCAGTTTTCTCTGCCGGTTTATGCTTGGCAGCTGTTCCATCTGGTGGTCGTGCTGTTTTTTGGCATTCTTCTCAATGCCGCCGGCGCCATGGGTGCGGGCGACGCCAAGTTCTGCGCGGCTGCGGCTCCGTTCGTTTGGGTTGGTGATTTCTTGCTAGTGATGGTGATTCTGATGGTCACGACGCTGGCCGCGTTTGCCACCCATCGGCTGGCCAAATACTCCCGCCTGCGCCAGATCGCCCCGAACTGGGAAAGCTGGGATCAGGGCAAGAAATTCCCCATGGGGCTGGCCTTGGGTGCGAGTCTTGGCATCTATTTGATTTTGGGCGCAATTAACGGCTCGTAAACCATCATGCCTGCGCCTTGCCCGCGCCTTGGTCCTGCCACAAAGCTGCGCCAGATTTTCCGCAAGTGGTCCGTTTCGGGGCCCAAGGATTGACAACTGGATAGACGAGCCGCGCTCATGAACATGCAGACCTCATCCGTTATGGCTCCTCCCGCCCCGAAGGGTCTGGGGGAAATGCAGCTTCCGCTGGTTATGATGCGGGACATCCTTCTGAAGACCGTTTTTCGCAAGAATGTGGACACGGTGAGCGAGATCGCCGCCTCGATCTGTCTGCCGAGTTCGGTGACGCAGGAATTGGTCGACATCGCCCGCGAACAGAAGCTGCTTGAGGCGACGGGGACATTGAACGCCAACAGCGGCAATGAAATGGGCTATCAGCTGACCGACGCCGGCAAGGCACGGGCTTTGGACGCGCTGAGCCAGTCCGAATACTTTGGCGCCATGCCCGTTCCGCTGGAGGTCTACCGCGAGCAGGTCAAACGGCAGTCGATCCGGAACATCCAAGTCACGCGCGATCAGCTGACCGGCGCCATGGGGCATCTTGTCCTGCCGGACAGCCTGCTTGACCACCTGGGCCCTGCGGTCAGCGCCGGTCGCTCGATCCTGATGTACGGCCCGCCGGGCAACGGTAAGTCTTCGATTTCAAACGGAATTCGGGATGCATTGGGTGACAACGTCTTTGTTCCGTACGCCATCGAGTATGCCGGTCAGGTGATCACCGTGTACGACCCGATCGTGCACACAGCGATCGAGCAAGAGGCTGACGACCCGAACAGCCTGCGCCGCCGCAAGCGGTTCGACACGCGGTACGTCCAGTGTGAACGCCCTACGGTGGTCACGGGTGGTGAACTGTCGCTGAGCATGCTGGACCTGGTCTACAACCCCACGGCGCGCACCTATCAGGCGCCGCTGCAGCTGAAATCGACCGGCGGCATCTTCATCGTGGACGATCTAGGCCGCCAGGCCGAGCCGCCGCAGGCCCTGATCAACCGGTGGATCGTTCCGCTGGAAGAGGGCAAGGACATTCTGGGTCTTCAGTCGGGTGAAAAGTTCGAAGTTCCCTTCGACACGCTGGTCATCTTCTCGACCAACTTCCACCCGAACGAGATCTTCGACCAGGCCGCGCTGCGCCGGATCTTCTTCAAGATCAAGATCGACGGTCCGAACCAGGAAAATTTCCTGAAGATCTTCGCGATGGTGGCCCGCAAGCGCGGCATTCCGTTGGACGAGGCCGCGCTAGTACATCTTCTGAAGGTCAAATACCCGACCATCAACAATGTCTATGCGAACTATCAGCCGATCTTCCTGATCGACCAGATGATCTCGATCTGCGAGTTCGAGGGCATCCCCTATCAGATGAGCCCGGAATTGATCGACCGCGCCTGGGCGAACATGTTCGTCAAGGACGAGGAAATCGTTAAGTAAGACGGGCCCAAACCGCATTCCGCTTTGACACCGGGCGGGCTAGTCTGCGCATATGACGCAGATTCCCGCCCGGATTGACGCTTGGTTTCCCGCCAAAGGTTGGTCCGTCCACCCGCACCAACAGGCTATGATCGACCGGGCACAGGCCCCTGCGACGCTGTTGATCGCGCCCACGGGCGGCGGCAAGACGATGGCGGGTTTCCTGCCCTCGCTGATCGAACTGGCCGATGGGCGGCACGCGGGGCTGCACACGATCTATGTCTCGCCGCTCAAGGCGTTGGCCGCCGACATCAAGCGCAACCTGCGCGGCCCGGCCGACGAGATGGGCTTGCCGATCCGGATCGAGGATCGCACCGGCGACACCACCCCCACCCAGAAAAAGCGCCAACGCGTGGACCCGCCGCATATCCTGCTGACGACCCCGGAAAGCTTGGCGCTGCTGGCGTCCTACGAAGATGCACCACGTATGTTTCAGGGCGTCCAGCGCGTGATCGTGGACGAGATACACGCGTTGGCCGACAGCAAGCGAGGCGACCAGTTGATGCTGGCGCTAGCCCGCCTTCAGACGCTGTGCCCCGATCTGCGGCGCGTGGGCCTGTCGGCCACAGTCGAGGACCCGGACGCCATCGCGCGCTTTCTGGCCCGCCACCCCGACCCTTGCGACATTGTTCTGGCCGACCCCGGCCCCGATCCCGATATCGCCACATTGCAAACGGCCGAAATGCCGCCCTGGGCCGGGGGCGGCGCGGCCTATGCCATCCCGGCGGTGCTGGAGCAGGTCCGGCAGCACAAGACGACGCTGATTTTCCACAACACCCGCGCCCAGGCCGAGATCTTCTTTCACAACCTGTGGCTGGCCAATGACGAAGGTCTGCCCATCGGCATCCACCACGGCAGCCTCGACCGACAGCAGCGCGAACGGGTCGAGGCGGCGATGGTCCGTGGAGACCTGCGCGCCATCGTCTGCACCGGCAGCCTCGATCTGGGGATCGATTGGGGCGACGTGGATCTTGTGATCCAGATCGGCGCACCCAAGAACGTCAAGCGCTTGGTCCAGCGGATCGGGCGGGCCAACCACCGCTACAACGCGCCGTCCAAGGCTCTGCTGGTGCCGGCCAACCGATTTGAGGTGGTCGAATGCGTCGCCGCGCTGGAGGCCGCACGCGCACACGATCTGGACGGCGAGCCGCGCGGCCCCGGCCCGCGTGACGTATTGTGCCAACACATCCTGATCGCGGCCTGCGCCGGGTCGTTCGATGCCGATGCCCTGTATGCCGAGGTCACCTCGGCCGGTCCCTATGCCGATCTGGCCCGCGCGGCCTTCGATGCCTGTTTGGAGTTCTGCGCCACCGGTGGCTATGCGCTGCAGGCCTATGACCGCTGGCAGCGCCTGCAACAGCGCCCCGACGGGCTGTGGCAGCTGCGCGACCCTCGCGCGGCGCAGCGTATTCGCATGAACCTGGGCACGATCCAGGACAGCGATACCCTGAAGGTCAGGCTGAAACGCAACCGTGGCGGCAAGCCCTTGGGCGAGGTCGAAGAGGCCTTTGCCGCATCGCTCACTCCCGGCGACACCTTCCTGATCGGCGGTCAGATCGTGCGCTATGAAGGGCTGCGCGAAACGGTTGTCGAGGTCACGCGCCGTGCGGACAAAAAGCCCAAGGTCGCCACCTTCTCGGGCACCAAATTCGCCACCTCGACCCAGCTGAGCGACCGCATCCTGAGGATGTTTGCACAGCCCGACTGGCCGCAGCTGCCCGAACATACGGGTGAATGGCTGGATCTGCAGCGTCGGATGTCGCGGCTGCCCGGGCGTGATCGGCTGTTGATCGAGAGCTTTCCCAATGACGGCCGCGAAAACCTGTGCGTTTACGGCTTTGCCGGACGCAACGCACAACAAACGCTGGGCCTGCTGCTGACCAAACGAATGGAGGAAACCGGGCTTGCGCCGCTGGGCTTTGTCGCGACCGACTATGCCACGCTGATCTGGGGACTGGACGCGGTGACCGACCCCAGCCCCCTGTTCCAGATCGAGGCCCTGCGCGACGGGCTGGACAACTGGCTGGCGGGCAACGCGGTGATGAAACGGACCTTCCGCGCCTCGGCTACCATCGCCGGGCTGATCGAGCGCAACACAGGTGGCCAACGCAAAAGCGGGCGGCAGGCGACCTTTTCGTCGGACATCCTGTACGACACGCTGCTGAAATACGACCCCGACCACCTGCTGATGCAGATCACCCGCGAAGAGGCCATGCGCGGGCTGGTCGATTTCGGACGGATCGAGGCCATGATCGCGCGCATCGGCGACCGGATCGACCTGATCCGGCTGGACCGGGTGTCACCGCTGGCGGCGCCGTTGCTGCTCGAGGTGGGAAAGGTCCCGGTCAAGGGCGCGGCCGAAGAACGGCTTCTGGCCGAAGAAAGTGCCCGCCTGTTGCGTGACGCCGGCCTGGAACCTGCCTGAAGAAACGACTTGCAAAACACGCCCTGACAGGCAAAGAACGGACCATGAACAGCCTTGAATTTTCGTTTGCGGGTGCCCGGCTGCGCGCCATGGGATCGGGCGCACTTTGGTGGCCTGCGCACGATCTTCTGTGTGTTTCGGACCTGCACTTGGGCAAGTCATCTCGGGTCGTTCGGCGGGGCGGACCGGCCCTGCCCCCATATGACAACCGAGAGACACTGTCCCGGCTGGCCGCCGATCTTGACACGACCGGTGCCAAGACAGTGGTATGCTTGGGGGACAGTTTCGATGATCTCGAAGCCTCGGAAACGCTGAGCGACGCAGATCGGCTCGAGATTTCTGCGCTGCAAGCCGGGCGGCTCTGGATCTGGATAGAGGGCAACCATGACCCGGGTCCCGTCGCGCTGAGCGGCACCCATCTGGCCGAGTGGAGCCAAGACGTGCTGGTCTTCCGCCATATAGCGGAAACCGACGCGCAAGGCGAAGTTTCAGGGCATTTTCACCCCAAGGTCCGGCTCAATGCGCGGGGCCGCATAATCTCGCGCCCGGCCTTTTTGTTCGACGGGTGTCGACTGATCATGCCGGCTTATGGAACATATACCGGAGGGTTGCGCAGCTCGGACACCGCGTTGTCTCAGTTGATGCAGCCGGACGCCCGCGCCATTCTGACGGGCCCGCAGCCACAGCTGACGGCGATGCCGCGTTAGCCGACAGCTGGTTCAGATCACACCGTCTTCTTCCAGTTTGGGTTTGTATTTTCGGCTGACGGGAACCAGATCATCGTTCCGAAGGCGCAGGTAGGTCTTGCCGTTGTTTTTCTGGATTTCCAGAATGGCCGCGTCCGTGACCCAATGGGATCTGTGCGTACAATGGCCGGAAACCGGTTCCATCTCAGCAATCGCATCAGTAAAGCGCGACCGGATTGTATAGGTTCCGCTGGTGGTCACCACATCAACGTAGTGATCCCGGACCGCAAGCCGTAGGATATCACCACGGAACCCATCCGGTAGGCGGCTCACCAAACGGGGTTGGGGTGCTTCGACGACCTCGTTATTTTCAGGCGGGGCTTCGCCTTTGCTGACAAGAACCAGACCTGTGCTAAACAGCGCACCGTAGGTGCCAACCGCCAGCAAACCGGGGGCATCGTGGCCACTGGCAGCGCACAGGATCCACGTCAGGATCCACAATGCTGGCGTGAACAATACAAGGATCACCAAGGCAAACGCCACGTCCCGGACCGTCAGTCCGACGTGGTCCAGACGATCTTTCACCAACTGCCGAGATCCCCAAGTTGCCACAACCGCCAGAATCATCACTCCTGCCCAGAACAACAGACGTACGGAGAAGGGCAGATCCATTTCTCGGAACGGTGGAAAAGTATAGGCGAGCAACGGGATGAACAGAATACCGGCGACCACCCTCTGAGGCGTGCATTCTGCAATGAATGGGCTCAGTTTTGACGACATATCAAAATCAATAAGCAGCCTTCCGAGACCCAGCCCTTGTCCCTCAGACGCCCACTTGTTCACTTCGTAACCGGCTGGAAACTCAAGCTTATCACGAAATGTCAGACAATCAAACACGTTTGCGGCGTGTTGGCGGGGGTCGTTTCATCCCCATGTTGGCCCCGGGGCGGACGCTCTGCCCCAAGGCCGCCAGTGGTCAGGCTGTCAGGCCTTCGGGCTCGGGCAGGCCGTTCGACCGGCAACAGGCCGTCAGAGTGTTGGCCAACAGGCAGGCGATGGTCATCGGGCCAACACCACCGGGAACCGGTGTGATAGCGCCTGCGCGCTCGGCCGCGCTAGCATAATCCACGTCGCCGACCAGCTTGGTTTTTCCATCACGCTCGATCCGGTTGATTCCAACGTCGATGACGGTGGCACCCTCCTTGATCCAGTCGCCAGGCACCATCTCGGGGCGGCCCACGGCGGCCACGACGATATCGGCGCGACGCACGACATCGGGCAAGTCCTTCGTACGGCTGTGCGCGATGGTCACGGTGCAGCTGTCGCCCAGCAGCAGTTGCGCCATCGGCTTACCCACGATGTTCGACCGGCCGATCACCACCGCATCCATGCCGGACAACGAGCCATGATGATCGCGCAGCATCATCAGGCAGCCCAACGGTGTGCAGGGGACCATGGATTTCTGACCGGTGCCCAACAGACCCACGTTCGAGATGTGGAACCCGTCGACATCCTTGGCCGGGTCGATCGAGTTGATCACCAAGTCCTCATTCAAATGTTTGGGCAGCGGAAGCTGGACCAGAATGCCATGCACCGCGGGATCGTTGTTCAGCTTCTCGATCAAGGCCAGCAGATCTGCCTCGGACGTGTCGGCATCCAGCTTGTGCTCGTATGAGTTCATGCCCACTTCTACAGTCATCTTGCCCTTGGAGCGGACATAGACCTGGCTGGCCGGATCTTCGCCGACCAGGACCACTGCCAGACCGGGGGTGATGCCGTTTTCTTCCTTGAGTTTTGCAACCTGATCGGCGACTTGCGCGCGGACCTTGGCCGCAAAGGCCTTGCCGTCGATGACTTGAGCTACCATCCTTTGATCCCTTCTTTCAAAAAGCGGATCGGGCGCGAAGGGCGCCCGGTCATTCAGTCAGGGCCGAGCACGTTCTCCTCGCGCGCAATCGACCAATCAATCAAGATGCGCCAAAGCCTTTCGGTCAGATCGGGGTCCATGCCCACCTCAACCGAGTTTGAACGCACCTTTTGCACCACATCCTCGACACGCTCGGGAATTCGGGCCGGCAGGCCCTCGCCCGGTTTCAATTCGGACGCGCGATCGATGTAGGTTGCGCGCGTCGCCAACAGTTCGATCAGTTGGCGGTCCAGCTTGTCGATCTGAACCCGCAATTCCTGCATGGAATGACAGTCCTGCGGTAGTGTCAGAGTGGGCATCGCAATCTCCTCATGGCCCGGGGATTCCCCGGACCACGAGATGTCTTATTCAGCAGCTTAGAACAAGCCCTCGATCTGCCCTTCGTCGTTGAGGCGGATTGTCTCAGCCGCCGGTTTGCGGGGCAGACCGGGCATGGTCATGATCTCACCGCAGACCACCACGATAAAGCCAGCACCCGCCGACAGGCGCACCTCGCGCACCGGAACCGAGTGGCCGGTGGGCGCGCCGCGCAGCGACGGATCGGTCGAGAAGGAATACTGTGTCTTGGCCATGCAGACCGGCAGGTTGCCGTATCCGGCAGCTTCCCATTCCTTCAGCTGGTTGCGGATCTTGGCATCGGCCAGAACCTCGTCAGCGCGGTAGATGCGCTTGGCGATGGTCTCGATCTTTTCGAACAGGGACATTTCGTCAGGGTAGATCGGCGCAAAATTCGCGGTACCGGCATCAGCCAGTTCAACGACTTTTTTTGCCAGATCTGCAGATCCTTCCGAGCCCAGTTCCCAATGCCGCGACAGAACCGCCTCAACCCCATGTTCGGCGCAGTAGTCCTTGACCGCCTGAACCTCGGCATCGGTATCGGTGACGAAGTGGTTGATCGCCACGACGACCGGCACGCCGAAGGATTTCACGTTTTCGATGTGGCGGCCCAGGTTGGCACAGCCCGACTTTACCGCGTCGACGTTTTCCGCGCCCAGATCGGCCTTGGCCACGCCGCCATTCATCTTCATCGCACGCACCGTGGCCACGATCACCACCGCCGACGGCGCGATGCCCGCCTTGCGGCACTTGATGTTCATGAACTTCTCGGCGCCCAGATCGGCCCCGAAACCAGCCTCGGTCACGACATAGTCGGCCACCTTCAGCGCGGTCTTGGTCGCGATGACCGAGTTGCAGCCATGCGCGATGTTGGCGAATGGGCCGCCATGCACGAAGGCCGGGTTGTTTTCCAGCGTCTGGACCAGGTTGGGCTGCATCGCGTCCTTCAGAAGAACGGTCATCGCGCCTTCGGCTTTGATGTCGCGGCAGTAAACCGGGGTCTTGTCGCGGCGGTAGGCCACGATGATGTCGCCCAGGCGCTTTTCAAGATCCTTCAGGTCGTTGGCCAGGCACAGGATCGCCATGACCTCGGACGCGACGGTGATGTCGAAACCTGCTTCACGCGGGAACCCGTTCGACACGCCCCCCAAAGAGGCCGTGATCTGGCGCAGGGCGCGGTCGTTCATGTCGACGACCCGGCGCCAAACGACGCGGCGGGTATCGATTTCCAGTTCGTTGCCCCAGTAGATGTGGTTATCAATCATCGCCGACAGCAGCGAGTGGGCCGAGGTGATGGCGTGGAAGTCACCGGTGAAGTGCAGGTTCATCTCTTCCATCGGCACGACCTGCGCATAGCCACCGCCCGCGGCACCTCCCTTCATGCCGAAGTTCGGACCAAGCGAGGCCTCGCGGATACAGATCATCGCATTCTTGCCGATCCGGTTCAGGCCATCACCCAAACCGACGGTTGTGGTGGTCTTGCCCTCGCCCGCAGGCGTCGGGTTGATTGCAGTCACAAGGATCAGCTTGCCATCTTCGCGGTCCTGGACCGAATTGATGAAATTCTGGCTCACCTTGGCCTTGTCATGGCCGTACGGCAGCAGGTCGTCGCTCGAGATGCCTATTTTTGCACCAATCTCCTGGATTGGCTTCTTGTTCGCCTCGCGAGCGATTTCAATGTCGGATTTGTAGCTCATTGGGCAAGATCCCTGATTGAATTCCGTGCAAAACCGACGCCGCGCGTCGGTGCTGTCAAATCCATACCGTTGTGTACGGTTTGAATGGATGTGGATTCCGACATTTTCAGGCCGCGAAACGGCGTAGGCCTTGTTCGGACGTATCTAATCGGAAACCGCCGTCTGTTTTGGGTTCCATGCGCGCTGATCGGGGACGAACAGGGTCAGACTGTCTCCGAGCCTCAGAAGTCCCGGCCGTTCGACCCAAGCGGTCACCCCGCGCCGGCCCTGTGCGGCCGGTTTGAACCGGACGCCGTGCCCCGGTGACTCTGCTTCGATTTCACGTCCGGGCAGAACACAAGGGCGGTTCTCCATATCGACGGTCATGGTCAATCCCGTATCCGCCTGCAGCCGAGACGAGGGCGGAACATGCGTGAAATCCGGAATGCCCTCGACAACGATACTTGCACCCAAAAGGGCCGGATCCAGCCGGTCCACGCCCATGTCAGAAGCAATGGCCGCCATTTCCTCGGCAGCCAGGATCGTCAACTGTCGCACGTTGCGGATTTCGGTGCCTTCCGGGTACAGGTTCTTGACCCGCACGCAGGATGGTCGATTGAGCCCTTCATGGCGCGCGCCAATGTCGCCCGAGAACCCAAGGTCGAGCTGTGGCACCGGCTGAGCCCGCAGGGATTGCCCGGCGGGAACGTGGCCCAACCAGACGACCCGGGCCTTGAATTCGGTTTCACGCAGGACAGGCATGCCATTTCCTTTCGACAGCGGATCAAAGTTCGCTGCAGCCTAACGCTCGCTGCCCTGATGGAAAGGCCGAAAAGAAAAGACCCGGCTCTGGGGCCGGGTCTCTTGCATCATGCCGAAGGTTCAGGCTCCATCCCGCCCTCGGGCGGGGTCTTCTTGACCTTGGTCTTGGGAATCGCCGTCACGCTCGCGGCATTGCCGTGATCGGACTTGTCGCTTTCGTCGTCACTCTCATTCGGCGGTTCGCCATTCATGACGCGCTTGATTTCGTCACCCGTCAGAGTTTCGTATTCAAGCAGACCCTGAGCCAGACGCTCCCATTCTTCCTTGTGTTCGGTCAGGATCTGATGGGCGCGGTCATATCCCTGCTGGATCAGCCGTTTGACCTCTTCCTCGATCAGTTCCTTGGTATGGGCCGAAACCGAGAACCCGGCCGTGTTACCCTGATAGCCCTCATGCGCTTCGGCATAATCGATGTTGCCGACCTTGTCAGACATGCCCCAACGCATCACCATGGCCCGTGCAAGTTGGCTGGCCTGCATGATGTCACCGGCCGGGCCGTTCGAGACGTGGTCTTCACCGTACTTAATGACCTCAGCCGCCTTGCCCGCCATGGTCATGGCCAGCTTCTGCTCACATTCATCCCTGTGATAGTTCAGCTGGTCCATCTCGGGCAGGCTGACCACCATGCCCAGCGCGCCGCCCCGCGGAATGATCGTGGCCTTATAAACCGGATCGCACAGCGGCAGGGTCATACCGACGACGGCATGGCCGGCCTCGTGATAAGCGGTCTTTTCCTTCTGGTCCTGGGTCAGCACCATCGAGCGGCGCTCGGCCCCCATCATCACCTTGTCCTTGGCGTTCTCGAAGTCTTCCATGGTGACAAAACGCCGACCGACCCGCGCGGCCATCAACGCGGCTTCGTTCACCAGGTTGGCAAGGTCAGCCCCCGAGAAGCCGGGTGTGCCGCGCGCGATGATGCGCAGATCGACATCCGGGCCCAGAGGCGTCTTGCGGGCGTGAACCCCAAGAATCTTTTCGCGGCCCTTGATATCGGGGTTGCCGACGGTCACCTGACGGTCAAAGCGGCCCGGGCGCAGCAGCGCCGGGTCCAGCACGTCCTTGCGGTTGGTTGCAGCCAGGATGATGACGCCCTCGTTTGCCTCGAACCCGTCCATCTCGACCAGCAGCTGGTTCAGGGTCTGTTCGCGCTCGTCGTTGCCCCCGCCATATCCGGCGCCACGGTGGCGACCCACGGCGTCGATCTCGTCGATGAACACGATGCAGGGCGCGTTTTTCTTGGCCTGTTCGAACATGTCGCGCACGCGAGACGCACCCACACCGACGAACATTTCCACGAAGTCCGAACCCGAGATGGTAAAGAACGGCACGCCGGCCTCACCCGCAATCGCTCGGGCCAGCAGCGTCTTACCAGTGCCCGGAGGGCCAACCAGCAGCGCACCTTTCGGGATCTTGCCGCCAAGGCGCGAGAATTTCTGCGGGTTGCGCAGGAATTCGACGATCTCTTCCAGCTCTTCCTTGGCCTCGTCGATGCCCGCTACGTCGTCAAAGGTGACGCGGCCGTGCTTTTCGGTCAGCATCTTGGCCTTGGACTTGCCAAAGCCCATGGCACCGCCTTTGCCGCCGCCCTGCATCCGGTTCATGAAATAGACCCAGACACCGATCAGCAACAGGAACGGCAGCAGCGTGATCAGGAACGACTGAAAGCCGGATTGCTGCTGCTTTTCTGCCCGCACGGGGATGTCTTTCTCGATTAGCAGCTTGGTGACTTCGGCATCACCGGGCTTGATCGTGACGAAATTCCCGCCGGAACTGGTTGTGTAACGGATCTGCTCACCATCCAGCGTCACGCCTTTTACGTCGCCTGCTTCGACGGCGCTTACGAAATCCGAATAGGTTTTTTCATTGCTCTGGAGGGTTCCTCCCGGTCCGCTGAACAGATTGAACAGTGCAAGGATCAACAGGAAGAGAACGACCCAGAAGGCTATATTGCGAGCGTTGCCCAAGAAAATTCTCCCAAAAGACATCGGCAGATGAGGCGCTGCCGGGTTGCCTCTTAAAATAGAGATGATTGAAGCAGGTTCAATGCGATAAAAAAGAAGCCGAAAACTCGGGGAATTTCGGGTCCATTTCAAACGTCCATCCGTTCAAAAAACCGGCAAATGGCGCAGACACGATTTGGTCGCCCAGCCAAACGGCGGGCGTGGCCATCAGCACCATGCGCGGCACCCCTGTCGCGCGCCAGTCGGGTACTTGTGGCAACCCGGTTTCGCCGAGCGTGCCGATCTGCGCTCCGGGCGTGTCCGGTCCTGTCGCGATCCAACGCCCGTCCCAGAGTTCGGCCGGTCGGGCCACGCATGCCGAAACGGCGGTCAGCTCTCTGCAAAACCACGAACTATTCCCGTCCGTAAGGATTTGACAACCGCTCAGCGTCGACGAACGTCCCGCAACAACGGCCTGTACGACCTGCTCGACTTTGCTTTGCCGAGGCGGGTACCCCGGACCGGAAATCCGCTGAAGGATACCGACCACAAGCCGGCGCTGTATTTCTTCAGGTAGCGCAGCAAAACCGGCGCGATCCACACGCACCGCACAGGCTGTCTCCTTCGCAACACGGCGGGCGGATTCCTGCGCAAAATGCTCAAGCGCCCGGTTCGCACGCCCGAGGTTCGCAGCAACCCGGGACAAAGTGTCGGCCGTAATCCCCAAGCCGGACAGATGGCCCAACGCCTCGCGGGCCTTGATCCGGTCAAAGCGCAGGTCCTGATTCGAAGGGTCTTCGATCCATCGCACCCCCTCAGCCTGCAGGTAGTCCCGCAAAGCTGTGCGCGTTTCGCCCAGCAAAGGTCGCCAAACCGTGACACCGTCCAGATCGCGCCCAAAAGACATGGCCGACAATCCACGCACGCCAGAGGCGCGCCCAAGACGCATCAACACGGTTTCCGCCTGATCATCTGCGGTATGGCCCAGAGCGACCGCAGGAATGTCCTGCGACACCGCCCAGTTCCGCAGCAGGCCGTAGCGCGCCTGCCGTGCCTGATCCTGCAGGTTTCCCGACCGGTCCCATCCCGTCCATTTCAGAGTGACATGGGACACGCCCAAATGTGCACATGTCTCGGAAACACTGGCCGCCTCGGCGGCCGCATCCGGCCTCAGGCCGTGGTCGACAGTGGCCGCAAACAGCCGAACATCTTCATCCCGGGCGATGCGGACCAAAAGATGCAGCAATGCAAGCGAGTCGCTTCCGCCGGACACGGCCACGCCCAGTCGCGACGGAAGCGTTTCAGGCAACAGCGCCCTGACGCGCTCCGGAAGGGTGTCGGCTGGTGAGCTCAAGAACAGCTCAGCGACGCCATTTCCTCGGTTGCCGTGGCCACAAAGGCCGACGACGGGAACCGGACGCCGACTTCTCCAAGCGTGATACAAGCCTGGTCCACCTGGCCCAACCGGCCCAATGCTGCTCCAAGTTCGTACAACGCCTCGGGGGCCACCGGCCCTTCGGAATCGCCAGTAAAGCTGGCAAGGAAAGCCCGGGCCGCTTCACGGGTATCACCCAGCCCTTCCAAGGCCTGCCCTCGCCTCAGGTTGGCTTCGGGGGCCAGCGGGCTGCCGGGATACGCGCTGTCAAATTGCGCAAAAAGATCGGCCGCCGTCTGGAAATCTCCGTCCGCAAGGGCTTGCGACGCGGCATCAAAATCGGCTTGTTCACCTACGGCCAGTTCGACCTGGTCGCCGTCGGTGGCATCGCCGGGCGTCGTCATCGGAGCGGTGATGGCCGCTGTATCGCTATCTCCTCCCAATGTCGGTGTGCCTTCGCCAGTGAACTCGCAACCGGGTTCCAGCTCGCAGAGACGGAACTCCAGATCTCCGATCCGGTTGGTTCCGTCCGTCACGACATTCTGAACACGTTGATTCAGCTGCTCGGTCTGCCGGGTCAGCCTCTGCAACTCGGCCTCGATGGCGTCAACGCGTTCCAGTATCGAACTGCCGGACAGGTTCGGCGCGGGCGAGCCTGTCGTGGAAAACTCGCGCTTGAGCCGTTGGATTTCGACATGCAGCACCGTCAGCTCCTGGCGGATATCGGCCAGAGTCTGCTGATCCTGCGCTTGCGCGCCGCTGGCAAGGGTCAAAGCCGCCGCCAGAACCAATCCCGCAATTCTCATCCTGTTACCCCGTTGTGGAACCGGTCAGCACGGTGACCGCGCGGCGGTTCTTGGAATAGCATTCCTCGGTGCTGCAGATTTCGATCGGGCGCTCCTTGCCATAGCTGATCGTCTGCAGACGGTTTCCGGCCACACCGCGGGAAATCAGGTATTCCCGCGCGGCATTTGCCCGGCGGGCGCCCAGCGCAAGGTTGTATTCCCGCGTGCCCTGTTCATCCGCGTGACCTTCGATCGTCGCGACGTAGTCGGTGTTGGCCAACAGCCACTGGGCCTGCCCCTGAAGGATCGTCTGCGCTTCGGGCGAGAGCGTGGACTGATCCACGGCAAACAGGACCCGGTCACCGATCGCCTGCTGGAAATAGGCGGGCGAACGTGGGTCGCTGGGAGAACCCGGGACGATTGCGCCGTTGCCGCCGGCGCCACCGCCCAAAGCCGAGGGATCGTTGTTGGTACATGCGGCCACCAGCGCCAGCGCGCCCAGAGCCGCAAACTTGCTCAATACGTTCATTTCTGTTGCCTCTTGTCCCGTTTGTTTATTGACGTCTGTCTATCACAGCCAGCCTGCCTTGTGAACTTCGGCCCGACCGGCGGCTCCTTAATTCAACAGTGGCCCCCACGACGGGTCACTGCCACCGTCCGGGGTGCGTACGGGGCGCAGGTTTCGGCCCGAAATGTCGACCGAGTACAGGGTCGAACGCCCGCTGGCGCCCTGTGTTTCCCGCGCAAACATGATGACCCGGCCATTGGGCGACCATGTGGGCCCCTCGTCCAGGAACGAGGCGGTCAACAGCCGCTCTTCGCTACCGTCCAGTCGCATGACGCCGATGTGGAACCGGCCTTTGTTCTGCTTGGTAAAGGCCACCAAATCTCCGCGTGGTGACCAGACCGGCGTCCCATAGCGCCCCTGGCCAAAGCTGATGCGGGTCGCCTCACCGCCATTTGCCGGCATGATGTAAAGCTGAGGGCTGCCGGACCGGTCGCTCTCGAACACGATCCGCGATCCGTCGGGCGAATAGCTGGGCGCGGTTTCAATTGCGGGCGTGTTGGTCAGGCGCACGCTCTGTCCGGACGCCAGATCCATTTTCCAAAGATCCGTATTGCCGCCCTGCGTCAGCGAATAGACGATCGAGCGGCCATCCGGCGAAAAGCGCGGCGAGAAACTCATCGTACCTTCCTGAGTCTGCAATTCCTGCCGCTTGACCCGACCAACATCCAGAACGTAAATCCGCGGCCGGCCGCTTTCATAGCTGGTGTAGAGCAGCCGGTCGCCCGTTGGCGAAAAGCGCGGGGCCAGAACGATCGCGGCACTGTCGGTCAGGTACTGAACATTCGCCCCGTCATAATCCATGATGGCCAGCCGCTTGCGGCGCTGATCCTTTGGGCCGGTTTCCGAGACAAAAGCCACACGGCTGTCGAAATAGCCTCCTTCACCGGTGATGCGGCTGTAGACCTGATCAGCCACCTTGTGCGCCATTCGGCGCCAGCCCTCGGTTGTACCGGCAAATTGCAGGCCGTTGCCCAATTCCTGACCCGAGAATACATCCCAGACCCGAAACCGGACGGACAGGGTGTTGCCCGAGACATTCACCGCGCCGGTGACCAGCGCATCGGCATTGATCGCCTTCCAATCCGCAAATTGGACCGGCGCTTCGAAACTGCTGACACGGCTGATGAACGCATCCGGCGAAATCTCACGGAACAGGCCGGTTCCGGTCAGGTCCTCGGCGATGACGCGGCTGATGTCAGCCGCAAACTGGCTGGCCGCCGGACTGTCCGGTACAAAGCTGGGCACCGCAAACGGCAAAGGTTCGATAATGCCTTCATCCAATTCCAGCCGAAGTGGGCCGGTTTGCGCAGACACGGGGGCCGACAGAAGGGTCAGGCCAACGAAGAGGCTGGTCAGAAGTTTCATCATTTGATCCGCATCCTCTCGGGATTGAAGGTGATCTCAATATCCTTCCAATGCTCGTATTTGTCAGCAGGAAGGTCATATCCTTTTGCTCCGCAGCGCAAAATCGCACGCCGGGCGGCCTCGTATGCCTGTTTTGCGGCCCCGTCCGAGCCGCCGGAGCTATCCAGAAGCTGCAGGCTGCCGGGAACGATCGAGCCGTCGCGGTTCAGTGAGAAACCGACCACCACAACGGTCTTGAGCGCGTCGGTCGACAACGAGCCCACATTCCAGCACCGCGAAACAGCCAGACGCATCGCATCCTTTTCACCGCCGGTGAGAGGCGGGCCGGACGGCTCGGACGTACCGCCCAAGGCCTCGGCCAACGCGTCATTGATCGCGGCCTCGTCCGGTTCCGCAGCCTGTTCGGCCGGCTCAGCGGTCGCGGTCTGTTCGGTTTCCGCAGGCTTGGGCCGATTGGGCCGGACCCGGGGACGCGGCGAGCTTTGTGGCGACAGGTCCTTGGCTTCTTCCGCCTCGGTCACGATCTGGTCGGTGGCTTCCTCGGGCGCGGTCTGGTCTTGCTGCTCCTGCTGGATCTCAGCACCTTCATCCAGCGAAACCGCCGGTGTTTCGATATCGTCCGGCTTTGCGTCCAGTGGCGGAGGAGCGATGGGTTCGGGGGCGACCTTGTCCGCTGGGCGCGGCTGGGACTCGGGCAGCGCTGGCAAAACCGCAACCTCGGGTTCCGGTTCATCCAGTACCGAAGGCTGCTCGATCACTTCGGGTTCAGGTGGAGCCTCAACTGCCTCGGGTTGCGGCTCGGGCTCCGGTTCAGGTGGCGTGACCGGCTCGGGGCGCGGCTGTTCTTCGGCAGACGGCTCCGGCACTTCGGGCGCCGGGGGTTGTACGATCGGATCTTCCAATGCGTTGGGGGGCGTCGGAACTTCGGGCGCATCGCTTTGCGCCGTCAGGGCAGCGAATTGCTCAGCCGAAACCACCGACACCTCCTGCACAGCAAAAGGCAGCGGCTCGGACCGGAACGTGCCGCCGAACAGGGCCCATCCGATCAATGTCACATGGGCAATCGCCGAAATCTTGGTGCCGGTATCCACCGCGCAGCCTCACTCTCCGCCCGCGTCCAGCGCCGGCCCGCCAGTATCGGTGACAAGGCCCACATTCGAAAACCCGCCGGCATTCAACGCACCCATGACCTGCATGACCTGCGCATAAGGAATGGCGCCATCGGCCCGCAGGTAGACGCGGTCGCTGCTGCGCTCGGCAGCAATGGCGCGTAACTTGCCGATCAACTCGTCGCGGGTCACCTCGGTGGTCTGGATCTGAACCCGCCCGTCGGCTGTTAGCGTGACGGTCAACGGTTCCTCGTTGTCGCCCGGCAGGGCACTGGCGGCGGTTTTGGGCAGGTCAACCTCGACCCCCACGGTCATCAGCGGAGCCGCGACCATGAAGATGATCAGCAGCACCAACATCACGTCGACAAAGGGTGTGACGTTGATTTCACCCATCGGCTGCGCACGCCCGCGCCGCCGTCCTCGGCGTCGTCCGTTGCCGCCAGACGATTGCTGGATCGCCGCACCCATGTCAGCTGTCCAACTGGCGGGACAGAATGGTTGCGAATTCGTCGGCAAAAGCCTCATATCCGCCAACGATGCGATCGCTGTCCGCGCTAAGTTTGTTGTAGAAGATTACGGCCGGAATTGCGGCCAAAAGGCCAAGACCGGTCGCCAGCAAAGCTTCGGCGATGCCCGGTGCCACGACGGCCAGGTTTGTGTTCTGCTGTTCGGCGATTTCGATGAAGGCGTTCATGATTCCCCAGACCGTACCGAACAGGCCGATGAAGGGCGCAGTCGAACCCACGGTGGCCAGGATCGAAAGACCCTTTTGCAAACCCTCGGCTTCTTTGGCGATGGCCACATCCATCGAACGATCGATCCGTGCCTGAGCGCCAGCTATGAGCCCACCGTCGGCGCGGTGCGAGCGGCGCCACTCGATCATGCCGGCTGCGAAGATCTTTTCGGAACTGCCATCCGGCTGCGTTCCGATCTGTTCAAACAGCTCGTCCAGCGGGTTGCCCGACCAGAACGCCTCGTCGAACACCTGCGCTTCGCGTCGTGCGCTGCGATAGGTGATGAGCTTTTGAATGATGATCGACCATGACCAGAAGGATGCGACCACAAGGATCAGCATCACCACTTTCACGATGAATGTCGCACGGGCGAACAGCCCCCACATGGAGAAATCGATCTCCTGCGCCAGCGCCAGCGTTTCAGCTTCCATGAACCTGCTCTTTGTTTTGCCTGACAGCCGTTGATTGGCCTTGTTTTGCCAAACGCTAGCGTAGTTAGGGGCAAATTGCCAACAGAACCACAGGGGCTGAGCAAATTGTTACAGCAATGCGCGAATCTCTGCCGGGAGCCGGATCGGCCGGCCATCCTGATTGACGCAAACGGCCGTCACGGTCGCGCGGAAGACTTCGGTTTCCCCGCGCCGGATGAGTTGAGCCATGGTCAGTCGCACGCCGGAAATCGCGACGACCTCGGTTTCGACCAGCAACTCGTCATCGAACCGCGCAGACGCCAGATAGTCGGCCTCGACCCTCCGCACGACCCAAATGATACCAGCCTCGCGCATTGCGTTCTGGTCATTGCCCAGGTTGCGCACCCAATCCGACCGGGCGCGCTCGATATAGCGCAAGTAGTTGGCGTGATAGACCACGCCCCCCATGTCGGTGTCCTCGTAATAGACCCGGACGGGAAAGACATGCTTCATTGCGTCGGCTCCATGCGTGCGAACAGCCGCAGCGCATGGGACGGGTCCCGCGCCACCGCCGGCAAAACCGGATCATAGGCGGCGCGGATCAGCGCGGCAATGTCGGGCCGCAGGATCGTCGTGTCTCCCGCCACGGCCAGGGGCGAGCTCTCTCGGAAGGCTGTGTCCGACCACAAAAGAACGGTCTGAACAACCTGCGACAAGGCCAGCGTTTCAGCCGATACTTTCGACAGCGCCCGGTCCATCCTCACAAAGACAAACGCAGCACGGATCGCGCCGTCCAGATCGAACCTGAATGCTCGATACTGGTTGGCTCCGCCAGCATCGAGCCGTTCGACCAGCGGCGCGAGGTCCGGGATCAGCCGGTCAAGGTCGGGTACCTCAAGCAGCTCGGCCCAATCGCGAAAAAAGAACACCATGCAGTTGGCCCCCAACTCGGGGTCGGTCTCGGCCATCTTGTGGCCGGCCAGTGCAACCACCGCCTCGAACGCGCCTTTGACCGTTGCTAGCGTCTTGTCTTCCACACCAAATACGATCGGCACGATGGGCCGTCCCCAACGTGCGAAAAGATAGCTCCCGTCCGCGCGAAAAAACAACTCGGCAACACCCTCAGGCGTCATTGGCAATTCCCTCTTTTTTCAACCTCGGGGCCGTTGTTTACTATCGTAAACAACGATATGCCCGCGACAAACGCAATGTTGCCCGGGCGTTACCGACACTACCAGACCAGACGGTCTCGGCCATATCTGACAAGGACGAAACATCGGCCCAATGCTTTCCTGGATCAGAAGAAAACCGCCACAGCACAAAGGTCGGCTAACTCCTGAATTTGACCGCGTCTACCATTATCACATCAGAAAAACAGCCGGCTCTTCGTTGAATGCGGCGTTCCTATCGGCGTTCGCCGGCAAGCGTGTGACAGTGAAAGCTCTTGCGGGCGCCCCCAAACACCGAATTGCCGGCGAGATCGGGCCTGCGGTCGGCTGGTACGAGCGGCTGATCAAGTCGGGCAGCTTTGCTTACGCGTTGCACATTCGCCGTTCCATTCACTGAAGGTGCCCGCCAAGACCTGCACATTTACAGTGTTCCGCGATCCGGTCGAGCGGGCCTACAGCCACTTTTTGATGCTGAAAGGGTATATCGAAAACGGCGTCGATCACCCCTGCCTGGCATCCGAAGGCGATTGGGCGAGTGGCGACTTTGCCGATTTCATCGCATCCGCTGACCGCAATCACCTGCTGCGTCAGCTTTATATGTTCAGCGAAAACTTCGACGTGGACGAGGCTGTCGAGGCTGTGTCCTCTCTAGATCAAGTCGGTTTCTTTCACGAACTCGGCAATTTTCTTGAAAGCGCCCAGGCGTTGTTCTCGGTGGATTTGCCTATGCGCCACGAAAATAGGTCGTTGTCACGCAAGAAGCTGTCTGCGGAAGACTTGGCCGCATTCCGTCCTCATTTCGAACCTGAGTACGAGATGCTGACGAATATCCGCGAGCGTAGCGGCTGATCTACAATCGTCAGCCAAACAGGTCACTCTGCCCCTTGGGCGCAGCCATGCCCAGATGCGTCCAGGCCTTCTGCGCCAGCATCCGGCCGCGCGGCGTGCGCTGGATCAGGCCCTGTTGCAGCAGGTAGGGCTCGATTACTTCCTCCAGCGAGTCGCGGCTTTCGGACAGGGCGGCCGACAGGGTCTCGATCCCCACCGGGCCTCCGCCATAATTCTCGGCGATCAGTTTCAGATAGCGGCGGTCGGCCCCGTCCAGACCCAGATTGTCGACGCCCAGCCGTGTCAGCGCGCCATCAGCCAGCTTGCGCGTGATGCGTCCGTCGCCCTCGACGATGGCGAAATCCACGACCCGCCGCAGCAGCCGCCCGGCGATACGGGGGGTGCCCCGCGACCGGCGCGCGATCTCGCGTGCTCCGTCGTCATCGGCCGGCGCGCCCAGCTTGCGGGCGTTGCGGGTGACGATCTCGTGCAGCTCGTCCTCGGTGTAGAATTGCAGCCGCGTGGGAATACCGAACCGATCGCGCAGCGGGGTGGTCAGCAGGCCCATCCGCGTGGTCGCCCCGACCAGGGTAAAGGGCTGCAGCTCGATCCGCACAGTACGGGCCGCGGGCCCCTCGCCGATCACCAGATCCAGCTCGAAATCCTCCATCGCCGGGTACAGAACCTCTTCCACCGCCGGATTCAGGCGGTGGATCTCATCGATGAACAGCACGTCGCGCTCTTCGAGGTTGGTCAGGATCGCCGCAAGATCCCCGGCCTTGGCCAGAACCGGCCCCGAGGTCATGCGGAAGTTCACCCCAAGCTCGCGCGCCATGATCTGCGCCAGCGTCGTCTTGCCCAAGCCCGGAGGGCCGTGGAACAGCGTGTGGTCCATCGCCTCGTTCCGCTGGCGGGCCGACTGGATGAAGATGCGCAGATTGGCCCGGGCCTCGGCCTGGCCGATGAATTCGTCCAGCCCCTGCGGGCGCAAGGCGCGGTCGTTGTCCTCAGGCAGAGGCTGCGGGCGCAGGGTCGGGTCGGCATCAACCATTCATTCAGCCTTTCGGAGCCAGCAGTTTCAACGCCGCGCGGATCAATTCGGCCTCTCCGGCATCGGGCAGGTTGGCGGCGGCCTCGGCGACGGCAGAGGCGGCCTCGGACGGGCCATAGCCCAGGTTCGACAGCGCCGACAAAGCACCCGCCGACGCCGCACCCGCGCCGGGTTTCGGGGCCCGTACTGGGGCTGGCGCCGGGTCTGCGGATTCAACCACCTCGGCCACGGGGCCGTCCATCGCCTCGGTCACCGTGCCGCCCATCGCCATGACGCCGGGCGCCTTGTCTTTCAGGTCCAGCACGATGCGCTGCGCGGTCTTGGGCCCGACACCCTTGGCCGCCTTCACCGCCCCCCAATCGCCCAGCGCGATGGCCCGGCTGACCCCGTCCGGCCCCAGCGCGCCCAGAATGGCCAGCGACACCTTGGCCCCCACCCCCTGAACCGAGCAGAGCAGCCGGTGCCATTCTTTCTCGACCAGAGACAGAAAGCCGTAAAGCTGCATCAGGTCCTCGCGCACCACCAGATCGGTATACAACGAGACCGCCTCGCCTACCCCGGGCAGGGCCGCCATGGTCCGGTCCGAGCAGTAGACGATGTAGCCGACCCCGCGCACGTCGATCAGAAGATGATCCGCCGCGCGGTAGTCGATGCGTCCGGTCAGCTTGCCGATCATGTGGCCACCTGCTTGATGCGCGCCTGCGGCGTCGCACCGTAGAACGCATGACAGATCGCAATCGCCAGCGCATCCGCCGCGTCGGCCCCTTTGGGCTGGCACCCCGGCAGTTGAAGTTTGACCATGTGCAGAACCTGCTCCTTCTCGGCGTGCCCTACGCCCACCACGGTTTTCTTGACCCGGTTGGGCGCGTATTCGCCCACCGGCAACCCCGCCTGCGCCAAGGTCAGCAACGCCACTCCGCGCGCCTGACCCAGCTTCAGCGTCCCGGCGCCGTCCTTGTTGACGAAGGTCTGTTCAATCGCCGCCTGATCGGGCTGATGTTCGGCGATCACCTCGACGATCTGGTTGTGCAGCGACAAAAGCCGCTCACCCAGATCATCCCCGTCGGATTTGCAAAGGCCGTTGGCAACATGGCTCAGCCGGCTGCCATGTGATTCGATGACGCCCCATCCCAGGGTTCGCAGCCCCGGATCAATGCCCAGAATTCGCATGTTGTGCCTCGGCCTGCTCGGGTTTTCATTGTCTTTTCTCTCGATTAGCACGAAGCGTGAACATTTTCCAAGAAAATTGATCCGGCGACCAAATGCGACACACCTGTTCCGTCCGCGACAATTCGGACGCATTGCGACCCCAGAAAGTCTGAAACCGACACATTCCCAAAGCAGTTTTCACCAATAATTTAAGGGACTTTCATCATTTTCGAAGTATTGCAAAAACTGCATAGGACACATGCAGTTTCAGCACTTGCAAGGTCAATCCGACATCACTAACTGGCCCGAGAATTCGACATTCAAACGTCAACACTGAACAGAAGGAAGCAGGATATGGCTGCAATTGACACAACCCGCGCCTCGATTGGCTCGTTTGGCCTTGTCGGCCGTATCGGCGCCTTTCTGGCATCCGTCGTGAACGCCGTTGTCGCCTGGAACGACGCACGCGTGACGCGCAATGCATTGAACGGTCTGAGCAACCGTGAACTGGAAGATATCGGCCTGTGCCGCGGTGACATCGACGAAGTCGCTGCTGGCCGCCGCCGTCTGTACTGAAACCACCCGCTCTCGCCCCTATCCTCCCTCGGGGCAGCACAGAAACACCGCGGACCGAAAGGTACGCGGTGTTTTTGTCTTTTGAAGGCTCTTTAGGAGAGAGAGTTCAGTAGAGAATCTTGTTCAGCTGTGTCGACAGGGCCTGCGACAATGGATCGATCTGCATGATCCATGCGCCCGCCTGTTCAACCGATGTACCTTCGTTCAGGGCATCCACCCGATACTGGTATCCGGTCGGGCCGAGATTGGATAGCAGGAACGCTTTGAAAGCAAAAAATCCGCACAGGCACAGCAACAGAACCTTGGCCGGAACCGCCGAGCGTACCCGCTGGGGTTTCATGACGACCAGACCATCTTTGCGCATAGTCGCGCGATAGCCACGGCTCATCTTGTTGTGTTTCTTTGTCAGCCGATGAACGCGCTGATCGAATTCAAGTTGTTTTCCTGTCATGGCAGCCTCCAAAAACCGCCCCCAAAATTCATTGGATGACGGTAGAAAGAGAATGCGTCAAAACCGTGGCAAAAATCCACAAACCTCCTGCAAATGGTCTAATTTGCGCCCTGTTTGGTTAAGACTAGCGTCGTCCATTCACCAATCATTGACCGATCCATCGTATTGAACCCGTTTTGTGCATAAACCGATTCCACTTCGTCGGCCTGCTCGTTGAGGATTCCCGACAGGATCGCATGTCCGCCTCCGCGCAGATTCTGCGCGATCTCCGGCGCAAGGGCCACCAGCGGGCCCTTCAGAATGTTGGCAAAAATCAGATCGTAAGGCGCCACCGCCTGGAGGTCAGGATGGTCAAATCCGGCAGCCTCGACACAACGGACGGCCCCGGCCATGCCGTTGGCCTTCAGGTTGGCCTCGGCTACGTCGACGGCGACCTGATCAATGTCGCTGGCCAGGATGTCACATTCCCAGACCCGCGCCGCCGCCATCGCCAACACCGCCGTACCGCAGCCGATATCGGCGACCTTGCCGGCCTCGAACCCAGTCTCAATCAGCTTGTCCAGCGCCCGCAGACATCCCAGCGTCGTTCCGTGGTGCCCGGTACCGAAGGCCATCGCCGCCTCAATCAGCAGCGGGATGCGTCCCTCGGGCAGCTTGTCGGCGTCATGGCTGCCATAGACGAAAAACCGCCCGGCTTCGACCGGGGCCAGCTCGCGCCGGACATGGGCGACCCAGTCGGTTTCCGGCAGTTCCGACACCACGAACGGCTTGGCCTCGAAGGCCGCCGCCAGCAGGGCCAGGGCGGCCTCGTCGGGGCTTTCGGTGAAATAGCCGCCGACCTCCCACAGGCCCGAGCCGTCCTCGACCTCGAAGACGCCCACGCCGGTGGGTTCGGGCTCCAGACGCTCCATCGCTTCGCCCAGGCTTTCGGCTGCGGCTTTGCCTTTCAGGGTGGTCAGGGCGGTGAATGTGGGCATGGGAACCTCCTGCAGAAACCGCCTTTGCGCCTAGGGCCGTCAGCCGCCGAGGTCAAGCGTCCCGGGTGTCATTCGGCCGGTGCGGGGGCGTATTTCGAAAAGATGGTCTCGTTCCCCGGCTCGGGGTGGCGCGGGATCAGCAGCGACAGCGCCAGAGAGATCAGCGCCATGCCCGCCGCCAGGCCGAACACCGCCCCCGGCGACACGACCCACAACAGGCCAAGCAGTGCCGGCAGGAACACCGCCGCGATGTGGTTGATGGTGAAGGCCACCGCCGCGGTGGGCGCGATGTCGGCCGGGTCGGCGATTTTCTGGAAATAGGTCTTGAGCGCCAAAGCCAGCGCGAACAGCACATGATCGATGACATAGAGAATAGCCGCCAGCAGCACGCCCCAGCCGAACCAGTAGATGCCGCCATAGGCCGCAAACACGATGGCAAGGCCCAGATACTCGAAGATCAGCGTACGCCGCTCGCCAAACACCGCGACGGCCTTGCCCAGCAAAGGGGCGGCGGCCATGTTGATGATCAGATTGATGAGGTACAGACTGGTCAGGTGATGCACTTCGAAGCCAAAGCGTTCGACCATCATGAACCCCGCGAACACGACGAAGATCTGCCGCCGCGCGCCCGCCATGAACTGCAGCGCGTAATACAGCCAGTAGCGCCGGCGCAGCACGATTTTCTTGGTCTGCGGTGTCGGCGCATCGAATTGTGGATAGGCGATCAGGCAGAACAGTGCGAGTACCGCTGTCAGCCCACCAGCCGCCATGAAGACCGTGTTGTAGGACAGATCGAACCGGTCCCAGGTCAGCACGATCAGCCCATAGACCACCAGCGTCGAGGCCGATCCCATCGCCACCAGCCAGCCCAGCACCTGCGGGGCGCGGTCCTTGGGCAGCCATTGCAGCTGAAGCGACTGATTCACCGTTTCGTAGTAGTGAAACCCGATCGAGCTGAACAGGGTCACGAACAGCAGCCCGCCGAGGCTGGGAAACCAGGCCGTCACTGCCGTGGCCACACCCAGCAGCACCAGCGAAATCATGGCCAGCACCTGCTCGCGCACGAAAATTATCACCGCGATCACGCCCACGGCCAGAAAGCCCGGGATTTCACGCACCGTGTGCAGCAGGCCGATGTCTGCCCCGTCGAAATCCGCGACTTCGATCACAAAATTGTTCAGCAGCGCGCTCCACGCGTTGAAGGCGATCGGCATGGTCAGCGCCATCACGAACAGCAACGTGACGGGGCGGCGCCAGAACGGCAGGCTCTGGGCCTGGGACAGGGGCATCGGTTTCAGCATGAGAGTTCTCTACGCCCAATCCGCCCGGCTGGCGAGAGGAAATCCCCCGTGCACACCGGGTCTGCGCTGATGCAGGGTCAGTAGAAACTCTGCGGGTCAATATCGACGGTCAGGCGGATGTCACCCTTCAGGCGCAGCGGTGCGATCCAGCGGGCGATGGCGTCCTGGATCGGCGCCCCCTTGGGCGCCTTGACCAGCAGCCGCACCCGGTGCCGCCCGCGGATACGGGCAATCGGCGCCGGGGCCGGTCCAAAGACCTGTGCCCCGATCTGCCGCAGCGGCGCGTCGTTGCGCGCCAGTACGTTGCCGATGTCAAAGACGGGCCCGACCTCGGGGCCGGACAGCACGATCCCCGCCATCCGGCCATAAGGCGGCACCCCGGCCGCCTGCCGCCCGGCGGCCTCGGCCCGCCAGAACCCTTCCTCGTCCCCCGACAGGATCGCGCGGATCACCGGGTGTTCGGGCTGAAAGGTCTGCAGCAGCGCCGCCCCCGGCTTGTCGGCCCTCCCGGCCCGGCCCGCCACCTGCCGCATCAGTTGAAAGGTCCGCTCGGCCGCGCGCAGGTCGGACCCGTGCAGGCCCAGATCCGAGTCGATCACCCCGACCAGCGTCAGGTTCGGGAAATTGTGCCCCTTGGCCACCAGTTGTGTGCCGATGACGATATCGGCGTCACCCTCGGCGATCTCTTCGATCTTGGCCTTCAGCGCCCGGGCCGAGCCGAACAGGTCGGAACTGAGCATGGCGATGCGGGCGTCGGGAAAGGTCGCCTCGGCCTCTTCGGCCAGACGTTCGATGCCGGGGCCGACCGGAGCCAGCTTGCCCTCGACCCCGCAGGCGGGGCAGGCCTCGGGCATGGGCTTGGTCTCGCCGCACTGGTGGCACATCAGACGTTTGAGGAACCGGTGTTCGACCATGCGCGCATCGCAGTGGTCGCAGGCGATCTGTTCGCCGCAGGCCCGGCACAGCGTCACCGGTGCATATCCACGGCGGTTGATGAACAGCAGCGACTGTTCGCCCTTCTCGATCCGCGCCTGCACCGCCTGGCGCAGGCTGGGGGAAATCCAGGTGCCCGGCTGCATCTTCTCGGCACGCATGTCGATGGTCTTCATGTCCGGCAGCACCGCCGCCCCAAAGCGCGAGGTCAGGTCCAGCCGGTCGTACTTGCCGGCCTCGGCATTGGCCCAGCTTTCCAGCGAGGGCGTAGCACTGGCCAAGATGACGCGCGACCCGCAGATCGCCGCCCGCAGCACCGCCATGTCGCGCGCATTGTAATGCACGCCGTCTTCCTGCTTGTACGAGGTGTCGTGTTCCTCATCCACTACGATCAGGCCCAGATCGCGGAACGGAAGGAACAACGCCGACCGCGCGCCCACCACCATCTGCGCATCGCCCTGCCCGACCATGCGCCAGACACGGCGGCGTTCAGTCATCGTGGCACCGGAATGCCATTCGGCCGGGCGGGCGCCGAACCGCTCCTCGACCCGTGTCAGAAACTCGGCGGTCAGGGCAATCTCGGGCAGCAGCACCAGCGCCTGCCGGCCCATGCGCAGTGCTTCGGCCACCGCTTCAAGGTAAACCTCGGTCTTGCCCGACCCGGTCACGCCCTTCAGCAGCGTGGTGCCATAGGTTCCGCTGCGCAGTGCGGCCCGCAACGTGTCGGCGGCAGCGGTCTGATCGGGGGTCAGCGCCTTGCCGGGCCGGTCCGGGTCCAGCGTCGGATAAGGCAGGTCGCGCGGGCTGTCCTCCTCGCGCACGGCGCCCTGCTTGACCAACCCTTTGACGACCGACGAGGTGACCCCGGCCATCTCGGCCAGTTCCTTCAGGGTAAAGGCCAGCCCGCCATAGTCGCGCAGCACCTCCAGCACCCGGGCCCGGGCATCGGTCATGCGGTCGGGCGTGCCGCTGCCCAGCCGATAGATCTTGCGCATCGACAGCGGGTCGCCCAGCCCGGGCGCGCGAGTAGCCAGCCGCAGCATGGCCGGCATCGGCGTCAGCGTGTAGTCGGCCGCGCGCTGCAGGAACAGGCGCATCTCTTCGCGCATGGGCGCCACGTCCAGCACCCGGATGACCGAGCGGATCTTGCTGCGGTCGAAATCTCCGCGCCCCGCGCCCCAGACCACACCCAGAACCTTGCGCGGGCCCAGCGGCACCTCGACGAAGGCCCCCAGGAAACACCCCCCCTCGGGCGCCTTGTAATCCAACGTCCGGTCCAGCGGCTGGGTCGTCAGAACCGCCACCAGCTCACCTTGGTCGAAATGCACCGGGTCGCTCAATGCGCGCCTTTCTTCAGCAGGGGTTTCAGCACGGGTCTCTTTGAGGTAAAGGCATCCGCGAGCAAGGCCAACCCATCAAAGGACTGCCCCGATGAAATTCTTCGTAGACACAGCCGAAATCGACGCCATCGCCGAATTGAACGACCTGGGCATGGTGGACGGTGTCACCACCAACCCCTCGCTGATCCTGAAATCGGGTCGTGACATTCTGGAAGTGACCAAGGAAATCTGCGACCTGGTCGATGGCCCGGTTTCCGCCGAAGTCGTCGCCACCGAGGCCGAGGACATGATCGCCGAAGGCCGCAAGCTGGCGCAGATCGCACCGAACATCGCCGTTAAGGTGCCGCTGACCTGGGCCGGTCTGAAAACCTGCAAGACGCTCAGCGACGAAGGCCAGATGGTCAACGTCACCCTGTGCTTCTCGGTCAATCAGGCACTTCTGGCAGCCAAGGCCGGCGCGACCTTCATTTCACCCTTCATCGGACGGCTGGACGACATCAACCTCGACGGTATGGACCTGATCGCCGACATCCGTCAGGTCTATGACAACTACGGGTTCGAAACCGAAATCCTCGCCGCCTCGATCCGCAGCGTGAACCATGTGGCCGACAGCGCCCGCATCGGCGCCGACGTGATCACCGCCCCGCCCGCTGTGATCAAGAAGCTGGCTGATCACCCGCTGACCGACAAGGGGCTCGAGGCCTTCCTGTCGGATTGGGCCAAGACCGGTCAGAAGATTCTGTGATCCATTGATCCCAAGCACAACCGCGCGGCCCCGTCCGGGGCCGCGCCTGGCCCAACTGCCCGGGCCTGATCTTTGATCAGATGCCTGCAGGCGGGAGCCACGCCCCCACACACGGCGCCTAATCCACCTAAACGTGCATTTTTCCCAAGGTATTTCCGGGCACCCGTGCTATAACGCCCCCAACAAAAAAAGACCGGACAGGATATGAGCAGCAATCCCAAACTCGAGGACAACCTCCGCGCCGCGATTCTGGCCGAGCCGGACGCCGTACTGGACGACAAGGATCTGATGCAGGCGCTGGTCGCCGCGAACGAACGCGCCCGCGGAGACAACATAATCGACCTGCGCGGAATCGCCATGCAACGGCTTGAGGCACGGCTGGACCGGCTGGAGGACACTCACCGCTCGGTCATCGCCGCCGCCTACGAGAACCTCGCCGGAACCAACCAGGTTCACCGAGCCATCCTGCGCCTTCTTGAGCCGACGGAATTCGAGGACTTCCTGCGCGTGCTGGGTACGGAAGTTGCCGAAATCCTCCGCGTCGACCGCATCACGCTGGTCCTGGAAACAACGTTGGTCCAACAGGACCCAAGCATCGACCGGCTGGACGGTGTTTTGGCCGTGGCGGAACCGGGTTTCGTACAATCCTACATGGACAACGCTCCGAACCACCCCGCGCGCGAGGTTGTCCTGCGCGAAATTCGCCAACCCAACCGCAGAGTGCACGGGGATCAGCTGGACCAGCTGCAATCTGAGGCATGTATGCAGCTGGATCTCGGCAAAGGGCGTCTGCCGGGCATGATTGTCATGGGCGCGCGCGACCCAAGGCACTTCTCGCCTCAATTGGGCACTGATCTGCTGGCCTTTTTTGCAGGCGTATTCGAACGGTCGATGCGCCACTGGCTGTCATGAGCCTGATCTCTCCAGCCTGCCGCGATGCGTTGCAGTTGTGGCTGGAGGGATTGACCGCTTTGGCGGGCCGCTCGGAAAACACCATCAATGCCTATCGCGGGGATGTCTCGGATTTCCTGTCTTTCATGACTTTGCATCACAGCGAACGGCAGGGGCTGGCGGCGCTCGAGCGCATCACCGTTTCGGACATGCGGGCCTGGATGGCACATCAACGCGAATCCGGTGTCGGGGCGCGGTCACTGGCGCGAAAACTGTCCGCCGTCAAAAGCTTCTATCGCTGGCTGGCTGAACGCGAGGGGTTCGAGCCCACCGCCGTCCTGTCCACCCGCGCCCCGAAATACACCAAGAAACTGCCGCGCCCTCTGGCCGAAGACGCCGCCCGAGCCATGATCGAGACGGTCGAGCTGCAGTCCGGGTCAGATTGGGTTGCCGCCCGCGACGTTGCCGTCGTGACCCTGCTGTATGGCTGCGGCCTTCGCATTTCCGAAGCCCTGTCCCTGACCGGAGCGGACGCGCCCCTGCCCAACACGCTGAGAATTGTCGGCAAGGGTAACAAGGAAAGGATCGTTCCGGTCATACCCGCTGCGCGTCAGGCAGTCGACCGATACATGGAATTGTGCCCACATCCCCAAAGCCCAACCGCCCCATTGTTCCGCGGCGTACGGGGCAAGGCCCTGAGTCCAAGGGCAATTCAGGGCGTCATGGCCAAAGCGCGCATGCAGCTGGGTCTTCCGGCAACAGCCACTCCACACGCGATGC
The DNA here is from genome assembly GCF_059613485.1 of Ruegeria sp. CRTD044. Lineage (NCBI taxonomy): Bacteria > Pseudomonadati > Pseudomonadota > Alphaproteobacteria > Rhodobacterales > Roseobacteraceae > Ruegeria > Ruegeria sp. CRTD044. The sequence continues at coordinate 123,247 of NZ_JBXWSP010000004.1, read as the reverse complement.
GGCACAGCTTTGCCACCCATCTTCTGTCGGCCGGCGGAGACCTCCGGGCCATTCAGGAACTGCTGGGTCACGCGTCCCTTTCGACCACCCAAGCTTATACAGCGGTCGACACCGCGCGCCTTATGGAGGTGTACAACCGCGCGCACCCCAAAGCCTGAGACGCAGCGGAATTGCAGCAATCAAATTTCGGTGCTGATACCGCTGGCTTTTTGCTTTGCATCTCGGGCGCGCATCGTACATGACACGGGTCATGACACTCAGATTCAAAGCCTTAGCCGTTCACCTGTTTACCGCGACCGGAGCCGTATTTGCGATGCTGGCCATGCTGGCCGCGGTCGAGGAAAAGTGGAGCCTGATGTTTCTGTGGCTGGTCGTTTCGTTCATCGTCGACGGAATCGACGGCCCTTTGGCGCGGCACTATCACGTCAAAAAGAACGCGCCCGAGTTCGACGGTGTCCTGCTGGACCTGATCATCGACTATCTGACCTACGTCTTCATTCCGGCCTACGCGCTGTTCAAATCCGGCTTGATGGACGGCTGGACCGGTTGGTTCGCGATCATCGTCATCACCTTCGCCAGCGCGATGTATTTTGCCGACACGCGTATGAAAACAAAGGACAATTCCTTTTCCGGTTTTCCCGGTTGCTGGAACATGGTCGTGGTGGTGATCTTTGCGCTAAAGCCCGACTTCTGGTTCAGCCTCGTTCTTGTGGCGCTGCTGGCCGTTGCAATGTTTCTGCCCCTGAAATTCATTCACCCCGTACGCACCGAACGCTGGCGCAACCTGTCCCTGCCCATGGCCTTCGCCTGGACATTTTTCGCCGGATGGGCCGCTTGGGTGGATTTTCACCCGCAAAGCTGGGCGCATTGGGGTCTAGTGGTGACCAGCCTGTACCTGGTCTCGGCAGGGATCGCCCAGCAAATCATGCCGCCGAGCCGCGACTGAGACGCGGCCCGAACGGGCGCAAATCACAGGTCAGAGAATTTCCCGGATCTCGAACTCGGTGCCATTGTGGGTGAAGACGTCCCCCTTGCGCATTCCGGCCATGGCCAGATAGATCGGGCTTTGGGTTGAAATCCCCATATATGTTTCACCATCCACGTCGAACTTGGTGGTCGATACGCAGACGACGAAATGCCGATCCCCCAGCCAGACTACGGCGCCCGGCTGCACGGTATCCGTCAGGCTGAAATCGGTGTTTTCGATCACGTCAATCTTGGCATGGTGCGCATGCACCGGCCCGTCAAACGCAGCGGCCAGATCTGCGCTTTCGCGCGAGGCGGCGATGTCGTCCTTGTCGTGGCCTTCCCGGTCATCCAATTTGGACTCTTTCTGAAAGGCATCGTGGTGCGCCTGCGCCGTCGCCAACTCCTGCGCCTCCAACGCCATCAATTGGTCAATGATGGCCTTCTTCCGGGCGGCGAGGTCAATTTTCGCAGTCATGAATTGCAGTCCTTCGGGTTCGAAAACTGTCTCAGGTTGGGACGCTTTGCAAAAGATTGCAACCGGATTCCGGTGGTCAGATCAGCAGACTGGCAGCGCCCTCGTGACGCAACAGGGCAACCTTGCCCTCAACCCCGCCCTGCCCCGAGAACCCGCCAAGCCCGCTTGCCGCCAGAACGCGGTGACATGGAATGATCACCGGGATCGGGTTGGCACCACAGGCCTGCCCGACAGCTTGCGCCGGACACCCAAGATCCTGCGCGATATCACCGTAGGTCCGTGTGTCACCGAAAGGAATCGCGGACATCAAGTCGCAGACCTGCTTCTGGAACTCGGACCCAACGACACGCAGCGGCAGGTCGAACTTTTGCAACCGGCCCTCGGCATAGGCCCTGATTTGTAACCCCGCTTCGATCACCAGCGGGGTCTTCTCACCCGTTGTGTGACCGTCCCACACCAGACTGGTGATGGCACCGTCCTCTTCTTCTATCCCAAGGCATCCGAACTGGGTTTCCACTGCAATCATCGGCATGGGCGCAGAGTTTCAGATCAGCGGGTGCACGGCAAGCCGCAAGAAAAACCCCCGCGCGATGGCGGAGGTTTCAGGGATCATTTTCAGCTCAGCGCCGTATCGCATCGGCCGCAGACGCCGGGGTGGGCGTGACGTCCCACATCCGGCAGGATCTTCCAGCAGCGCTGGCATTTGGCCCCTTCGGCCTTTTCGAACACGACGCCGACGCCCTCGATCTCGGGCAGGCGGAACGCCTCGGCCGGGGCCGGGTCGGCTGTGACGGTCAGGCCCGAAGTGATGCAAAGGTCATCCACGTCGAAGGTCGCCAGCAGGTCGCGGGTTTCGGCATCCTCGACATGCACGACCGGCGCGGCTTCGAGGCTGGAGCCGATAACCTTGTCGCGGCGCTGCACTTCCAGCGCGGCGGTCACCGCACGGCGCACACGGCGGATCTTGGCCATGTTTTCTTCGAGAGCGGGATCGCGCCAATCGGTGGGCGTGTCGGGGAAGTCGACCAGATGCACCGAGCTGTCCTCGCCCGGGAACCGCTCGAGCCAGACCTCTTCCATCGTGAAGACCAGAACCGGCGCCAGCCAGGTGGTCAGTCGGTGGAACAGGATATCCAGCACCGTGCGCGCGGCCCGGCGGCGCGGGGTGTCGCCATCGCAATACAGCGCATCCTTGCGCACGTCGAAATAGAAGGCCGACAGGTCAACGGTGGCAAAGTTGAACACCGCGCTGAACACGCCCTGGAAGTCGAACGCAGCATAGCCCTTGCGGACCTGCTCGTCCAACTCGGCCAGGCGGCTGAGCACCCAGCGTTCCAGACGCGGCATCTCGGCCGGGTCGATCCGGTCCGCCTCGGTGAAATCGGCCAGCGAGCCCAGCATGAAGCGCATCGTGTTGCGCAGCCGGCGATAGCTGTCAGCGACCCCTTTCAGGATTTCCGGCCCGATCCGCTGGTCGGCGGTATAGTCGGTCTGGGCCACCCACAGGCGCAGGATGTCGGCACCGTATTGTTTGACGACCTCTTCCGGCACGATGGTATTGCCGAGCGATTTGGACATCTTGTTGCCCTTCTCGTCCAGCGTGAACCCGTGCGTGACCACGTTGCGATACGGCGCGCGGCCGATCGTGCCGCAGGCTTGCAGCATCGAGGAATGGAACCATCCGCGGTGCTGGTCGGTGCCCTCCATGTAGACATCGGCGATACCGTCGTCAGTGCCATCCTCACGGTCGCGCAGAACGAACGCATGGGTCGAGCCCGAGTCGAACCACACGTCCAGAACGTCGAACACCTGATCATAGTCATCGGGGTTCACGATGCCGCCCAGCACCTGCTGTTTGAACCCGTCAGTGTACCAGACATCGGCACCGTGTTCTTCGAACGCGGCCTTGATGCGGGTGTTCACTTCCGCGTTGCGCAGCAGATAGTCAGGGTCGGTGGGCAGAGCGCCCTTCTTGGTGAAGCACGTGAGCGGCACACCCCAGGCACGCTGGCGCGACAGAACCCAGTCGGGGCGCGCCTCAATCATCGAATACAGGCGGTTGCGGCCCGATGGCGGCGTCCACTTCACCAGCTGGTCGATCGAGCGCAGGGCGCGTTCGCGGATGTTGTCGCCCATCTGGTTCATGCCGTCGTCCAGCTTTCGGTCGACGGACACGAACCATTGCGGCGTGTTGCGATAGATGATCGGCGCCTTGGACCGCCACGAATGCGGATAGCTGTGCTTGATCTTGCCGCGCGCCAGCAACCCGCCGACCTCGGCCAGCTTGTCGATCACGGCCTTGTTCGCATCACCCTCGCCGCCCTTGCGCGACAGGATGTACTTGCCGCCGAAGAACGGCATGTCAGCGCGGAAGCTGCCGTCGTCCATCACGTTGTAAGTGATGACCTGCTCGAGCATGCCCAGATCGCGGTACAGCTCGAATTCCTCCATCCCGTGCGAGGGCGCGCAATGGACGAAGCCGGTGCCTTCCGTATCGGTCACGAAATCGGCCGCGCGGAAATCGCGGATGTCGTCCCATTCGCCGTTGGACCCTTCGGCCCCTGCCAACGGGTGCTGCAGCTGGATCTTGGCCAGATCGTCCTGGGTGACGTCACACAGGCGGCGGTACATGGTGTCGTCCAATCGCGCCCGCGCGAACACGTCGGCGGCCAGATTGTCGGCCAGCAGGTAGCGGTCACCGATCCGGGCCCAGCACTCCTCGGGGCGGCCGGTCACTTCGTACAGCCCGTACGAGATGTCCTTGCCATACACCACGGCCTTGTTCGACGGCACGGTCCAGGGCGTCGTGGTCCAGATCACCACATAGGCGTTGTCCAGCGTGGTGTCGCCGGTGTCCACCACCTTGAACTTCACCCAGATGGTGAAGCTTTCCTTGTCGTGATACTCGACCTCGGCCTCGGCCAGGGCGGTCTTTTCGATCGGCGACCACATCACCGGTTTCGAGCCCTGATACAGCGTTCCGTTCATCAGGAACTTCATGAACTCGTCCGCGATCACCGCCTCGGCGTGATAGTCCATGGTGATGTAGGGATCGGCCCAGTTGCCGGTGATGCCCAGACGCTTGAACTCTTCGCGCTGGATGTCGATCCAGCCCTCGGCGAACTTGCGGCATTCCTGGCGGAAGTCGATGACCGGAACCTCGTCCTTGTTCTTGCCCTTCTTGCGGTACTGTTCCTCGATCTTCCATTCGATCGGCAGGCCGTGACAGTCCCAGCCGGGCACATAGCGCGCGTCAAAGCCCATCATCTGATGCGACCGCACGATCATGTCCTTGATCGTCTTGTTCAGCGCGTGGCCGATATGCAGGTGCCCGTTGGCATAGGGCGGGCCGTCATGCAGCGTGAAGGGCTTGCGCCCCTGTTGGTCGCGCAGGCGGTCATAGACGCCGATCTTCTCCCAGCGGTCTAGCCATGCGGGCTCGCGCTTGGGCAGGCCGGCGCGCATGGGGAATTCGGTTCGGGGCAGGTTCAGCGTGTCTTTGTAGTCGGGTGTCTGGGTCGTGTCGGCGCACATGGAGAGGCGTCCCTTGGATGATCTTGGCGTGTTTGGATCGAAGCGGTCGGTGCGATGAACTCAAGCACCTTTGCCCGGCGTCTCGGAAACTCAGAGCGCCGGGGAAATAATTCGAATGATAATGGCCAGAACGTCTTGCATGGCCGGGCTTATAGGCCGGTTGCGCCTATTGGTCCAGAGCTTCCGGTCCCTGCGGCGAATGGCGCAGCTTGGCCCAGCGGTTCAGCCATGCCAGACCCGCCAGCGCCAGCCCCAGCGCCAGCAACGAAAACACCCGGATCAGACCGCCCAGGCCCGAGATGTCGATCAGGAACACCTTGGCCACCGCCAGCCCGATCACCGCCAGCCCGGCTTTGCGCATTACGTCCGACCGACGCGCCAGCGACTGATAAAACAGCGCCGCGCCGATCACCAGCAGGGCGAGCGTGTAAGTATAGAGCTCAGGCTGGGATACGCCGTTGCCTTCATACATCCCTGCCGCGCCCTGCCAGAAATGCCGGATGGTCAGGCCCAGCCACAAGGCGCCCAACGCAATGGTCACCCCCTGACAGGCCAGCCGCAACTGCGCCGGCATCGTGGGGATCCGCCACGCGGACAGGCCGATGACGAGGGCCGGCAGCAGATAGGCAATGGCCAGCGTGTTCACGATCGGCGGCCCGAGGACTGGCTCGGCCACCGCCCGCAGCACAGGGTTGGCCGAAACCACCGCCAGCCCCAGCCACACCAGACTTTGAAAGGCAAAGAACGCGGCCAGCGCGACCCGCACCTGGCTCAACCGTCCACCCAGCGCAAACCTCTGCACCTGCGCGAAGGCCAGCAGCAGCCAAATGGTCGACAACAGGCCCAGCCCCCAATGGCTGTCCTCGGCCCCGCCCTGCCCCATGCCTTCCAGCCAACGCAGCAACAGCAGCGACAGCAGAACGCCACCCGTCGCCCAGGCCGCGCTGTCCAGCACGACCTTGGCGACAGGTCGGTCCAGCGGACGCAGCATCCACCATGCGGCGACATAGCCTGCAACCGCAGTTCCATAGACCAGAGCCATTTCCGCAACCGGCGCATCCAGCGCCCAGCCCAGCCCCGGGTTCAGGATCAGCCGGAACGTGACGGTGGCAACGCCGGCCCAGATGAACCAGCTCATCGGCGGCAGGGTGAACCGTTGGTCCAGCGCCGCCGCCGCGATGATCGTGACCACGAAAGCGATGGTCAGCGCCGCCGAGCTGAGCACGATCACGCAGCCGAAGGTCAGGCAGGACAGGGCCGACAGCGTGGCCAAAGCCGGACGCATCCGGGCCGCGCCATCCACACGCGCAAAGCGCTCGGCCAGTACCACCATCAGCGCCGCAAGCGCGACCGCATGCAGGGCCCAGGGGTAGGCGCCGATCACGCTGGCAGGACGCCAGCCAAGCTCAAGCGCGATGGCCAGCGCCGGGGCGTACAGCGCGGCGGCACCGGCCCAGACCAGCGGGTACCGCCCAACCCGAAACGACCGCCATGCCGCCAGAAGAGAGATCACCGCGCCCAGCGTAACCAGCAAGGTCACGGCCAACGGAAAAGCGGCCTCGGGCGTTTCGGAATAGGTCTGCCAGAACCCACGCGCCACCGCGCCGCCATCAAATCCATGCGTGAACACGAAACCACCCAGACCCACGGCGGGCAGCGCGGTCATGTCCTGCAGGGCCGGCGCGTCCTTTGCCCAGATCAGCAGAGCGAACGTCAGGCCCGTCAGCAGGATCACAGCCAGCCAGAACTCACCGCTCGAATCCGACCATTGCAGTGCCAGAATGGCCGAGCTTGCCAGCACCGCCCCAAAGGCCAGGCGCGTCGGAAATTCGGGCCACGGACCCCTCGCTTTTCTGACAAGGATTTCGCTGAACATCGCGCCGTCATGATCGGGCCAGATCCGGCGCACGGGAATGGCAATGGCGATCACGGCAACGGCGGCCACGTAGACGAGGAAAGCCGGTTCCGTGATCGGCGAACCCATCACCAGCAAAAGGCCCGCCAAATAGGCGCCCAAAAGCGACAGCACCGACACCCAGGCCCAGCGCCGCACCGTGTCGATCCCAAGCCCCAGCCCGGTGATCACGAAGAAATATATGTACAGCCAAGACGGGTCAGCCGAGTCGCCACCCACGACGAAAGGTGCAGCAAAGGCTCCGATCAACCCGATCGCCGCCAGCAGCGGGCCGTGGAACCAGCCCAGAACCAGCCCGACAAGAGCGATGGCGATCATGCCCGCCAAGGCCGCCTCGGGGCCGATCAAGTCATAGAGCTGACGCGCCGCCAGCACACCGCCGAACAGCGTGACCAGCCCCGCGCCGGAAAACACCGAAGGCAGGTAGGCGGTGGCCGACGACTCGTCATCGCCATACCGACGCCGCACAATTTCACCCGCCACGATCAGCAGCGCGCCGAAGCCCAGGGCCGCCAGCACGCGCGCTGCGGGCGGCAGCAACCCGTTCTCGACTCCGTATTGCACGAGAAAAATCCCCGCCAGCGCCAGCGACAGAGCGGATACGGCATAGAACCAGTTCTCGCGCAGCCACGCGCCCAGGTCGTCGAACCGCTCGGCGCGGAACACCACTGCAGCCGGAGGCGATGCACTCTCAGTAACAGTTGCCGACTCTTCAGGGTCAGGCCGTTGGTCCGGCGTCGGTGGGCTTTCCTGTTTCGGCGAACCCCAAGGGGCCGGCCGCGGTTCAGGCGTCGGCGCTTCGATTGGCGCGGACTGCGTCTGTGGTGGCCGCTCAGTGTCCGGTTGCTGCTCGGCACCCAACCGACTCTCTAACTGCTCGACCCGCCGCCGCAGACGGGCATGGCCGACCAGCAAGACGACAATAGATACCGGCATCGCCAAAACGACCAAGCCAACAAGAACAAGCAGAGATTCCAAACCGCACCTCCGGGCAAATCTGCATTACAGGCTATCCTGTGCAGGCGCGGTAAGACAGTCGGGAAATCCCTAATGGTTTCAGCCTGTTGCGATCTGACGCCAGTGATCTAAGGATGGAACAGAGACCCGACGAGATAGGCAATTGCCGCCGCCGCTCCACCAATCGCCAGCGTCTCAAGCCCCGAGCGCCACCAAGGCGCCAGCGACCACCGGCTTTTCATCGCGCCGATGGCAAAGAACACGCCCAGCGTCATCAGGACCGAGGCTGGAAACGCGCCCTCGACACCCAACAGGAACGGCACGAGCGGGACCATGCCGGCCACGACAAAGGCCGCGAACGTGGCCGCTGCGGCCTTGAGCGGATGCGGATCGACGCTGCCCAACCCGTATTCGCCCTCGATCATCAGGTTGATCCAGGTATCCCGATCGGCGGTGATCGCGTCGGTTGCCTGTTCCAGCACCCGGCCCGACAAGCCCTTACGGGACAGGATTTCCAGCACCTCGCCGCGCTCGCCGTCGGGGTAGAGGCGGATGTGGCGCTCTTCGATGGCGCGGATCCGGCGGATATTGTCCAGCTCGGCCTTGGTCCCCGAATAGTTGCCCGCAGCCATCGAGAACCCGTCGGCCAGCACGTTGGCCAGGCCCAAGGCCACGATAACGAAGGGCGACAGCCCGGCCCCGGCCACGCCTGCCACGATGGCCAGCGTGGTCACCGATCCGTCGATCCCGCCATAGACCACGTCGCGCAGAAATCCGCGCCCGGGTGGAGCGTCGATCCGGTCTGCGATTTCCTGTTGGCTGTGGCCGTGATCTGCCATGGCTGGTCTCCCTTCCGGAAGATTGTGCCCTGCACAGCGGCCCGATGGCTTTGCGGCAGATCAACCCTTGGAAAACAGCCCGCCCAGCGCGCGAGAGACCATGCCGCGGGTCGACGGCCTGTGCCGGTCCGAGAAGGGCAGCGGACGGCAGACCTCCATCGCAGCCACGCCGACGCGGGCGCTGAGGGCGCCGTTGACCAGTCCTTCGCCAAAGCGGCGCGACAGCTTGCTAAGGACCGACCCGCCCAGAACCGGTTCGAGCAGGTCGTCACCCACGGCCACCGCGCCGGTGGCCACCAGGTGAACAAACACCGCACGGGTCAACCGCCAGCCCCCCAGAAACCCGGCCCGCCCGCCATAGATCTCGGCAATCCGGCGGATCATCCGCAGCGACGCCAGCAGCGCCGTCGCAACATCGGCCAGCGCCAGCGGCACCAGCGCCGTCACCGTCGCGACCTGGCGCGCGGCGGCCTCGACCTCGCGGCTGGCGGCTGCGTCCAGCGGGGCCAGCAATTCGTCCTCGACCAGTCCCAGCAGGCCCGAGGCGTCGAACTGTTCCTCAATCCGTTCGGCCAGACGGTCGCGGCCCCAGCGCGTATCCTCGCGCCCGCGATAGAACGCGATCAGGCGCTGCGTCACGGCCCGGGCCTGCGCCAGATCGGCATCGGCCAGCGCGGCATCGGCGGCGCGGCGCATCCCGTCCACCCGCGACAGCCGGCCCAGCGCGGCCAGCTCGCGCAGCGCGATCAGCAGGGCCACCAGCACCAGCGCGCAGATCAGGCCGGTCACGATCCAACCCAGCACCGGAACGCTGGCGATCAACGAGGTGGCAAAGTTCCATGCGGCGACAGAGACCGCCGCCCCCACGACCGCAACCGCCAGCCCCCAAAACCACCGCCCAAGAACCGACGGCTTACGCGCGGCCAGTCGTGCCGCGGCCTGCATCGCCTGCCCCTGGGGCGGCGCGATATCCGGTACCGGCGCGGCCTTCGATACGTCGGCGGCCGGGGCATCCTCGTCAAGCTCGATCAGAACCGGACCCTTGGCCATGCATCACTCCTTCCGTCGCCAGACGAACCGAATGTCCGGCAGCTGTTCATCATTGTCGGCCCCGTCGCTGCGCGCCACTTCGACAAAGCCGTGCCGTTCGTAGAACCGGCACGCGCTCGTGTTGGCCTGAAACGCATACAGCACCAGTTCGCGGCGGCCTGCCTTGGCGCTGTCCAGCAATTGTGCGCCGATCCCCTGATTTCGCGCGGCGGGGCTTAGGTACAGGCAATGAACCTCGGTCCCGTCCACGGCCAGAAAGCCTGTGACCTTTCCGCCCTGTTCGGCAATCGTGACCCATCCATTGTCAATCATCCGCCCGCAAAAGGCGATGGCTTCGGCACCGGAATGCAGCTCGGGCATCCAGTCGTTTTCGCGTGAAAAGCCGTGCAGAATCTCTCCTATCGCCCCGGCATCGAGGCTGCGCGCGGGCCTGAGGGTAACGGTCACAGCCGGTCTCCGATCAGGAACTGCGCGGCGCGGTCCAGCCGGATATGCGGCGGGCCGTCACCGGGGCGCAGCGACAGATGCGCCGGGGCAAAGGTCATGAACCCATAATCCTCGCCCAACCAGGTGTCGGCCCCCTTGCGCGCGGGGCCCAGCAGGTGGGCGGGGTCTTCGGGCAGCTCTCCGGGGTAAAAGGCCGCCTGCTTGCCGGTGTCCAACGTACCGCGCACGCAGGGCAGTTCGACGCCGTTGTGGGTGCGGATTTCTTCGGTCGTCACGCGCAGCGCGGCGATGGACATGGCAGCGGTTTCGGCCCCGGCGAACCTGGCGCGGTCGCGCGCGTCGCGGGTCAGGGCCTCCATGATCGCGGTCAGGCGCGGGTGTTGCAGGTGGTGCAAGTGATCGGCCTTGGTGGCCGCGAACAGGATGCGTTCGACCCGCTTGCCCAGGAGCAGCTGGCTGAGCCATGCATTGCGGCCGGGCCGGAAGGCCGACAGGATATCGCCCATGGCGCGGCGCATGTCCTCGACCGCCTGCGGCCCCTTGTGGATCGCGCCCAGCGCATCCACCAGCACCACCTGCCGGTCGATCCGGGCGAAATGATCCCGGAAAAAGGGCTTCACGACCTGCGCCTTGTAAGCCTCGAACCGGCGCTCCATCTCGCGGTGCAGGCTGCGGCGGCGCGAGGCGCCCTCGACCGGCAAAGGCGCAAAAGTCAGCACCGGCGACCCGGCCAGATCGCCCGGCAGCAGGAACCGGCCCGGCGTACAGTCATAGAAACCCGCATCCCGCGCGGCAGTCAGATAGTCGGCAAAGCCCCGCGCCAGGCCCTGCGCGGTGGGTTCATCATGGACGTCGGCCGGGTCAACGGACTTGATCTGGGCTAGGAAATCCGCCGCTGCCGGTCGCTGCGCGATGCGGACCAGCGTTTCGCGCGACCAGTCGTCATAGGTTTTTTCGAGTAGGGCCAAATCCAGCAGCCACTCGCCGGGATAGTCGACGATGTCCAGATGCACGGTGCGCGGCCCCTGCAGGCCGGCCAGCAACCCGGCGGGGCGGGCTTTGAACGACAGGCGCAGCTCGGACACGGCGCGGGTGCTGTCGGGCCAGTGGGGCTGCGGCCCGGTCAGGGCCGACAGGTGCGATTCATAGTCGAACCGGGGCACGGTGTCGTCGGGCTGCGGCTGCAGGTAGGCGGCGTTGATCCGGCCCTCCTGCTGGGCGACCAGGCCGGGCATCCGCCCGCGGTCCAGCAGGTTGGCCACCAGCGACGTGATGAACACCGTCTTGCCCGACCGCGCCAGACCGGTGACGCCCAGCCGCACGACCGGTTCGAAAAACGTCTCGGACACGCGGTCGCCCACGGATTCGACGCCGCGCACAAGACTGTCTGCCAGTGATGAGATGACCAAACCGCCGCCCCGCATTTCTTGTTTGTCCCAAGATAGGTAGCCGCTGCCCCGGTTGCCAGCGCTTTTGCCGCCTGCCCTTGCCCGGGCGCGTCCGGCAGGGTACCAGCAGCGCATGCCCAGATACGCGTTGAAAGTCGAATACCAAGGTGAGCCGTTTGCCGGATGGCAGCGGCAGAAAGAGCTGCCCTCGGTCCAGGGCGCCATCGAGGCAGCCCTGTCGAAACTGCAGCCCGGGTCACACACGATCGCGGCCGCGGGTCGCACGGATGCGGGTGTTCACGCGCTGGGGCAAGTGGCCCATTGCGACCTTGAAAAAGACTGGGACCCGTTCCGCCTGTCCGAGGCGCTGAACTATCACCTCAAGCCGTTGCCGGTGGCGATTCTCAAGGCCGCGCGGGTGGCGGATGACTGGCATGCGCGGTTCTCGGCCATCGAGCGGCAATACCTGTTCCGCATCCTGATCCGCCGTGCGCCCGCGACCCATGACAACGGCCAGGTCTGGCAGATCGGGCATCCGCTGGATGTCGCAGCGATGCAGCAAGGGGCCGACATGCTGATCGGGCGGCACGATTTCACCACCTTCCGGTCCTCGATCTGCCAGGCGGCCAGCCCGGTCAAGACGCTGGACGAGCTGCGCGTCGAACAGGTTCAGGGCTTTTCCGGCCCCGAGGTGCATTTCCACGTCCGCGCCCGGTCCTTCCTGCACAACCAGGTCCGCAGTTTCGTCGGCACGCTGGAACGGGTCGGTGCGGGCGCCTGGACACCGCAGGACGTGCGCGATGCGCTCGAGGCCGCCGACCGCGCGGCCTGCGGGCCGGTCTGCCCGCCGCAAGGATTGTACCTGGCGCGAGTGGGCTACCCCGATCCTGTTTTCGACTGACGTCAGAGCGCGCGCAGCAGCAATCCGCCCGCGATCACTGCGATCAGCAGCCCGGCCACCAGTTCGATCGTGGGCGCCAACACGGCCGCGAACCGCGTGGCCGAGGCCGAGGCCAGCAACCCGCCCCGCAACCCGAACGACGTCCAGCCAACCAGGGTGGTGACGGTCGCGGTGCCCAGCGCCATGGCAAAGGCCCCGGCGATACCGACCATCGCGATGCCCATCTGCCAGGTCAGGATCAGCACGAACAAGGCCCCGGTACAGGGTCGCGCGGCGATGCCGGCGATCAGGATCAGCGCCTCGCGCAGGCTGCCAACCTGGGCCACCTCTTCGGCGGTGGGGCCGTGACGATGCCCGCAATCGGAACAAACCTCACCGTCGTGATGGTGATGATGCCCGTGATCATGATGATGGTGATGGTCGTGCGGGGCACTGTCCGCACGACCGCGCCGGGCGAAACTGCGCAGCGATCGCAGAACCAGCCACAGCCCGATGGCCGCGATCGCGCCATAGCTGACCGGGGCCATGATCTGCTCGGTGGTACCGACAAGGCTTTCCCGCGACATCTGGAACACCAGAACGCCTGCATACACCAGAACGATCGCCGTCACGGCCTGCCCCAGCGAGGACAGTACGCTGATCGCCGACAGGCGCAGAAAGGCAACATTACGGCCCAGCCCGTACCCTCCGATCAGCACCTTGCCATGACCCGGCCCCACCGCATGGAAGAACCCATAGGCGAAACAGACGGCCAGCAGCGTGGCCACGGCCTCGGGCTGTTCGGCCCGCGCGGCCCGCAGGGCACGGGCAATTTGGTTCTGGAATTCCCGCTGCTCGCCCGCGGCCCAAGCCGCGAGGTTGTCAAAACCTCCGCTGCCCCAGAACCACAGCAGCAGCGCAATCGCCAAACCAACCGGCAGAATCAGGTAGCGGGACATGAAACGCGGATCTCGGTGGCAAAGCGTTCACCGACCAGAGGGATGTCGTTCTCCTCGAGGTCATAGTCGGCGTCCAGGGTCAGCAGAAAGGCCTGCATCTGGGCCAGTTCGCCGTCGATATCCGGCTCGAACCTGTCGATCCGGCAGGTTTCAGGCCCGGATACGGTGACCGGGCGCGTCACTTCGTAGGCGGTATAGAATGTCTCATCATAGGGTTTGGCCGATAGGCTTTGGGCAACCACTGGGTCGCCCTCGACCTTGCGCAGATGGGTGGTCACGATACGGCCATCCTCGGTCGTGGCGCGCGGCTCCAGCGGACCGGACAAGGCAACCGGCTGATCGGAGGCCAGGATGACGAGATCACCGTTGTATCCTTCGACCCACTGCGCGTCGAAACCGGCGAGGCGCTGCTCTTCCGCCTCAGACAGTACGCCGTCGCCGTCCTGATCCAACCTCATGTCTTCAAGCACAAGCAGCGAGTAGAACTCGTCATAGGCCCAGGTGACGCGGACATGGGTGAGGTTGCCCGACTCGTCCACGATGAATTCCAGCCCGGTGTCGATGAAGACATGCGGGTGCGACACCGCGGAAAACGGCAGGCAACAGGCGATCAAGGTGGGTATCCAGCGCATGAACGCGAAGATAGGGTGCCCGACCGGTGCTGGCAACGCGGTTCGGCGGCGGGCCCGGATTTTGCCGCTCATTTCGGCGGAAACAGGACCAGCGTCTGCAGCGCCGTGCCGATCGGGCCTTGAGTATCGTACAGAACCGACTGCGACATCCCGATGCCGCTGGGCTGCCAGTGCGACACGGAATCCGAGGCGAGCCAGTCGGACGTCGGCTCGCGGTGGATCTGCACCGTAAGGTCGGTGTTCATGAACCCCATTTCCGAGGTCGGCGCATTCCAGGAAATGCCGTTGCCACAATCGGCCAGCGGGCATAGCGACTGGATCGGCGAGGGGGTTTCGCCCTGCAGCAGCGGTGGGGTGCGCATCCAAATGGTTTTTGGGCCCGCCCCCTGATTACCGCATTTGGGATAGGCCACCTCGGAATGATGGGCAAAGCCGGGCAGGTCATGCCGCATTTCGCCGATGGGAAACGGGCCGTCTTCGATCTGCGACAGGTCGGGGCCTTCGATCGCCACATTCGGCACCGGCCCCAGATCCCGGCGCGCCAGATGCATCGTAGTGGCGGTGGCGCAAAGCGTGTCATCGAGGTCATGCACCGTGACACGCGTGGTGGCCAGCGTCTTGGTGTGGCGCACGGTCTCGGCGGCCACGCGCAAACCGGACAGAGGCAGCGGACGCAGCAGATCGACGGTCAGGCGGGTCAGCATCTTGTCGGGGCCGACCTCGATCTCGGCCGCACGCACGATCAGGCCCGCAACCGGGCCGGCATGACAGTGGTCGGCCGACCACGGCCCACGCGCCGGGTCATTCCCGACAAAGGCCCCGTCGGGCTCGACCCGGAAATAGGCGGTCTCGCCCACCACTGGCTGCATCGCCGCGTCCTGCATGTCAGATCTTTTCCTGAGTGTGCTTCTTCAGCTCGGCCCGCGCCACCTGACGGCGATGCACCGCATCCGGGCCATCGGCCAGCCGCAACGTGCGCACATGCGTCCAGGCGGTGGCCAGCGGCGTATCCTGGCTGACGCCCTGCCCGCCGAACATCTGCACCGCCTCGTCGATCACCTTCAGCGCGACGCGCGGTGCCACGACCTTGATCTGGCTGATCCACGGGGCCGCTGCGCGCGCATCGCCCTGATCCATGTACCATGCAGCCTTCAGACACAGCAGGCGGGCCATCTCGATCTCCATCCGGCACTCGGCGATGATGTCGAAATTGGCACCCAGCTGCGCCAGCTTCTTGCCGAAGGCTTCGCGCTGCAGGGCGCGTTTGCACATCTGCTCCAGCGCCATCTCGGCCTGGCCGATTGCGCGCATGCAGTGATGGATGCGACCGGGCCCGAGGCGCCCCTGCGCGATTTCGAACCCGCGGCCCTCGCCCAGCAGGATGTTCTCGGCCGGCACCCGGACATCGGTGAACCGGATATGCATGTGCCCGTGCGGCGCGTCGTCATGGCCGTACACTTCCATCGGGCGCAGGATCTCGATCCCCGGCGTGTCGGCGGGCACCACGATCATCGACTGGCGCTTGTGCTTGGGCAGGTCGTCGCCGCCGGTCTTGACCATCACGATATAGACCTTGCAGCGCGGATCGCCCGCGCCGGACGACCACCATTTCTCGCCATTCAGAACATAATCGTCCCCGTCCCGCACGCAGGACATCGAGATATTCGTGGCATCCGACGAAGCCACATCCGGTTCGGTCATCAGATAGGCCGAGCGGATCTCGCCCTCGAGCAGCGGTTTGAGCCACTGCGCTTTCATCTTCTCGGTGCCGTAGCGCTCGAACACCTCCATGTTCCCGGTATCGGGGGCGGAACAGTTGAACACCTCGGCGCCCAGCGGGGTCTTGCCCATCTCTTCGGCGAAATAGGCGTACTCGACCGTGGTCAGGCCGAACCCCTTGTCGCTGTCGGTCAGCCAGAAATTCCACAGACCGGCCGCCTTGGCCTTGGCCTTCAAGCCTTCCAGGATCTCGGCCTGGCGGTCGGTGTACTGCCAGCGGTCGCCCTTGTTGATCTCGGCCTGGTATTCCTCTTCCAGGGGCATGATTTCGTTGCGGATCATCTCGCGGACCCGCTCCAGCAACGCCCGGTTCTCCTCGCGCAAGACGAATGACATGTTCATGAAGAATCCTCCGTAGATCCCGGAACCGGGCTTTACCTTTGCGCCGAGGATGGCTTAGCTGCGGCAACTGTGTCCAGCGGCGTGACGGCACGTCACTTGCAATCAATTTGAAACGGAAGAGGGGCGCAGATGGCGTTGTTGATCGATACCGGCCTGTCCGACTGGATGAGCGATGCCGATATTGCCGAAGAGGTACGGCGACATGCACCAACGGCCGATGTGCGCACGCCAAGCACCATTGGTGACCCGGCCGAGGTCACCATGGTGGCGGTTGTCGGCCTGCGGGACGATCACGCGAGCCGCCTGCCCAATCTGCAGCTGGTGCAAAAGTTGGGCGCCGGGGTCGAGACAATCGTGTCAAACCCCGCCCTGCCCGCGCATGTCCGCGTGGCCCGCCTGAAACCAGACGCCCCGGCGCAAGGCATCGCGGAGTGGTTTCTGGCCTATATCCTGTACGCTCACCGGAACATAGGCTTTCACGCGGACGCTCAGCGCCGGGCCGAGTGGCGGCCGAAAGCGCCGGTGCTGACATCTGACACCGTAGTCGGAGTTCTGGGGCTGGGCCATATCGGCAGCCGTACCGCCTGCATGCTGCGCGATGTCGGGTTTCAGGTCATCGGCTGGAGCCGGTCACCCAAGCAAATCAAAGATGTCACCTGTCTGCACGGGCAGGATGCTTTGCCGGGAATGCTGGGCGGTTGCGACCATGTCTGCGCGATACTGCCCTCGACCCCCGAAACCATCGGCTTGTTCGACGCAGAAATGCTCAGCGCAATGAAGGACGGCAGCCAGTTGTTGAATGCGGGACGTGGCGACCTGATCGACGAAACAGCCTTGATCGAGGCACTTGACCGGGGTCGTCCGGGCCATGCGGTTCTCGATGTGACCTCACAAGAACCATTGCCCGAAGACAGCCCTTTATGGCGGCACCCGTCGGTCACGATCACACCGCACGTGTCGGGATGGCATCTGGGTGATGCGTTGGCGGATGTCGCCCAGAACTTTCTGCGGCTGAGCGCAGGTCAGCCCCTGCTGTACGAGGTTGATCGCAGCCGCGGTTACTGAGCCGCGATTACGGCGTCAGAATCCAATTGCCGCTGGCATCCTTGCACTGACGGGTGCGGATTTCCGGGTTGGGCGCCGCCCCGGACGGCTGCACAAAGTGCTGGAAGTGAACGCAGTTGTCCTTCACGTCCCGTATCCTGACCGTGCCTTTGGTGCCCGTTTTCTCGTTGACCCAGTTCCGCTCCTGCCCAACGCTTGGGGTTCCGCCTGCCAGCATCGAAGACGTCGTCGCGTCCAGAACTTGGTAGTCTTCCGGGCTCAGCCCCATTTCGGCGATGATCCGGGACAGAGGCTTGGCATCGACCGCCCCCACGACACCCGACAAAAACAGCGCAAACAGGGCAGCAGGCAACCGGACAGTCATAAGGAACTCGCTTTCGTGAAAATTGAACTGCACCAAGAATATACATCCGAGCAATCAGGGCCAAGCCCCCGCGGCCGGACCTTCAAATAATGCCGAACAAACCTATTGGACTGCTGGCGCTATCCGCCTGCTGCTGATGTGACCATAGTAACCGGAAACCAAGCTTGAGGCACAGGAATGGCTCATCAAAACTACTACGCGCCCACCGGCGGGCTTCCGGACCAGACGCAGCTGCTAACTGACCGCGCCATGTTCACTGACGCCTATGCCGTCATCCCGAAAGGCACGATGCGCGACATCGTGACCAGCTTTCTGCCTTTTTGGGAACAGACCCGACTGTGGGTCCTGTCGCGTCCCCTCAGCGGGTTTGCCGAGACGTTTTCGCAATACATCATGGAGGTCCAGTCGGGCGGCGGCAGCGATACGCCCGAGACGGACCCGGAAGCCCAAGGCGTGCTCTTCGTCGTCGAAGGGTCGGTTACCCTGACCCTGGCGGGGCAGGTCCACGTGCTGGACACAGGGGGCTATGCCTACATTCCGCCCGGGTCCGATTGGACCTTGCACAACCGCTCTGACGCCGTGGCCCGGTTCCATTGGGTGCGCAAGGCCTATGAGGCCGTACCCGGATTGCCGGCACCCGATCCGATCATCACCAACGAACGAGACGTCGCCCCAACCCCAATGCCCGGCACCGAAGGTCGGTGGGCCACCACGCGCTTCGCGGACCCGAATGACCTGCGCCATGACATGCATGTGAACATTGTCACGTTTGAACCGGGCGGGGTCATCCCCTTTGCCGAAACGCATGTCATGGAACACGGGCTTTATGTGCTTGAGGGAAAGGCCGTCTATCGACTGAACCAGGATTGGGTCGAGGTCGAGGCCGGTGACTACATGTGGTTGCGCGCGTTCTGTCCTCAAGCCTGCTACGCGGGCGGGCCGGGGCGATTCCGGTATCTGCTCTACAAGGACGTCAATCGGCACATGCCGTTGAAACTGTCCACACGATGACCAGCAAAAGGTCCTGAAAACGGGCTTTTGCGTCGGCAGGGGTTCACAGGGACGGCGGAATTTGCTGAAATCAGAGGTGATTTCGTTTTGTTCATTCGTGGAGATTGGTCGATGAAACTGCGCGCCCCTCTGACGGCACTGGCCATGATCGGCCTGATGGTCGCCGTCGACACCGCCCCGGTCGTGGCGAAGGAAGCGACCAAAACCGTATCCGTCATGAGCCGCATATGGGCTGTGACGCAGGTTGCGGATACCCCTGTCGTGTATCGTGCGACCCGCGACAACAACAACCTCAACCCGTTCGGCCCGCCGCCGCGCCTGCGCACGGTTCAGGCCATTGCGGCCATCCAGCAGGCAACCGGGTGCAAGGTGATCCGGTCAAGCATGTACCAGAATATTTCGGGCCAGTTCTTCTCGCAGGTCAGCTGCGGATAACGGAGACTCCATAGGGGCATTGAGGTCGGTCAGACGGCCTGCCATAGCTTGCGCATGAAACTCGCAATCAACGGATTCGGCCGCATCGGCCGCACGATCCTGCGGCAGGTCATGGCCCTGCCAGCGGGTTCGGATGTTCAAGTGGTGCTGATCAACGACATCGCACCGCTGGAAACCTGTGCCTATCTGTTCAAGTACGACAGCACGTTCGGCCCGTATACCGGGACGGTTGAAACCAGCGCCGGGGCCTTGCAGGTGGATGGACATTCGATTCCACTTAGCCACAGCGACGACCTTGCCGACGTCGATCTGTCCGGCGTGGACGTGATGCTGGATTGCACGGGTATCGCGCGCAGTTCGGACGTGGCGATCCGGGGCCTCCAGGCAGGGGCTGGCAAAGTGCTGATTTCCGGCCCGTCCCCGGCCGCCGAGACAACGATCGTTCTGGGTGCCAACGAAGACATGCTGGGCAATGCCCGGATTGTATCGAACGCGTCCTGCACCACCAACGCGCTGGCGCCGCTGGTCAAGGTGATCGACGAGATCGGGGGCATCGCCTCAGCGCACATGACCACGATTCACTGCTACACCAACAGCCAGCCGATGGTGGACGCTCCGCGTGGCGACCTGGCGCGGTCACGGGCCGGGGCCTTGTCGATGGTGCCCACAACGTCAAGCGCGACCCATCTGATCGACGTGATTCTGCCGCATCTGGCCGGGAGAATTTCCGGTGCGGCGGTGCGGGTGCCCACTGCCAGCGTCTCCGCCGTAGACCTGGTCGTGACCCGGCAAAAAGGAATGGAGCCCGAGCTGTTCTCGGCCGAATTGCGCCGCGCCGTCGAGGCATCAAAGGTGCTCGGCTGGACCGACTTGCCGCTGGTCTCGTCTGATCTGCGTGCGCGACCGGAATCCCTGGTGATTGCCGGACCGGAAACGCGGGTCGTCGGGCAAAACCAGGTTCGGGTTTTCGGATGGTACGACAATGAGTGGGGTTTTTCGGCCCGTATGCTCGATGTCGCCGGTATGATGGCTCAGACGGAATAGCCCGCAGCGCGCTTGGCGCTGCAGGGCTGAGTTACAGGTTTCAGTCGTGCGGCAAACTGCCAGCGCCGTGACCGGCCATTCCGCCCGAGACCTCTTCGGTCGATTCCTCGGCCAGTTCATGCGGCAGAATGAGGTTCAGCACGATGGCGATCAGCGCTGCGGGCAGCAGTCCGCTTGTCATCAGGATGCGGATTGTGTCCGGCAAGTGCTGAACCGCGCCGGGCTCCAGCTGCAAGCCGAGCCCGATCGACAGCGAGATGGCGAAGATCACCATGTTGCGCCGATTCCAGTCCACGTCGGACAACATCGAAATGCCGGCAGCCACCACCATGCCGAACATGACGATCACACCGCCCCCCAGAACTTCGATCGGAACAGTGCGTATGATGGCGCCGACCTTGGGAACAAGTCCGCATAGGATCAGGAACAGCGCACCAATCGTGACGACATGGCGGCTCATGACACCGGTCATCGCGATCAGGCCGACATTCTGACTGAACGAGGTATTCGGCAAACCGCCAAAGATACCGGCGACAGCCGTGCCAACACCATCTGCGTAGGTCGCTCCCGCGATTTCTTTGTCCGTGGCCTCGCGACCCGCACCGCCTTTGGTAATGCCCGAAACGTCACCGACGGTTTCGACCGCTGACACGAAAGCCATGAGGCAGAACCCGATCACCGCCGCCAGCGAAAACTCGAACCCATATTTGAAGGGCACCGGCAGCGCGAAACCAGCGGCCCGCGACCAGCTTGTTCCAATGGTTTCGAACGTCACCATTCCGACCATCAGGGCGTAGACATAGCCGACAGCCAATCCGACCAGAACCGCAGACACCGACAGCATTCCGCGAGCAAAGAACTTGAGGCCCAGCGTGACGATCACGACGACCAGTGCCGCAGACCAGTTGAGCAGCGATCCGTATTCCGGCGTACCGATCGCAGGGACACCACCCGCCGCATACTGGATGCCGACCTTGACCAGTGCCAATCCGATCATCGTCACAACAAGGCCCGTGACCAATGGCGGCAGAGCGAAGCGAATCTTGCCAATGAACATCCCAAGGCAGGCGTGAAAGATACCGCCGATCAGAACGCCTCCGAACAGCGCGGCAAGGGCCTCGACGCCCTTGCCAGCCACCAATGGGATCATGATTGGCAGGAACGCAAAGCTTGTTCCCTGAACGATGGGCAATGCCGCACCAACCGGGCCCAGCGTGATGGTCTGCAACAAGGTCGCCAGCCCTGCAAACAGCATCGACATCTGGATCAGATACAGCAGCTCGGGAAAATCGGGCGAGTTCGACCCGAAGCCAAACCCGGCCGCACCGGCCACGATGATGGCGGGGGTCACGTTTGACACAAACATTGCCAAAACGTGCTGAATGCCAAGTGGTATCGCCTTGTGCAGCGCGGGCGTGTAATTCGGATCCCGAAGCTGATCGGGTGTTCCTATCGAAGTTTCGGCCATGATCTCAACTGTCTCCCTGTTTTCTCATGGGGGTCTTGCCGCTTCTCCGACGGCTTCAAAATTGGCTTAGCGTTCAACTACCTCGTAAGGGGTGTCGAACCAGTGCTCCTCGAGGTTTGCACCCGAACCGATACGGTCGACTACAGCGAACAGGCCAGGCGCGTGCAGCGGCGTCAGCACGCCATGCCACGTGCCGCGATGAAAGTTCACGGCCTGTCCCGGCTGCGTCACGAAGGCCTGTGGCCGGCCCGGAACGCCATCCTCATCCGGCGCGACGATCACCAGGAACGGCTGGTGGGACATGGGAATGAAGGCCTGGCTGCCCAGAGGGTGACGTTCGACCATGTCCAGTTGATAGGGCAATGTCCGTGGGTTGGCGTCGAACAGGCTGATCCCCGCGCGCCCGTCCGCAAAGTCCAGAACCGCCCGGTCGTGATACCGCCCGCACTGACCCTGATTGATGATCTTGTCCGGCGCGCCGGAAACCTCGAGCACGTCACCGAACGGCGCAAAAGCTTGGGCCGTCAACGGCGCGATATGGACGACTCGCGTCATGAGGGCAGCACGTCGCGCAGCCGGAACTCGGCGATGCGCTCGACCTGACAGCAGGCTTCGGCGAGCTCGGTCTCGCGGTCATTCTCGATGCGCCGCTGGAACGCATGCAGGATCGAGGCCTTGTCGTGGTCGCGCACCGCGATGATGAAGGGAAAGCCGAATTTTTCGGTGTAACGCGTGTTCAAATCGGTGAAGGCGTCGCGCTCGGCGTCGGTCAAGGCGTCCAACCCAGCCGAGGCCTGCTCGGAGGTGCTTTCGGCCGTCAGGCGTTTGGCCTGTGCCAGCTTTCCCGCCAGATCCGGATGCGCGGTCAGAACGCCGAGGCGTTCCTCAGGCGAGGCCGAACGGAACACCCGCGCCAGCGCGTTGTGCAGCCCGCCCGCCGTATCATGGGCGGGGCCCAGTTCCAGCGCCCAGGCGCGCTCGGCGATCCAGGGCGAATGTTCGAAAATGCCGCCATAGGCCGCCACGAAGGCGTCGCGGTCCATCTGCGAGGGGCGTGGGCGATCCTGCGGCGGATGATGCGCCGCCCAGTGTTCGGCAATCTGCAACCGGGTCGCGAACCATACATCGGAGAAGCCGCGCGCATAGTCCAGGAACCGCTTCAGCGCCATCACTCGGCCCGGCCGGCCGATCAGGCGGCAATGCAGGCCGATCGACAACATCTTGGGCGCGCCCGCCTGCCCCTCGGCATAGAGCGCATCGAAACTGTCGCGGAGATAGGCGAAGAACTGATCGCCCGAGTTGAACCCCTGCGGCGTGGCAAAGCGCATGTCGTTGCAGTCCAGCGTATAGGGCACGATCAGCTGATCGCGTCCGCTGACGTGCATCCAATAGGGCAGGTCGTCAGCGTAGGTGTCGGCCACATAGGCAAACCCGCCTTCCTCGGCCACCAGCCGAACGGTGTTGTCCGAGCACCGCCCCGTGTACCAGCCGCGCGGACGTTCCCCGACCACCTCAGTGTGCAGGCGGATCGCCTCGGCGATCTGGGCGCGCTCCTCGTCTTCCGGCATGTCCTTGTGCTCGACCCATTTCAGGCCGTGGCTGGCGATCTCCCACCCGGCGGATTTCATCGCCGCCACCTGATCAGGCGAGCGCGCCAGCGCGGTGGCCACGCCATAGACGGTCACCGGCAGGTCGGCCATCAGGCGATGCAGCCGCCAGAACCCAGCGCGGGCGCCGTATTCATAGATGGATTCCATGTTCCAATGTCGCTGGCCCGGCCAAGGCGCGGCGCCGACGATTTCGGACAGAAACGCCTCGGACGCGGCGTCGCCATGCAACACGCAGTTTTCGCCGCCCTCCTCGTAGTTCAGCACGATCTGCACCGCCAGCTTGGCCCCGCCCGGCCACTGGGCTTCTGGCGGGTTGGCTCCGTATCCAATCATGTCGCGGGGGTATCGGGGGGGCTGCATTCTGCTTTCCGTCTTCAATTTCAGGCTTCCATTCGGTTTATCCCATAAAACCGTGATGGATTATCAAATCAATCCGAACGCTGTTTCCGGTTGTTTCAGCGTTCCCTGTGCCACGGCCTTTGCCGCAAGATGGGCAATGCAAACCGGATTGCCTAAAATGGCATCCAAACACGAAACGTGCAGACAACAGCAGGAGCAACTCGTGGCAGGTTATCTGACGACCCACGTTCTGGACACGGCGCGCGGATGTCCGGCCGACGGGCTGAAAATCGCGTTGTACCGGGTGTCCGGCAATTCGCACCGGAAACTGGTTGAGATGGAAACCAACGCGGACGGGCGCACCGACAGTCCCATCCTGCCGGAAAAGACTTTCAAGACTGGTATCTACGAGTTGATCTTCTTTGCGGGGGACTACCTACGTGCCTCCGGACAAGCCGTTGAAGACCCTCTTTTCCTTGATCAAATACCGATCCGGTTTGGCATGTCCGACCCCGAGGCGCATTACCACGTGCCGCTTTTACTGTCGCCATTCGGGTATTCGACCTACCGGGGCAGCTGACCCCTCAGACCTGCGACGTCCGCACCACGTCGCCGATCCGCGAGATCATGAAATCCATGAACAGGCGCGCCTTGGGGTCCTGATGACGCCGATGCGTGTAGAGACACGCCATCTGGACTGAAACCGGTGGCGTGTCGACGGCAACGGGCACCAATCGCCCGGCCTTGAGATGCTCGGCCACTTCAAAAACAGGTTTCATCGCGATCCCCTGCCCAGCCAGCGCCCAATCAGTCAGAACATCGCCGTCGTCGCACTCGAACCGCCCGGACACCGCAAACCGTTTCGGTCCTTCGGCTGTCTGCAGTAGCCATTGGAACTCGGTCGCCCCGGGGAATCGCAGGTTCAGACATTCGTGCCGGTCCGAGATCAGGTCCGCCCCGGTCCGGGGCATGCCTCGGCGCGCGACATAGTCTGGCGCAGCACACAAGACACGCTGGCAATCCGCGATTTTGCGAATCCGCAAAGTGCTGTCTTCGGGTTGACCGATGAAGAACGCCAGATCCAGCCCTTCGGTCGTGAGATCAACAGACCTGTCCGTCAGACGCAGCCGCACGTCAATCTCGGGGTAGTCGGCAAGAAATTCAGGCACTTGAGGCGCCAACAGCCTTCGCCCGACCCCCAGTGGAGCCGCAACAAAAAGCGATCCCCGGGGCGCTTCGGTCAGGTGCACGACCTGCGCCTCGGCCTCGTTCACGGCATCCAGAACCGCAACCGCACCGGGGTAGAACGCCCGGCCCTGCTCGGTCGGGCTGAGGTTTCGGGTGGTACGCTGGAACAATCGCACACCCAAATGATCTTCGAGCTGGGAAATCCGCGCCGAAGTCACCGCTGGCGAGATTCGCAGATCGCGTCCGGCCGCGGACATGCTGCCAAGATCATAGACCCGGACAAAGGTACGGATATTGTCGAGATAGGACATCTTTTCGTTTTTTTTGATACAGTTTGACAATATACGGGAATACCGAAGAAAACCCCGTTTGCCTAGTGTGTCGGCAAGCAATCGGAGAGCTTTGCATGTATGAATTCGCCGTGTTCTGGGACTGGATGGCATTTGCGGTGCGGTGGCTGCATGTCATCACGGCAATCGCCTGGATCGGATCGTCGTTCTATTTCATCGCGCTGGATCTTGGCCTGAACCGCGACATCCCCGGTCCTGCTGATGGCGAGGAATGGCAGGTGCATGGCGGCGGCTTCTACCATATCCAGAAATACCTCGTGGCGCCCGAGCGGATGCCCGACCACCTGACCTGGTTCAAATGGGAAAGCTATGCAACCTGGCTCAGCGGCGCGGCACTGCTGATGATCGTCTACTGGGTGGGCGGCGAGCTGTATCTGATCGACGCACAGAAGGCCGATCTGGCGCTGTGGCAGGGCATCCTGATCTCGGCGGCATCGCTGACCGTGGGCTGGCTGATCTATGATTTCCTGTGCAAATCGGGTCTGGGTGAGCGTCCGACCCTGTTGATGCTGCTGCTGTTCGTTCTGCTGGTGGCGATGGGCTGGGGATACAACCAGATCTTCACCGGCCGCGCGATGATGCTGCATCTGGGCGCCTTCACCGCCACGATCATGACGGCCAATGTGTTTTTCATCATCATGCCCAACCAACGGATCGTGGTGGATGACCTGAAAAATGGCCGCACCCCGGACCCGAAATACGGCAAGATCGCCAAGCTGCGCTCGACCCACAACAACTACCTGACGCTGCCGGTCGTTTTCCTGATGCTGTCGAACCATTACCCGCTGGCCTTTGCGACCGAATACAACTGGATCATCGCGGCGCTGGTGTTCCTGATGGGCGTCACCATCCGGCACTATTTCAACACACGCCACGCCCGGGCCGGCAACCCGACCTGGACCTGGCTTGTGACGGCCCTGCTGTTCATCGCCATCATGTGGCTGTCCACTGCGCCGATGTACAAACCGCTGGAAGAGGCCGAGGCGCAGCCCCTGACCCAGTTCGAGGAGCGCTTTGTGCAGGCCAGCGGCTTTGAAGAAGCCCATGACGTCGTGCTGGGGCGCTGTTCGATGTGCCACGCGCGCGATCCCGTCTGGGACGGAATCCTCTGGGCCCCCAAGGGTGTTCTTCTGGAAACCGAAGGTGACATCGCCCGCAATGCCGAGCAAATCTATCTGCAGGCTGGCGTCAGCCACGCGATGCCGCCGGCCAACGTCACCTATATGGAACCCGAAGACCGCGAAGCCATTATCCGCTGGTTCCGAAACGCGGGCCTGTAGCGGCAGCTTTTCCACAACTTCACATGGGAACTGGGAAATCCGCGTTTATTTCTTTGCCTGAGCGGTTTGAGATGGTCTAACTGTTTCCAAGGGATCGCGGCGCCGCGACAAGCGGCGCAAATCAATGCGGCCCGGGACAGGTGGAGCCATTTTATGCAGGCGAGCAGACGTAGGGGCGGTCTGAAGAACTGGTGCGCGGGTGTGTTTTTTGCCCTCGCCCCGACCTGTGCGATGGCACTGGAAACATCGCTTGCAGCGCCAGGTTTGTCGGACGACTTGAAAAAGCAGATTGAGGAAACGTCCTCGGTCATGACTGCCGACAACCGGGGTCTGGACACGCCGCTTGAAGTTCTGTCCGCCGCATTGTCGGATTACCGAACGATCGTGCAAATTCTCTATGATGCCGGATATTTCGGCCCGTCGGTCAGCATCAAGCTGGACGGGAAGGAAGCGGCAGATCTCAGCTCGCTGAGCGTTCCTGCGCAGATCAATCGGGCAACGATCACCATTCGCCCCGGCAAAGCGTACAATTTCGGAACCGCAGTCGTTCAGCCTCTGGCCCCCGATACCGAGTTGCCCGAAGAGTTTGCCTCCGGCAAGCTGGCCACGACCGGCGCCATTCAACAGGCGACTTCGGCCGGGATTCAGGCCTGGAAGGACGCGGGCCACGCCAAAGCCAAGCTGCGCGATCAACAGATCGTCGCCCGGCACGCACAGGCACAGTTGGACGCCCGGATCGACCTGGACCAAGGACCGCGCCTGAAGTTCGGCAAGATGTATATCGAAGGCGGCACCGATGTCCGCCACAGCTCGATCGAAAAAATCGCCGGCTTCCCCTCGGGCGAGGTCTACTCGCCGGAAAAGCTGCAGAAAGTCGGCACACGGCTGCGGCGGACCGGTACGTTCAGCACCGTCTCGATCCAGGAACGGGACACGCCGAACCCGGGCGGCACGCTGGATTTCGACGCCACTTTCGAGGACTTGCCCAAACGCCGCCTGACGTTCGGGGTCGAACTGGCCTCGCGCGATGGTCTCGACTTGACTGCGACCTGGACCCACCGCAACGTGTTCCGCCGCGCTCAACGGCTGCGCTTTGAGGCCGCCATCCGAAACATCGGCGGGTCTGAGGATATCGACGGGCGGTTGGGTCTGCGTCTGGATCAGCCCGACCGACTGGGCCCGGACGACAATACCTTCTGGAGTGCGCTGCTCGAGCGCCGAAACACCGACAATTACAGCGTGTCGGTTGCCTCGCTGACCTATGGTGCGCGGCGGACGTTCTCGGACGAGTTGTATGCCGAGGCGGCTGTGGGTTTTTCCATCTCGAACGCTGACGACGCCTATGGTGACGGCCGCAAGTTCAGATATTTCATCATTCCGTTCCGGTCCGAGTGGGACAAACGCGACAGCAAGGTCAGCGCCACCCGCGGGTATTACCTGGACAGCCAGTTCATGCCCTTTGTCGGCATCTCGGGCACGGATACCGGGCTGCGCCTGTTTTTCGACGGTCGCGCCTATACCAGCCTGGGCACTGGCGGTCGGATCGTGCTGGCCGGACGGGTGCAACTTGGATCGATTCTCGGCCCTCCGGCGGATGGTGTCACACCGGATTTCCTGTTCTTCTCCGGCGGCGCGGGCACTGTGCGCGGTCAGCCCTATGAAAGCCTTGGTGTCCCCGTCGGCACGGGCATTACCGGCGGCAAGTCCTTTCTTGGCCTGTCGGGCGAGGTGCGCGGTAAGGTCACTGAAAAGCTGTCTCTTGTAGGGTTTTACGACTACGGTATCGTGGACACGTCCTCGTTCATCGGCAGTGGCGCCGAGTACCACGCGGGCGCGGGCCTTGGCGTTCGGTACGATCTGGGCGGCTTCGGCCCGCTGAGGCTGGACCTGGCGGTGCCTGTGCAAGGTGACACGGGCAACGGGCTGCAGTTCTATATCGGGATCGGGCAAGCATTTTGAGGCGTTACCTTTCATATCCTCTGGCGGTCGGGGCAACCGCCTTTGCCCTTTCCGGCCCCGTGGCCGCGCAAGAGGAAGAGAGCGGCGGTCTGCTGACCGATTTCCTGCAGAACACGTTATCCGGGGACAACCGCAATATCCGGGTCATCGGCCTTGAGGGCGCGCTGAGCTCTCGCGCACGCATTCAGGAGATCACGGTGGCCGACGACGAAGGAGTCTGGCTGACCATCAAGAACGCCGAGCTGGATTGGAACCGGCTGGCCCTGATCCGCGGCCGGTTTTCCGTGAACGCCCTGACCGCCGAAGAAATCGACATCGCACGCGCACCCGGCAAGACCACCACGGACGAACCGGCCGCCACCGCCGAGACCGAACCCTTTCAACTGCCCGAACTGCCCGTGGCGATCGAGATCGGTGAACTGCGCGTCGACGAATTGTCTCTGGGCGAACCGCTGATCGGCGTTGCGGCAGACCTTTCGGTGGACGGAAACTTGAATCTGGCCGATGGCGCGCTGGACACCAAGCTGGACATCAATCGGTTGGACCGGGCCGGCGATCAGATAAATCTTGTGGCCGGTTTCCAGAACGAAAGCCGGCAAATCGACCTGGACCTGACCATCTCCGAGGCGTCAGGTGGGCTGATTTCGACCGCATTGAATATTCCGGACAGCCCACCCATCGGCCTGACGGCCAAAGGGTCCGGTCCGATCACCGATTTCACGGCGGATATCGGGCTGAGCAGTGACAATGTCGACCGTGTCTCGGGCCAGGTGCGCCTGCGCGGGATCGAGAAGACCGAAGGGGCGGCAGACGAAGGCATTGCCTTTACCGCCGACCTGGGCGGCGACCTGACTCCATTTCTGGCCGCCAACATGGATACGTTCTTCGGTACGGATACACGCCTGTATGTCGATGGCCGTACCGGAGCCGAAGGTGCGCTGGAGATTACCGAGGCGGACATCACGTCCGAAGCTTTGAAACTGGAAGCGCAGCTCAGCCTTGGAACAGGTGGGGCGCTGCAACTGGCAGCCGTCCAGGCACGGATCTCGCCGCCGGCCGGGGACGACGTCGTCCTGCCATTCGGTGGAGGAGACACATCCGTCAAGGCCGCACAGCTCTCTGCCCTGTTCGACCACGAAAACGGCAATCATTGGGATCTGAGCCTGACGACCGAGAATGTTGTCACACCACAAATCCAGATTGCGCACACGCGGTTGACCGCACAGGGCACTCTGACTCAGATCGGCGGTCTGGACCTGTCCGGAGATCTTCAAGCCTCTCTGGACGGTTTGGACTTGGCTGACCCTGCTCTGAACACAGCGGTGGGCGATCGCGTCACCTTGGATGGCCTGTTCGAATACGGACGGGACAAATCGCTCCGACTCTCGGGTATCGAACTTGGGGGAACCGACTATTCAGCGACCGCCGATGCGGTCGTCAGCGGGCTGGAAAGCGGTCTGAAAATTGACGGATCGGCAACGGTGGAGGCGTCAGATCTGTCTCGTTTCTCTGAGGTCGCCAAATTGGATCTGGGCGGCCGGGCGTCGATCCGGGTCGAGGGGGCGGGCTCGCCGTTGGAGGGCAGTTTTGACGGCAAGCTGGCCGTTTCCGGACAAAACCTGTCCACTGGTCGGGGCGACATCGACCCCATCATCGCGGGCGAGACGGACATCACGCTGGACGCCAAGCGGGATGCAAACGGCATCCTGATCCGCGCTTTCACCATCGACGGCGAAACATTGAACGCACAGGCGGATGGCGCTGTCACCACTCCGAACGGCAATTTGACCATCGACGGCCAGGCCCGCGTGAATGCCTCGGACCTCTCAGTATTCTCCGGCCTCGCCAAGCGCGATCTTGCGGGGGCCGTTCAGGCCCAGGTGGATGGCAAGGGCACCGTGCAGACCCTTGAGTTTGATGGCACTGCGCAGGTGACGACTACAGACCTGCAAACCGGGCTGGATCAGGTGGATCCGCTTGTGACCGGGCGCGTTGTCCTGAACTTCGACGGGGCCCGCACCGGTGACCGGATCGAAATTCGAAAAGCAACCGTTGACGCAGCCGCGCTGAATGCCCAAGTCGCGGCAACCATCGACGATCCGACCGGAAACCTGGCTTTTGACGGTCAGGCGCAGGTAGATGCCCCCGACCTGTCCGTCTTTTCCGGACTGGCAGGCCGTACGTTGGCGGGCGCGGTCACAGCGGATGTGACCGGTCGAGGGGCCCGTGGCAGCAAAGTCTTCGACGTGCAGGGCAAAATCAATGCAGAGGACATCCTGACCGGAATCGAAGCGGTGGATGCGCTGATCCCCGGACAGACGACGCTGACAGTCGACGCATCGAACGGCGATGAAGGGTTGAACATCCGAAACTTCCGGCTTGCAGGGACAGCCTTGTCCGCCAACGCATCCGGCATCTTGAGCCGCGAAAGCGGCGGGCTGAGCTTCTCCGCCGCGTTGGACGACCTCGCCCGGGTTTCACAGACCCTGACGGGACCGCTGAAGGTGAACGGGAATGTGGCCCCCACATCCAGCGGAGTCGAGGGCACGGTCAGAGTGACCGGCCCGGAGACGTCCTACGCCAATCTTGTAGGCAGCGTGAATACGGATGGCTCGGCCGACCTGGACTTTGACGCCAAGTTCGATCGGGTCGAACGTTTTGCGCCCGAGTTTCCGGGCAGCTTGACGGCGAAAGGCAATGCAACGCGCCAGAACGGCGTGTGGACCATTGATGCCAATGCCGCCGGACCAGCCGAGATCAGCAGTGCAGTCAAAGGAACCTATGACGAAGCCTCGGGCAATGCCGACATTTCTGCACAGGGCGGCGTCAATTTGGGTATTGCAAACATCTTCATCACGCCCAACAAGATCGACGGATCGGCCCGGTTCGACCTGGCGTTGAAGGGCAAGCCGGCGCTGGAGACGGTGAGTGGTCAGATCACCACCTCAGGGACGTCGATGGCGATCCCCAGCGTTGGGCAGACCATCACCGATATCGGCGGAACTGTAGACCTTGCCAACAGCCGCGCAACGGTTTCGATGCGCGGCGGCATGCGCGCCGGAGGCGGATTTACGGTCAGTGGCCCGGTCGACCTGACACCGCCGTTCAACGCGCAGATCACAACTGCAATCAACAACCTCGTCCTGACCGACAATCTTCTGTACGAGACCACGTTGAACGGCCAGATCGCAATGACGGGCGCCTTGGCAGGGAACAGTTCGCTGGTCGGGCAGATCACGTTTGGCGAGACCAACATCAACCTGGCCGCGGCATCTGGCGCGGTCGGGGCCGCGCCGATCCCGAAAATCGAACACGTGAACGAAAGCAATGCCAGCTACGTCACTCGGGAACGGGCGCAGTTGGTTGAAAAAGAGGAAACGTCGCAATCGGACTCTCGCATCTCTCTCGACATCAGCCTGTTGGCCCCCAAGGCGGTTTTCGTGCGAGGCCGCGGTGTGAATGCTGAATTGGGCGGTGCTATCTTCATCAAGGGCACCACCAAATCCGTCATCCCATCGGGCCAGATCGAACTGATCCGCGGCAATCTGGACATCCTTGGCCGGAGGCTGGCGCTGACCAAGGGCGTGGTCAGCCTGCAGGGCGACCTGACGCCGTATATCGAGTTCGAATCCTCGGCCAGCACTTCGGATGGAACCGCGACGTTGGAAATCGCGGGCCCGCTGGATTCTCCGACAGTCGATGTGTTCTCGGACCCCGAACGCCCCGCCGAAGAGGCGCTGGCCATGCTGCTGTTCGGCAACCGCTTTTCCGAACTGTCCCCGTTTGTCATTGCCCAGATGGCCGCGTCGCTGGCCCAGCTGAGCGGTGCCGGTGGCGATGCCACCAAGGGCGTTCGGGACGCCACGGGCGTAGATACCGTCGACGTCGGCGCGACCGAGGGCGGCGGCGGGCGTCTGGGCGCCGGCGCTTATCTGAGCGACAACCTGTACACCGATTTCACCGTGAACACCGAAGGCGACACCGAGGTGAACCTGAACCTGGACGTCAGCGACAGCGTGACGGTGCGTGGCACCGTAGATGGGCGCGGCGATACCGGCATCGGGATTTTCTTCGAGCGTGACTACTAGGGTTGGGCGGGACCGCCACCCTAGACTTCTTCGACGGACAAGACCCCATCCAGTGATTTGATGGCACCCTTGATCTGGGGATTGATCGGGAACTCCTGCCCCAGATCCATTTCGACCTCTCCCGGCAAGCCCGGATCCAGCAGACACAAATGGATCGGCCCTTTCGAGGCGTTCTTGGCCGCCCCCGCGGCATCCGCGAGAACGCTGGCGACCGTCGACAGCGCCTGTGATTGGTCCAAAAAGATACGAAGCCCGGTCGCGCCGGCCTCGGCCACGACTGAATCCGCCGGCCCGACCGAGCGCGCCAGCAGCTTCAGCTGGTCGGCCTCCATCGTGGCTTCGGCCGTCAGCACGACCTGCGCGCCGGTTTCCAGGTATTCGCGTGATTTCTCCAGGGTTTCCGAGAACAGCGTCACCTCGTACGCCCCCGTCGGGTCGGACAGCTGTGCAAAGGCGAACCGGTTGCCCTTGGCCGATTTCCGCTCCTGTCGCCCGGCGACCACACCGGCCATCTTGGCGATCAACGGACCCGAGCGTGCCTTTTCGGTGACCTCGTCGAGTGTCATCACCTGCTTGCGTTTCAGGGCCGGCATGTAGTCGTCCAGCGGGTGGCCGGACAGGTAGAAGCCGATCGCCTTGAATTCTTCGCTCAGCCGTTCGGCGGGCAGCCAGTCGGGCGATTTCGACAGGCGCGGTTCAGGCAGATCGTCGCCCGCCTCGCCGAACAGCGACACCTGGTTCGAGTTCTTCTGTTCGTGGATCGCCGCCGAATACTGCACCAGCTGTTCCAGGCTTTCGAAGACCCGGCGGCGGTTCTTGTCCAGCTCGTCAAAGGCCCCCGCGCGGGCCAGCATCTCCAGCGGCCGTTTGCCGACCTTCTTCAGATCGACCCGGCGGGCAAAGTCAAAGAGGTTGACGAACGGCTTGTCGCCCCTGCCCTGCACCACGAGGTTCATCGCCTCGACGCCCACGTTCTTGAGCGCGCCCAGCGCATAGACCAGTTTGCCATCCACCACATCAAACGTCGCCTGCGACCGGTTTATGCAAGGCGGCACATAGGGCAGTTCCAAACCCTTGCGGACCTCTTCGAAATAGATCGCCAGCTTGTCGGTCAGATGGATATCGCAGTTCATGACACCGGCCATGAATTCGACCGGGTGGTTCGCCTTCAGCCAGCCGGTCTGATAGCTGACCACCGCGTAGGCCGCCGCGTGAGATTTGTTGAAGCCGTAGTTGGCGAATTTCTCCAGCAGGTCGAACACCTCGGACGCCTTCTTGGCATCTACCCCGTTCGCGGCTGCCCCGGCCTCGAATTTCGGGCGCTCGGCGTCCATCGCCTCTTTAATTTTTTTACCCATCGCGCGGCGCAGCAGGTCGGCGCCGCCGAGGCTGTAGCCCGCCATGACCTGCGCGATCTGCATCACCTGCTCCTGGTAGACGATGATGCCTTGCGTTTCTTCCAGAATGTGGTCGATCAGCGGGTGGACCGAAGTGATCTTGCGCTGGCCATTCTTGACCTCGCAATAGGTCGGGATGTTCTCCATCGGGCCGGGGCGGTAGAGCGCGACAAGCGCCACGATGTCCTCGATGCAGGTGGGTTTCATGCGCTTGAGCGCATCCATCATGCCCGAGCTTTCAACCTGGAACACCGCCACGGTCTTGGCCGCGGAATAAAGCTTGTAAGTGGCCGGGTCATCCAGCGGAATGGCATTGATCTGGTTCTCGGCCCCCTCGGCCGGCTCATAAAGCTGCCGACCGTCGGCCGCCACGTGCAATGGCCGTCCGGACTTGAAGATCAGGTCCATGGCGTTCTGGATGACCGTCAGAGTCTTGAGGCCCAGAAAGTCGAATTTCACCAGACCGGCCTGTTCCACCCACTTCATGTTGAACTGGGTGGCAGGCATGTCCGAGCGGGGGTCCTGATAGAGCGGTACCAGCTCGTCCAGCGGCCGGTCGCCGATCACCACCCCGGCGGCGTGGGTCGAAGCGTTGCGCAGCAGCCCCTCGACCTGCTGGCCGTAAGTCAGAAGGCGGTCGACCACCTCTTCGTTGCGGGCCTCTTCGCGCAGGCGCGGTTCGTCTTTCAGGGCCTTCTCGATCGACACCGGTTTGACGCCTTCGACCGGGATCATCTTGGACAGGCGGTCCACCTGGCCGTAGGGCATCTGCAGCACCCGTCCGATGTCGCGCACCGCGGCCTTGGACAGGAGCGCGCCGAAGGTGATGATCTGGCCAACCTTGTCGCGGCCGTATTTCTGCTGAACATACCGGATCACCTCTTCGCGGCGGTCCATGCAGAAGTCGATGTCAAAGTCGGGCATCGACACCCGTTCGGGATTCAGGAAGCGTTCGAACAGCAGGCTGTAGCGCAGCGGGTCAAGGTCGGTAATCGTCAGCGCATAGGCCACCAGCGACCCCGCGCCCGAGCCACGGCCCGGACCGACGGGGATGTCGTGATCCTTGGCCCATTTGATGAAATCCGCAACGATCAGGAAATAACCGGGGAACCCCATGCCCTCGATGATGTCCAATTCGAAATCCAGACGTTTCTGGTATTCCTCGGGTGGGACGGCGTGCGGGATCACCGCCAGTCGGGCCTGCAGACCCTCGTTGGCCTGGCGGCGTAGCTCCTCGACCTCGTCATCGGCGAATTTCGGCAGGATCGGATCCCGCTTGTAGGCCATGAAGGCGCAACGTCTGGCAATCTCGACCGTGTTTTCGATCGCCTCGGGCAGATCGGCAAAGAGCGTGACCATTTCCTGCGGCGACTTGAAGTAATGCTGCGCGGTCAGGCGGCGGCGGCCCTCTTGCTGGTCGACATAGGCGCCCTCGGCAATGCAGATCAGCGCATCATGCGCCTCGTACATATCCGAGGTCGGGAAATAGACGTCATTCGTGGCCACCAGAGGCAGGTTCTTGGCATAGGCCATTTCCACATGGCCGCGCTCGGTCAGGCGCTCGGCCTCGGGCTGGCCATCCTCGCCGGGATGACGTTGCAGTTCCACATAAAGGCGATCGGGGAACATCGCGGCCAACCGATCGACCAGCAACTCGGCTGCCGGACGCTGGCCCTGCTGCAACAGGCGGCCAACGGGGCCGTCCGGTCCGCCGGTCAAGCAGATCAGCCCATCGGAATGCGCAGCCAACTCCTCAAGCGTGACCTGGGGCAACTGCCCGCCCTTGTCCACATAAAGGCACGAACTGAGCTTCATCAGATGCTCGTACCCCGTCTCAGATTGTGCCAGCAGTACAATCGGCGCGGGGGGCTTGGGTTTTTCCCCCGGCTGCGCTTGGATATATGCCAGATCAACCTGGCAGCCCATGATCGGCTGCACACCCGCACCACTTGCGGTAACCGAGAATTCCAGCGCTGCGAACATGTTGTTGGTGTCCGTCACCGCAACTGCGGGCATGTCCATCTGCTCGCACAGCGTTGGCAGTTTTTTCAGTCGCACCGCCCCCTCAAGAAGGGAATATTCGGTGTGAACTCGGAGGTGGATGAATCGAGGAGTACTGCTCATACGAGGCAGGCTATCGCACTCGCGACCCGGGAAAAAGCCGGAACAGTTAAGGGTGATTGCTGAAAAAATAGCCGCGCATTATTCGGAGATTCCAGAAGGTGCTTCAGCCGACGCCGCCGGCGTTTCACCAAAATCTCTTTCAATTCAGATGCCTAGATAATAATGACGTGGTGCATATCAAGGCATGGGATCGGGAATGGTACATTCGGCAGGCAGTTTTTCTTGCCAGCGCGCACAGGCTGTTTCTAACATCTTCAGGCAAGCTACAAGCCCGCTTCTTTCTCTACGTCGCATCGAGACAGGAGCACCCATGGGCGCAACCGGGTAAGGCGACGGGTTTCAAGAATGAATATCACGTTTCTTCTGAACGGAGAGACAGTGGAGCTGGCGGATGTCGATCCGACGGCCACATTGCTGGATTGGCTGCGCGAGGATCGCGGCCTGACCGGCACCAAGGAAGGCTGCAACGAGGGCGATTGCGGGGCCTGCACCGTCATGGTTACGGACGAGGCCGGTGCCAAGGCGCTGAATTCCTGCATTCTTTTTCTGCCTCAACTGCACGGCAAGGCTGTGCGCACGGTCGAGGGGGCGAGCGGGCCTCACGGCGAGCCCCATCCCGTCCAGCAGGCGATGGTGGATCTTCATGGCTCGCAATGTGGATTCTGCACACCCGGTTTCGTGATGTCGATGGTGGCGAGCCATGCAAATGGCGCGACCGATCACGACACGCAACTGGCCGGCAACCTGTGCCGCTGCACCGGCTATGCGCCGATCATCCGCGCGGCAAAGGCCGTCGAAGACCAGCCGGTGCCGGTCTGGGTCAAGGACAAGCCGGTTGCGGCCAAGCCGGCCTCGCCCCTTCTGCCGAAGTCATCCGACGAACTGGCCAAAGTCTTTGCCGCCCATCCCGGTGCAACTTTGATCGCGGGTGCCACCGATGTCGGCCTCTGGGTCACCAAGCAACTGCGGAACCTGGACCCGGTGATCTTTCTGGGCAGCTGCGACGATCTGAAGGAGATCTCGGTCACTGAAGACGAAGTGCGCATCGGCGCGATGGTGGACATGAACCGCATGGGCGCGGCGATGGCCGATCTGCATCCGTCCTATGCCGAGATGATCCGGCGCTATGCCAGCGTGCAGGTGCGCCACGCGGCTACGGTGGGCGGCAATATCGCGAACGGCTCGCCCATCGGGGACAACCCGCCCGCGCTGATCGCGCTGGGGGCCACATTGCACCTGCGCAAGGTCGACGAGAGGCGGGCGATCCCGCTGGAGGATTTCTTTGTTGATTACGGCAAGCAGGATCGCGCGCCCGGCGAGTTCGTGGAAGCGGTCAGCTTTATGCGCCAACCCGATCGGCTGAAATGCTACAAGCTGAGCAAACGGTTCGATCAGGATATCTCGGCCGTCTGCGGCTGTTTCAACATCACCGTTTCGGACGGCGTCGTCTCGCAAGCCCGGATCGCCTTTGGCGGAATGGCCGGTGTGCCGAAGCGCGCGACACAGGTTGAGGCCGCGCTGACCGGTCGCCCGTGGACGGCGGAAACGGTTCAAAGCGCCTTGCCGGCCTTTGCCGAGGACTATTCCCCGATGAGCGACATGCGTGCCTCGGCCTGCTACCGGCTGGAGACCGCAAAGGCCATGCTCGAACGCTATTTCCTAGAAGACCAGGGCGAGCTGACCAATGTGCTGGAGGTATCGGCATGAGCGTGACCAAGCCCCTGCCCCATGACGCGGCACCCCTGCATGTGTCGGGAACCGCCCGTTATGTTGACGACATTCCGACGCCCAAGGGTACGCTGCATCTGGCGTTCGGCCTGAGCCCGATCGCCAAGGGCCGGATCACGGCGATGGACCTGTCAGACGTCCGCGCGGCCCCGGGAGTCGTTTTGGTGATGACGGCCGAAGATCTGCCCTTTGCCAATGACGTCTCGCCCTCGATCCATGACGAGCCGCTGCTGGCGGATGGGACGGTGAACTATGTGGGCCAGCCCGTGTTTCTGGTTGTCGCCACCAGCCATCTGGCGGCGCGCAAAGCCGCGCGGTTGGGCAGGATCGACTATGCCGAGGAAACGCCGATCCTGACGATCGAGGAGGCTCTGGCCGCAGACAGCCGGTTCGAGGACGGCCCCCGCATCTATGCCAAAGGTGATGCGGAAGCCGCCATCGCGCAGGCGGCGCATGCGATCGAAGGCACGTTCGAGATCGGCGGGCAGGAGCATTTCTACCTGGAAGGTCAGGCCGCGCTGGCGGTGCCGCACGAAGGCAGCGACATGCTGGTGCATTCCTCGACCCAGCACCCGACCGAGATTCAACACAAGGTAGCTGATGCTTTGGGCGTTCCCATGCATGCGGTGCGGGTCGAAACCCGGCGGATGGGCGGCGGGTTCGGTGGCAAGGAAAGCCAGGGCAACGCGCTGGCCGTGGCCTGCGCAGTTGCGGCACGGGCAACCGGTCGAGCCTGCAAGATGCGCTATGACCGCGATGATGACATGACCATCACCGGCAAGCGCCACGCCTTCCGCATCAGCTACAAGGCCGGCTTCGACGAAAACGGCCACATTCAGGGCGTTTCCTTCCTGCACTACGCCATCTGCGGCTGGGCGCAGGACCTGTCGCTGCCGGTCGCCGACCGCGCGATGCTGCATTCCGACAATGCGTACCTTCTGCCCAATGCGCGGATCGAGAGCCATCGGCTGAAGACCAACACACAATCGGCCACCGCCTATCGCGGCTTTGGCGGGCCGCAGGGAATGGTGGGCATCGAACGGGTGATGGATCACGCCGCGCATGTACTAGGTCTGGACCCGGTCGAGCTGCGACGGCGAAACTACTATGAACCGGCGCATGCAGGTGTTGAAGAACCGGTGCAGGACAAGCCGCTGGGCCACCCGGATCCGAACGAGGATCTGACCAGCCGCGGCGCGGTCGAAACCGGCCGCTCGGTGGTGCGCCCCGTTCCCGCGGGTGGGAACACCACCCCCTACGGCATGGAAGTCACCGATTTCGAGTTGCATCCCATGACCGAAGCCTTGCTGGAGTCCTGCGATTACGCAGCACGCAAGGCGGCGATCGAGAAGTGGAATGCCGAAAACCGCGTGATCAAGAAGGGCATCGCCTTTTCACCGGTCAAGTTCGGCATTTCCTTTACGCTCACCCATCTGAACCAGGCCGGGGCGTTGGTGCATGTCTACCAGGACGGCTCGGTGCATCTGAACCATGGCGGCACCGAGATGGGCCAGGGCCTGTTCCAGAAAGTGGCGCAGGTAGCGGCCGCGCGGTTCGGCATTCCGCTGGAGATGGTGAAGATCACGGCGACCGATACCGCCAAAGTGCCGAACACCTCGGCCACGGCGGCCTCGTCCGGCAGCGATCTGAACGGGATGGCGGTCAAGGCCGCCTGTGACACGATCCGCGACCGGATGGCCGCCTATCTGGCCGAGCGGCATCAGACCGATCCAACGGCGGTCGTCTTTGCCGATGGCCGGGTCAGCGTGGGCGAGGAAAGCTACAGCTTTGCCGAGGCGGCAGCGCTGGCCTATCAGGGGCGCGTCAGCCTGTCGGCAACCGGGTTCTACAAGACCCCCAAGATCGAGTGGGACCGGATCGCCGGACGCGGGCGCCCGTTCTTCTACTTCGCCTATGGAGCTTCGGTGACCGAAGTCGCCGTGGACACTCTGACCGGCGAGAACCGCATCCTTCGGACGGATATCCTGCATGATGCGGGTGCTTCGCTGAACCCTGCGCTGGATATCGGCCAGGTCGAGGGCGGCTATGTGCAAGGTGCGGGCTGGCTGACGACCGAGGAACTGGTCTGGGACGACAAGGGCCGGCTGCGCACCCATGCGCCATCGACCTACAAGATCCCTGCCTGTTCGGATCGCCCCGACATCTTCAATGTCGCACTTTGGGACTGCCGGAACCGCGAGGACACGATCTATCGCTCAAAAGCGGTGGGTGAGCCGCCCTTCATGTTGGGCATCTCGGCCTGGCTGGCCCTGTCGAACGCGGTTGCGGCCTGCGGTGACGGGTATCCGGCGATCAATGCCCCAGCCACCGCCGAAGAGGTCTGGACCGCCGTTCAACGCATGCGTGGAGGCACCTGATGGGATTTGACCGGGAGACTTTGAGGGAGGCGGTCAAAACGCATGGCAAGGTGACTCGCGTGGTCATTGCCGCAATCCGAGGCTCGTCCCCGCGCGAGGTCGGCGCTGCGATGCTGGTCTGGAAGGGCGGGCAATCCGGCACGATCGGGGGCGGCACGCTGGAGTATCAGGCGGCTGAGGCCGCCCGGGTTCAGCAAAGCCCAACCCGCCTGTCCCGCCATGCGCTGGGTCCCGACCTCGGGCAATGCTGCGGCGGTGCCGTAACGCTGCTGAGCGAGGTCTATGACCTGAAGTCCGTCGAGGCCCTGGACGATACCGTCATCGCACGCCCGACTGCCGGTGGTGACATGCCATTGTCGGTCAAGCGGCTGCTGGCAACCGCACGCGCACAGGGTATCGCGCCTGAACCGCAATTGCTTGACGGCTGGATGATCGAGCCGGTGCACACACCGACCCGCCAATTGTGGATCTGGGGGGCCGGTCATGTCGGACGGGCGCTGGTGGATGTGCTGTCGCCTCTCCCCGATCTTGCCATCACTTGGGTAGACACCGCAGCCGACCGGTTTCCGGCTGACATCCCAGCAGGTGTAACCGTGGTTCCGGCAGCGAACCCGGCCGACCTCGTGCACCACGCACCGGTTCAAGCCGAGCACTTGGTGCTGACTTATTCACACAATCTGGATCTGGAACTGTGCAACCGGCTATTGACGCACGGTTTTCACTTTGCCGGGCTGATCGGCTCGGCTACGAAATGGGCGCGATTCCGCTCGCGCCTGGCTGCGCTGGGTCACTCACCGGCTCAGATCGCCCGGATCACCTGCCCGATCGGTGACCCATCGTTGGGCAAGCACCCGCAGATGATCGCAGTTGGTGCGGCAGCGCAAATCCTGCGCCCCGCCCGACAGAACGACTTGAAGAAGGACCAGAGCGCGTGACCACTCCACTACTGAGCTTGCAGGGGTTGACCAAGGCCTATCCCGGCGTCGTGGCCAACGACCAAGTGTCCTTTGACATCGGTGAGGGCGAAGTTCACGCCCTGCTGGGCGAAAACGGCGCGGGAAAATCCACGCTGGTGAAGATGATCTACGGGCTGGTCAAGCCTGACAGCGGCACGATGCTGTTGCGCGGCCAACCTTATGCGCCGGCCGAGCCGCGCGCGGCCCGTGCCGACGGCATTGCCATGGTGTTCCAACATTTTTCGCTGTTTGACGCGCTGAACGTGGCCGAAAACATCGCCTTAGGCATGGAAAGCCCGCCGCCGATGGGTGATCTGGCATCGCGCATTCGCGAGGTCTCGGAGACCTATGGCCTTCCGCTGGATCCGTATCGTCGGGTTGGTGATCTGTCCGCCGGTGAACGCCAGCGGGTTGAGATCATCCGCTGCCTGCTGCAGGACCCAAAGCTGCTGATCATGGACGAACCGACCTCGGTCCTGACCCCGCAGGAGGTAGATATCCTGTTCGAAACACTGAAAAAGCTGCGGTCGGAGGGAACCTCGATCCTGTATATCTCGCACAAGCTCGAGGAAATCCGCACGCTGTGCGATCACGCCACCATTCTGCGGCTGGGCAAGAACGTGGGTGAATGCACACCCAGCGAAACAACCGCCCGCGACATGGCCGAAATGATGGTGGGATCAGCCCTTCAGACCCCTGAACGGTCCGGGCGAGAGTTCGGACCCGTAGCACTGGATGTTACCGGGCTTTCGGTTCCGTCCCCTTCCGAATTCGGGACCGCGCTGAAGAACGTGCACCTGACCGTGCGCAAGGGCGAAATCCTTGGCATCGGCGGCGTGGCTGGCAACGGTCAGGATGAACTGCTGGGCGTTTTGTCCGGCGAAATTCTGACGGACGCGGATGCGATCCGCTTCAACGGCCAGCCGATTGGCAAACTGGGTCCGACGGCCCGGCGCAGACTGGGTGTGCTGACGGCCCCGGAAGAGCGGTTGGGACATGCCGCGGCGCCGGACATGAGCCTGACGGAAAACGCTCTGCTGACCGGCTCGGTGCGCGAGTCTTTGGAGAAGAACGGTTTTTTGAAATGGGCTGACACCCGCATTTTTGCGGAGAAGATCATTCAGGCATTCGACGTGCGGACCCCGGGGCCGGAAAACGCCGCGCGGTCGCTGTCGGGCGGCAACCTGCAGAAATTCGTCATCGGCCGGGAAGTCCTGCAAAACCCCGAAGTTCTGGTCGTGAACCAGCCGACCTGGGGCGTCGACGCCGCCGCAGCCGCTGCGATCCGTCAGGCCATTCTGGACCTTGCGGCCAAGGGAACGGCGGTGGTCTGCATCAGCCAGGATCTAGATGAGCTGATGGAGATTTCCGACAGTTTCGCCGCCTTGAACGAAGGGCGCCTCAGCGCTCCGCGTCCCACAACTGGCCTGACCGTCGAAGAGATCGGTCTGATGATGGGCGGCGCGCATGGGATGGAGGTGGCCCATGTGTAACCTACGCTGCCGCCTCTGGCGCAAAAATCCAAAAAAGACGAAGACTTTGGGGGGATGAGCAAATGATAGTGTTGGAGAAACGGCCACAGCCGTCCAAGGCGTGGTCTTATGCCACCCCTCTGGTCGCAGTGCTGGCCACCATGGTTTTCGG
This sequence comes from Ruegeria sp. CRTD044, assembly GCF_059613485.1. Taxonomy (NCBI): domain Bacteria; kingdom Pseudomonadati; phylum Pseudomonadota; class Alphaproteobacteria; order Rhodobacterales; family Roseobacteraceae; genus Ruegeria; species Ruegeria sp. CRTD044. The sequence goes on along the minus strand of NZ_JBXWSP010000004.1, from coordinate 80,653 downwards.
CGGGTTGCTGTTTGTAATTCTGGGCAAGAACCCGGTCGAAGCGATCGGAACCATCTTCTGGGAACCCCTGTTCGGAGAGTTCTCATTTTATTACCGACCGCAACTGCTGGTGAAGGGCGCACCGTTGGTTCTGATCGCCATCGGTCTGTCGCTGGGCTTCCGCGCCGGTATCTGGAATATCGGCGCCGAGGGCCAGTACATCATGGGCGCTATCTTCGGCGCCGCGGCCGGTCTGGCCTTCTACCCTCTGGATGCGTGGTACGTCTTTCCAATCATGGTGATCGCCGGCGCATTCGGCGGCTGGATCTGGGCGATGATCCCGGCCCTGCTCAAGGTTCGGTTCGGCACCAACGAGATTCTCGTTTCCCTGATGTTGGTTTACGTGGCCGAGCAGTTTCTGGCCTCGATGTCGCTGGGTTTGCTGAAAAACCCCGAAGGGTTCGGATTTCCCGGCTCGCGCAACCTGCAGTCCTATGAAAGCGCCCACAATGCTGAACTGTTCGCCGGAACAGGCATGCACTGGGGCGTCGTCGCGGCCTTTATCGCGGTGATCTTTGCCTATGTCCTGCTGAACCGGCACATGCTGGGGTTTCACATCCGCCTCACGGGCGAAGCTCCGCGCGCGGCACGATTTGCTGGCGTGAATCCCCCGCGGCTGATCCTGTTTTGCCTGGGGCTGTCGGGCGCGCTGGCCGGTCTTGCCGGTATGTTCGAGGTCTCGGGCCCGTCAGGCGTGGTGAGCATCGACTTCAACGTGGGCTACGGCTTTACCGCGATCATCGTTGCGTTTCTGGGCCGTCTGCACCCGGTGGGCATCCTGCTGGCCGGCGGCCTGATGGCGCTGACCTATATCGGTGGCGAAATCGCACAATCCCAGCTGGGGCTACCCGCTGCGGCCATCCAGGTGTTCCAGGGAATGCTTCTGTTCTTCCTGCTGGCCTTCGATCTTTTGACCAACTACCGCATCCGTGCGGCCCGTAGCGAGGTGGCGTGACCATGGACCTTGGAGAAATCAATCCCGTTCTTTTGCTGGCCTCGTTGATGGTTGCCGCAACCCCGCTTCTGCTGGCGGCGATCGGAGAGCTTGTCGTCGAAAAGGCCGGCGTTCTGAACCTCGGCGTCGAAGGCATGATGATCGTGGGCGCAATCAGCGGATTTGCCATCTCGGTCGAGACAGGCTCGCCATGGTTGGGTTTCGTCGCGGCGGCCGTTGGCGGTGCGCTGCTGTCGCTGCTGTTCGTTTTGCTGACCCAGTTCGCGCTGGCGAACCAGGTGGCCAGCGGTCTTGCGCTGACGCTGTTTGGCTTGGGCTTCAGTGCGCTTCTGGGCCAAAGTTATGTGGGCATCAAACCGCCCAGCATGGGGGACATCCATATCCCGCTGCTCAGCGATATTCCGGTCATCGGCCCGATCCTGTTCCAACATGATCCGATCCTCTATGTCGGGATCGCGTTGACGGCAGCGGTATGGGCCACTCTGAAATACACCCGCGTCGGGCTGATCCTTCGTGCGGTGGGTGAGAACCACGATGCGGCGCATGCCCTCGGCTACAAGGTCATCAAGATCCGCATTATGGCGATTCTGTTCGGCGGGGCCTGTGCGGGGCTTGGCGGTGCATATATCAGCCTGATCCGGGTCCCTCAGTGGACCGAAGGCATGACCGCCGGAGTCGGCTGGATTGCTTTGGCTCTGGTGGTGTTTGCCAGCTGGAAACCGTGGCGTGCCTTGCTGGGTGCCTATTTGTTTGGCGGAATCACGGTCTTGCAGCTTAATCTGCAGGCAGCGGGCGTTGCCATACCTGTCGAGTATCTGGCAATGTCGCCCTACATCATCACGATCCTTGTGCTTGTGATCCTTTCGGCCGACAAGAGCAGCGCACCTGCCTCACTGGGCCGGACCTTCCACGCCTCGCACTAGGGGCCAACTGTACCAACTTGGGGAGTAACTAAATGAAATTCACTTCACTTCTGGCAAGCGCCGCCATGGCACTTGGCCTTGCCACGGGCGCCGTGGCCGAGGACAAGACAAAGGTCGGTTTCGTCTATGTCGGCCCGGTGGGCGACGGCGGCTGGACCTATGAACACGACAAGGGCCGCCAGGCCGTCGAGAAGCACTTTGGCGACAAGGTCGAAACCGTGTACGTGGAATCGGTGCCCGAAGGCCCGGATGCCGAGCGCGTCATGACTCAGATGGCGCTGGAAGGTGCGGACCTGATCTTCACCACCTCGTTCGGTTACATGGACCCGACCATCAACGTGGCCAAGAAATTCCCGGACGTGAAATTTGAACACGCCACGGGCTACAAGACCGCCGACAACGTGTCGGTCTACTCGGCGCGTTTCTATGAGGGTCGCGCTGTCCAAGGTCATATCGCCGGCAAGATGACCAAGTCGAACATCATCGGTTACATCGGCTCGTACCCGATCCCCGAAGTGATCCGCGGCATCAACTCGGCCTTCATCCACGCCAAGAAGGTGAACCCGGATGTCGAGTTCAAGATCGTCTGGGCCTACACTTGGTTCGATCCGGCGAAAGAGGCCGATGCGGCGAAGGTTCTGATCGAACAGGGCGCCGACGTGATCCTGCAGCACACGGACTCGACCGCACCGCAGGCGGCCGCACAAGAAGCCGGCAACGTGATCACTTTCGGCCAGGCCTCGGACATGAGCGAATATGCTCCGATGCCGCGCGTTAGCTCGATCATCGACAACTGGGCGCCTTACTACATCGCACGCACCCAAGCCGTGATGGACGGCTCCTGGGAGTCGGTGAACACCTGGGACGGCATCAAGGAAGGCATGGTTGAAATCGGCGAGATTTCCGACGCCGTTCCGGCCGACGTCAAAGAAGAGGCGCTGGCCCTGAAAGCCGCGATTGCAGATGGCAGCTATCACCCGTTCACCGGACCGCTGAACAAGCAGGACGGCAGCGCGTGGCTGGCCGAGGGCGAAGTGGCTGATGACGGCACCTTGGCCGGCATGAACTTCTATGTCGAAGGGCTGGAAGGCGACATCCCGCAATAAGCGTGGCATGTACTGTCAACAAACCCAAAGCCCGCCGGAAACGGCGGGCTTTTTCAGTTCCCGGAACGGTTGCCGAAACTGCGCGCTGCCAACACGATCCGGGATATGGCGGTCAGGAAACACAAGCTGCCGAATATCCACGCCAAGGCCGCAAACGCATCCGGCACCAGACACAAAAGAACAAGGAAACCGATCGTTTCGGCCCCCTCCAGCAAACCACCGGAAAAATACAAGGCCTTCTGCCCTCTGGCGTCGGTCTTCAAACCGTGCCGGTCCGCCAGTAGGGAAAAGCCCAGAAAACTGGTGCCGTTGAAATAGAAGGACAGCAAAAGGAAAGCACCGGCCACGCCATTGGCAGCCGGGTCAGCCAGAACGAATGCGAACGGGATCGCGCCGTAGAACAAAAAGTCGCAGGTGATATCCAGATAGCCGCCGAAATCGGTCCCGCCCCGGGCGCGCGCAACAGCACCGTCCAAGCCATCCGCGAGACGCGACAGCAGTAACGGCAGCAGCGCCCAGTACGTCGCGCCTGTCACGATCAGGCCCGCTGCGACCAAACCAAGAGCCAGCCCAATCAGCGTCACCTGGTTTGCCGTAAAGCCCAACCGCGCGAGAAAACGGCCCTGAGCGTTCAGGGCCGGGTCGATAATCGGGCGGATTTGCGCATCAAACATGTGCGGCAGTTAACCGGGGACAGGCGCCATTTCCAGACACAATAGCGCGAGAACACTCACGTTCCCGCCATCAGTGACCGCTTAGAACCAGCGTGTTCACCGGCATCAGGATCAGACGCAGTCGCAAGCCTGCCGCATGAACCACACCGATCGTGTCCACGACATGCAGGAATGCCCTTTCCCAGAACCCCAGATCTTCGTGTTCAAGCCTGTCGTGATTGTCGGTGTAGACATTGGCTAGACAGTTGCTGCCCGGGGGCACCTTGTCTGCCAGCCCTTCATAAAGTGGCTCGAGGTACACGAGGATTGATCCGGGGGTTGTGTTCTGTTGAACGTCGCGCAATTCGTCAGTGGGTCGGATCTGCCCCGAAGGGATCACATCCTGCACCTGGACCACTACGACCGGAATCACCGTGAATGGCCGCGTCATACAGCCCAGCTCTCCGATCATTCCCGGTTTGATCACCTGCGCCGACATCTGGTTGAAAGCCGCCTGAAACCGGTCGCGCCCGGAATCCGTCGGAACCAGAATTCCCGCCGGGCGCATCAGCGGGCTGACAAAATCGCCGACCCGCAACCCGAACTGCTCGACCCGGCCCGTCACACCGGCGCTGATTGTCGTCTTGTCCAATTCGGCCAGAGCGGCATCCAGCTGCGCCTCGGCGCTGGCCAACTGGGCAGGGATCAGTTCTTCGATCTTCTGAACAACGGCCGCCTTTTGGGATTGCGCGGCCAGAACCTTGGCCTCGCGCTCGGCGACAAGGTTCTCCAGTCGCTCGATCTCGGTCAGGCGGACTGCGCTGGATCCCTGATCGCGCAGGGTGGTGTTGCGCTCCAAATCCTCAAGCGCCTGCGCCAGCGCCGCCTGCGCGCCTGCAATACCGGCTTCGGCCTCGGCCAGATCCGTTTGCGCGACCTTCAGCGAGGCCTGTATCTGAGCAATCTGGGCATGTGCGGCTTCGACCTGCGCGCGCTGGGTGAAATCCTCGATACGGAAGATCGGCTGGCCCGCGGTGACCATCTGGTTGTTGGTAACATAGACCTCGGACACGCGCCCACCCAGTTGCGGAAGAATCGTTACGGTCCGGAAATAGGACGCCGCCGTTTTGCTCGCCGGGTGGAAGTAGAACAGCGTGGTAATCACCGTCAGCGCAAGGATCGCGCAGGCGGTCAGCCCCCAGCGCAGTTCGTACCACATGGTGAACAGAGTGATTTCGTGACCAATCCGCTTTCCCTGAACGAAGCGTCGGAACAGAAAGTCGGGCAGAACGGTGACCAGTGCGCACAGAAATGTTTCGATCATGCGTCAGTGCTCCTGCGGAGCGGCGGGCTCAGGGTCAGGCACGGCGGGCGGAGGTGACGCCCCGGGTGCCAGCGACCGAATTGCATCTGCAATCGCGCGCAGGGGCGCTGCAAAGTCAGGAAACTGAAAACCCGCCACCAGGATAGCAGCAACCCAGAAAATCCCGTTGTGCGTAAACAGGGCCAACAACGCCAGGATACCGACCAACTGAAACTGCGGGTGGTTGTTCTCATGTGCCATCTTCTCGGGGATCGAGTGCAATGTGAAATACGCGACACCGATCAGCAGGATCAGACCAACCGTGAAGATCACCATGAAATTGAAGAGAAAATCGCTGCCATCCGCCTGGGTCACATATGACGGAATGTGCCCTGTGGCCATTGGGTGTAGGTCTGCGCTGGTCACCCTGCTCTCCTGCGTTTTTGGTTGTGAATGTTTGGAAGGGTTGATGCGCAAATTCAACCCTGATTAAAACTTGGGACGACAATTGATCAAAGACCCCCGTTCGTCGGGCTCATTTCAGGCACTCTCATGACACTCAGGCTTTCCAATCCCGACGGCACTGACATTGGCCGTTTCACCTTTGGCACGATGCAGTTCGGGGGCCGCGCCGATGCCGAGCAAAGCCGGGCCATGTTCGACGCCTGTCGCGCGGCCGGTATCACGCATTTCGATACAGCTTATGTCTATACCGACGGTGCGTCGGAAACATTGCTGGGCCAGATGATCGCGTCTCAGCGCGAGCAGCTGACGATCGCCACCAAAGCGGGCTACACAGGCGGCGCCGGCGCGGCCAACATCCGTGCGCAGTTCGACGTTTCGCGCAAACGTCTGGGTCAGGACATGGTCGACCTGCTGTACCTGCACCGATTCGACCCGGATACCGATCTTGCCGAAACGATGGAGTGCTTTGCCCAGCTCAAAGACGCGGGCAAGATCCGCTATGTCGGCCTGTCTAATTTTGCCGCCTGGCAAGTGATGAAAGCCGTGCGCGTCGCCGCAGATTTCGGCCTGACCATTGACGCGCTGCAACCGATGTACAACCTGGTCAAGCGACAGGCCGAGGTCGAGACCCTGCCGATGTGTGCGGATCAAGGTATCTCGGTTTTTGCCTACTCGCCGCTGGGTGGCGGATTGCTGACCGGAAAGTACGCCCATGGCGGTGCAGCCGGCCGGCTGTCCGAAGATGACCGATACGCCAGCCGCTATGGGGCTGAATGGATGGCCGAAACAGCTGCGGAGCTGGCCCGCTTGGGGCATCAGGCCGGCGTGGATCCGGCGACGCTTGCCGTCGCTTGGGTTGCCGCCAGCCCGTTTGCCCCGTCGCCGATCATATCGGCCAGATCTGCCGAACAGCTGGCACCGTCGCTGGCCGCGATGACATTCGACCTTCCGGCTGAGCTCTACGCCCGCATCACGGCGCTCAGCCAGACACCGCCACCGGCGACGGACCGGTTGGAGGAGGTCCAGTGATTGATTTTCTGATCATCGGCGGCGGTATTGCCGGCCTCAGCGCCGGCGCGCGTCTGTCCGAGCATGGATCGGTGACCGTACTCGAGGCCGAGGACGCGCTGGGCTATCACGCCTCGGGGCGATCGGCGGCATTGTTCGAAGAAGGTTATGGCCCGCCTTCGGTCGTGGCTCTGAACAAGGCCAGCGCCGAGTTCTTTTTTTCGAACGACTATCTGACCCCGCGCGGGTTGATGCTGCTGGCCAAAAGTGATCAGGCCGACCAGTTCCGCAAAGACCTGGGCAAGCTGGGAATGGCCGAAATTTCGGTCCCCGATGCGTTGGCCCGTGTCCCGGTCCTGAACCCGGAAACCGTCGCATACGCAGCGCTGAGTGAGGGCGCTTACGACATCGACACCGACCGTGTACTACAGGATTTCGCCCGCACCATTCGCGCCAACGCGGGATCGGTACTGACCCGCCAAAAAGTGACGCGGATCCGCAAGGACGGCCATTGGCTGGTGGAAGCGGCCGAGGTCTTTCAGGCGCGCACCATCGTCAATGCCGCTGGTGCGTGGGCGGACGAGGTCGCAAGGATGGCCGGGATCGCACCGATCGGAATCACGCCGCGCCGCCGTTCCATGGCCCGACTGCCAGCACCTGGGGGCCGTGATGTGAAAAATTGGCCGATGATGCTGGGCGCGGGTGAGACCTGGTACGCCAAACCGGATGCCGGCAAGCTGTTGGTGTCACCGTCCGAGGCCGACCCGGTCGAACCGCATGACGCCTATGCCGACGATATGGTGCTGGCCGAGGGCCTGGCCCGGTACGAAGAAATGGTGACCAGCCCGGTCACCCGTGTCGAGACCAATTGGGCCGGGCTGCGCAGCTTTGCCCCGGATGGCACGCTTGTTCTGGGTCCCGACCCGTCAGATGAAAGTTTTGTCTGGTCTGCCGGTCAGGGAGGGTACGGGTTTCAAACCGCACCGGCGGCGTCGCGATTGGTCGCGGATCTTGCGTTAGGCCGCGCGCCCGAGTTGGATGCCGCGATGGTCTCCGCGCTATCCGTGTCCCGGTTACGCTGATGGGCAGGCGGAAACTGCCTCCGACGGCAAGCGTCGCCTCTCAGGGTGACGGCGCGAAGATGATCGCTCCTGCGGCCAGCCGCAATACAGACGCCTTGTGCGCGTTGCTAGCCGAGATGCCCTTCGCAACTGGAAACGCATTGGAACTGGCCAGCGGCACGGGTCAACACGTCGCCGCATTTGCCCGTATCTTTCCTGACCTGACTTGGCAGCCAAGCGAGATCGATCCCGCCCGCCGGGCCAGCATCGACGCCTATGCGGAGGACCTGCCAAACATCCTTCCCGCCGTAGATTTGGACGCAACCCTGTCCGGATGGCACCAGAACTTTGGCAACCAGAACCTTATCATTCTGATTAACCTGCTGCATCTGATCAGCTGGAAAGAAGCCCGCAATGTTCTGTCCGAGGCCGCATTGGCCCTTTGCCCCGGGGGGCGGTTCGTTCTCTACGGACCGTTCATGCGTCAGGGTAAGCTGATCAGCGACGGCGACCGACGCTTTCATACCGACCTGACCCGGCAAGATCCCGAGATCGGCTACAAGGACGACAGCCAGATCAGCAACTATCTGGAAAGCACAGGGCTGCGGGTTGTCGGAGTGGTTCCAATGCCTGCGAACAATCTGGCTTTTGTCGCAGAAAAGCCTTTGACCTGATCAAGATCAAAGCCGTTCCGACGCCGCTGATACATATGCAGGATGCAATATGTAAAAGAGGCACAAGACATGACCTGGTCAGACAAGCTTGCTGAAACGCGCAGCGGATTGCGCAACCTGAACGGAGCCATACCAGATACCGCCCGCGCTTTCGGCGCGCTCGGGAAATCGGTCAAGGAAGGCGGAACACTGGATTTCAAGACCAAGGAGTTCATCGCCTTGGGCATGTCCATCGCAGTGCGGTGCGAACCCTGCATTTCGTTGCACACCGAAACACTGGTCAAGGCGGGCGCTTCGCGTGAGGAATTATCGGACGTTCTGGCCATGGCGATCCAGATGGGTGGCGGTCCGTCGATGATGTACGCAGCCAAGGCGCTGGAGTGCTTCGACGAACTCAGCGCATAGCCAAAAAAAGGCCCCGGAGTCGTCCGGGGCCTCTGTCCGATCAACCGTCCTTGCGGATAGTCTCGTTCTTGGGGTCATAGGGGCTGTCGCACGTCACGACCGCATCCCACAGCTGGTCCAGCATTTTGACCTTTAGTTTGGTACCTTCCACGGCCAGTGCGGGCTTTACATAGCCCATGCCGATGGATTTCTCGAAAGCCACCGAATACCCGCCCGAGGTCAGACGCCCCACGCGCTCACCTTCCGGAGTATACAGAGCCTCACGGCCCCACGGGTCGGCGTCCTCGGGCCCGTCGATCAGCAACGTACAGCATTTCACCCGCACGCCGGTCTCGATCAGCTTGTCCTTGCCGTGGAACTCTTTGTCCAAATCGACGAAACGCGGCAGGTCGGCCTCGAGCGGGGTGGCGTCGCGGCCCAGTTCGGTGCCGAAGGCGCGATAGGATTTCTCCTGCCGCAGCCAATTCTGGGCGCGGGCACCTACCAGCTTCATGCCGTGCTTCTCGCCGGCCTTCTCCAGAAGGTCGAACAGGTAGTTCTGCATCTCGATCGGGTGATGCAGTTCCCAGCCCAGCTCGCCGGTATAGGCCACGCGGATCGCGTTGACCGGGCACATGCCCAGTTCGATCTGACGTGCCGACAGCCAGGGGAAGCGCTTGTTCGAAAGGGCGGTTTCCGGCTCGGCGTCCTTGATGACCTCTTTCAGCACGTCGCGCGATTTCGGTCCGGCGATGGCAAAGACGCCCCACTGGGTGGTCACGTCCTGGATCTCGATGTAGCCGAACTCGTCCATCTTGTCCTCGGCCGCCTTGCGCAGGAAGTCGGCGTCATACTCGGTCCAGGCACCGGCCGAGACGAGGTAATACTCGTCCTCTTTCAGGCGAACGATGGTGTACTCGGTACGCGTGGTGCCATGCGCCGTAAGCGCATAGGTCAGATTGATGCGACCGACCTTGGGCAGCTTGTTGCAGGTGAACCAGTCGAGGAACTGGGTTGCACCCGGGCCTTTGACGACATGCTTGGTGAAGGCTGACGCGTCGATCAGACCGACACCGTTGCGGATCGCCTTGGCTTCTTCGACGGCATACTGCCACCATCCACCACGGCGAAAGCTGCGGCTTTCCTTGTCGAAGTTGTCGGGGGCATCGACCGGGCCAAAATAGTTGGGGCGTTCCCATCCGTTGACCCACCCAAACTGCGCGCCGCGGGCTTTCTGACGATCATAGGCCGGAACGGTGCGCAGCGGACGGCAGGCCTCGCGCTCTTCATCCGGGTGATGCAGAATGTAGACGTGCTCGTAGCATTCCTCGTTCTTGCGCGCGGCGAATTCCGTGGTCATCCAGTTGGACGAATAGCGTTTGGGGTCCAGCGAGGCCATGTCGATCTCGGCTTCGCCATCGACCATCATCTGCGCCAAATAATAGCCGGTGCCGCCGGCGGCGGTGATGCCAAAGCTGAACCCTTCGGCCAGCCACATATTTCGCAGGCCCGGCGCCGGGCCGACCAGCGGGTTGCCATCAGGCGTATAGCAGATTGGACCATTGAAATCGTCCTTGAGGCCGGACTCGGCACAGGACGGGACACGCTCGGCCATGGCCATGTACTGATCGGCGATCCGGTCCAGATCCAGAGGGAACAGGTCAGCGCGGAAACTGTCGGGCACACCGTATTCGAAACGCGCCGGGGCGCCGTGCTCGTAGATGCCAAGGATCCAGCCGCCGCGCTCTTCGCGTGCGTAGGATTCGTTGTCGGCATCGCGCACAACCGGGTGTTCCGGATTGCCGGCTTCACGCCATTTCACCAGTTCCGGATCCTTGTCCATGACAATGAAGGTATGCTCGACCGGGATCGCGGGCATCTTGATGCCAAGCAGCTTGGCGGTACGCTGGGCATGGTTTCCCGAAGCGGTCACGACGTGCTCTGCGGTGATGACCACCTGCTCGTCGCTGGGGACAAGGTTGCCACCCTTTTCGACCATCTTGGTGCAGGTGACTTCCCAGTGGGTTCCGTTCCAATGGAAGGCATCGGCCTGCATCTTGCGCACGATCTCGACACCGCGCTGGCGGGCGCCCTTGGCCATCGCCTGGGTCACGTCGGCCGGATTGATGTAACCGTCCTCGGTATGGTAAAGTGCGCCCTTCAGATCCGAGGTTTCGATCAGCGGCCAGCGCTCCTTGATCTGCTCGGGCGTCAACCATTCATATTTGACGTCGCAGGTCTCGGCAGTCGAGGCATAGAGCATGAACTCATCCATGCGGTCCTGCGTCTGCGCCATGCGCAGGTTTCCAACCACCGCGAACCCCGCGTTCAGGCCGGTTTCCTCTTCCAGCGTCTTGTAGAAATCCACCGAGTATTTGTGGATATGGGTCGTCGCATAGGACATGTTGAACAGCGGAAGCAGACCCGCGGCGTGCCAGGTCGAGCCCGAGGTCAACTCGTCCCTCTCGATCAGCATGACATCATCCCAGCCCGCCTTGGCCAGGTGATAGGCTATCGAGGTCCCAACGGCGCCGCCGCCAACGACCAGTGCTTTGACTTGGGTTTTCATACGCCCGCTCTCCGGATTGAGTCTGTTTGGCAAGGTTTATGCCGAACGAGACCAATCAGCGCCAAGTCCATCCGACGCAAAACGGTGCAAAACCGACCTGCCGTACACGTTGGGACGCGAATCCGCGAACAGGCACGCACCAAGAGCCGATAGTTGCGCGCGCTTTCCCGGCCTGGTCAGACGATCTTGCCGGGGTTCATGATGTTGTCAGGATCCAGCGCGGCCTTGATCGCCGCCATGTACCGGGTCGCATCCCCAAGTTCCCGCACCAGATACGGTTTCTTGCCCTGCCCGATTCCATGCTCACCCGTGCAGGTCCCGTCCATCGAGATCGCCAGATCGTTGAGCCATCCGACAAACTGACCGGCCCGCGCCACTTCGTCGGCATCCTCCATGTCGATCAGCACCAGCGTATGGAAGTTTCCGTCGCCGACATGACCGACGACCGGGGCCAGCAGGTCTAACTCGGCTGCCTTGTCCTGAGCCATGGTGACGCATTCGGCCAAGCGCGAGATCGGGACGCAGACATCCGTCGAGATTCCTCGCGCTCCGGGCCGAAGCTGGAGGGACGCCCAGTACATGTCGTGCCGCGCCTGCCAGAGCTTGGACCTTTCTTCGGTGCTGGCCGTAGCGACAAAGCCCGTGCCACCAAAATCCTCGGCGATTTCGCCAAAGGTTTCGGCCTGTTCCGCTGCGCCGGCCTCCGAGCCATGAAACTCGAGCAGAAGCAACGGCGTTTCCGGCAGCTTCAGCCCGGAATACGCGTTGGCAGCCTTGACCGACATCGCGTCCAGCAATTCGATCCGAGCGACCGGAACCCCGAATTGAATGGTCGTCATCACGGCCTGACAGGCCGCATCAACCGTCGGGAAAGAGCACCGGGCCGAGGTAATCGCCTCGGGGATGCCGTGCAGTTTCAGAGTCAGTTCCGTGATGATGCCCAGCGTGCCCTCGGCACCGATAAGCAAGCGGGTAAGGTCGTAGCCGGCCGAGGATTTTTTGGCCCGGTGACCGGTACGGATGATTTTGCCATCGGGCATAACCGCCTCGAGGCTCAGGACATTGTCCTTCATCGTTCCATAGCGAACCGCATTGGTACCCGACGCTCGGGTTGCCGCCATCCCGCCCAATGAGGCATTGGCTCCGGGATCAATCGGAAAGAACAGCCCCTTGTCGCGCAGATGGGTGTTCAAGTCCTCGCGGGTGACCCCGGGCTGCACGACGCAATCCAGATCACCTTCGTTCACGGCCAAAACCCGGTTCATCTGGCCAAGATCGATGCAAACCCCGCCGGCGGGCGCGTTCACGTGACCTTCCAGCGACGTTCCGGTGCCGAAAGGGATCAGGGGAACCTTGTGCGCCGCACAGGTCTTGACGATGTCCGAGACCTCCTCGGTCGAGGTTGGAAAGACCACTGCATCAGGGCTTTGGTTTTCGATCCAGGTCGTGGTGTGCCCGTGCTGCTCGCGGACCGAGGCGCCGGTCTGCAACCGGTCCCCGAACCGCTGTTTCAGAATGCTGATGGCGGTGTCGATCCCCGCCGCATTGCGGAACAATGCTGTCGCTTCAACCATGGCAACCCTCCCTTGGTGCAGTGGCGCAGGCCCAGACAATGACTAGAAGGCCCACGCCACAGGGGCAATACCCATCGCTGCGACGTGATCACTCGCCCAGTGCGATGCCCTCTCGACGTGGATCAGCTCCGCCGTGCAGACCGTCGCGGATTTCGATGGCATGAAGGCCCGAGGTCAGATCCCGCGCGTTCACTTCAAAGCCCAGCTCGCCCAACATGTCCGCAAAGCCTTCGGCGCTTGTGCCGACCTCGACATCATAGGTCCCGAAACGGTTCACCAGATGCGGAAGGGCGACCGCCTGCTGGACGTCCATACCCCAATCCGCCCAGGCAATGATGGATTTTGCGACGTAACCGATGATCCGGCTGCCACCCGGAGACCCGATCGCCAGAACCGGAGACCCGTCCTGCATGACAATCGTCGGACTCATCGAGGAACGGGGGCGTTTGCCCGGTTCGATCCGGTTGGCAATCGGAACCCCGTCCCTGTGGGTCCGGAAGGAAAAGTCGGTCAGTTCGTTGTTCAGCAGAAAGCCGTTGGTCATCAGACGCGAACCAAAACCGTTCTCGATTGTCGTTGTCATCGAAAGCACGTTTCCATAGGCGTCGACGATCGAAATATGGGACGTCGACGGCAGTTCAATCGACGCATCGTCGGCCCAGTTCAGCGCGTGGTCAAACTCAGGATTCCCCGGCGCAACCTCGGTCAACGCCCCAGTGTCATTCAGCAACGCGGCACGCTCGGCCAGATAGGCCGGATCGATCAGGCCCTGCGTCGGCATCGGAATGAAATCACTGTCGGCCATGTAGCGACCGCGATCCGCGAAGGCCAGGCGCGAGGAATCGCCGATCAGCCGCCACGCTTCGGCGCTTTCGGGACCCATCGCCGCCAAATCGTAGCTGTCGAGCATGCCAAGGATCTGTCCAACCGTCAGCGCACCCGAAGACGGCGGACCCATCCCGCAGACCTCATAGCTGCGATAGGCGGCACAGATCGGCTCGCGCTCGATCACCTGATACAGCACCAGATCAACTCCGGACAGAACCCCCGGGTTGCCCGGAGCGTTTCGGACAGTCCGCACGATGTCCGCCGCGATCTCTCCTCCATAAAAGCCCGCAGCCCCTTCGGACGCCAAAACCCGCAGGGTTTCGGCATAGTCTGGGTTGGTGAGGCGCTGACCCTGGGCCAACGGCTCGCCGTCCGGCAGGAAGTAGTTGGCCGTGTCAGGAAAACGTGCCAGACGATCAGCGTCGGCCTGAATCAGGCCCGCCAGCCGCGGTGAAACGACAAACCCTTCGTCGGCCAGTCGGATACCATCCTCGAACAGACCGGGCCAGGGGCTGCGCCCCCAGCGCCGATGGGCTTCCTCCAACAATGCGGGTGTGCCGGGTGTCCCGACCGAAAGCCCGCCAACAACCGCGTCAAAGAATTTGAGCGGCTCGCCGTTTTCGTCCTGAAACAGGGTCGGGCTTGCCTCTCTCGGCGCGGTTTCTCGCCCATCCAGCGTGGTCAACCGTCCGCTGGCCGCATCGTACCAGACAAGAAAGGCACCTCCGCCCAAACCCGAAGACTGCGGTTCGACCAGGCCCAAGACAACCTGAACGGCGACCATTGCATCCGCTGCCGTTCCGCCGGCAGCCAGAACCTTGGCACCCGCTTCGACGGCCAGCGGGTTGGCCGCCGCAACCATCCATGTTTCAGCTTTGACGGGCACGCCGTCGGCCTTGGCCTTCAGCGCGGCGATCACCTCGTCGGTCAAGGCCTGAACTTGGCCGTCGGATGCACCCTCGGGCGCGACCTCATCGGCGGTTTGCTGGGCAAACACAGGGCTCGCCAGGGTCAGCGCGCAGGCCACAGCAGTAGGGAACCAACTGGAGAACATGAAAAACCTCCTTATCCAAATACTGAATCTGACAGTGCACGGCACCGTGCTGCCCCGCAACCATATGCGGGGACGACCGCCAAACACGGCAAAGCTCTGCCTTGCAAACAGCAGGAGCCTGTATGCCTTGGCGTGTTCTTACAACATTGCGGGAACGACCTGATCAGGCGGCCGGTGCCCGTCTTCAAACGTCTTGATATTGATGATGACCTTTTCGCCCATCTCGATGCGCCCCTCAAGCGTCGCTGACCCCATATGCGGCAGCAGCACGACATTCGGCAGCTGCCGAAGTCGAGGGTTCACGTCGGTTCCGTGCTCGTAGACGTCCAGCCCGGCCCCGGCGATCTCGCCCGCCCGGATCATCCGCGTCAACGCGTTTTCGTCCAACACCTCGCCCCGCGACGTGTTCACGATGACCGCTGTCGGCTTCATCAGCTTCAGGCGCCGCGCGTTCATCAGATGAAATGACGAAGGTGTTGATGGGCAGTTGATCGAGATCACGTCCATACGCGCCACCATCTGATCAAGGCTTTCCCAATAGGTCGCCTCGAGATCCTGTTCTATTTCGGGACGCAACCGGCGACGGTTGTGGTAGTGGACCTGCATTCCGAAGGCACGGGCGCGGCGCGCGACGGCCTGTCCGATCCGCCCCATACCCAGAATGCCCAGACGCCGGCCTCCTATCCGCCCGCCAAGGAAAGCCGTCGGCGCCCAGCCGCTCCAGTCCCCCTTTTGCATAACCGACAGACCCTCGGGAATCCGACGGGTTACGGCAAGGATCAACGCCATCGTCATGTCGGCGGTATCGTCGGTCAGAACACCCGGCGTGTTCGAGACCAGGATGCCGCGCTGACGCGCCGTCGCGACATCGATATGGTCGACACCGGCACCATAATTCGCAATCAGCCTCAGCTGCTCTCCGGCCTGGCCCAAAACACCCGCGTCGATCGTGTCCGTGATCGTCGGAACCAGCACATCGGCCTGTTTGACCGCCTCGACCAACTCGTCGCGCGTCATCGGTGTGTCGGTGTCCCGCAAACGGACGTCGAACAACTCGCTCAGACGTGTCTCGACCACTTCGGGCAACCGTCGCGTTACAACAACACTCAGACGTTCTCTTGGCACTTCAGCCCTCCTACCGCTTTGCATTCCGATGCGCGTCATGGCATCGTGGCGCAGGATCAGTCGGGGCACAAGAACCCCATGGGCATCGCTCCAACCTTTTTTGAAACACGGCAGACAGGCAAATCAGCGGGCAGGCAGTGAGTGCTTTCTTGAGGGCGAAACGCCCAGTTCTGGCATTTCTAATCACGCTTCTGTTCCTGACAGGCGCAATCGCGCACGCGCAGGAAAAACGCGGGCAGGTGACGAACCTGCCTTTGCCGCGCTACGTGTCGATGAAGGCGGCCGAGGCGAACGTACGCCGCGGTCCTTCGCTGACTCATCGTGTTGACTGGGTGTTCAAGCGACGCGGCATGCCACTTCAGGTGACGGCCGAATATGGCAACTGGCGCAAGGTTCAGGATCGCGACGGGGCCGGCGGATGGGTCCACTACGCTTTGTTGTCAGGTGTCCGCACGGTTCTGATTGAGTCGGACATGCTGCCGGTCTATGCCAGCCCCGACCCCAAATCCCCGGTCAACGCTCATTTCGAAACAGGCGTCGTGGCCCGCTTGGGCACTTGCACGGTGGATTGGTGCCGCATTTCGGCCGGTGGCTATCGCGGCTGGACCCTCAAAAGCAATCTTTGGGGCGTGGAGCCCGACGAAATCCGAGAATGAGACCGCTGCTCAGGCCGTCTCGCGGATGAAGGCCAGAACCGTTTCCGCAAGTTCCAGAGGCACGTCCTCTTGAAGGAAGTGACCGGCTTTCGGCAGCACAACATGCTTCTGTCCCGCCGCACCGGGACAAAGTTTCTGAAAAACCCCATCCACCCCGGCCATAATCCTGTCCTCAGCACCAAAAGCCGTCAGGACAGGGGTTTGCAGACCGCGGATAACGTTCCAAGCCTGTCGGTTCGGTTCAGACTCGGGGTCGTCGGGGCGGTCAGGCACCAGCATCGGAAATTGTCGCGCCCCCGCCTTGTAACGATCGTCAGGGAACGGCGCGTCATAGGCGTCGACCTCGTCCTCGGTCAGCTTTGAAACCGTTCCGCCGTAGACGATGCGGCCGGCGCGGAAATCCGGCACCTCCTGGCTGAACTGTCGCCAGGCGGCAAACGCCTCGCCCAAGGGCTGGTCCCCGGTTGGTAAGGCCGTGTTGGCGACAATGACCCGGGCGAACCTGTCCGGCATCTCGGCCCATAGGCGCAACCCGATCAATCCGCCCCAGTCCTGACAGACCAAGGTGATATCCCGCAGATCGAGTTGACGCAGAACCTCACCCATCCAGAAGACATGCCGCGCATAGGTATAGTCGCCGCGCTCGACGGGTTTGTCGGATCTGCCGAAACCCACAAGGTCCGGAGCGATGACCCGGTGGCCTGCGGCGACGACTGGCGGGATCATGTGACGGTACAGATAAGACCAACTGGGTTCGCCGTGCATCATCAGTACTGGAGCTGCCGCGCGCGGCCCCTCGTCCAGATAGTGGACCCGCAACGCGCCGCCTTCAGTATCATCCACCTCAAGGTAGTTGGGTGCGAAATCATAGTCGGGCAGATTTTGGAACCGTTCGTCCGGTGTGCGCAACGCCTTCATACTCTGATCTCCCATGGTTTTTTGGCAGGCTAGCATTCCTGGCCCGCGACGATAGGGTGAACGTCACGACGCGACAAACCGGAGCCGCCATGAAAGCCGTCACCTATCAGACATTTGGACCCGCCGCTGATGTTCTGTCCATTCAAGAACTGCCGGACACACCCCCGGGCCCGGGCGGAGTGACAGTTGCGCTGGCCTATTCGGGAGTGAACCCTTCGGATGTGAAGGCTCGTGCGGGCGCACGGCCCGGGATCACCAAGCCACCTTTCCCGGTGATTGTACCGCACAGCGACGGCTCAGGTGTCATCTCGGCTGTCGGGCCGGGCGTTCCGGGCTCGCGGGTGGGTCAAAGGGTCTGGATCTGGAACGGCCAATGGGGTCGTGCGTTTGGGACGGCCGCAACCCAAATCACCCTGCCCTCGGAACAGGCTGTTCACCTGCCCGACACGGTCGCGCTGCAAACCGGTGCCGTTCTTGGGATTCCCGGCCTGACCGCCAGCCACACCGTGTTTTCCGGTGGCCCGGTATCGGGTAAAACCCTGCTGGTTCACGGCGGTGCAGGGACGGTCGGATTCCTTGCCGTCCAGTTGGCCAAATGGGGCGGAGCAAAGGTGCTGGCCACAGCCAGTCCACGCAACTTCGAACGTGTGAAAAAGGCTGGAGCCGATGCGGTACTGGATTACACGGCGCCTGATTTGCCGGCACAGATCCTGGACGCCAATCAAGGGCATCCGGTCGATCGCATCGTCGATGTGGAGTTTGGCCAAAACGTCGAAACCAACGTGGCAGTTATCGCCGAAAGCGGCAGAATCAATGCGTATGGCTCGGCCCAGAATATGACGCCGACGCTTCCGTTTTATCCGCTCATGTTCAAATCGGTGACGTTGGAAATGGTCTTGGTGTATCTGCTGCCGGCCGATCTGCGTAACCAGGCCATTGCGAACCTCCACCACGCGCTGGCCGACGGCGCGCTGAACTGCCCGATCCAAAAGGTCTATTCGATGGAAGAATGCGCCGCCGCACACCGTGCGGTCGAGGCCGGAAACCGAACCGGAGCAGTGCTGTTGGAGACCAAATAGATCGCCCGCAAAAAAATTTTCGCGGGTCTCGATTTTTTGCGGGAAAGCACTTGAACACCGTCACCAACAATCGTAGATAGCCGCTCACCGTTGGGGTGTAGCCAAGTGGTAAGGCAGCGGTTTTTGGTACCGTGTATCGTAGGTTCGAATCCTACCACCCCAGCCACTAATTCTCTCAAAATCGTTAGATCAAGAGAATGGGCACTATCCATGTCGAACAGTGCGCCACGGTAGTTGGGATCTGGACGGCAGAGTGCAATACGACCCGCACGACAAGGCGTCGCCACCTCCGAGAATGGCCTTTAAACAGCATAGATGCGGTCTTCGTGCGGGTTGAAGTACACAATCTTCGAAAGGTTGCCGATGAAATATTTGGCGAACGAAACTTTGTCGCCAATATAATATGGGAGAAGAAGTACGCTCCATCAAATGATGCACGTTGGTTTAGTGACAACCATGATCATATTCTTGTGTATGCAAGAGACAAAGATTCTTGGAAGCCTAGAGCTCTGCCACGATCTGAAGCCCAGAACCAAAGATATACCAACAGAGACGATGATCCACGCGGACCTTGGAAGTCTAGTGATTTGTCTGTGAAGTCATATTCTGCAGCGTACGACTATGAGATTGAAACGCCTTCCGGACGAGTGGTCCGGCCGCCACACGGTGCATGTTGGCGAGTGTCTAAAGAACGATTCCGCGAAATGGTCGACGACAATCGGATTTGGTTCGGTGAGGACGGGAACAACGTGCCCTCCGTCAAGAGATTTTTGTCTGAAGTAAAGGACGGCGTCGTTCCGCTAACAATTTGGAAATATCAAGAGGTGGGCCATAATCAGGCAGGACGCCAAGAGCTCAAAAAACTATTCGATGGCCAAGGCTATTTCGATGGCCCCAAGCCCGTGTCTTTGTTGCGTAGGATTATCTATCTTTCTGGCGCAGCTGATGGCGATATAGTCTTGGATTTTTTCGCAGGCTCCGGAACAACGGGTCATGCCGTCATGGAAACGAATGCCGAAGACGGCGAGAATAGACGGTTTGTGCTTGTCCAGCTTGGCGAAGAAGTTGAAGCGAACTCAGATGCAGGCCGAGCTGGATATTCAACAATTGCTGACATCACTAGAGACAGGCTTAGGAGAGCAGGGCGCAAGATCCTAGAGGGCAACTATCACCCCAATTGGAACCGTGATATTGGCTTTCGGGCGTTCAGCATAGACACCTCGAATATGCAGGACGTCTATTACACACCCGACCAGACCGACCAAAAGAGCCTGCTGGACGCCGTAGACAACATCAAACCAGACCGCACATCCGAAGACCTTCTTTTCCAAGTGCTCGTCGACTGGGGAGTTGACTTGACGCTGCCCATCAGCAGCGAAACGATCCATGGCAAGAAGGTCTTCTTCGTTGATGAAAATGCTTTGGCCGCTTGTTTCGAGACAGGCGTGACCGAAGAGCTCGTCAAAGAACTTGCCACCCGTGAACCACTTCGAGTGGTCTTCCGAGACAACGGCTTTGTCAGCGACGCCTTGAAGATCAACGTAGAGCAAATCTTCAAACAGCTCTCGCCCATGACTGACGTCAAAGCAATCTGAGGGCGTTGGCATGAAACTGAAGTTCAAAGTCCAGGCCTATCAGACTGAAGCTGTCGAAGCTGTTGTCGACTGCTTTGCGGGCCAACCGCGCAGCGATGGTATCACCTACCGCATCGACCCCGGTCGCTCAAAACAGATCAGAACAGAAGAAGAAGGCTTCAAGAACGCCGACCTTCAGCTGCCAAAAACTGAGGTTCTAAAAAACATCCAAGCTGTTCAGCGCCGCCAGAACCTGCCGGTATCGGATAAGCTGATTTCGAGCGCTGGCTGTGACTACAATCTCGACATTGAGATGGAGACCGGGACCGGCAAGACGTACTGCTACATCAAGACCATCTTCGAGATGAACAAGCGGTACGGATGGTCGAAATTCATCGTCATGGTGCCGAGCATCGCCATCCGCGAGGGTGTTCATAAGTCCCTACAGATTACCGCCGAGCACTTTGCCGAGACCTATCAGAAGAAAGCACGGTTCTTCGTCTACAACTCCAAGCGTCTGCACGAGCTTGAGAGCTTTTCCAGCGATGCTGGCATCAACATCATGGTGATCAACACGCAAGCCTTTGCTGCGAAGGGCAAGGATCAGCGTCGTATCTACATGGAGCTGGACGACTTCCAGTCGCGCCGACCCATCGACGTGATTTCGCGCAACCGGCCCATCCTAATCCTCGACGAGCCTCAAAAGATGGAGGGGAAGGCGACAACCAAGTCGCTAGAAGAGTTCAACCCTTTGATGATCCTGCGCTATTCGGCCACCCATAAGACGCAGCACAACAGGGTGCATCGTTTGGATGCACTGGACGCTTTCAACCAAAAACTCGTGAAGAAGATCGCGGTACGCGGCATTCAGACACGCGGCCTCGCTGGCACAGCGCCATACTTGTATCTTGAAGGCATTGAGGTTTCGAAGAAGGCGCCAGTCGCCAGGATCGAAATGGAGGTCAAGCTCGCGACAGGAGAGATCAAGCGTCAGCTGAAGCGCTTGGAGTTTGGCCGTGACCTGTTGACCGTATCAAACGGCCTTCAAGCTTACAGCGGCTTCACGATCACACAGATCGACGCTAACAAAGACGCTGTTGAATTCTCGAATGGTTTTGAACTGCGAGCAGGAGAGGCTACGCAAGACATCTCCGAAGAGCACATGCGGCGCATCCAAATTCGTGAAACCATCCGTGCGCACTTTGAGCGAGAACAGCAGCTCTTTGCGCAGGGCATCAAGGTGCTTTCGCTATTCTTTATCGACACGGTTGCCAAGTACCGTGACTACGAGGCCGCAGACACCAACGGTGAATACGCTCTTGTCTTCGAAGAAGAGTATGAGCAGCTCCGCAAGGAGTACTTGGAGACCCTTCCTCTGGAGCATCAGGAATACCGAGAGTTTCTGGGGCGCGACCCCGTCGACAAAGTGCATGAGGGGTATTTTTCCATCGACAAGAATAAGCGCCTTGTTGACCCAAGCGTAAAGAAGACGGGGGAAGAGAGGGGCCTGTCCGACGACGAAGGTGCCTACGACCTTATCCTGCGCAACAAGGAGCGGTTGCTGTCTCAGGGCGAACCTGTTCGCTTCATCTTCTCGCACTCCGCACTGCGCGAGGGATGGGACAACCCTAACGTCTTTACCATGTGCATGTTGAAGCACAGCGATAATACGATTTCACGCCGTCAGGAGGTGGGTCGTGGGCTGCGGCTTAGCGTAGACCAGTCCGGTGAGCGCATCGATAACCCTGCAGTCGTCCATGACGTCAACGTTCTCACGGTTGTTGCGAGTGAGAGCTACAAGGATTTCGTGTCGAACCTCCAGAAAGAGATTTCTGAGGCTTTGGCATCCCGGCCACGCAAAGCCAATGAAGCATACTTCAAGGGGAAGGTGCTACGTACCGAGCATGGCGATGTGACGGTCACGCCGGAGATGGCGTCTCAAATCGAATTCTACCTGATCCAGAACGGCTATGTGGATCACCAGCGTCAGGTCGTCGAAAAGTACCATCAGGCAAAGACAGAAGAGACGCTTGCTCCTTTGCCTGAAGAACTCGCCGGATTTGCTCCCCAGGTCTTCCAGCTTGTTGATAGCGTCTTCAGCGCCGACGCTTTGGCACGCATCGTAGACGATGGTCGCAAACCGAAAACCAACCCCCTGAATGACAATTTCGAGAAGAAGGCCTTCAAAGAGCTCTGGGAGCGGATCAATCAGAAGGCCGTTTATCGGGTGGACTTCGATAGTGAAGAGCTGGTCGAAAAGTGCGTCCGAGCACTGAACAAGGAGCTCAATGTCACCCCCCTAGTGGTGCAGCAGGTCTTTGGGGACGCGCCTCACGAAGTAGTAGACGCCATCTTTCACAAATGAGTGGGGTGCAGTTTTGTTCTCCGCCATGTTCTACGGTAGCTCCATCCTGAGATAAAGCTGAAGCTTTTCAATGGCTTGGCGGATGCTATGGTGCCCGGGGGCGGAATCGAACCACCGACACGAGGATTTTCAATCCACTGCTCTACCCCTGAGCTACCCGGGCACGGGAACGGCGTTTGCCGTTGGGTGCAGGCCTTCTATGACTTGCCAAACGCGGTGTCCAGAGGCTTTTTCAGATTTTTTCAGTGCGGGCGATCCTTGACTTCAACGTCATCCTGGATCTCATCATCAAGGTCATCCTCGCGCTGCGACGGAACCGAATAGGAGCCGTTCAGCCACTTGGCCAGATCGATATCGGCGCAGCGTTTCGAACAAAACGGACGAAACTGTTTGACCGAATCTTCTCCGCAGATTGGACAGCTCATTTCAGGACCTCCGACAAAGGGATGCGGCCGCGTTTTCGCTGCAACTCGTAGTGGCCCAGCGGCGTCCAGCCGGCAAGGATCGTTTCTTCGCTGTCAGCCCTGAAGGCAGCGCGGAGTGCGGATTCGAACCCGCGCCGGTCCTTTTTGGGCATTGGCGCAAGGTCCAGCGTGATCTGCCCGCCCAGCCCGCGCACGCGCAGGGCGCGCGGCAGTTCCTTGGCGCAGGCGAAATTGGCCTTTGTCCCCGCAGCCAGCGATCCATCCGAACCGGTGTTCACATCCACGGCCACCAAAGCCCGGGTTAGTTCGACATACATATGCGCCCCACCCGCCAAAGGATGGGATGCGCCACGTGCGGCGTCCAGCGCCTCGAGCACGCCATAGTCCGCGAAACCGCCCGCCTGGGTCGAGACCTCGGCCGGCTCCACCCATTCGCGCCAAGCGAGGACATGCGGTCCGTCGCCCTCGGACAGCGTTTCCGGCGCGTTTCCGGTGTCGTTCACGACCTGCTCGGCCAGCGCTCGCATGGCGGCGATGTCTTCGGCGATCTCATCGGCATCCGCGCCCTGGCAACCGGAGCGCAGGATCAGACCGAAGGGGCTGCCGTCCATCTGCTCATGCGCGATCACCAGCAGCCGGTCGCGCTCCTCATCATCGCGGATCGAGCGGGAGATGTTCAGCCCGGGCGCATCCGGCGTGACGATGGCATAGCGGCTCTTGAACAGAATGCGGTTCGTCACCGGCAGGGCTTTGCCCGGTTCGGCATAGCCCGTGACCTGCACCAACAGCATCTCACCCGGCGCCAGTCCCTTGACCTGCCGAAGGAAAGCCGGACCATCCGGCGTTGTCAGGAACATCCCGCCCTGCCCTTTGATCGCCCGCTCGGCCCGGGCACGGTAGATCGTACCAGGGGCAGGCGCATCGGCGGCGATCAGGAAATCATCCAGTTTACCATCCACCATCAGGGCCGCGGCTTCGCGGCCTTGAATGTGATCCAGAATGATCGTTCGACCTTTCATAGTGCCTCGCAATACAAGGGGTAACCGATGCCTTGCAACAGTCCTGCGGTTTCGGACAAAGGCAGCCCGACGATACCGGTGAACGAGCCAGAGATCCACGGAATGAAGGCGCCCGCGGGCCCTTGGATGGCATAGGCACCGGCTTTGCCCTGCCAATCGCCGGTGGCGAGATAGGCGTTGATTTCCACGTCCGAAAGACGCTTGACCTTGACCTGGCTGACCACATCACGCTGCAGCACCCGATCGCCGCGACGCACCGCGACAGAGGTGATCACACGGTGGCGACGGCCCGACAGGGCGTGCAGAAATTCGGCTGCCTGTCCCGCATCCTCGGGCTTGCCCAATATGCGTCGACCCAGCGCAACCGTCGTGTCGGCGCACAGGACGATATCATCGGGCGCCGCAGTCACGGCATGCACCTTTTCACGGGCAATGCGCGCGCAATACGGCAGCGGAAGCTCGCCCCTTTCGGGGTCTTCGTCGATGTCGGGGGCCGAGATGGCATCGGGCTGCACGCCAAGCTGAGCCAGCAGGTCCAGCCGTCTGGGGCTGCCCGATCCTAGAATGAACGCCATTGCGGCAGGCGTTACTTGAAGCGGTAGTTGATCCGACCCTTGGTCAGATCATAGGGGGTCATCTCGACCTGAACCTTGTCGCCGGCCAGAACACGGATGCGGTTTTTGCGCATCTTGCCTGCCGTATGTGCGATGATCTCATGGCCGTTTTCCAGCTCGACCCGAAACGTCGCATTAGGCAGGAGTTCCTTCACGACACCGGGAAATTCGAGCGTATCTTCCTTGGCCATGTTGTCTCCATCTTTGCGTTGCCCTGCAGAATCCACAGGTGGCGCTTAAATGAGCCTATTTCGGCCTTATTTCAAGGGTGGAATCACTTAAAGGCGCGACATTGTGACCGATTCGACTCGGGGCGTCTGCTCGGTCCAGTGAGATCGGTTCAGGACATGGCCATCCGCCCGGACCTCGGCGATCGCCGACAGGTCGACGTCTGCGTAGGTCCAGCCGGGCTGGTTGAGCACGCCTTCCGACAGCACGCCGGTTTGTGGAAAGCCCTTGTCCGGCGGGCCGAAAACGCCTCCGGTCCCAGTGTTGGTGTCTACGGACTGAGACCAGTCATTGTTGCCCACCAGCGACGCCATGACCGCAACACATTGATTCTCCAGCGCCCGCGCCATCGCTCCGATACGGACACGCCAATAGCCCGACAGGGCCTCGGTGCAGGACGGCACAAGGATCACGTCGGCCTGTGACAGGGCGCGGCCCAGCAGGGGAAACTCGCTGTCATAGCAGATCAGAACGCCGATCCGGCCCAGCGCCGTCTCGAAGATCTTCAACGGTCCTCCCGGCTCGATGTCCCAGTCTTCGCGCTCGAACCGGGTCATGATCTGCTTGTCCTGATGATCCTGCGCGCCCGAAGGGGCGTAGAATTCGGCCCGGTTCACCGGGCGGCCTGAGCCGGCCTGAACCGGGGCGGATGCGCCCAGAATGTACAAATTGTATTCGGCCGAGAGGCGCCGATGCAGGATCTGTACATCTTCTATCCGCTCGGATACCGCCTGGATCGAGCGCTCGAGATCCCCCGCAACCTCGGCCCCGGCCAGCGTCGAAAGCTCCATCGCGCCGTACTCGGGAAACACCAGCAGTTCGGCCCCCTGCCCCGCGGCCTGCGAAACCCAAGCGTCCAGCTTGTCTTCGTAATGCGCCCAGCTGTCGAGCCAGTCGAGATTGTAGGCGGCGGTGGCGATTTTCATGATGCGGGTTCCAATGCTGTTCTTGCGAAGAAGTAAATAGCCGTTGTTGCCCGGTGTACAGGCCAATCGGGTTGCTCGCTGCAACAGAAACTTTTGGTTCGATGCATAGCCTTTCAAAACAAGGTTCCGGGCCGGTAGAGCGCCGGACCCACACCCAATCTGGACATTGCCGATCGGCCATGCGCACTGTGACCCATGTCGTTGATCGATGACCTGGAGCTCATTCTGGAGACTGTCCTGCCAAACGATCCCAGCTTTCAGCGGATCGAAAGGGCGGCGATAGACAGCTGTGTCAGTGACATTCGGCGATACGCACTTGAGAGCTCGGTCGAAGCATTTCTCCTGTCCGCGATGCGCCTTCTGGCACTTCCCAGCAACGGGCACACAAGGCTGATCCCGAATGATGCAATCTCGGTGTTGCCTCTGCGGTTCGTGAGCGTGGGGCGTTCCGTCCAAGTCCTTGGGTCGGCATCGGGGGTGATCGCTCCACAAGGCAAGCTGCTGGCAGTCAATGACGCTGCTGTATGCGAAATCGAGGCCGCGGCGGACAAATTTCTGGCGGGAACGCGCCAAAGGAAGCGGGTCATCGGTCCGATTATTCTGGCTTGGCCGCAGGCGTTGGAACGGCTGGGATTTTCGTCCAACGACGGTATGACCGAGTATCATGTGCAGGACGAGAACGGGCAGACAACCAACCTGAAAGTAGCAAATGGAAACACCGTTCCTGCGTCGACGCTCTACCCGAGAAACGAGCACGGCAAAGCCGATCCAGCATGGGAGCCCGAGAGCCTTGTGGAGATTGAGGATTGGCAGGCATATGGACTTTCAATACAATTGCTGAGCTTCTTTGACCCGGGCAAAGATGCGCTGCGCAAAGCCATATCCGAGGCAGCGGATCGCGTGCGCACTTGCTCTGACAAAACGCTTTTGATTGACGTTCGCGGAAACACCGGCGGTGATTTTCTTCTGACGATGCCTTTGATCGACGCACTCGCGCAAAGCGCAAGTCAGCGGGTCGTCGTACTTGTCGATAAATTCACGTTTTCCGCCGCGATCGTGTTTGTCGCCATCCTCAAGCATCGCTTGGGTGGCCGGCTCACACTCATCGGGGAAGAAGTGGGAGACGGACTGACGTTCTTTGCCGAGGGTGGGTTGCTTGACTTGCCAGCGAGCGGAGCGGTCGTTCGATACTCCTCCGCATTTCACGATTGGAAGACGGGAACGTCTGACGAAACGACACCGCGCGAAATCGCACGGCAAATCGTGCCCGCGGGGGAATTGAACCTGGATCGGGAATGCGTCGCAGGACCCTTGGGTGCTGGAGCACGAGACGCGTTCTATCGACGGATCCTCGAAGATTTTCGCGGCTAGACGAACGGCTATCGGTTCGCGCGCCCGCGGGCACAAACAACGCGATAGGGCGGGTTCACAAATCCCTGATCCAGAACTGCAACGGTTTGAGGGTTTCCGAGTCCTCACCCAGATCCTTCCACGAGAACTGGGCGATTACGCCGGGCAAGGGCGCATAGCCCCGCGCGCGCCAGAAGGGGTCGAGCGGCCGGTAGCCGGCTGGCCGCATCGGGTGGTCCGCCGGACGCTGCACCCCGCAGAAGGCGCATTTGGCAAAGCCCAAGGCACGTGCATGGTCTTCGCGCAGGTCAAAGAACGCATGTCCAACGCCCTGCCCCCGATAGTCGGGCAGCAGCACGGATTCGGCACAGTAGAAGATCTGCGACAACTCCAGCTGGGTGCCGTCGAAAGCGGCTGCGAAATCCTCGGCATGGTCGGCCAGCGGCGCGCCGGTCGCGGCCCCTACCAGCCGCTCTCCGTCAAAGGCGCCGACCACGATCGCCCGGTCGCTGTCGCGATAGGATTGCAGGTATCCGCGTTCGTAATCCAGATCGCCGTCATAGAGATAGGGCCAGTCGCGGAACACTGCGATGCGCAGGCGCGCCACGTCGTCCAGCGCCGCCTCGAGCGCCGGCCCCGTCAGCGCGCGGACCTGCGTGATCTCAGCCATTCGAGACCTGCTTTACCCAGTCAGCCAGATTGTAATAGGTGGTCACGCGGGTGATCTTGCCATCCTTCAGATCAAAGAACGACCCGGCGGGCAGGCGATAGGTTTGACCCGAAGCCGCGGGCAGGCCGGCATCGGTTTCCAGATAGGTGCCGTTGACGATGTATTCGGCGGCGGCGCGGGTGCCGCCCTCGGCCTCGAAGATCACCATGTCGGTCAAGGTCTCGCGATAGCAGCAGTTCATATGCGCGCAGAATTCGGCGAATTTCTCTTTGCCGACGCGGATCTGGCCTTCGTTCACGTGATGGGCCACGTCGTCGGACAGGCAGGCCAGCATGCCGGCCACATCCCCGGCGTTGAAGGCATCGAAATAGGCTTGGACGGTCTGGGTCATGCGATCTCCGTAGGTTTCCCCCAGCGATCCTTCAGGTGTTTGATGATCTGATCGCGGGTCTGACGGTAGTGGTGTAGCTTTTCCTCGCGCGTCTCGCCCAGCCCGGTAGGGTCCATTATTGGCCAATAATCGACATCGAGGTGAAAAACCCGCGTCAGCTCCAGCGCCTTGCGCTGGCTGGCAGGCGACAGGGCCACAATCAGGTCGAATGACCCCAGGTCATCTCCCCATTCCTGCATCTCGTCGAACGACCGCGACCGGTGGCGCGACAGCTCCACGTCGATCTCCTGGCAGACGGCGATGCTGAACCCGTCGATTTCCAGGTCGTTGTGCACCCCGGCCGACTGCACATACGTGCCCGTGCCGTAGAATTTCTTCATGATGCCTTCGGCCATGGGCGAGCGCACCGCGTTGTGGTCGCAGCAGAACAGGACCGAATGCGGCAGAGGCTTCACCCGTCAGCCTCCGAAATGCAACACGCAGATCAGCGTGAACAGGCGGCGGGCGGTGTCGGTGTCGATCTCGGCCTTGCCCTCGAGCCGTTCCTGCAGGACTCGGCTGCCCTCGTTGTGGATGCCACGCCGGGCCATATCGATGGTTTCGATCTGGCTGGGCGGCAGGGTCTTGACTGCATCGAAATAGCTTTTGCAGATCTGGAAGTAGTCCTTGACCACCTGCCGGAACGGGCCCAATGACAGGTGGAACTCGGCCGCTTTCTGGCTGTCTTCGGTGGTGACGTCGAACACCAGCCGCTTGTCGCGGATCGACAACTGCACGTGATAGGGGCCGTCGGGCACCAGCCGGTCGTCGCGGTTGGGCAGGGCAAACGAGTTTTCCTCGAGCAGGTCATAGATCGCAACCTTGCGCTCCTGTTCGATCTCGGGCGTGGGCGGCGGCAGGTTTCGATCGTCCAGTTCGATATGCGAAATGCGGGTCATTGTCATCGACTTCCGTTCAGGTCAGGCCAGACCTAGCGCACCTATGCCCGCGGGACAACGCGGGAAACGGGCTGGACGCAAGGTCAGATAGGGTGCTCGTTGGGGTCGATCCCGTGCTTTCGCAGCAAGGTGTCAACAAGCGAACCGGGATTGATATCGCGATCTTTGAAGATCCTGCGAAACCACGAGCCGTAGAAATGGATCGAGGTTTTGTCACGCCAGTTCAAGAAATCCAGCTTTGAAAGGTCAGGGTCGTTCCAAATCGCACGATGTCGCGGCGGTATGGCGTAGACTTCGGTGCGCTCGACGGCCATTTGCCGTTCCGTCCCTTTGTAGACGAAATGATACAACATCGGCGGGCCCAGACTGAACAGTGGCAGGCTCCAATAGGTCGATCTGCCGTAGATTTTCAGATAGGCGCGCTGCTGCTCTTCGGGCCACCAGGGTGGAACCAGATCACTGTTAAATGCAAAGTCGCACATTTCGGCCAAGGCGGGGCTGTCGCTGGGAAAGGCCAGCACTCCATTCATCATGCGCCGGGTCTTCCGGTTTCCGAGCGGAAACAGGTACCCTTGTTCAGTTTGAAACGGCCGCAGGGCATAGGCATCCGCATCCACCCATATCTGATCGGTCTGCTGCAGCAGTTTCAAGCGGAACAGGTCCGCATGTACTGCGACCGACCGCGTGATCGGATCGCGATAGATTTCGGACGCGTCGAATACCTCTCGCGCATCGCGGGCCTCAACATAGCCCGGAATGTCCTGCAGATCGCCATAGTGGTAGACGATCGGCTTTTGGTCCAAGTCCGCAAAGGATTTCAGGCACAGATGCTCCAGAAAGCTGAAGCGCTCTCCGATCCAGAGGGTTGCGACACGTTCCAAATTCGGCTCCGGGTTTGTCCTAAGACGTCACCGGTTAAAACGCACGGGTCGGACGACCACCGCAAGTGGTTTTGCACGCGCCGCGGCAGTCGCAAGCCGGATGTGACCCCGCCGCCATGATGCCAAGGTCAACCGTTCAGCCGCTTGAGCCGCGCGCCCACGGATAGCCCGTGCGCCTCCAGGCTTTCCGACCGGGCCAATTGCTCGGCCGCCGGGCCGATGGCGCGCAGGGCCTCGGGCGTCATGTGGCTGAGCGTGGTGCGTTTGAGGAAATCCATCACGCTGAGCCCCGACGAAAACCGGGCCGAGCGTGCGGTGGGCAGCACGTGGTTCGGGCCACCGACATAGTCGCCGATGGCCTCGGGCGTGTACTGGCCCAGGAAAATGGCGCCGGCATGGATCGTCTTTTGGCTGAGCGCCACCGGATCGGCCACGCACAGTTCAAGGTGTTCGGGTGCGATGCGGTTCGACAGCGCGGCGGCTTCGTCCAGGTCGCGCACGGTTATAACCGCACCATAGTCGCGCCAGCTCGCCCCGGCGATCGCGCGTCGTTCGAGCGTCTCCAGCCGTTTTTCCACCGCCTCGGCCACCGCGCGGCCGAAACCGGCGTCGTCGGTGATCAGGATCGACTGGGCGCTTTCGTCGTGCTCGGCTTGGCTGAGCAGATCCAGCGCGATCCAGTCGGGGTCGTTGTCCTTGTCCGCGATCACCAGAATTTCGGAGGGGCCGGCGATCATGTCGATGCCCACCTTGCCGAACACCCGCCGTTTGGCCGCCGCGACAAAGGCGTTGCCCGGTCCGGTGATCTTGTCCACCGGCGCGATCGTGTCGGTGCCATAGGCCAGAGCGGCAATCGCCTGCGCGCCGCCAATGCGATAGATTTCGTCGACCCCCGACAGACGCGCGGCTAGCAGGACCAGCGGGTTGACCTGTCCGTGGGGTGTAGGCACCACGATGGCCAGCCGTTCGACCCCGGCCACCTTGGCCGGAATGGCATTCATCAACACCGAGGACGGGTAGGAGGCCAGCCCGCCGGGAACGTAAAGCCCCGCGGCAGAAACCGCCGACCAGCGCCAGCCCAGCGTGGCGCCCGACTCGTCGGTCCATTCCTGATCCTGCGGCATCTGCCGTTCGTGATAGGCGTGGATGCGCGCGGCGGCCAGTTCCAACGCCGCGCGGTCATCGTCGCTGACGGTCGCGATGGCCTGCGTCACCTCGTCGGCGCTGAAGGCCAACGTGTCCGGCGTCAGCTGCAACCGGTCGAATTTTGCGGTCAATTCGATCACCGCAGCATCGCCACGCGACCGCACGTCTGCGATGATCTGCGCCACGACGGCGTCGACATCGGGGCTGTCTTCGCGTTTGGCGGACAGAAGGGCCAGGAATCCGGTTTCGAAATCGGCGGATGTCGTGTCGAGGAAAACGGGCATTTGCGTACTCCGGGGCGTTTGAACGGGTCTTATCGCCCACCGGGGCGGGCCTCAACCCTCAGCCCGAGGGGTGCAACGATTTGTTCAGGGGAAATTGGGGAATGCCGTTCCAGTCCGCGGGATCTCCCGCCGCGACCCAGCCGTTCCGGCGATAGAAGCCCAGCGCGGTCCGGGTGGACATCAAATGACCCGTGGTGGCCCCGGACAGGGCCAGTTCGGCCTCGAGCCGGGACAGCAACGCCGCACCGACCCGCTGCCCCGCGTGGCCCGGATCGACGTAAAGCAGCGAAATCTCGGCCGGTGCGCGCAGCCCGCCGACGGCGACCACATGCCCGCTCCGCTCGGCCAGCCATATCTGAGCGCCCGACGCGATCCAGTTGCGAACGGACTGCGGGTCCTTGTTGGCAGTCCACGCTGCGATCTTGTCTGGTTGATTTCCGTGGTCGGCCTCACAAAGCCGGGTGATGGAGCGGACCAGAACCCGGCTCAGGCCGAACACGTCGAACACGGTGGCCCGGCGCAGCGACACGCCGGCCCGCCCCGGAGACAGCGCCTGCGAAATGCCACGCTTGTTCTGCATATCAGCCCGGGTGCCGAGGGGCCTTGCCCGAAGGCGCACGATAGGGGCGGGTCACATCCTTGAGCGTTGCCTCAACCGCTTCCACCGTCAGTCGGATCGCGCCATCCCCGGCCAGCACAAGCAGCACCTCGCCCGTGCCATCATCCGAAGGGTGGAGCTCGATATCAAGAACCGAGAGGATCAGGTCCTTGTCGGATCGATCAACCCCCTGGCTGGACACCGACAGGACCGAGTCGAATACCAGCAGCGACTGCACGCGTTCGAAATCCCGGCCACGGCGCTCGGCCGCTTCCTTGTCCTCCCAGCGGAACCGGTTGAGCAGCAAGGCAAAGCGGCGGCGGGTTGGTTGCCAGATCATCTCGCTGACCGGAAAAACCGCGTCCTGCGTCAGCGTTGCGATCACCTTGAGGTCCTCGGCATCCAATGCGCCAAGGTTCAGCGGCGCCTCGCGCCCGTCTTCGAATGTTGCGTCTGCCATCAGCCCTTGATCCGTTCGATTTTCGCGCCCACGCCTTCCAGCTTGCGGACCACATGCTCATATCCGCGGTCCAGATGATAGACCCGGCTGACGGTTGTTTCGCCCTCGGCCGCCAACCCGGCCAGGATCAGCGAGACCGAGGCCCGCAGATCGGTGGCCATCACCGGCGCCCCCTTAAGACGCTCGACCCCCGTCACCGTCGCGGTGCCGCCATGCACCTCGATCTGCGCGCCCATGCGCACCAGTTCGGGGGCATGCATGAAGCGGTTCTCGAAAATCCGCTCCTCCAACACCGAGGTTCCCTCGGCCGTGCACATCAGCGCCATCATCTGCGCCTGCAGGTCAGTGGGAAAGCCGGGGAACGGCTCGGTCACCACGCCCACGGCGCGCACCCGGCCATTCTTGCGAGAGACCTTCAGGCCCTGTTTCGTCTCGGCAACGTCCACCCCTGCGGCCGTCAGCTTCTCGACGAAGGATTCGACCAGCGACAGGCGGCCGCCCAGCAGTTCGACCTCGCCGCCGCAAATGGCAGGGGCCAGCATGTAGGTGCCGAGCTCGATCCGGTCGGTGACCACCTGGTGCGTGGCCCCATGCAGGCGGTCGACACCCTGGATCTCGATGGTCGAGGTGCCCTCGCCCTCAATCTGCGCGCCCATGCTGCGCAGGCATTGAACCAGATCCACGATCTCGGGCTCACGTGCGGCGTTTTTCAGAACCGTGGTGCCCTTGGCCAGCGTCGCGGCCATGACGATGTTCTCGGTGGCACCCACCGAGGCAAAGCGCATTTCATGCACCGCCCCCTTCAATCCACCTGGCGCCTTGGCGTGCAGGTAGCCGTCCTTCAACTCGATTTCGGCACCCAGGGCTTCCAGCCCCTCGACATGCAGGTCCATCGGCCGCGCCCCGATGGCACAACCGCCCGGCAGCGACACTACGGCCTGCCCGAAACGCGCCAAGAGCGGCCCCAGAACGAGGTTCGAGGCACGCATCTTGCGCACGATCTCGTAATCCGCCGTGTGACTGGTCAGATCATGACTGGACATCGCCAGAACCTGCCCGTCCTGCAGGGCCGACACCTCGGCCCCCAGCGACTGCAGCAGCGCGGTCATGGTCTTGATGTCACTCAGACGCGGCGCGTTGGTCAGCGTCAGCGGATCTTCGCTGAGCAACGTGGCCGGCATCAGCGTCAGGCAGGCATTCTTGGCCCCCGCGATCGGAATTTGGCCGTGAAGCGGCCCGTTGCCCGTTACCAGAATCGAATCCATCTGCTCTTAGTCCTTGTGCTGTCCCGGCCGGTCATCCTGTGCGCTGCGCGCCTTGGCCTGCGCCTTGCGCCGCGCCAGGTTTGCCTTGAGGGCAGCCTTGAGCCGATCTTCGCGCGCGGATCCGGATTGTCCGTGTTTTTTGGGTGATTTTTTCTCTGCCATGATCTTTCTCTACAGGAGGCGAAAAAAACCGTCCAGAGACCCTTGCGCCCCGTTTCGTTTGAGTCTAATCACCCGCCCACAGCGCTGCTGTAGCTCAGAGGTAGAGCACTCCCTTGGTAAGGGAGAGGTCGAGAGTTCAATTCTCTCCAGCAGCACCATCTTCCAATTTTTTTTTCCGGATTCCGTTGCACGACGCCTCACTATCTTGGCAGCAACGACTTACCCAACGTCAACCAGACTTGGCCGGAAATCACACACATCTGCCACCTTCCCGCAATACTAATGCCAATATTGCAATACATATCGGATCAATCCTGCCGATCCGTTTGATGGTGTTTTTTTAACGAGGGGGTACTTCGGTAGGGCTAGGGGTGAGGCCGAAGCGCTGAATTCAAGACCGGGGCTTCCGGTCCTCCCCCGCCGATTTCACGAGGCTACCCGCCCCGCAACCTCTGCATCAGATAGACTTCGGCACCTTCGGGAATAGGTTCGGACAGACCCGCTGCAATGATCCGGCCATTGACGGCAACGGACACGCCCGCGTCGATCGGCGCCTGCAGTTGCGGATGAAGGCGCACCAGTTCGCGCAGCAGCTCGCCGGTTGTCTCGGCCTGAATCTCGACCACTTCCCGGCCCCCGGTCAGAGACCGGAGACCGGACCAGAGATGGACCTCAACCATCGCCCTTGAGCGCGGCCAGAATGCGTGGCGGCGACATCGGCAGTTGCCGCATCCGCACGCCCGCGGCGTTCGAGACCGCATTGGCGATTGCCGCCAGCGGTGGCACGATGCCGGTTTCACCCACGCCACGCACGCCGAACGGATGGCCCGGATTGGGCACTTCGACGATCACCGTGTCGATCATCGGCAGGTCGCTGGCCACCGGAATACGGTAGTCGAGGAACACCGGATTCTGCAGCCGGCCATCCTCGCCATAGATGTACTCCTCGTTCAGCGCCCAGCCGATGCCCTGCGCCGCGCCGCCTTGGTACTGGCCCTCGACATAAGCGGGGTGGATCGCCTTGCCCGCGTCCTGGATGACGGTGTAGCGGGTGATGGTGGTCTTGCCGGTTTCGGGATCGACCTCGGCATCGACGATATGGGTGCCGAAGGACACGCCCGCGCCTTCGGGGGTCGCCTCGAAATGGCCCGAGATTGGGCCGCCGGTGCGCCCCATGTCGGCGGTGATCTCAGCCAGCGGCAGCGGGTCGAAATCGCCCGCGTTGGGGCCGGATGGCACCGCGCAGCCATTTTCCCATTTCACCGCGTCCACGGGGATGCCCCATTTGGCCGCCGCGCGTTCGCACAGTTTCTCGACCGCGTGCTGCGCCGCCTTGATCGTG
This sequence comes from Ruegeria sp. CRTD044, assembly GCF_059613485.1. Taxonomy (NCBI): domain Bacteria; kingdom Pseudomonadati; phylum Pseudomonadota; class Alphaproteobacteria; order Rhodobacterales; family Roseobacteraceae; genus Ruegeria; species Ruegeria sp. CRTD044. The sequence goes on along the minus strand of NZ_JBXWSP010000004.1, from coordinate 45,641 downwards.
GCCAGACCGCTGGCATAGGTCACGCGCGAGCCGTGGCTGACGTCGTTGTAGCCCAGCGTGGCGGTGTCGGCGATGGTCACGCGGATGTTCTCGTAGGGGATGCCCAGCACCTCGGCCGCCATCAGCGCCATCGATGCGCGCGAGCCGCCGATATCAGGCGTGCCGACCATAAGCTGCGCCGAGCCGTCCTCGGACAGGGCCAGCGACACCGAGGTCTCGCCCCCGTGGTTGAACCAGAACCCGCAGGCGATGCCCCGCCCCTGTCCCGGCTTCAGCGGCGCGGAATAATGCGGGTGGGCTTTGGCGGCTTCGAGCGTCTCGACCAGGCCGATCCGGTCATAGGTGGGGCCATAGCTGGCCTTGGTGCCCTCGCGCGCGGCGTTCTTCAGGCGCACCTCGACCGGGTCGAGACCCAGTTTCTTGCACAGCTCGTCGATGACCGATTCTACCGCAAACGCCCCCATCGGCGCGCCGGGCGCGCGATAGGCGGCCTGCTTCGGGCGGTTGGACATGACGTCATAGCCCACCTGCCGCACATTGGTCAGGTTGTAGGGCGCAAAGGCGCACATCGCGGTCATGTCGCCCGGCGCACCCGGAAAGGCACCGCCTTGCAAGCGGAACACGCCTTGGGCGGCGGTGATGGTGCCGTCTTTCTTCATGCCGATCTTGACGTCCATCGAGGCCGAGGCCGTCGGCCCCGTAGCCCGCAGAACCTCGGACCGGGACATCACGATCTTGACCGGACGGTTGGCCTTGCGCGACAGCGCCAGCGCCACTGGTTCGATGAACACGGTGGTCTTGCCGCCGAACCCGCCACCGATTTCCGATGCGGTCACGCGCAGCTGCGCGGTTTCGATCCCCAACAGCGCGGCGCAGGTCTTCTGCACGATCCAGTGGCCCTGGGTACAGCACCACAGCTCGCCCTTGCCGTCAGCGCCCAGCGAGGCAAGGCAGGCGTGCGGTTCGATATAGCCCTGGTGCGTGGCCTCGGTGACGAAGTGATCCTCGATCACCAGATCGGCCTCGGCAAAGCCCGCCTCGACATCGCCATGCCCGCTTTCGTGATAGCGCACGACGTTGGGGTGCATGCCCTTGGGCACCGAATAGTCGGCCGCGCCCTCGCGGATCACCGGCGCGTCGAGCGCCATCGCCTTGTCCACGTCGGTGACATGGGGCAGCACCTCGTATTCGACCTCGATCAGCTTGATCGCATCCCGCGCCGCCAGCGCCGAACTGGCCGCAACCGCCGCCACCGCGTGCCCGTCATAGAGCGCCTTTTCCCCGGCCATGACGTTTTCCAGAACGTTCCAGAACTCGCCCTCGAGCCCCGGCTTGAACGGGACATCGGCGAAATCGGCGCGGGTAACCACAGCCTTCACGTCCCGATGCGCTTCGGCCTTCGAAGTGTCGATCCGGACGATCCGCGCATGGGCGTGGGGCGAGCGCAGGATGGCGCCGAAAAGCATGCCCGGCGCGGTCACGTCGGCCCCGAACCGGGCGCGGCCGGTGACCTTGTCCAATCCGTCGGGACGGTTCGGGCGGGTGCCCACGAAGGTGAAGTGCGACTTGCGATCGTCGAGTGCCATTACGAAGCCTCCCGCAGCTCGGCGGCCGTCTCCAGAACGGCGCGGATGATCTTGTCATAACCCGTGCAGCGGCACAGGTTGCCGGCCAGCCAATAGCGGGCCTCTTCCTCGGTCGGGTCGGGGTTCTTTTCCAGCAGCGCCTTTGCGGCGACCAGAACGCCCGGTGTGCAGACCCCGCATTGCAGCGCGGCATGGTCGATGAACTTGCGCTGCAGCGGGTGCAGGGTTTCGCCCTGGGCCATGCCTTCAATGGTTTCGATCTGCTTGCCCTCGGCCTCGACCCCCAGCACCAGACAGGAACAGACCAGCCGCCCGTCCAGCGTGACCGAGCAGGCCCCGCAATCGCCGGTGCCGCAGCCTTCCTTGGCGCCGGTCAGGTTCAAATTGTCGCGCAGACAGTCCAGTAGGGTTTCGCGCGCGTCGCACAGGTATTCGACCGTGTCGCCGTTGACGGTGGTGGTGACGTGATGCTTGGTCATGCGGTCTCTCCCTTGGCGCGGGCATAGGCGATTTTCGCGGCGCGTTTTGCCAGAACGCCGGCCACTTCGGTGCGGAATTCGATCGTGCCGCGTTTGTCGTCGATGGGTTTGCAGGCGGCCGAGGCGGCGGCGGCCAGTGCCGCCAACGCGGCATCGTCCAGCGTGGTGCCGATCAGCGCCCGGGCGCAGTCTTCGACAAGCAGGACGGTGGGCGCCACGGCCCCCAGCGCAACGCGGGCCTCGGTGATCGTGTCACCATCGACGCGCAGGTTTACGCCCACGCCGACCACGGCGATGTCCATCTCGGTGCGCGGAATGAAGCGCAGATAGGCGTCGCCGCCATTCGCGCCCCGCGCCGGGATATGCAGAGCCGAGATCAACTCGCCCTGCGCCAGCGAGGTCTTGCCGGGCCCGGTCGGGATGTCCTCGACCGCCACGACCCGACCGCCGTTCGGGCCGGTCACCGTCGCCGTCACGCCTGCGGCCACCATGGCCGGAACCGAGTCGGCCGCGGGTGAGCCATTGCACAGGTTGCCCGTCAGCGTGGCACGGCCCTGAATCTGGGTCGAGCCGATCAGGTCCATCGCCTCGACCACTCCGGGCCACTCGCGTCCCAGCTGGGGGTGTTCGCTCATCTCGGCACCGGTGACGGCCACGCCCAGCGTCCAGCCGTCATCGGCGTGGCGGGTGATGTCGCGCACGCCTTCGATGGCCTTGATGTCGATAAGGGTGTCGGGGGTCACGATCTCGGACCGCAGCTGCACCAGAACGTCGGTGCCGCCGGCCAGAAACCGCGTGATGCCCGTTGCATGGGCAGCCAGATCCGAAGCTTCGGCAAAGCTGGCGGGGCGGTGATATTGCATGATTGTACCTCGCGCCTGTTGGTCAGGGTTCACTGGGTTTGGGGCGACGTTAGAGCAGCCGCGCGGCGGCGTCCATGGCCCGCGCGACCTATTTTTTCACCTGAAAATGTCGCTTTCCAACCGAGGTCAGAGGTCGATCTCGACCACCCCGCCCGGCTCGGCCGCACGGCTCTGGCAAAGAATCAGCGCCGATTCCCGCTGCTTGCGCGACAGGACGAAATCGCGATGCTCGACCTCGCCCGCGATCAGCCCGCATTTGCACACGCCGCAGATGCCGTCGGCGCATTTCACGTCGACATGGATGCCGGCCTCGTTCAGCACCTGCGCCGCGTCCTTGTCGGCGGGCACCTCAAGGTCACGCCCCGAGCGCGCCAGCCGCAGGGTGAACGGGTGGTTTTCATAGTCGGGCTGCTCGGGTACCGAGAAATACTCCAGATGCCGGGCCTCCTCTGGCCAACCCTGACGTTCGGCGGCCTGCATCACCGCCTCCATGTATCGGTCCGGGCCGCAAGTATAGACATGCCAGCCGTCGCTATAACCCGCCAGGATTGTGTCCAGATCGGCGCGGGTGCCCTCGTCCGAGACATGCAGATGCACGCGGTCCGCCCAGGGCGCGGCGGCCAGATCGGCCAGATACCCGGCCTTTTCCCGTGAGGGGACGGAATAATGCAGGTCGAAATCGCGCCCCAGCGCGTGCAGGCGATGGGCGAAGGCGATCATCGGGGTGATGCCAATACCACCGCCCATCAGCAGGGTGCGGGTGGCGGTCTCGTCCAGTTCGAAATGGTTGATCGGCTTTGACACGAACACCTTGCGGCCCGGCGTGAAGATCCGGTGCAGCAGGGCCGAACCGCCGCGGCCCTGATCCTCGCGCAGTACCCCGATCTGATAGGTCATGCGTTCGGCTGGGTCACCGGACATCGAGTATTGCCGCAGGAATTCCGGCGCCACCAGCACATCCAGATGCGCGCCGGCCGTCCAATCCGGCAACGGTGCACCGTCCGGGGTGGACAACTCGTACTTGGTGACATCCGCCGTCATCTTCTCGACCTTCGACAGCACCAGCTGCATCACCGGCGCATCGCCCGAGATCGTGTAGCGGTGGATGACCGACGTATCGCCCGCGGCCAGACGGGCCTTGTATTCCTCGGCCGTGACCATGGCCTGATAGGCGGCGATCCCGGCCTCGCGATCCATTGCGAAAGGATAGGGCCAGGGATGCGGCGCAAGCGGGGCGGGATAGACGGCCAGGGTCTGATCCTCGTATTTCAGGTCCAGGTCCTTTTGCAGGCCGCGCCGGTTCAGCGGGTGCGCGGTGGGCCGATAAGCGCCGTCGGGCTGCAGTTCCAGATCCCACCACCATTTCTTGGTGTCGTTCAGCCCGCCATTGCCCAGCGCGTCGTCCAGCCGTGCCAGCGCGGGCGCGGCGGCGGGGATGGTCATCGCGGCCCAGCGGAACGGGCGTTCGGCGAACAGCCCTTCCAGGTTCCACGGGCAGGTCTTCATGCAGCGCCCGCACATCGCGCCGCCGGGGGTGGTGATCCGGTAGGTGGCGCATTTCTGGCTGTCGGATTTCCAGATCTCGTAGCCGTTGAACATCAGCTTGGGCCCGGCGGTGATCGCTCCCGAGGGGCATTCGCGCGCGCATTTGTTGCAAACCTCGCAGAACCGTTGCAGGCCGAAATCGATAGGCTTGTCATGGGCCATCGGCATGTCGCTCGTCACGACACCCGATTTCAAGCGCGGTCCCAGGAAGGGGTTCAGGATAACCTCGCCAATGCGGCTGACCTCGCCCAACCCCGACAGCAGCAGCAGCGGCGGTTGCAGCACCTCGCCATCCATCACCGTATGCGCTTTTGCCTTGTAGCCCAGATTGCGGATCTGCCGGGCCAACACCCCGCCCAGCAGGGAAAACCGCAGATAGGCGCGCATCGACTGGGCGACGCTGATCCAGTCATCGCCGGATGCACCCTCCATCGTCTCGTAGCCCTGGTCGATGATCATGCTGATCGCCTGATCGTGGGGCGGCACGATTTCCGTGCCGGTGGCGTCGTGGGAATACCACGCCCATTCGGGGCAGCGGCTGAGGCCGACGGCATCGACGCCCAGGAAATAGCTGGCCGCCTTGATGTTCGCCGCGTTGCGCTCGGCATCGGTGGGTCTGGCGACCTCGGCGCTGTCGCCGTCCTGCAGCAAGACGAAGGCCCCCAGCGCGCGCCGTTGCGCAAAGCTGGGCGCGGATTTTCGGACGTAGTGCCCGCCCTTGGCCGCATCCTGCAGCGGCTTGCCCATATCGCCGAACTGCGCCCGCGCGAACATGTCGGCCCGTTTGGGCACGCGGGCCACGTTCGCCTCGTCGATATAGGTGGTCGGGCTGTCCACGCGTTTGAGCGTCTCGAACGGGTGCGCGCCATCGGCATAGCGGCGGCGAGCGTAAGGGTCGTGGTTCAGCGCGCTTTTGGCAAAGCCCGCGCCCAGCCACCATGCGGGGCCTTGGGTTCTGAACCACGGCTGCCGGTCGCGCGGGGCCAGCGGTCGATCATGGGCGATTTCCATCTCGGTGGTCACGACGGCCAGGCCGAACCGATGCCCCAGCCAAGGGGCCACGGCGGTGCCATCCTCGGCCCAGACCAACCCGGCTGCGGCGGCAAGGCGAGGCAGGTCCACGTCCGAGGACATCACCGAATGCGCCCGCGCGTCATACCCCAACAGACGGATGTAATTGGCGATCACCACCGCGTTTTCGGTGGCCAGCAGGCAGGCGCGGTGGTCCTGCGCATCCAGGATCCACTCAGCGCCCGGCTCGGACGGATCGGGGTCGCGGTGATGTTCGTACAGGAACACGATGGCATGACGGTGGGCGGTGATCGGCCCCGGTTGGGCCGCGACGCTGTCGCGCAGATCGGCCATGATCACATCAATCCCCGAGGCCAGGGTCTTCGTCTGCCGGGTCTGCAGCGCATGGGCCAGCCGGTCGATATCGGGGTTGCGCCGGGGCCGGTTCAACAGCGCCTGCGGCGGCAGAGGCCCACAGCCCATCATCGAGGCATCGTTGAAATAGCCGAACGCCTTCAGGTGATTGGCGCGTTCAGCCGGATCGCGGGGCATCTCGGCTCGGGCCGGATTGACGAAACCATCGCGGATGGTGTCCAGCATCGCCTGAAACTCGCCCATCGCGTTGACGATGCTGTGGGGCTGTTCGGGGCGGTCGAAACTCAGCACCGGCATGGGCGCCAGCGCCGACAGATCGGGCAGCGCATCCTGTCGCTGCAACCTTTCCAGCGGATAAGGACCCATGTGAACGGGTCGGTTCTTGTCCGAGAAAAAGCGGATCCCCATCGCGTGCCTCCTGTTGCCAAGCTTCCCCTAGCGCGGCATGAACAGCAATACCATTCATGGCGGATCATAAACGGTATGAGGAAAATCGATTTCACGGATCTGGACGGCAAGGTCCTGCGCACCTTCCTGACGATCCTCGAGGAAAACTCGGTCTCGAAGGCCGCCGACCGCCTGGGCGTTACGCAATCGGCCATCAGCCACACGTTGGCCAAGTTGCGGCATGTGCTGGGCGATCCGCTGTTCGTGCGCTCCGGTCAAGGGCTTACCCCGACCGAGCGGGCGCTGGCGCTGAAGGAGCCGGTTCAGAAGGTGCTGGACGGGATGCGCGCCCTGACCGACGAGCGGCCCTTTGACCCGCTGTCCGAAGAGATCGCCGTCCAGATCGCCACCAACGACATGCCGCGCGAGCTGATCTTTCCGAAGTTGCTGCGCAGGGCGCGGGCCGATGGGGTGCGGCTGCGGCTGGGGTTCATGCCCTCGGGCGTGCCCGACCCGGAACTGCTGCGCAGCGACCGGTGCCAGTTGATGCTGACCCCGCTGCCGCCGGATGGCCCCGACATCTTTCAGAAGCTGCTGGTGAGCAGCCCCCTGATGGTGTTCTACGACGCCGAGCGGCGTGATCCGCCCGCCGACTGGGCCGACTATTGTGCCTCGGATCATGTCGAGGTGCGGTTTCCCGATGGACGCAACGCGCGAGCAGTGATGCGCGGCGTGGATCAGAGCCAGATCCGCCCGCCCACCGTGACCTTGCCGCATTTCAACGCGATCCCTGCCTTCGTGAAAGGCAGCGATCTGATCTCGACCGACACGGCGCTGATGAAACAAGGGCCTTTGGCGGCGCTAAACTGCGCGCCCTTGCCCTTCGATTGTCAGCCGGTTTCGATCTACATGGTCTGGCACCAGCGGTTCGCCAACGATCCCGCCCATCGCTGGCTGCGGGGGCGGATCGCGGCGATTGCCGCCACGCTTCAGGCCTGAGCCCGCAGCCAGTCGCGCATCAGCGCCACCAGATCCGGCTGCCGCGGCTTGCGCGGGGTGACGATATGGAACCCCAGATCGTCCAGCAGCACCTGCGCCAGCGGTTGCACCAGCCGCCCCGCCGTCAGTTCGGCCGCGACCAGTGGCGCATTTGCCAATGCAAAGCCCTGCCCGGCCACGGCGGCGTCGATGGCCAAACTGGTCTGGCTGAAATTCATCATTCTCGGGCGCCCCTGCACGCCGGCGCGTTCCAGAAACAGAGGCCAAAGGCCATGAGAATCGCTCAGCAGTACATGCGCCAGCAGGTCTTGCGCCGATGTCACCTGCGCGGCCAGGTCGGGGCTGCCGACGACGACGAATTCGGTGGGGAACAGCGGCTCGGCCACCAGGCCGTCGCCAAACGGCGCGCGGCCCTGCCGCACCGCGATATCCACCCCGTCCGTCTGGAAATCAGCCAGCCGCTCGCGCGCATCGACCTGCACCGAGACATCCGGGTGGCGCGCGGTGAAATCGCCCAGCCGCGGCACCAGCCATTTCGAGGCAAAGCTGGGCGTGACCGACAAGGTGATCTGACGCTGGTCGGACAGGTCTTCGACCGCCTCTTCGATCAGTCGGAAAGCGCGACGCAGGGGCGCGTGGAATCGCCGTCCGGCCTCGGTCAGGCGCAGGCCGCGCGGCAGTCGGTCGAACAACGGGGTGCCCAGCCGCGCCTCGAGGCCCCGGACCTGCTGGGCAACCGCCCCTTGGGTGACGCCCAGTTCCTGCGCCGCCAGCCTGAAGTTCAGGTGACGGGCCGACGCCTCGAAGGCGCGCAGGGCGTTCAGCGGGGGAAGGGCAGCCATGGCATCCATACAATAGATTTTCTACAGCCATAAGGCAGAAGAACTGATTGGTCAAACGGCCGGCCGCGCTTCATCTTGGCGGCAGATTGAAACGGAGAACAAAGATGACGGAAAAAGTGGCTCTGATCATCGCCGGCGGCAGCGGCATGGGCGCAGATGCGGCGCGGCGGCTGGCGGCGGACGGGTTCAAGGTGGGCATCCTGTCCTCGTCCGGCAAAGGCGAGGCGCTGGCCGCCGAGCTGGGCGGCGTGGGAGTGACGGGCTCGAACCAGTCGACTGACGACCTGCAAAGGCTGGTGGAGGCGGCGATGGCCCATTGGGGGCGGATCGACGTGCTGGTGAACTCGGCCGGGCACGGACCCCGCGCGCCGGTGCTGGAACTAACCGACGAGGACTGGCATCAGGGGATGGAGGTCTATTTCCTGAACGCCGTGCGCCCGACCCGGCTGGTGACGCCGATCATGCAGGCGCAGGGCGGCGGGGCGATCATCAACATCTCGACCTTCGCGGCGTTTGAGCCGGACCCGGTCTTTCCGACCTCGGGCGTGTTCCGGGCCGGGCTGGCGGCGTTCACCAAGCTGTTCGCCGACAAATATGCCGCCGAGAATATCCGCATGAACAACGTCCTGCCCGGCTTCATCGACAGCCTGCCTGAGAAAGAAGAGTTCAAGGCCAAGATCCCCATGGGCCGCTATGGGCGCAGCTATGACGAGATCGCCTCAGTCATATCGCTGCTGGCCTCCGAGGGCGGCGGTTACATCACCGGGCAGAACATCCGGGTGGATGGCGGGATCACCCGCTCGGTCTGATCGGTCAGACCCGCGCCTTGACCAAGTGTGTCAGCGCCGCGCCGGTTTCAAAAAAGGCGCGGCGCAGGCCTGTCCAGCTTTCGCTATGCGCTGGCACCGGCGGCAGCGGCAGGCGGGCGGGGTCGCCCGCCAGCAGGCTGTCGGCCATCATGCGGCCGAACACCGTGCCCGGCCCGATCCCGCGACCGGAATAGCCATGCGCAGACAGGGCGTTCGGCCCGATCTGCACCAGTTTCGGGATGTGGTCCGAGGTCATGGCAATGCGCCCGTGCCAGCCGTCCTTCAGCGACCGTTCGGCCAGCGGGGGAAAGATCTGCGCCAGTTTCCGCGTGATCCAGCCGCGATGGGCAAAGCTGCCCATGTGTCCCAGATCACCCATCGCCCCGATCACCAGCCGCCCGGCCTGATCCATCCGGAACGAGGTCATGATCAGCCCGGTATCCCAGCACCCCTCGCCCCCCGGCAGCAGGGTGGCGCGGATGTCCTCGGGCAGTGGGTCGGTGGCGTATTGGAAGTAGTAGACCGGCACATAATCCTGACGGGTGTCGGGCAGTCCTGCATGATAGGCATTGGTGGCCTGGATCAGCGCCTTGGCCCGCACCGAACCCTGCGGAGTGTCCAGATGCCAGATCTCGCCATCGTGGCGCAGCGCCTGCACCGGGCTGTTGGCGTGGATCGCGGCCCCGGCCTGCTGCGCGGCGCGGGCGAGGCCCTGCACATAGGCCAGCGGCTGGATCGTCCCGGCACGCGGGTCGAAAATGGCGCCGTGAAAGGCGGTGCTGCCAGTGCGGTGGGCGGTGTCCTGCGCGGACATCAGTTCGACCGGCGCGCCGTCGGCTGACAGCTGTTGGTGGCGGGTCTGCAGGTCGCGCAGGCCCTTGGGCGAATGGGCCAGGTGCAGGGTTCCGGCCTGCACCGGCTCGCAATCGATGGCGTGGTCACGGATCAGGCGGAACACCTCGGCCGGGGCCTGCGCCAGCAAGGCGATCAGCCGGTCGCCGGCCTTGCGGCCCAGGTGGGCGCGGATTTCGGCCGGGGGCAGCCATAGTCCGGCATTGGCCAGCCCGACATTGCGGCCCGACCCGCCATGACCGATCTGGTGCGCCTCGAGCAGGCAGACCGACGCACCCGCCTGCGCCGCATGCAGCGCCGCCGAACAGCCCGTGTAGCCGCCGCCGATCACTGCAAGGTCCACCGTGGCGGACCCGGTCAGGGGCGGGGCGTCCACCCGCTCGCGGCTGATCTTGGTCCACAGGCTGATTTCCGGGTCGGTGGTCATGGGCGGGATGTCCTTGAATGCGCGCGCAGATTTCCCGAGGGCTCAGCCGATGGCAAGAGGTCTTTGATCCTCGCGCCCCAGCGCGATCAGGAACGGGTCCTGTGCCCGCAGGGCCTGAAAGCTCTCCTTGTCGGACATGCCGCGCCAGGTGGCCAGCACCAGCGACTGCGCCACCGCGCCGCCCAGCGTAGCGCTGGGGCCGGTCACGATGAACAGATCGGGCGCGAATTCGCGGGCGGCGGTCTGCACCGCGCGGGTGAAGTCGTAAGGCTCGGTCACCTGATGGCCCAGCGTGTAATCCCACAACGCGCCCACGTCGGTGGCGCCGGGCCACCAGATCTTGCCGCGCCCGTCGATCATCGGCAGGTCGGGCTGGGTGAACAGCGTGGCGGGCAGTTGGCGACAGCCCTCCTGCGCGACGGGGGCCTGAAGGCGCGTGTGAAAGGCCGCGTGGTTGGCCAGCCGCATCGGGAACCGCTCCTGCACCACGGGTTGCGCGGCCTCGAAGGCCTTGAGGCCGGCCTCGTTGCCGGCCAGCACCAGCATCCCGCCCAGATCGATCGACAGGGCGAGGTCATGCTCCGGCAGGGCATTGATGCGCGCAACTTCGGCCAAAAGTTCGGCCTTGCGGGCGGGGTCGTCGCGCCAGTCGTCGCCGGTGAAGGGATAGACCAGTTGCCCGCCGATCAGGTGGGTCTGCATCAGCGTGCCCATGGTGTTGACCACCCGGAAGCCGTTTTCGGGCGACAGCGCCCCTGCGGCGGCCAGCGCGATATACCAGCCCATCGAGTTGCCGGTGACGGCCACCACCTCGATATCCTCGGCCAGCGCCTGCGCGTCGGCCAGGGATGCGGCGTAGATCAGGGGCGAGGCCACGTCGCCACGGGAGTACTTGCTGACCGAGAAACGCGACGCGCCGTCCAGCGCGGTCACCGCCTCTTGGTCCGTTTCGGCGCGGATCGCGTCGAACTCGCGGAACAGCTCCATACGGCCCGCGTGGTGGCGGTGCAGGTAGCCCAACTCGGACTTGTTGTAGGTGCCCCGGCCGGGGCAGATCACGACGGCGGTGCGGGTCATTTCTTGGCTCCGGTCAAGGTCAGGGCGGCGGCCACGATGCCGTCGCGCGAGGGCAGTGGCGCGGCATAGGCGGGTCCGGTGGCGATGAAGCAATCCTCGGCCACAACGCGGGCGGTGGGCAGGTCGGTCTGCTCGGCAAAGAGCGTCATCAGCGCCTCGGACTGGCTGCCGGTGCGGCGGCATTCATCGACGATCAGGACGTGTTTGCAGCCTTTGGTGGCCTCCAGCAGGGCCTGTTCCGGCAGCGGCGCCAGCCAGCGCAGGTCGATGGTGCGGGTGTTCAGCCCGGCGGCCTGCAGCTCGGGCAGGGCTTGTTTCGACAGGTAGTGGCCGTTGCCGTAGGTCACGATCGCCAGATCTTTGCCGTCGCCATGCACGCCGACCTCGCCCAGCGCGATGCATTCGTCGGGGGCGGGATAGCGGGTCATCCAGGCGCCGTCCTGCCCCTCGTGCAGGTCGCGCATCGGGTAGAGCGCGATGGGTTCCAGGAACACCACCACGCGCTGCTCCTCGCGCGCCAGCCGCACACATTCGCGCAGCATCCGCGCCGCATCCGCCCCGGTCGAGGGACAGGCGATGATGACGCCCGGAATGTCGCGCAGCACGGCCAGCGAGTTGTCATTGTGGAAATGCCCGCCAAAGCCCTTCTGGTATCCCAGCCCGGCGATCCGCACGACCATTGGGTTGGTGAACTGCCCGTTCGAGAAGAAGGGAAGCGTGGCGGCCTCGCCCCGGATCTGGTCCTCGGCATTGTGCAGATAGGCGAGGAACTGGATCTCGGGGATCGGGACAAAGCCGTTGTGGGCCATGCCGATGGCAAGCCCAAGGATGGACTGTTCGTCCAGCAGCGTGTCGATCACCCGGTCGGGGCCAAAGCGCGCCTGCAGCTTCTGGGTCACGCCATAGACGCCACCTTTGCGGCCCACATCCTCGCCCATGCAGGCGATCTCGCCATGTTCCAGCATCAGATCCGTCAGCGCCCAGTTGATCAGGCGGGCCATCGGCTGCGGGTCGTCCATCGCGCGCAGGTCGCTGCCGAAGGTGGCGGCGCGGGCCTCGGTGCCGGGGCCGTTGGTGGGCTTGCAGGGGCGCTTGGGCGGGATCAGGCTGGCCGCGACCTCGGCGGCGGTTTCCAGATGCGGGCGGGATGCGGCCTGCGCCGCGATGCGGTCCGTGCGGGCGCAGGTCTGTTCATAGATCTTCAACGCCTGATCGGGCGACAGCGCCCCTACCTGATCCAGCAGGCGCACCGAATGCAGCAGAGGATCGTTTGCCTCGTCGGCCTCGACCTCGGCACGGCTGAGATAGGTGGTCGGCACATCCGCTCCCGCATGGCCGTAAAGGCGCACGGTTTTCAGGTGCAGGAAGGCCGGTTTGCGCCGGGTGCGGACATAGTCGGCCGCCTGCTGCGCCACCGCGAAGGTCTCGAAGATGTCCAGCCCGTTGGCCTGAAAATACTTGATGCCCGGACGATGTTCCATCGAGGCCTGAATCCAGCCCTTGGGCGTCTTGACCGAGATGCCGATGCCGTTGTCCTCGCACACGAACAAGAGCGGCAGCGGGATCGACTGCACGCTGGTCCAGCCGGCGGTGTTGATCGCCCCCTGCGCGGTGGAGTGGTTGGCCGAAGCGTCGCCAAAGGAACACATGGCAATGCCATCCTCGGGCAGTTGCCGGTGCTCGGGGTCGTGCCGCCGCGCCGCGCCCAGGCTGTAGGCCGCGCCCACCGCCTTGGGCAGGTGGCTGGCGATGGTCGAGGTCTGAGGCGGGATCATCAGCGCCTTGGAGCCCAGCACCTTGTGCCGCCCGCCCGAAATCGGGTCCTCCTTGGAACAGGCGAAACTCAGCAGCATGTCCCAGACGATCTGCTGGCCGGGCACCTGCTCGGCCCGGGCGATCTGAAACGCGGCGTCGCGATAGTGCAGAAAGGCGATGTCGGTCGGGCGCAGGGCATGGGCCACGGCGGCCATGCCTTCGTGCCCCGAGGATCCGATGGTGTAGAACCCCTGCCCCGCCTTCTGCATCGCGCGGCTGGTGCGGTCCAGCGCGCGGCTCAACACCTGCGACCGGAACAGCGACACCGCCTCGGGCGCAGTCAGGCCCGGGCGCGGCGGCGCGCCTTTGGGCAGGTCGCGATTGGCGACGCGGGTCAGGAAGTTTTCGTGAACGATCTGGGCGCGATCCATCTGGGTTCCCCGGTCAGGTCAGAGCTTGGCGGCTGCGTCGGCGATCCGGCGCAGGCCTTGGGTCAGGCTATCGGTGTCATAGGCAAAGGAAAGCCGAAAATGCCCCGGCATGCCAAAGGCCCGCCCCGGCACCACCGCGACGCCCGCGTGATCCAGCAGGTGGCGGCAGAACTCGGGGTCCGAGGGCATCGCAGCAGGCGTCCGCGGGAAGACGTAAAAGGCGCCGTCCGGCACCGCGCAATTCAAACCGGCGGCGCTCAGGCCATCCACGACCAGATCGCGGCGCGCGCGCATGGCCGCGCGGCGTTCGGCCAACAGGTCCTGCGGGCCGGTCAGCGCAGCCAGCGCCGCCGCCTGCGCGATAGAACAGGCGCCCGAGGTGATCTGCCCCTGCACCGCCGCCATCGACTTGATCAGCGGTGCCGGGCCGATCCCCCAGCCGATGCGCCAGCCGGTCATCGAATAGGCCTTGGACACGCCGTTCACCGTCAGCGTGCGGTCTGCCAGCGCCGGAACCGCCTGAACGAAGGGTGTGAAAGGCACATAGGCAAGGTGCTGATAGATCTCGTCCGAGATCACCCAGACCTGCGGGTGCCGCTCCAGCACGTCGCCCAGCGCTTGTAACTCGGATTCGGTGTAAACCGCCCCGGTCGGGTTCGACGGCGTGTTCAGCAGCAGCCAGCGGGTGCGCGGGGTGATCGCGGCCTCCAGCTGTTCGGGGGTCAGCTTGAAGCCCTGTTCGCGCGGACAATCCAGCACGACCGGCACACCGCCCGCCAGCTTCACCATGTCGGCATAGCTGGTCCAGAAGGGCGCGGTGGTGATGACCTCATCGCCCGGATCGAGCGTCGCGAGGCACGCGCCGGCCAGCACCTGCTTGGCCCCGGTCGAGACGATCACTTGCGCAGGCTCGACCCCGGCCTGTTCCGCGATGGCGGAACGCAGGGCCGGGGTTCCAGCGGTGGCGGGATATCGGGTCTGACCGTCCAGCGCCGCCTTGTGCGCGGCCTCGACCACATGCGGCGGGGTCGGAAAGTCGGGCTCGCCGGTGCTGAGCGCGATCACGTCCACGCCCTGCGCCCGCAGCTGCGCGGCCCGTTCCGAGATCTGGACGATCTCGGACAATTCGATCCCGTCGAGACGGCCCGCCCTCCGAAATCCGCTCAAACTGTTCTGAATGGTCATAATCGCCCCGCTGCACTTTTCTACGGCTGCGCCTTTTTGCTATTGGATTGGAGGATCCACCAGTGATATTCCCTCCACAAGCCATGAGGGAAAATCATATGCTGGCGCCGCGTCGATTTCTGCCGTCTATTTCTTCCCTGTTGGCGCTCGAAGCCGTCGACCGCCTAGGCAGCGCTTCAGCAGCAGCCGATGAACTCTCGCTGACCCAAAGCGCGGTCAGTCGCCAGTTGAAGGCCGTCGAAGAACAGCTGGGCGTCGCGCTGATCCAGCGCGACCAAATGCGCCTGCAACTCACACCCGCTGGCAAGGAATACGTGGAAACCGCCCGAACAGCGCTGCAGCAACTGGCGCAGGCCTCACTGAAGCTGAAGGCCAACCCCTCTGGCGGTTCTTTGCAACTGTCGATCCTGCCCGCGTTCGGCATGCACTGGCTGGCGCCGCGCCTGCAGGATTTCGCGCAGCGCCACCCCGAAGTGACGATGAACCTGAGCACACGGCTCAAGCCTTTCGACTTCGGCACCGAACCTTTCGACGCGGCTATCCATTTCGGCCAGCGAGACTGGACCGGGGTGAACTATCTGCCGATCATGCGCGAAGAGGTTCTGCCGGTCTGCGCGCCAGCGCTGCTGCCAGCCGAATCCCCAAAGGTTGAATGGCTGGTCGACGCACCACTGCTGCATCTGGATACCCGGCCCGATGCGTGGGAACGCTGGTTCGCCGCGCAAGGCACCCCTGTCGAGGGCGTCCGAGGCATGCTGTTCGACCAGTTTTCGACCATTATCCAGGCCACGATCCATGGGCTGGGCGTTGCACTGCTGCCCAGCCATCTCATCTCAGCCGAGCTCGAGGCCGGCCGGTTGGTTCCGGCCTGCGCAGCTCCGCCGGTCAGTCTGGGCGACTACTATCTTGTATGGCCGCAAAATCGCACGGAACCGGCCCCGCTTGTCTCGTTCCGCGCTTGGCTGCAGGGGCAGCTGACTTAGCCGATCCGGCACCGCCGCGGCCGAGCATCGCTCGGGCGCGGCCGGGCCCAACCGGAGAAGGCGGCCCGCAAGTGCCGTTGACGACGGGCGGGAGCCCCGGTCAGACGTCGATCGAGCGGGCGATGAGTTCCTTCATCACCTCGTTGGTGCCACCATAGATCATCTGCACCCGCGCATCCGCGTAAAGCCGTGCGATGGGGTATTCCATCATGAAGCCATAGCCGCCGAACAGCTGCAGGCATTCGTGCATGATCTCGTTCTGCACCTCGGAGCCCCAGTATTTCACCATCGAGGCGGTGGCCGCATCCAGCTGCCCGGCCTCCAGCTTGGCGATGCAGTCATTGACGAAGCTGCGCAGCACTTCGGCCTTGGTCTTGCATTCCGCCAGCTTGAAGCGGGTGTTCTGGAAGTCCATCACCCGTTGGCCGAACGCCTTGCGCTCTTGAGTGTATTTGACCGTCTCGGCGATGGCGAAGTCGATCGCGCCCAGCGCCATGATGCCGATGGTCAGACGTTCCCACGGCAGTTGCTTCATCAGCTGATAGAAGCCCTGCCCCTCCTCGGAGCCCAGAAGGTTGGTCATCGGCACCTTGACGTCCTCGAAGAACAGCTCGGCCGTGTCATTGGCCTTCATGCCCAACTTCTTGAGGTTGCGCCCCCGGCGGAAGCCCTCGGCCCCCTCGGTCTCGACCGCGATCAGCGACACGCCCTTGGAACCCAGCGACTTGTCGGTCTTGGCGGCCACGATGATCAGGTCGGCGGTCTGGCCATTGGTGATGAAGATCTTGGACCCGTTCATCCGGTAGGAATTGCCGTCCTTCTCGGCGGTGGTGCGGATCGCCTGAACGTCCGAGCCTGTGCCCGGTTCGGTCATGGCCAGCGCACCGACCATCTCGCCCGAGGCCAACTTGGGCAGCCATTTGCTCTTTTGATCCTCGCTGCCATAAGCGGTGATGTAGTGGGTCACGATCGACTGGATGCCATAGCCCCAGCCCGCATCCCCCCGCGAGGTCTGCTCATAGATCGTGACCGCATCAAAACCCATACCGCCGCCGACACCGCCGAATTCCTCGGGGATGGCCCCGGCCATCAGCCCGGTTTCCCCGGCTTTCCGCCAGAAGTCGCGATCGACCACGCCCTGCTCGGCCCACGCTTCGATGTTGGGCACCAGCTCATCATCCATGAACCGTCCGGCCATTTCGGCAAACATGCGGTGTTCGTCAGTGACCCAGGAAGCGGTCGAGGTAAAAAGCGACATGATTGGTTCTCCGGAATTCTGTTGGCGGAAAGGGTAGCTTTCGCCGCCGATTCCGCCAATCCGGGTGACGCCGCGTCGGTTTGCGCTGCTACGCAACGTCCTTTGGCGTCAATGCCCTACGCAATGCCGGGCACCGGGCGGCGGCGGCGTTTCCGGGGCGCCGGCGAAACACTGGGCGATGGCCATCCATTCCTGCGCGACCGGCCCCTGCACCGACAGGCCGGTGTCCGCCACGTTTCGGGTCTGGGTCACCACGCGGGCAAAATCGACGGCCAGTCCTTCGATCAGGTCGGCACCGGGCGCGCCGAATTCCCACAGCTCCCCCGAGGGCGCGGTCAGGCGCAGATAAGGTGCCACCGGTTGCACCGGGCGGCCATGTACGGTGAAGGTCCAGCCAAAGGTGTTCACCCCCAGCACGACGATGTTGCGGATCCGGTCGGTCTCGGGCCGGGTCAGGCCAAGAATGTCGAATACCTCCTGTCCATGCGCCCAGGTCTCCATCTGCCGGGCGGTCATCGAGGACCGCACCGACATGTCCGGCCCCACCCATTTGACCCGCGCCTTGGGGTCCAGCCCCAACCAGTCGCGACCCATTCGGCTGCATAGATCAGACCATACGGCGCGCAGTTCATGTCCACGCTCGGTGATTGCAGCGTTTTCCGTCGTACGGAACCCGTCGGCCTGAATACGCGGCATCACCTGCTGCACCCTTGCGTCGAACGCATCCGGGTCACGCTGTGACAGGTCGGCCATCTGGTTCCAGAAATGCAGATGCACCAACACATCGTCGATCGTCCAGCCTTTGAACTGGGTCACGATCTGCCAGTCCGCGTTATCCAGCCCCCTCAGAGCGTCATCAAGAGCCTGACATTCTTCCAGAAAATCCGAAGCCTGCTGCATACGCCCCCCCTTTTGCCTGCTTCAGGGACTAAAGCGGGTTTTCATGGGTCAAGCCAGCGCGTTTTTCAGCAAGACGGCAGCCGCCTCTTTGGCGTCGCGCGCGGGATCGCCGTTGCGGAGCAGCACGGCGGTGACGATCGCGCCCTCTTTCAACAGCAGCAGCTGGCAGGCCAGCTTGTCCGGGCCCTGCGCGCCGGCCTTGCGACACAGGTCGGTGAAATACTCCAGCAACAGGCGCTTGTGCTCGCCTGCCTGCACATGGATCGGGTGGTCGGGGTCTTGGTACTCGGCCCCGGCCTTGATGAACATGCAGCCGCGGAAATTGTCCTCGCGGAACCATTCGCCCAGCGCATCGAACGCGGCCAGCAGTTGATCGGCGGGGGTGTCGGCCAGTTCCTCGATCCGGCGCACGAACCAGTTGCGGAAATTCTCGTCCCGCAGGCGCAGCACCGCCAGGATCAGCTCTTCCTTGGTGCGGAAATGCTTGTACATCGAGGTCTTGGAGACGCCGGTTTCGACCACCAGCCGGTCCATTCCGGTGGCGTGAAACCCGTCGCGGTAAAACACCTGCAGCGCCTTGCGGACCAGCTCATCCCGTTTGTTCGGACGCATGATTCGGCTCCTTTACGTACAGATCAGTACATAATGCCTTTTCCGTTCAGGTACAATTCACACCGTTGAAGCCGCTGTTATTAGGTCTTTTTCTCTATACCACCGGCCATATCGAAAAACTTTTTTTGACCCAAGGGTTGAAAGTGGTGACCGATCTGTACACCTTATCAACGCAGTTTACTGATCTGTACACCCAAAGGATTTGACCGATGCGACGCCGCGCCAGCCCATTTCCCGCAAGCTATGTTCCCTTCCTTCTGACTGTGGCCCTTCTGGCCGCCACCCTCGCCTGAAAGCCCCCCATCATGCCGCGCCCTCCTCTGCCCCCGTTCACGACGCAGACCGCCATCGAAAAGGTCCGCAAGGCCGAAGACGCTTGGAACAGCCGCGACCCCGACATCGTGACCCCGGCCTATACCGAGGACAGCCAGTGGCGGAACCGGTCCGAGTTCCTGACCGGCCACGCAGAGATCCACGCCTTTCTGACCCGCAAATGGCGCACCGAGCTGGACTATCGCCTGATCAAGGAGCTGTGGGCCTGTGACGGGAACCGCATCGCGGTGCGCTATGCCTATGAATGGCACGACGACAGCGGGCAGTGGTTCCGCTCCTACGGCAACGAGAACTGGGAGTTCGCCGCCGATGGCCGGATGGCC
The DNA here is from genome assembly GCF_059613485.1 of Ruegeria sp. CRTD044. Classification (NCBI taxonomy): domain Bacteria; kingdom Pseudomonadati; phylum Pseudomonadota; class Alphaproteobacteria; order Rhodobacterales; family Roseobacteraceae; genus Ruegeria; species Ruegeria sp. CRTD044. The sequence continues at coordinate 26,609 of NZ_JBXWSP010000004.1, read as the reverse complement.
CAGCGACATACGTCCTTGAACGATCTGCCGATCACCGACGCCCAGCGCCTGTTTCACTGGCCCCTGGGGCCGCGGCCCGCCGACCATCCCGGCCTGTCCGACCTGAACCTGTGAAAGGAGGCACCCCATGCCACGCGCCTTTTCCGAACTGACCTTCACCCCCGCTGTCCGCGCGCATCAAGAGCGGATGGGGTCCGCCGCCTCCTACGCCAGGTTCATCGACAGCGGCCCGCAGCAGGGCCACCTGATCGGCCCCGCCGAGCAGGCCTTCATCGAGGCGCGCGACGGGTTCTATCAATCCACCGTGTCCGAGACCGGCTGGCCCTATGTGCAGTATCGCGGCGGCCCGGCCGGGTTTCTGAAGGTGCTGGACGACCGGACCATCGGCTATGCCGATTTCCCGGGCAACAAGCAGTATATCTCGCGCGGGAACCTGGACGGTAATGACCGGATCGCGCTGATCCTGATGGACTATGCCAACCAGCGCAGGCTCAAGATCCTGGGCCGTGTGGACTTTCGCGAAGGCGCCGAGGCCGCGCGCGATCTGTTTCCCGATGGGGCCGAGGCGGAACGCGCGGCGATCATCCATGTCGCGGCGCTGGACTGGAACTGCCCGCGCCACATCACTCCGCGCTTCACCGAGGCCGAGCTGCGCCCCCATCTGAACGAGCTTGGCCGCCAACTGGCCCAGCTGCAGGCCGAGAATGACCAACTGAAGCAGGCCCTGGCCCGAAAGGCCTGAGGCAACCCCAAGACCCCGAAACCGTCAGCAATAGGAGTATCAATGCCATGCTACGCGCGATTACCAACACACTTGCAACCCTGACCGCCGGATCGGTCTTTGCCGTCTCGGTCGTGACCGTCGGCTTCTACCTCTCGCCCGAGGCCGTGCGCGCCGCCGAGCCTGACCCATTCCAGACCCAGTTCCGCGCGCAGGCCATCGAAGCGATGCAGAGCGCTTATCGCGAATTTACCGCCTACGCAGAATCCAAGGCGCGACCAAAGCCCGAGTCGTCACCCAAGCTGTCGACAAACTGACAATTGAGGGCCGAGATTTTGAAACCCTGCGCGTCTCGGGAACCCCCGCGCCATCGACTGAGCCGGGTCAGGGCCGTGCGCGAGTCGACTGTACCATTGCCTCGATCCCCGCGGCACAGAACTCGACCAGTTGGTCGATCCCGGAGAGATCGCCCCCCTGTGACAGCGCCTGCACCCGCCAGGCGCTGTTGAGATGCGCCAGCATCGCCGAAACCGAATAGATCTGGCCCGTGGCCAACAGCGCCGGATCGGCCTGCGGATACAGCGCGGCGATTTCGCCGATGAATAGCTGAGCGGTTGGGTCGAAACACTCGGCCGCGATATGGCGCCAGCGCGGATCGACCGACACATGCGCCACCAGCCGCCCATAGGCCATCCAGCCCGGGCCGCCGGTTTCGGCAAGGCTGACATAGGGGCGGATGAAACAGTCCAGAATGCCCCGCAGGGTCAGCGAGCCATGCGCGCGCCGTTCCTCCAGCGCCTGCATCCGGATCCGAGCAAGTTCGTCAGCGCGGCGCGCGACGGTCTGGAAGAACAGCTCTTCCTTGCCGCCGCCATGGTGGTGAACCAGCCCCACCTGCACCCCGGCGCGCGTGGCGATGTCGCGGATCGAGGCGCCCTCGAATCCCCGCTCGGCAAACAGCGCCTCGGCCGCGTCCAGAATCCGCGCCTTGGTTTCCAGCGACCGGGCCGACGGCGCCCTTTGCCTTTGTTTTTCAATGTATTTCGCGCTCATGTTTTTCACCTTGCCTTATTTTGGACGATCGTTCAAGTTAAGCATCACGAGCAGGGGAGGATTCATGACACAAGCGCGCAAGGCATATGCCTTGATCGGCGCAGGTCCGATGGGGCTGGCGGCGGCCAAGGTGCTGAAGGAACAGGGCATCCCGTTTAAGGGGTTCGAACTGCATTCCGATGTGGGCGGGCTATGGGATATCGATGCGCCGCGGTCGACCATGTACGAATCCGCGCATCTGATCTCGTCCAAGTCGATGACCGAATTTGCCGATTTTCCGATGGGCGACGACGTAGCTGAATACCCGTCGCACCGGCAGATGCGCGACTATTTCCGGGCTTTTGCCGATCATTTCGGACTGCGCGATCACTACAGGTTCAACACCGAGGTGATCGAAGCATCGCCGCTGGGTGCGCCGGGCGATGGTTGGCGGCTGACCTGGCGGGACGACCAGGGAACGCATAGCGATGAGTTTGCCGGGGTGCTGATCGCCAACGGCACCCTGTCGGAGCCCAACATGCCCGATTTTCCCGGCCGGTTCGACGGCGAGTTGATCCACGCCTCGCAGTACCGCTATCCCAGCCAGTTCGACGGGAAGCGGGTGCTGGTCGTGGGCGCGGGCAATTCCGGGTGTGACATTGCGGTGGACGCCATCCATCACGCCGCGCAGTGCGACCTGTCGATGCGGCGGGGATATTATTTCGTGCCGAAATACGTGTTTGGCAAACCCGCCGACACGCTGGGCGGGATGATCCGCCTGCCCATGTGGCTGAAGCGTCGGATCGACGGCATGATCCTGCGCTGGTTTGTGGGCGACCCGCAGAAATACGGCTTTCCCAAGCCTGACTACAAGCTTTACGAAAGCCACCCGGTGGTGAATTCGCTGGTCCTCTATCACGCAGGCCACGGCGATCTGCGCATTCGCCCCGACATCGACCGGATCGAGGGCCGCACGGTCCACTTCAAGGACGGCAGCGCCAGCGACTATGACATGATTCTGGCCGCGACCGGCTACAAGCTGCATTACCCGTTCATCGACCCGAACCTGCTGAACTGGCAGGGCGATGCGCCGCATCTGTACCTGAACGCCATGCATCCCGAACGCGACGATCTGTTCGTTCTGGGTATGATCGAAGCCACCGGGCTGGGCTGGCAAGGACGCCACGAGCAGGCCGAAATGGTGGCGCGCTATATCAAGGGTCTTCAGTCCGGCTGCCCCGTGGCCGCGACGCTGAAGGCGGAAAAACAAAAAGACTATCAGCGCGCCACCGGAGGCATGCAGTACCTGAACCTGCCCCGCATGGCCTATTATGTGGACAAGGCGACCTATCGCAAGGCGGTGACGGACTGGATCGCGCGGTTCCGGAAAGCCCGCGCATGACCGGAATCGACGAGATAACGCTGAATTTCAGCCCCGGCTCGCTGACCCTGCTGAACGCGATCCTGGCGATCGTGATGTTCTCGATCGCCATCGACCTGTCACCACGCGACTTCGACCGGCTGCGGCGCGCGCCCAAGCCGGTAGTGGTGGGGCTGGCCTCGCAATTCCTGGTGCTGCCGGCGCTGACCTTCCTGCTGGTCTGGCTGACCGAGCCGCGCCCCTCGATCGCATTGGGGCTGATCCTGGTGGCGGCCTGCCCGGGGGGTAATATCTCGAATTTCATCACCCATCGTGCGGGCGGAAACGCGGCGCTCTCGGTGTCAATGACCGCCTTCGCCACCATCGGGGCCATCGTGATGACCCCGTTCAACATCGCGCTGTGGGGCGGGCTATACCCGCCGACCCGCGCCATTCTGCAGCAGACCCAGATCGACCCGGTGCAGATCGCCATCATCGTCGGGCTGATGCTGATCCTGCCGCTGGTTCTGGGCGTGACCCTGAACCAGAAGCGCCCCGCCCTGACGGCGCGGCTGCGCGGGCCGCTGCAGATCCTGTCCATGGCCATTTTCGTGGCCTTCATCGTACTCGCCCTGGCGGCCAACTGGAGTTTCTTCCTGGGCTACGCCGGGGCGGTTGCCGGGCTTGTGATCCTTCACAACGCCTTGGCACTGGGGGGCGGTTGGGTTGTGGCCACTCTGACCCGGCTGTCCCCCTTTGACCGGCGTGCAATCACGATCGAGACTGGCATCCAGAATTCGGGCCTTGGGCTGGTGCTGATCTTCGCCTTTTTCAACGGCTTGGGCGGCATGGCGGTGGTGGCCGCCTTCTGGGGGATCTGGCATGCTATCTCGGGGCTGGCGTTAGCGCAGCTGATGGCCCGGACCGAGGCCGCTCGATGACCCGAATCCTGATCACCGGCGCTGCGGGGCTGGTCGGCCGTGCCCTGCTGGACGAGCTGAGCGACCATGAGGTGTTTGCCACCGATCTGCGCCGCCCAGACACGCTTCCGGACGAGGTGCCGTTTCTGCGCTTAGACGTCACCACGGGCGACCCCGCCCGGGTGATCGCCAAGGTAAAACCCGAGGTGGTCGTGCATCTGGCCTCGATCGTCACGCCGCCGCCGGGGATGTCGCGGACCGAAGCCCATGCGGTGGATGTGGGCGGCACGCGCAAGGTGGTCGATGCCGCGCTGGCCCATGGCGTGCGGCGGCTGGTCGTCACCTCATCGGGTGCGGCCTATGGCTATCACGCGGACAACCTGGTGCCGCTGCGCGAAACCGATCCGGTGCGCGGCAACCCCGAGTTTCCCTATTCCGACCACAAGCGGCAGGTCGAGGAATTGCTGGCCGAGGCCCGAACCGCCGCACCGCAGCTGGAGCAGTTGGTGCTGCGGGTGGGCACGGTGCTGGGCGACGGCACCGACAACCAGATCACCGCCCTGTTCCGCAAACCCCGCCTGCTGGCGGTGGCGGGCAGCGACAGCCCCTTCGTGTTCATCTGGACCCGCGATCTGGCCCGCATCCTGAAACGCGCGGCCACCGATGGGCCGCCGGGGGTGTACAACGTCGCCGGGGACGGCGCGCTGAGCGTCGACGATCTGGCGCACGCATTGGACAAACCCATCCTGCGCCTGCCGGCCTGGGCGCTCAAGGCGGCGCTGGCCGTGGCCCGACCCTTGCGCCTGTCGCGCTACGGGCCTGAACAGGTGCGGTTCCTGCAATACCGACCGGTTCTGGACAATACGGCGCTGAAGACCGTGTTCGGCTATGTCCCGCAGAAGACCAGCGCCGAGGTGTTCGACCTTTGGAAACGGAGTGTGGGCCTGTGAAAACCGCAGTTATCTCGGGCGGAGCCGGCGGGCTGGGTCAGGCGCTCTCAGTCGCGCTGCAAGAGCGTGGATGGCGCGTGGTCCTGCTGGATCTGAAGGTGGATGGGGTGCAGGACACCGCCACGCAGATGGCGATTGCCTGTGATCTGACTGATCCGGAACAACTCGCGCGCTCCGTGAATGAAACGCTTGCGCATTGCGACAGCATCGATCTGGTCGTCTACAACGCCGGGATTACCCAGATCTGCGGGTTCGATCAGTCCGACGACGCCAGCCACCGCAGGGTGTTCGAGATCAACTATTTCGCGGCCGTCTCGATGGCCCGCGCCTTTCTGCCCGCGCTGCGCCAGTCGCGCGGGGCGCATCTGGCGATCTCGTCGGTGGCGGGGTTTGCGCCTCTGTACCACCGCACGGCCTATGCGGCCTCGAAACACGCGCTGGAAGGTTTCTTCAAATCGCTGCGGTCCGAAGAACGGCCCCATGGCGTGCGGGTGCATATTGCGGCGCCCTCATTCGTGGCGACCAACCCGGGCCGGGCCGAGCGGCAGCCCGATGGCACCGCGCGCCCCGGATCGGCCAGCGACGGCATTGACGAGATGACCCCCGAGGCGGCCGCCCGCGTGATCCTGCAAGGGCTGGATCGCGGGCGGCCCGTCATTCCGGTGGGCCGGGTGGCGCGACTGGCCTGGTGGCTGAACCGGCTGGCCCCACGCCTGTACCAGCGCTTGATGGAGCGCAATATCGGCGGCGCGTGACGCGCGGCCATAATTTACGACCTGTTTCCCGGTGCGGGGTTGCCCTTTGGGCGCGGCTTTGCTTTGTCTCTGGCAAGCATTCCGGCCAGTGGGCGTTTCATGTCCCGGACCGGTCACAGGGAGGATCTCGAAAATGGCAAAAGTTGCATTCCTTGGCCTTGGCGTCATGGGCTATCCGATGGCCGGGCATCTGCAGGCGGCCGGGCATGAGGTGACCGTCTACAACCGGACCGCATCCAAGGCGGAGAAATGGGTGTCGCAGCATGGTGGCCAGATGGCGACCACGCCGCGCGCTGCCGCCGAGGGGGCCGAGTTCGTGATGGCCTGCGTCGGCAACGACGACGATCTACGCATGGTCTGCACCGGCGACGACGGCGCGTTCGAAGGCATGGCCGAAGGCTCGATTTTCGTTGACCACACCACCGTTTCGGCCAAGGTCACGCGTGAGCTGTACGCGGCCGCCAAGGCGCGCGGGATCTCCTTTGTCGATGCGCCGATCTCGGGCGGCCAGGCCGGGGCCGAGAACGGGGTTTTGTCGATCATGTGCGGCGGAGATCAGGCCGCCTATGACCGGGCCGAGCCGGTGATGCAGGTCTATGCCAAAATCTGCCGCCGCATCGGAGACAGCGGCGCGGGCCAGATGACCAAGATGTGCAACCAGATCGCCATCGCAGGGCTGGTGCAGGGCCTGAGCGAAGCGCTGCATTTTGCCGAGAAGGCCGGGCTGGACGGGCGCGCGGTGGTCGAGGTGATCAGCCAGGGTGCCGCTGGAAGCTGGCAGATGTCGAACCGGTACGAGACCATGTTGGACGACCATTTCGACCACGGCTTTGCGGTGGACTGGATGCGCAAGGACCTTGGCATCTGCCTGGACACGGCGGACGAGACCGGGGCATCGCTGCCGGTGACCGCGCTGGTCGATCAGTTCTACAAGGATGTGCAGAAGATGGGCGGCGCCCGCTGGGACACCTCGTCACTGATCAAACGCCTGCGGGCATTGGGGTAAACGGGGGGCTGTCTGCCCCCCATCGCGCCGCGGCGCGATTCCTCCCGAGGATATTTTTGGCCAGATGAAAAGGGCTCCGGCGCGCACGGGGCGGAAGTTCGAATGAATGATGTCAGTGAATTTTGGGCGGCCGCGCTGCGGCGGGTCTGGGGGCTGGACGCCCGGCTCTCGCGGCTGGATGGCGAGTATGACCTGAATTTCCTGGTGCAGGCCACCAATGGGCAGGACTACGTTCTGAAGGTCATGCGGGCCGGGTGTGACCCGCAATTGGTGGATCTGCAGATCAAGGCGTTGGAGCATATCGCAGCCGAGGCCCCCGGGCTGCCGTTTCCCAAGGTGATCCCCGGTCTGGACGGTGGTTCGCTGCCGCAGATCGACGACGACGCGGGACGGCCGCGGCTGGCGTGGCTGTTGGAGCGGCTGCCGGGCCGCTGCTATGCCAAGACGGCGCCGAAATCCGAGGACCTGATCCTGAAACTGGGCCGGGTATTGGGGGCGACCGATCGGGCGCTGGAGCGGTTTTCGCATCCCGGCCTGGAGCGGCCGGAGTTCAAATGGGACCTGACCCAGGCCCGCTGGATCGCTGACAAGCTGGATGCGGTTGCCGACCCGGATCGTGCAGCCCTTCTGCGCGAGATTTGCGCGCAGTTCGATGCCGTCTCGGACATGCTGGCCGAGTTACCCCGGCAAGCCATCCACAATGACGTGAATGACTACAACATCCTGGTCGAAGGTGAGCTGTCGGAGCGCCGGCAGGTTTCGGGCCTGATCGACCTGGGCGACATGTGCGCCGCGCCGCGGGTGTGTGAGCTGGCGATCGCCGGGGCATATGTGGTGCTGGATCACCCCCGACCTGAACGGGCACTGGCCGCGCTGGTGCGGGGCTATCACGCCGCAAACCGGCTGCGCCCGCAGGAGGTGGATTTGCTCTGGCCTCTGCTGCGGATGCGGCTGGCCGTGTCGGTCGTCAACTCCACGCTGATGGCCGCCGAAAACCCCGACGACCCGTATGTGACCATCAGCCAAGCTCCGGCCTGGCGGTTTCTTGAGGATGGTTCGGTCAATGGCGAGATGATGCCGGCGCGGCTGCGGGCGGCCTGCGGGCTGCCTGTCACCGACGGAGCCGAGCGCATTCACGCGTACCTGTCCGAACATCGTGGTCAATTTGCGCAGCTGTTGGGACAGGATCTGTCGGACGTTCCGATGGGTTCGCTGTCGGTCGAAAACTCGACCTGGCCGCAGAACCCGTTTCACATGCCGCTGGACGAGGCCGCGCGGGTGGGCGCGGAATTCGGCGACGGGTTGTGGCTGGGCTATTACAACGAACCGCGCCTGATCTATGCCGAGCCGACGTTCCGCAAGGGTCCGTGGAAGGCGTCGGACCGGCGCACGGTGCATCTGGCTGTGGATGTGTTCGCGCCGGCGGGGACGCCTTTGCTGGCGCCGCTGAGCGGGCGGGTCGAGGCGGTCGAGAACCGGGCGAACTATCTGGACTATGGCGGCGTGGTGATCCTGCATCACGAAACCCCCGAGGGTGACTCGTTCTATACGCTGTACGGGCATCTGGACCCCGAGGTCTGTGACCGGCTGAAACCCGGCGATCCGGTGGCGCAGGGGGCGGCGTTCGCCCGGCTGGGCGATGCTGGCCAGAACGGCGGCTGGGCGCCGCATGTGCATTTCCAGCTGGCCCTGACCACGACCGGCATGCAGGCCGACTGGCCAGGCGTCGCCGACCCGAACGAGCTGGACCTGTGGCACGCGGTCTGCCCGAACCCGGCGGCCCTGCTGAACCTGCCGGACGAGAAGGTCTTCTATCGCCCGACCGACAAGGCCGAGATCCTGAACAAACGGCGGGCGCATTTCGGCGGCAACCTGAGCCTGACCTATGACGACCCGGTGATGCTGGTGCGCGGCTGGAAGCATCACCTGTTTGACGAATGGGGGCGGCCCTATCTTGACGCCTACAACAACGTGCCGCATGTGGGGCACGCGCATCCGCGCATTCAGGCCGTGGCGGCGGATCAGCTGAAGCGGATGAATTCGAACACCCGCTATCTGCATCCCGCGCAGGTGGAATTTGCCGACAAGCTGCTGTCGAAGCTGCCCGACCACCTGCAGGTGTGCTTCTTCGTCAATTCGGGCACCGAGGCCAACGAGCTGGCCCTGCGCCTTGCCCGGGCGCATAGCGGGGCCAAGGGCATGGTGACGCCCGATCACGGCTATCACGGCAACACCAATGCGGCGGTCGCCATTTCCGCCTACAAGTTCAACAAGCCCGACGGCGTGGGCCAGGCCGATTGGGTGGAACTGGTCGAGGTGGCCGACGATTATCGCGGCCGGTTCAAACGTGAAGACCCCGACCGCGCGCAGAAATATGCCGACCTAGTCGATGACGCGATTGCCGCCCTGCAGCGCAAAGGGCACGGGGTGGCCGGGTTCATCGCCGAGACCTTCCCTTCGGTCGGGGGGCAGATCATCCCGCCCAGGAGCTATCTTCCAGCGGTTTACGAAAAAATCCGCGCCGCCGGCGGCGTCTGCATCGCCGACGAGGTGCAGACGGGCCTGGGCCGGCTGGGCGAGTACTACTTCGGCTTCGAACATCAGGGCGCCTCACCCGATATCGTGGTGCTGGGCAAGCCCATCGGCAACGGCCACCCTCTGGGCGTGCTGGTCACCACGCGCGAGATCGCCGACAGTTTCGACAACGGGATCGAGTTCTTCTCGACCTTCGGCGGCTCGACCCTGTCCTGCCGGATCGGCAAAGAGGTGCTGGACATCGTCGATGACGAGGGCCTGCAGGACAATGCCCGCATGATGGGCGCACGGCTGATGGATGGTCTGCGCGCGATCGAAGCCGAGTTCGCCTGCGTGGGTGATGTGCGGGGCATGGGCCTGTTTCTTGGGGTCGAGCTGATCAACCCCGACGGCTCGGAAGGCACCGAGATCTGCCGATACGTCAAAAACCGGATGCGGGACCACCGCATCCTGATCGGCAGCGAGGGGCCGAAGGACAACATCCTGAAGATCCGCCCGCCTCTGACCATCGAGGCCGAGGATGTGGACATGATTCTGTGGGCGCTGCGGTGTGTGTTGGCCGAATTGGGCGACTATGCCCCTGCCCCGGTTTGCGACCACACCCATCACCATGACGGGTGCGGCTGCTGCTGAGATACGCCCTGGCCGGATCCGGCCAAGGCACTGAACCGCGCTGTCAGTGCAGCACGGCCGAGGGGGTCTGATGGCCGGTGCTCGGCAATGGGATGGCGGTGGTCATACGCCGCAGGGCCAGCCCGAACTCTTCGGACAGCGACGCCAGCGCGGGCGCGAAATCGGGGCGTACGATCAAGGCGGCCAGCATCATCGCATCCTCGCGCGCCCCTTCCGAGGCCGCGGCGATCATCTGCGCGAAACAGCTTTCGTCCGCGCCCAGGCAGGTGCAGCCCAGCCCGTGCCGGATCAGGGGACGGCGGCCGTGATGGGCGCACAGGCTGCACAGACGATCCAGCGCCAGCATGGCCAGCTGCCCATGATCGGCGCCCAGCGCGATGTCGAAATCATGCGCCGCGTCGGCACGGCCGGCGGCGCCGTCGCTCCACATCCGCAGGTACATGACGGCGCCAGCCTCGATCGGGGTCAGATCCGCCAGCCGCCCGACCGGGGCGCCGCCCCGGGTCGATGCGCCGCTCATTTCGTCAGGATCAATTTGCCCGCGCGGGTGATGCGCAGGGTGTACAGCTGGTCGCCCAGTTCGATATGGGCCAGGTTGCCGCCCTGCGTCAGATCCTCGGCCTTGTGGGCCGGCAGCATCGAAACGGCATAGGCTTGGGTCGGATTCGGGTTCTGCGCGTTCATCGGGTCATCTCCGGTTGTGTTCAGGCAAAGCGCCTTTTCCGTTCGGTTTTCGTGGATCTGGCTGGCCCGGAACCGGGTTGGCTGCGTGTCTTCGCGCTTAATCTGATAAAAATACTAAGGTATGTCAAGAGCCGGTTTCCTGCTATTCGCACACCGAACCATTGCGCCCTTGCGGCAGGCCCGCTAGGCCGGGTCTCGACACTGAGAGACGGGAGCGGAGATGACGGCGGCAATCGTGTTTGATCTGGATGGCACGCTGGTAGACAGCCTCGCCGACATTGCGGCGGCAGCGAACCGGATGCTGGCCGATCAGGGCCATGCGCCCCTGCCCGAGGAAACGATCCGGGGATTCGTCGGCAATGGCTTGCCCAAGCTGGTTGAGCGCGTGATCCTCCACTGCGGACTGAGCATCGAGCGCCATTCCGAACTGACACAGGGCACGCTCAACCATTACAACCAGGCATCAAGTGCAACGACCAGGCCTTATCCAAGTGTAAAAGATGCTCTGCGACGACTGCGGGCTGCAGATATCGCGCTAGGGGTCTGCACCAACAAACCGGAAGCGCCCGCGCGGCACATCCTTGAGGTTCTGGATCTGGCGCAGTTCTTCGACGTGGTGATCGGCGGAGATACTTTGAAATCTCGCAAACCCGACCCCGCCCACCTGTCCGCCACGTTCGAGGCACTGGGCACAAACGACGCGCGTGTCTTTGTGGGCGACAGCGAAGTAGACGCAGAAACCGCCCAACGTGCCCAAGTCCCATTTCTTCTGTATTCGGAAGGGTATCGAAAGTCGCCGATCTCGGAACTCCCCCATTTGGCCAGCTTCGACGACTTTGCGCGCCTCCCTGACCTGGCACTGCGCATCACAGGCTTATCTGGCACCGGGCTCTAAGGCTTTGGCTGCCAAGGGATTCAACTGATTTCTGGGGGTTTTTTGAGGGGCCGGCTGAGGGGGTAGGTAGCCAGCCCCTCTTCGGGGAAAGTGGTAGGCCAAGTTTGACCTTGGTTAATCAGACAATAGCCCAGCCCACCTATGCCCGAAATTGGGGGTTTCCCGTAGAGAGACACTTTTTGCAAAAAATTCGCCGAAAATCCTTTGCTGACGTCCAGCGCCTGATCACTCAGGCCCCGAACCATCGGCCGGGAGTGGCGCGGCTGGGCTCGCTTTGTCCAAAAGCGTCTCGTACATGTGTGGATAGACGAAACGAGCAGCCGCACGGGCGATCACCAGTTCCTCGTTGGTGGGGATGACCATGACCTGAACCCGGGACAGCGGTGTCGAGATGATCCGGGTGTGGTCCGTGTTGGCATCATGGTCCAGTTCAATCCCCAACCACCCCATGTTGACGCAAATCCTTTCGCGCACCAGCGCAGAGTTCTCGCCGATCCCACCAGTGAACACCACCGCATCCAGCCCACCCAGCACAGCCGCAAGGGCACCGAGTTCACGCCGCGCACGGAAATTGAAATAGCTGATGGCCCGGCGCGCGCTGCCGCTGTCGGACTTTTCCAGCGTGCGCATGTCGCTGGACAGACCGGACAGACCCAGCAGGCCGGATTTACGATACAGAAGTTCGGTGATCTCATCCACGCTCATGCCCTTCTGGTCCATGAGGTAGAGAACGACACCGGGGTCCAACTGGCCGCATCGGGTTCCCATAGGCAGACCGTCTATAGCCGAAAACCCCATGCTGGACCCGACCGAGCGACCGTGGATCATACCGCACATCGACGCGCCGTTGCCCAGATGCGCCACGATGACCCGGCCGCCATGCAGCAGCGGCGCGGTCTTGGCCAGATGACCCGAGATGTATTCGTAGCTGAGGCCGTGAAACCCATAGCGGCGAACGCCCTTGTCATAATACTCGGTCGGCAAGGCAAACGTATCGTTGACCCAGGGGTGACTGCGGTGAAAGGCGGTGTCGAAACAGGCAACCTGCACCGCATCGGGGAACCGTTCGACCGAGGCACGAACGCCGCTGAGGTTGTAGGGTTGATGCAATGGCGCAAACGGTGAGAGTTCGTCAAGCGCCGCAAGGCTTTCCGGCGTCAGCAAGATCGGTTGATCGTGGTCAGGACCACCATGAACGATGCGGTGGCCGACGGCCGCAATATTGGCCGCGGGAAACTGCTGGATGATGAGGTCCAGAACATGGTTCAGGGCCTCGTGATGATCGGCAATCCCGTCTACGACATCACCGCCCAACGTGCGGCCATCCGAGGTTTTGGCGCGGATGGTCGCGCCAGCGCTGCCGATGCGGTCCACGATTCCGGTGCAGATTGCCACCGGGTCATCGGATGGCAACGAAAACAGCCCGAACTTCAGAGAGGACGAGCCCGCGTTCAGCGTGATGACATGGCTCATGACCGCCCCCCGGCAATGCGGGCGGCGTGCAGGGCAGCCACGGCGCAGGATGCCAAACGCGCCTTGTCGTCGTCGGCGCGGCTGTTCAGGATGATCGGCACCTTCGCCCCCAGAACAACCCCTGCCGCTTCGGCGTTGGCGATATATGTCAGCTGTTTGGCCAGCATGTTGCCCGCATCCAGGTTCGGAACCACAAGTATGTCGGCCTGTCCGGCCACTGGCGAGACGATCCCCTTGATCCGTGCTGCGGCCATGCTGACCGCATTGTCCATGGCCAGCGGACCGTCGACCAAGCCCCCTTTGATCTGGCCACGTTCAGCCATCTTGGACAGCAACGCCGCGTCGATCGAGGACCGAATGGCCGGGTTCACCGTCTCGACCGCCGACAGCACGCCGACCTTGGGCGTTTCCATCCCAATCGAGATCGCCAGATCAATCGCATTCTGGGTAATGTCGATCTTGGTTTGCAGGTCGGGCTCGATGTTGATCGCGGCGTCGGTCACCAGCAGCGGGTGCGGTTGCCCGGGCACGTCCATGACGAAAACATGGGTAAAGCGTCGGCCCGCGCGCAATCCCTGATCCTTCCGCAATGCGGCCCTCAGCAGATCATCGGTGTGCAGATGCCCCTTCATCAGCGCCCCGGCCCGGCCTTCGACCACAAGGTCTACGGCGATGCGCGCGGCTTCGCTGTGCTCTTCCGCGGCGACAATCTCGAAACCATCCAGCCTTTCGCCCAGTTCCTGCGCCGCCTGCCCGATCAGGTCCGGGCGACCAACAAGTATCGGCTCAATGATCGTTTCCCGCGCAGCCAGGATCGCGCCGCCCAGCGAGTTCGGGTCCTCCGGCGCAACGACGGCGGTCGGGATGGGATCCAGCGGCCGGGATTTCTCCAGCAATGCGTCGAAGTGACGGTGCCGCTGAACGATCAGGCCGGGAACCTCGATTTCGCGGAACGACAGGGCGCGGTCCGGCGCGATTACCACGGCCTTGCCGCTGACGATGACCGCGTCATCCCTGCATCGGGTGACGGTGGTATCCAAGACCACCTCGCGGTTGGCGCGCTTTTCGATGACGACCACACGCGCCAAAAGCTCGTCCCCTGCCATGGCACGGCCCACGAAGTCGAACTGTTGCGATTTGTAAAGCGTCCCGGCCCCGGGAAGGATGTTTCCCAGAACCGCCGAGATCAGCGCGCCCACGAACAGCGATGGCGCCACCGCCTCGGGCCGGTCGTCTCCATCCCCGTCCTCATGGGCCAGGTGCAGCGGGTTGTGATTGCCCGAATTCGCGGCAAAGGCATAAAAGTCATCCTCGGTGCACAAACGTTTCAGTTCCGCCGTGTCCCCGATGTTGAGCTGATCATAGGGTTTGTTGTGATACTGCATCTGGTTCAACCTGCGAATGCTGCGCGCCGACCGCGGCAATGGCTGGGCCGAGCGACCGGAGCTGTGTTGCCCGGAACCTGATGGATTACACGCGAAATGTCCAACTCATACCCCGGCACGTCACGTCATATTTGCGTGCCGGAAGACCTTGCACGAGCGACGCAACAAAACGTTGACAGCCAGCCATCAGGCTTCAGATCCGGCGATGGATCTCGACACAACCAAGCGCCAGAGTTGAACGGGATACCGCTGATTGGTAAATCTGAGCGACCTAGGATGCCGGTATACATACCATGATCGCCCCTCAGCGATTGCCCCCCACCAGCGGCGTCCCGACGAGCACTAGCGAGGCAGAACCGTTCCCTTGACGACCGAGTTGCAGAATACGCTGATCCTGTCCGCGATCGTGGTGGTCTTGGCCATTCTGGTTTGGCCGCGTGTCGCCAATTCCCGGATGTGGCGAGCCTCGATCACCCCGTTGGCGTCGATCATCGGCAGCGGGTTCCTTGTTCTTGGTCCAATCCTGGACGTCAGTTTTGGCGATCTGGCCCCTCTGGCCATGCTTGGCCTCTGCGCCGCGGCCTGGGGGTTCGGAAGCGCAATTCGATACAACATCCGCGACATTGCGCACAGACCCGACCGCGGCGCCGGTATCGAGCGGGCCGAAAGGGTCGCGTCGGCAAGCCTGGCTTTTGCCTACTTCATATCGGTCGCCTACTACCTGAACCTGTTCGGCTCGTTTGGCGTGAGCCTGACCCAAGTGGACGACGCGTTTCATGCCCGCCTTGTGACCTCTGGTGTACTTGTGCTGATCCTTTTCGTTGGCTGCACCCGGGGGTTTTCCGCGCTGGAACGGTTGGAGCAGATTTCAGTCGGCCTGAAACTGGCAATCATCGCCGGGCTGCTTGTCGGACTTGCCACGTATTTTGCTGAGCAATACAGCCAAGATGCGCTTGTCTTTGACCCGCCGGCCGAGCGCGGCTCGCACGCGTTCATGTTATTGGCCGGGCTGATCGTCACCGTGCAGGGATTTGAGACCTCGCGCTACCTCGGCCACGCCTATGATGCGGAAACCCGCATTCGCTCCATGCGGTGGGCCCAGTTGATCGCAAGCGCGGTTTACCTGATCTATATCGGCCTGTTGACCTATTCGGTCGAACCGGGTGGCTTGGTTCTGGACGAAACGGCAATCATTGACCTGATGCAAGTCGTCGCCCCGATTCTGCCCGTCCTTCTGGTTATTGCGGCCCTGTCAGCCCAGTTCAGCGCCGCCGTCGCGGATACCAGCGGGTCCGGTGGACTGCTGTCCGAGATTTCAGGCGGACGCGTCTCTGAACGGACCGCCTATACCGTTCTGGTCGGCGTCGGATTGATACTGACCTGGATATCGAATGTCTTTGAAATCATCAGCTATGCGTCGCGCGCCTTTGCAGCCTACTACGCGCTGCAAGCGGGCATCGCAGCACGGTCGGCGTCTCAGCAGAACCTGCCCCTCCGCGCGTTGGTGTTTGCACTGTTCTGCATTCTTGGCGCAGCAATCGCGGTATTCGGATTGCCCGTCGAATGACCCTCTGACCTTACCCAACCAATAACTGACCCACAGACTCCGTGTCAGCCGCGTCCCGCGATCAGATCGCTGGCTTTCTCACCGATCATGATGGCGGGCGCATTGGTGTTTCCGCTGACGATTTCCGGCATGATCGAGCAATCCGCAACGCGCAACCCCTCGATCCCCTTCACCTTCAAGTCAGGACCGACAACGGCGGCGTCGGTCGTGCCCATCGCACAGGTTCCGGTCGGATGATAGATCGACACCGTATTCGAGCGCGCCCAGTCCAACGTACCTTCATAGTCATCACAGGACAGATCGGCCGTCGGTCGGAACTCCTCGGAGATTTTTGAGGCCAACGGATTGTGGCGCGCAATGTTGCGAGCGATGTTGACGCCAGCGACGATCGTTCGGCAATCGGTCTCTGTCGACAGATAATTCGGGATGATTTTGACATAGCTGGCGGGGTCCGGTCCATCCAACCGCAACTCTCCACGACTTTCCGGCCTGAGTTGGCAGACCGACATCGTGAAGGCCGAAAACGGGTGCACGCCTTCGCCCGGGCTGTCCGCCGACCAGGGCTGAACGTGAAATTGGATGTCCGGGGTTTGAACATCGGGACGGGTCTTCATGAAACCGGTTGCCAGACTGGCCGCCATGGTCATAGGACCGGCCCGGAACAACGCGTATTTCAGCGCGATGCGGGCCTGGTTGAACAGGCTTCGCACCTCATCGTTCAGGGTCGGCTCGTTGCACTTGAATACCAGACGCGCCTGCAGGTGGTCCTGCAGCCCCTTGCCGACGTTCGGCAAGGCGTGAACGGGTTCGATTCCGTTTGCCTTCAGATGATCGGGGTCT
Organism: Ruegeria sp. CRTD044; assembly: GCF_059613485.1. Classification (NCBI taxonomy): domain Bacteria; kingdom Pseudomonadati; phylum Pseudomonadota; class Alphaproteobacteria; order Rhodobacterales; family Roseobacteraceae; genus Ruegeria; species Ruegeria sp. CRTD044. The sequence continues at coordinate 9,853 of NZ_JBXWSP010000004.1, read as the reverse complement.
CCAATGCCTGACAGCATCATGATCTGCGGAGAGTTGATTGCCCCTCCGGACAGGATGACCTCGCGCCGGGCTTTCACCGTTTTGGTTTCGCCCGACCGATCGCGGTAAACAACGCCAGTTGCGCGCTTGCCGTCCATGGCAACCCGCGTCACCAACGCGCGCGTGACGATCATCAGATTCTGACGGTTGCGGATGGGCTTGAGATAGGCGACGGCCGCACTGCAACGTCGCCCGTTGCGCGTGGTCAGCTGAAAATACCCGACACCCTCCTGATTGGCGCCGTTGTAGTCGGGATTGAACGGATAGCCTGCGGCCTGTGCCGCAGCGACCCAGGCATCGCAGATCGGGCGCTGTATGCGCATATTGGAGACGGACAATGGCCCACCTACGCCATGATACTCATCCTCTCCACGCTCTTGATCTTCGCTGCGTTTGAACAGGGGCAAAACATCGTCCCAGCCCCACCCCACATTTCCCATCTGGCGCCAGCGGTCATAGTCCTCTTTTTGTCCGCGAACGTAGAGAAGCCCGTTCAACGACGACGACCCGCCCAACACTTTGCCGCGCGGCCAATCAATGGAACGCCCATTCAATCCCGGGTCAGGCTCGGTCCGATAGCACCAATCGACCGAGGGGTTGTGCATGGTCTTGAAGTACCCGACCGGGATGTGAATCCACGGGTTGGTGTCTGGTCCGCCCGCCTCGATCAATGCAACTTTGGTTTGGGGATCAGCACTAAGCCGATTGGCGATGACACATCCCGCAGAACCGGCACCGACAATCACATAGTCCACTTCCATGATCGGCTCCTCCCGAAGTTGCTAAAAAAATCCTATGCAAGATGCATGAATTAAGCTAGCATTTTTTGATACAAAACGTCTCAATAATTGCGAAACGGGAGGATAGCAATGGAGATCGGACGAAAGTTAAGTGGCATTTCACGGCGGGACTTTTTCCGCGTTGCCGGACGCTATGGCATGAGTTCCACTCTGCTGGCAGCAGGGGGTTTCGGTGGGGCCATGAGCCTTGCCAATCTCGCGCAGGCGGCTGAATCCACGTATGAAAAACGGTTCTCGAAAGAGCCTAAGCATACGCTGAAATTCGGTGCGGCAGGCTTCAACACGCGCAACCTTCTCATCGAACGGGCCGGCGCCATCGAGTTCGCCCGCGACCTCGAAGAGCGCACGGACGGTGAGATTCGCATCGAGTTCATCGGCGACAACCAGATCTGCGGTCAGCTGAGCTGTGTCGAGAAAACCCAGCAGGGTATCGTGGACATTTACGCGGCCTCGACCCAGAACTCGGCCGGTGGCGCACCCTATCTGAACGTGTTGGACTATGCCTACATGTTCCCAAGCCGCGCGGCGCAGTATCATTTCTTCTACAGCCCCGCCAGCCAGCGGATCCTGCGCGAGCCGCTCGAGAAGCGCCATGGATTGAAGTTCCTTTTCACCCACTGCGAATTGCGCGGGCTGCAGATGGGGTCGACCTTTGCGGACAAGCCCACCGTCACGAAACTGGAAGAGCTGTTTGGCACCAAGAACCGCGTGACCGGCACTCAGCTGGGTCGAATCGCGATGCAACTGCTGAACCTGAACCCTGTTCCAGTGGCCTGGGAAGAGACGCTGGATGCGCTGAAGACCGGTCTGATCGATGGTGCCGAAACTTGGGCATCGGCGGTGGCCTATGCGAACATGGCGCCGGTCGTTTCCCAGTCGGTCAACCTCAAGTTCTTCTGCGGTACCGAACACACGTCGATGTCGGCCAAGGTCTTCGACAGCCTGGGCGGCGAGTTGCAGGATGCGGTCATGGAATCATCCTACTTCACGCAGGCCCTGATCCAGGGTGCAAACGAAGCCGCGCTGCTGAACACGGTCGGCTTCTCGGATCCGCAGCTGCCCAACACGATCTTTGCCGAGAACGGTGTGCGTGCCGCCTTCCTGCCGGACGACCAAATCAAGCTGGCCGAGGAAATGTGTGCCCCGAACTTCAACCCGGAACCCTGGGCGGAATGGCGCGAGCGCCTGAACAAGTGGGCCGGCGGCATCGACACCTATCAGGAGATCTACGACATCGCGCGCGAGATCCCGGCAGACACCCTGCCGGAAAATGTCGAGCCGCGCCGTTGGTGGATGGGCCAAGCCTGATAAACTGATTTGAACCGGCCCCGCGTGGGCCGGTTCAACCGAAGACCGACTGGGAGGACGGGGTTCATGTCATTTTGGGCAGACATTGGCGCGATATTCAGCGCCTTTCTCAGCCAGGATTCCTTTGAAATTCAATCAGCGTTGGAGTCCGACGCAGCGTGGGTTGTCGGCGCCGTCGTCGCTGCGCTGGGCGGGCTTCTGGTCATGCTGATCTATCGCAAGGTTCCCTTCATCGAGCGCCATCTGGAACGATCCGTGATGGTGTATTCCTATCTGGCCATTGCGCTGATCATCTTCTGGGGCGTGATCGACAGGTTCGTCTTCAATGACCAGGAACCCTGGTCCACAACGATTCCGCCCTTGCTGTTCATGGTGATGGCGTGGTTCGGGGCCTCCTACAACGTGCGCCTCAGAACGCATCTGAGCTTCAGCGAATTCCGGACCGCGATGCCACGCGGCGGGCAGTTGGCCTGCCTGATCCTGGACGCGGTGCTGTGGTTCATCTTCGCGGTCATCGTCATCGTGACCACGTCGCGGCTGGTGGCTTTGTCAGCGTCCAACTTCCAGATCGTTCTGGGCACGGACAACGTCATGCAGTGGTGGTTCCTGCTGGCGGCACCGTTGTCATTCTTTCTTATGGTCGGCCGAGTGTTCCAGAACCTGGCGGACGATCTGCGCAACTTCAAAACAGGCGAGCCGCTGATCAAGCAGGCCGTGATCGGGGCAGACTGATGGCAGACGGAACTTGGGTTACTTTGATTTCGCTCGGCGTGACATTCCTGTTCATGTTGGGCGTGCCGGTCCTTCTGGTCATAGGCTACTGGGTGATCGGCTGCTCGTTTGTTCTGGGCCTGACGCTCGACAACATGGGCGCTGAGCTTTTGAACGTGTTCAACAAGGGCTTCGCGCTGCTGGCCATGCCCCTGTTCATCCTGACCGGAGACCTGATCAACAAGTCGGGTATCGCCCGAAGGCTCAGCGATTTCGCCTATGCCTGTCTCGGCTGGATACGCGGCGGTCTGGCGATGGCTTCGCTTGGGGCCTGCGGGTTGTTCGCAGCGATCTCGGGGTCGAACTCGGCCACGACAGCCACGATCGGATCGATGCTGCACCCCGAGATGGTCAAGGGCGGGTATGACGAACGCTTCAGCGCCGCGACCGCCGCGGCGGGCGGCACTGTCGGGATCATCATCCCACCATCAATCATCTTCATCGTTTATGGCTTCCTGATGAACCTGCCGATTTCCGAGCTGTTCGTGGCCGGCATCCTGCCCGGCGCGCTGATGGTGATCGGGATGCAGTTTGCCTGCTGGATCATCTGCCGCATGAACGGCTGGGGTCACCTGATCCCGCTGCAGCTGAACCGCGTTCTGAAAACCGCCTTCGGCGCGTGGCTGGGCTTTTTTGCCATCGGGCTTGTGCTGTGGGGCATCTACACCGGCAAGTTCTCTCCGACCGAGGCCGCCGGGGTCACCGTTGGCTTCTGCGTCATCGCCGGGCTGGTGAGTTATCCGATCAACCGGATCATGGGCGCCCGCGACGATGTTTCCCCAACGGACAAGAGCTTTGCCGAAATGCTGGTGGTCGAGGGCTTCACGATCCCCGAGATCCCGTCAATCGTCATCCGTTCGGCACAGATCACCGGGATCCTGGCGCCTCTGATTGCCATCTCGGTGGTGATGCAGCAGATCCTTTCCCTGCTGGGTGCCCAGGAAACAATCGGCAATTTCGTGACCTCGATGGGGGGCTACCATGCTGTTCTGTTCACCTCGATGGTGATCGTGTTTTTCTCGGGCATGGTTCTGGAAAGCCTGCCGGTGACCATCATTCTGGCTCCGATTCTGGCACCGATCGCAGCTTCGGTCGGGATTGATCCGATCCACTTTTCGGTGATCTTCCTTGTCGGAGCATCCATTGGCTTCATCACGCCGCCATACGGGCTGAACCTGTATGTTGCCTCGGGAGTTACAGGCGTGCCGTATTTCCGGCTTCTGCGGTATACGGTGCCTTATCTGGTGGCGTTGCTCTCGGTCTGGATTCTGGTGTCACTGGTGCCTGATCTGGCCTTGATACTGCTGCCGAAAAACTAGACTGTAGCCGGATGACCGCGACGGACACACAAGACAAGGACACCCAGATTCCAACGAACCTGCGCCTGTTGCTGATCTTGGAAGAGGTCGCGCGGCGCGGGGTCGCGGTCAAACCGGCAGACCTGATCGAAGCGTTGGGTCTGGCAAAGCCGACGGTCCACCGGCTGCTGCAGACGGCCGAGGCCGAAGGGTTCCTTCAACGAGATCTGGACGGCCGGTCCTATGGGCCCGGCCCCCGGTTGCGGCAGATGTCCGTGAACACCGTTTCGTCCGAACATCTGCGCACGGCCCGGCTGGCCATTCTGCGCGGAGTAGCCGACGAAATTGGAGAGACCTGCAACCTGGCCATCCCCGACCGCGAGGGGATGATCTATCTCGACCGGGTCGAGACCAAATGGCCGCTGCGAATCCAGCTGCCGATCGGGACCCAGGTGCCGTTCCACTGCACAGCAAGCGGAAAGATGTACCTGTCGACCCTGCGCCGAAACACCTTGGATGGGTTTCTCTCGGCGCGCGGACTGACCGCAAACACCGAGAAAACCATTACTGACCCCAAGGCCATGCGTGCCGAGATCGCCAAAATTGCCCAAAACGGTTACTCGACCGACGACGAGGAGTTCATGCCCGGCATGGCCGCCGTCGCGGTTCCGGTCTTTGACGAGAATGACCGGCTTGCGGCCACTCTGTCCGTGCACGCACCCACACAACGTCACGATCTGACAAGCCTGAAGCAATTCCTGCCACTGCTGCAGTCCGGGGCGCTCAAACTTTCTGGTCTGCTTGCCTCGTAGGGTGGGCCTGTACGGGACCCAGCCGCGGGGAGGCGAGTAGTGATCTCGCCCCACCGACTTGGGCAGACACAGAATTGACGCGCCCACCCCGGCCAATAGTCAGTTGCCTGCCTGATGTTCCGCCTCGGTGCGTTGGCGTTGAATCGCGCGTTCGCCTTCGGGCCAGCTGTTCTTGATGAACGCGAGAATGTCCCAGATATCCTGATCGGACAGGCTGTCGGCAAATCCCGGCATTCCGCTTTTGACCCCCGAGACTCCCATTCGCTTGAGCATCTCCTCGCCGCCCAACTTGGTATAATCGAACAATAGGCCATCGCCATGATGCCAGGTGTGCCCGGTTCGATCATGCGGCGGGGCTGGCAGGACGCCGTCCGCATCAGGCGTTTGCCAATCGGGCTGACCCTCCAGGTTGGCCCCGTGACACGATGCACAGTTCTCGGCATAAAGCGCCGCCCCACGTAGCGGATCGCCGAATGCACCGTCAGGCACCCCTTTCGACATCCACCAATGAGCGCTGGCTACACCGATGATCACAACGGCCACCGGTGTACCCCATTTCATCATTGGCGAGATCGATCGGCGCAGCACCTCCACCTTTTCACCCTCCATCATGGTCATCGAGCAGATAAGTTGACATGGCGCGGCGGTCTTCGTCCGTCAGGAAGCTGGTGCCGTAGGTCACGACCTCACCCATTGCGCCGCCGAATACGTCACCGTCGGGCATGATGCCGGTGCGCAGGGCATAGGCCAGGCTTTCGACCGTCCAGCCCCCCATCTGCAGGATTTCAGAGTCGATGGCCGGCGCCTTGTCACCGCCCGGCAGTGCATCACTGCCCTTGAAGTGCTCTGTATCCGACTTGCGGGCGCCCAGCAGATTGCGCCCGGTGTGGCAGGCGGCACAGTGGGTGACGCCTTCGACCAGCAGCCGGCCGCGGTTCCACACATCGCCTTTGCCGGGGACCGGATCGGTGTGCGGCGGCTCAAGGAACGCCGCGCGCCACAGTTTCAGCCCCCAGCGCTGGTTGAAGGGAAAGGCCATCTCCTGCGCGCGGGACGGCGTGGCCACCGGCGGCACGGTCTGGAACGCCTCCCACAGGTCGGCGATGTCCTGATCGGTGAAATCGGCGTAGAACGGGTACGGGAAGGCCGGGTAATAGGGCTGCCCGTCCGGCGCCACGCCTTGACGCACAGCCTTGGCAAATTCCTCGATCGTCCAGCCGCCAATGCCGTGGTCCGGGTCGGTGGTCAGGTTCGGGGAATACAGCGTGCCAAAGGGCGTCTCGAGCTTGACGCCGCCGGCCAGGGGCGCGCCACCTTCGGCGAAGTTGGTGTGGCAGGCGATGCAACCGCCCGCCCGCGCCAGGTAGGCCCCGCGGTCAACCTCGCCCGCCACGTCGGGCAGTTGCGGCGTCAAACCGATCGGCCACGCGATCACGGCGACCAGCCCCGCCGCAGCCAGTACGGCAGAGGCAAGGCCCAGACGATAGATGCGTTTCATCGAAATCCCCTATTCCGACCGAAACCGCGTGTGACAGGCCGAGCAGGTCTGGCCCAGTATCATGAACACGCCATCGGCGGGCATCTCTGACAACTCCTCGCGCCCGGGGGTTCCGCCCATCATGGCCCCGCCCCCCATCATCGAGGCGCCACCCATCATGCCCGACCCGCCCATCATGCCGGACCCTTGCCCGGCACCGGCCATCATCAGCCCGTTGTCGGCCGCAAGGGCCAGCCCCTCGGCATAGGTCTGCAGCTGTTCGGCCAGTTCGGCGAAGGCGTCCCAGTCCTGCCAGATCGCGGGTTTGGCCTCGGAGGGCATGCCGTCGCTGCCCTCGGGGAACAGCCGGGTCATGCTGTCGCCGGCATGGCGGCCGATCGCCTCGGCTGCGCGCCGGACGGTGGCGGCGTCATAGGGCGTCTTGCCCTGCATCATCGGCGTCAGGGTCTTCATGGCGTCCTTCATGGCGGACATGCCGTCCATCCGTTCCTTCACGATCCCGGTGGCGCCACCATGCGCCAGGGCGGTCACGGCAATCATCGACGCCAGCACGGCGCCCGTCGTCAGTTTGAAAAGGGTCATCGTCTTGTCCTGTATGTCTGCTTCAACTCGCCCACCGAAAGGGGCCTTTAATGACTCAGGACACGGCGCGTGGCGGGGGCGGATCGAACAGGGCCACCGGCAGCATCCGGTACCGGCCCGGTGGGATGGCACGACGGCTGATCCTTGATACCAGCGCGGAAAGGACTGGCGCGGCGACGGTCATTGCCACGCCGTTGCAGAAGGCCCCGCCGTGGCAATGGCCCGGGTGGCCCTTTTCGACGTGATCGGGGTCGGGTGCTCCCAGATCGACGACGGCATGTGTGCCCCCATCGCCCCCATGCGCAAAGGCGGGTTCCGAGAACACCAGAGTACCGGCCAGAACCAGGCCCAAGGCCAGAATCCACCGTCCGATCATCCTGTCCGCCCAGCTGTGCAAGGTTCAGTTTATCCCGTTCTCGCGCTGCAGTTCCCTGACATAGGCAACGATGCCCTGCACGTCTGCACGGGTCAAGCCAGCGACCGGCGGCATGTCGCCAAAGCGCCAGTGGTGGGCCTGAACACCATATTGAACCGCCCGCTGAAAGGCCTCGTCCCCGTGGTGGCTGGGCTCGTAGATCTTGTGTACCAACGGCGGCGCCAGCCCTTCCAGCCCCGTGGCATTCGCCCCATGGCAGACAGCGCATTTGACGTCAAAGGCAACCTTGCCCATCTGCGCCGGTTCACTGAACGTCGCCGGCACGCTGACTTGCGCGATCGGATCCCCCTGCGACAGCGACGAGGTGTCGGGCACCTCCATCGAATGGCCCGCAGGTTGTTGACTGAGGTTGCAGGCGAACACGGCAGCGCCTGTGATCAGAACGCCGCCTACCAATAGCGTCAGTTTGTTCATCGGCTCGTTTCACTCGGTTGTTTTTTGGCTTGGCGCGGGCGACACAAAACCGGTCTGACACTGATCAATCCTGCTTGACCTGCCGGTTATGCCGCCCTGCGCATAGTTTCGGGCGGACTGTCTGCCCCATTCCCGCGCTGGAAGGTCAAGAGAAGTTTGCCGCAAATTTCCCCCAAAGCCGACGAAGGACTGCAGCACCGCGCCGAAACGTCAACGCCGAGCTGGGCCGCGCACGAAGCCATCAGTTGGAACCTAAGGACTTCTAAATGGCGCAGGCTGCGACGGGCTTGTCAGTACTTCGCCAGAGATTCGAGTATCTTCTTCCGCATATCGGCATCACCCGGAAAGATCCTTTGTACCAGAAATTCGAACGGAAAATCCGGCCACGTGGCGTCCAACTCATCAACAAGTCTTTGCGCTTCGTCAAAATTGCCCAGCTGATCATGTGCGACGGCCTGGAACAAAAGTGATGGCCCGCTTACGGGTGCTCCAGCAGCCGGTGCGCCCTGAAAGGCTTCGACAACGTTTTCGTAGTTCCCGAGCACAAGCTGGGATACCCCCCAGATATTTCTCGCCCCAAATCGGCCGGATCCGGATCTGACCCGCGTCGGATTACTGACCTCGGCCGCAAGTTCAGGCTCGTTCGCAATCAGGGCGGCAATCCCGACAAGGTCCAGAACATGGCCATCTTCAGGCGCTAGTTCAGCAGACAGGCGCGCATATTTCAAAGCCTCATCCGCGTCGCCCGACACCGCCAATCGCCAACCGTTCGAGGCGTTGGCCCAAGCACCCGACGGGGACAACTCAAGCGCCGTCCCTGACATCTCGGATGCTTGGCGCAACAGATCATCTCGTGTGTCCTCGTCTTGAGACAGCAGAGCCAGTGTGGCCAAGACCTGAGCCATTCCCGCATAGCCATCGGGCAAGGCCGGGTCGAGTTCGGTGGAATGCTGAAACATTCCCAGGGCGATCTGCTGGCGTTTGACATCGAAGACCGGAAAGAACATCCCCCGCGCCTGATCCGCCAGGTTGGCCGCCTGGAGTCTGGCAAGCGATTGCTGACCAAGCGCAGCCCGTGCGGCCTGCCGGGTGGTGTTGGAGGGTTGCCCGACCTCGTCATTGCCGGGTCTCAGCCACATGCCCAGCATGACGATCATGGTCACAACGCCCAGCCCGACCAACAGAAGTCCACGCAGGTGCCTGGGTCCGCCGGTCGGGCCGTGGCTTGCCAAGTCCGACTTCGGATCATCCAGGGAAGCTTGGTGTGAAAACCGCGGCTTGTATCCGCCAGGATCGACGAAGATCCGAACGCCCTTGCCGTCCCTATGGTCTTCGTAAAACTCACGCAGCAAACGCCGTAGTCGCCTGGCCTCTACCCGAACCAGATTTCGACCGCCGCTACCATCAATGCTGCGCCCGTACACTTCGACGGCAATGGCCTTGCCGCGGATCTGGGAACCGCGACCGGCGAGGGCTTCCTCGACGGCATAGGTCAGAAACTGCTGAAGCCGGGGCGAAGTTTGGAACTCGGCGCTGGCAACAACGTCACGCAGCGCCTGCCGGACCAGGTCTGGTGATGGTTGCCCAACATCTTGATCTATCGATAAATCATTGGCTTGGTTCACTGCAAACTCACCCCCAACTCACGGTGACTCACTTGGCCGCCCCGGTCAACCGCACGCATCTTGATGCGAGAATAGATAGTGGGAAGCGGGCTTTATCCAGTGACAGACGACCTCAAAGACGAGCTACCCGAGCTTTCGAACGCGCTTTCCAGCCAGTTCGAACCGGACGCGTTTCTGAGCGAGGCCATCGAGGACTGATCAGCCCCACCCGAGTGGTCCAGTTCGAGTGTTAGTGCATCGCCGGCCTTTGGTCCATCTGGACGATGGTTT